>NZ_DASUSQ010000045.1:0-53082 GCF_036375055.1 Umezawaea sp.
TGAACGGCCCACCCACACACCGCACGGTGATGCCAAGCCCGATGAACGGCCCGACCACCCGACGCACAGCGACGCCGAGCCCGGTGAACGGCCCGGCCACAACCAGCGCCTACCCCGCGTCAACAGCCGCCAACACCGCCACGACCGGACCGTTCACCAACCCAGCCGACCACCCACCCGACCACAACCGCGCCGACCACCCGCCCGACCACAAACCCGTCGACCACAAACCCGTCGACCACCTACCCGACCACCCCCCGACAGCCCCGCCTACCCACCCGCCCCCAACACCCTCCGAGCCGCCAAAGCCGCCCCGATGTGCTGGAGGTCGGCAGGCCGGGCCGGGTCGAGGCCGGTCAGCGCGACCACCCTCCGCAGCCGGTAGTCGACGGTGTTCGGGTGCAGGTGCAGGCGGGCCGCGGTGCGGCGGCGGTTCAGGTCTTCCGCCAGGTACAGCTCCAGCGTCGGCAGCAGGTCCGGGTTGTCCGACAGGGGGTCCAGCAGGGCGGCCAGCGCGGTGGTGGCGGGGGTGGTCCGGCCAAGCTGGTACTCCAGCAGCACGTCCTCCAGCCGGTACGCCCCCGGCGGGCGGCCGAGGCGGAGCGCGGTGTCGAGCACGTCGCGGGTCTGCCGGTGCGCCGACGGGAGGTCGGCGGTGTCGGCGACGGCGAAGGCGGCGGTGACCGCGACCCCGGCCGCGGCACCGAGTCGCTCGACCAGCGCGGGCACCGGGTGGTCGGCGGGCAGCAGGACGACGCCGCCGTGGACGTCCAGCAGGTGCGGGGCGTTGTGCAGCTCGTCCTGCACCCGCCGCAGCGCGCGCCGCGCGGAGATCGCGGCGTCGACGCCCTCGTCGGGACGGTCGCCGAGGGACAGGACGACCACGGCGTACCGGTCCAGGACGCGGTCGGCGACGGGGTCGCCCGCCAGCAGTGCCGTGACCAGGGCGTGGCGGGCGTCCCGTTCGTGGCCGAAGATCGTCTGCTGCTCCTCGGCGTAGGCGGTGGCGACGACCGAGGTGGCGGTCTGCTGGAACCGGAACACCAGGTCGGTGGCCGTCAGCACGTCGGCGAGGTCGTCGGGGCGCGCGTCGTCGAGCAGCGCGTGCCACAGGGCGCGGACGCCGAGGCTGTACGCGGTGAGGACGGCGCCGAGCGGCACGCCCTCGGCGGCGCGGCGGGCTGCGGACGCGGCGAGGTCGCCGAGGTCGGCCTCGGTGGGCGGGACGCCGGTGCGCAGCATCCGCTCCACGATCCGCAGGTTGGTGGCGGTGATGCGGGTGATGTCGCCGTCCAGCTCCTCGCGCGGCAGGGACTGGTAGAGCGGGATCTCGGCGACGAACCGGGCCACCAGGTCGCGGGCGATGGACCGGGCGCGCACGAGTTGTTCGTGCAGCGGACGACCGTTCACGGTGAGCTTGTGATCCGTCACAAGTACCTCGATCGGGGTTTGCGTGAACTCCCAGCGGCGGCGAGCGGCAACAACCCACATCATGTCATCCAAGCCAGTCCGTGACACTCAGGAGATGACCATGCGCAGGCTGCTACCAGTGCTGTTGGCGGCGTTGTCGATCACAGCGGTGACCGGCACGGCGTCCGCCGCGCCGCGCTTCACCGAGTACGTCGCCCTCGGCGACTCGGCGGCGGCCGGGCCGCTGATCCCCGACCAGGACCTGGTGCACCCCGGCTGCCTGCGGTCGTCGCGGAACTGGCCGAGCGTGCTGGCGTCGTCCCTCGGCGTCGGGCAGTTCCGCGACGTCACGTGCTCGGCGGCCGTCGCGGACGACTTCGAGGGCAGCCAGACGACGTTCCTGGGCGCGGTGCCGCCGCAGTTCGACGCGCTCACCCCGACGACCGACCTGGTGTCGGTGACCATCGGCGGCAACGACATCGGCCTGGTCGGCGCGGCGCTCGGGTGCGTCAACCTGCTGCCCGAGCCCGTCGGCGTCTCGTGCGAGGCGCGGCTGACCGCGGGCGGCGTCGACCAGCTCGCGGCGAAGGTGGACGCGTTCGCGCCGGAGTTCGCCGCCGTGCTGGACGGCATCCACGCGCGGTCGCCCCTGGCGAAGATCGTGGTCGTCGGGTACGGCACGTACATCCGGCCCGGCGGGTGCTACCCGGCGCAGCCGCTGTGGGGCCGCGACTCCGACTACATCCAGGCGAGCATCAACCGGCTGAACGCCGCGTTCGCGGCCGAGGCGCGGGCGCACGGGGCGACCTTCGTGGACATCGCGCCGCCGAGCGTGGGCCACGACGTGTGCGCGCCGGTCGCCGACCGCTGGTTCGAGGGCCTGGTGCCGACGACGGTCGCCGCTCCCCTGCACCCGAACCGGAACGGCATGGCGGCCATCGGCGACTACCTGGCGGACGCCTTGTCCGACAGCGTCTCGTAGACCTGGTAGACGCCGCTGTGGTCGTCGTCGCCGAACCCGAGTGCGCACATCGCCGAGTACATCTGCTCGACGGTGGCCGTCACCGGTAGCGGCACGCCGACCTCGCGGCCCGCCTCGACCGCGAACACCAGGTCCTTCAGCTGGTTCACCGCGCGACCGCCGGGGGTGAAGTCGTGCGAGAGCCACCTGTCCTTCTTCACGTCGAGCACCCGGCTGCCCGCGAGCCCGCCCTGGAGGACCTCCACGACGACGGCCGGGTCGAGCCCGCCCTTGACGGCCAGCGCGAGCGCCTCGGACACGGCGGTGAGCGTGGCCGCGACGACGATCTGGTTGCACGCCTTGGCCAGCTGGCCCGCGCCGAGCGGGCCGAGGTGGCGGACGGTCGTGCCGAGCACGGCGAAGTACGGCCGCAGCCGCAGCACGTCGTCGGCGTGGCCGCCGACCATGATGCTCAGCGTCGCCGCGTCCGCCCCGACGTCGCCGCCGCTGACCGGCGCGTCGACCAGCCGGACGTCGGGCAGCCGGTCGCCGAGGTCGCGGATCGCGGCGGGCGACACGGTGCCCATCACGACCAGCAGCGGCCGGTCGACGCCCGCCCTCCGCCAGCCCGCGAGGAGCCCGTCCTCACCCGCGAGGACCTCGACCACCTCGGGGAGGTCCGGCAGGACCGTGAGCACGACGGGCAGCGCGGCCTCGGCGGGGGTGGCGGCGGCGACGGCCCCGGCGCTCCTGGCTTCGCCGTCGCGGCCGGGCGTGCGGTTCCAGACGGTCACCGGGAAGCCCGCGCGGGCGAGGTTGCGGGCCATCGGCAGGCCCATGGCTCCCATGCCCAGCACGGCGATCGGGTCTTGGCGCATCTGGGCATCCTGGCCCGGTCCACTCGGGTCGGCAACGGCTGCGACATCCGATGACGGGTGGTTCCTAAGATGGGTGACCATGAGCGTGGAGCGGCTGCGGAGGCACCCCGGCCACCGGGGGCTCCGGCTTTCCGGGCGGGTGGGGCGCGTCAGCACGGCGGTGAGCGGGGTCGGCCTGCTGTTCGGGGGATTGACAGCGGCCGAGCGGGACCAGTTGGCTGAGCTGTTGCCGGAGGCGTGCGCGCACCACGAGGCGCCGCGCTGAAGTGGTGTTCTGGGGTGTAGATTAGATGTTCTGCGCGCGCACTCTGGGGGCACGCAGAATAGTCAGGCAAAAACCTGACCACAGAGGACGGTAACGAGAAATGAGGCACGTTGTCAAGCCCCTCCGATGACCTCCGGCTCCGGGAAATCTCCTCGGAGCAGGAGTACGTGTCGATGCTCTACGGCAGGCTGGACGACCTCCGCGAGCAGAGCTCGAAGCGACTGGCGGGCGCGCTGCGGCAAACCGGTGGCACGCACCAGATGCGCTCGGAGCGGGACACCTCCGTCGCCATGTACTCGGACCAGCTCGCCCAGTACAGCGCGGTGGAGAACGGTCTCTGCTTCGGCAGGCTGGACTTCCACGAGGGCGAGCGGTTCTACATCGGCCGCATCGGCCTGTTCGACGAGGACAAGGAGTACGAGCCGCTCCTGATGGACTGGCGCGCCCCGGCGGCGCGGCCGTTCTACCTGGCGACCGCCGCGTCGCCGGACGGCGTGCGCAGGCGCAGGCACATGCGCACCAAGCAGCGCACCGTCGTGGCGTACGACGACGAGGTCCTGGACATCAACTCGACCGAGCCGAGCCGCAACGAGGGCCTGACCGGCGAGGCGACGCTGCTCGCCGCGGTGAACGCGAACCGCACCGGGCAGATGAGCGACATCGTCGCGACCATCCAGGCCGAGCAGGACCGGATCATCCGCACCGAGCTGAACGGCGTCGTCGTCGTGCAGGGCGGCCCCGGCACCGGCAAGACGGCCGTCGCGCTGCACCGCGCCGCGTACCTGCTGTACACGCACCGCAGGCAGCTCGCGAAGCGCGGCGTGCTCGTGGTCGGGCCGAACGCGACGTTCCTGCGCTACATCGGCCAGGTGCTGCCGTCGCTCGGCGAGACCGGCGTGCTGCTGTCGACCGTGGGCGAGCTGTACCCCGGTCTGACCGCCGTCGGCCGCGAGCCCGTCGAGGTGGCCGCGATCAAGGGCCGCCTCCAGATGGCGGACGTCGTCGCGCACGCGATCAAGGACCGGCAGGAGGCGCCCGGTCTGGTCGAGATCCCGTTCGAGCAGGACACCCTGCGCATCGACCGGCGGGCGATCACCGAGGCCCGCGGCCGGGCGAGGCGCACCCGCAGGCCGCACAACGAGGCCAGGCGCACGTTCGTCCGCGAGATGATCTCCACGATGGCGAACCAGGCCGTCAACAAGCTCGGCAGGCACCTGCTCGACGCCGACGACATCGACGAGATCCGCCGCGAGCTGCGCGAGGACGAGAACGTGCAGCGGGCGCTGGCCGAGCTGTGGCCGACGCTCACCCCGCAGCAGCTGCTCAGCGACCTGTTCTCCTCGGCGAAGCGGCTGTCGGCCGCCGCGCCGCGGATGAGCAAGGAGGACCGGGCGCTGCTGCTGCGCCCCGCGGACGCCGAGTGGACCCCCGCCGACGTGCCGCTGCTGGACGAGGCCGCCGAGCTGCTCGGCGAGGACGACGCGGACGCCAAGGCGAAGGCGGAGCGCCAGCGCAGGCAGGCGGTCGACTACGCGCAGGGCGTGCTGGACATCCTCGACCTGGAGGACGACGCCGACCCCGAGATCCTGATGGCGCAGGACCTGATGGACGCCTACCGGCTGGCCGAGCGGCACGGCGGCGAGACCTACGAGACCGCGGCCGAGCGCGCGGCGGCCGACCGGACGTGGACGTTCGGGCACATCATCATCGACGAGGCGCAGGAGCTGTCGGCGATGGCGTGGCGCACGCTGATGCGCCGCTGCCCCAGCAAGTCGATGACCGTCGTGGGCGACATCGCCCAGACCGGCGACATCGCGGGCGCGACCTCGTGGAGCCAGGTCCTGTCGCCGTACGTGATGGACCGCTGGAAGCTCACCGAGCTGACCGTCAACTACCGCACCCCGTCGGAGATCATGGCCGTCGCCGCCGACGTCCTGGCGAGCGTCGACCCGGACCTCGTGCCGCCGACGTCGGTGCGCGACAGCGGTGTCGAGCCGTGGCACGCGCGGGTGGACGACCTGGTGGCCGACCTGCCCGCGCTGGTCGCGCGCGAGTCCGCCGAGATCGGTGAGGGCAAGCTCGCGGTGATCGTGCCGCTGGCCAGGCTGGCCGAACTGGGCGACGCCGTCACGGCGGGCGTGCCCGGCTCGGCCGTCGGCAACCAGTCCTCGGCCCTGGACTCGCGGGCCGTGGTGCTCAGCGTCCTGGACGCGAAGGGCCTGGAGTTCGACGCGGTCGTGGTCGTCGACCCGGCCGGGATCCTCGCCGAGTCGCCGCGCGGTGCCAGCGACCTCTACGTCGGTCTGACCCGCGCCACGCAGCGGCTCGGTGTCGTGCACACCGACGAGCTGCCCGAGGTGCTGAGCAGGCTGAAGGACGCGCCGGTCCCAGCGTGAGAAAAAGGGCTGTCGAGGCCACCGCAGAGGGGTGGTGGCCTCGACAGCCCGATGTGGTTTGTTAAAGAACTCACGAGATCAGCAATGCGGAATCCGGTTGCGTGGACCGGAAACAATAACGCTGTCAGCGGATGACACCGTTATCACATCCCGCCCGCGAAGCCTCGCTCCAGGGCAGGGAGCTGGGTCTTCACGGTCGAACACGGTGCGTGCACCTATTGCACCGTCTGAGTCATAATCAAACGCCTTTCGTCTGACAATCTAATCTTCCACCCGGCCCCCGGCGTTAGCCAAGAAATGTCGTAACTATCATTGAGCCAAGTGGACCAACGCATTGACCGGGTCGGACTGGTGGAGCCACCGCAGAGGGTGGTGGCCCCATCAGCCGCCGAGTGCACCCCCTGGAGCGGGCTCGTCCGATCAACGAGCGAGCGCCGAGGTGGATTCGCCGCGGGACCCCGCCCGGTTCGATTCGTGATGTTCTCGTGAGGGAGTTGCGCCGGTCGGGCTAACGGAGCAGAGCCGCCAGGCCCAAACCGGCGTAGGCGGCGGCGAGACCGAGCACGAGCGAGACCACGACGTTGCGCAGCGCGGCACGGCGCTCGCCCGCCTCGAACAGCACCAGCGTGTCCAGGCTGAACGTCGAGTAGGTCGTCAGGGCGCCGCAGAACCCCGTGCCCAGCACGGCCAGCGCGGTGCCGCTCGCGGGCAGCGCGATCAGGAACCCGAGCAGCAGCGAGCCCGCGACGTTGACGAGCAGGGTCCCGCGCGGACCGGGGAAGGCACGGCCCACCAGGTAGCGCAGCGGCGCACCCGCGGCGGCGCCCGCGGCGACCAGCAGCGCCGTCACCCGCGCACCCGCCTGGCCAGCGCGGAGCCCGCGGACACGGCCACCACGGCGGGCAGCAGCGTGCCGAAGAGGTAGAGCAGGGCGACCGAGGGCCGCCCGTCGTCGAGGAACCGCTGGAGGTCGACGACGTAGGTGGAGAACGTCGTGTACCCGCCGAGGAACCCGGTGCCGAGGAACGCCCTCGGCAGGGGCGCGTCGGTGACGGCGGCGAGCACGCCGATGAGGAAGCAGCCCGACACGTTGACGGCCAGGGTCGTCCACGGGCCGTGCGGGAGGACCACGCCGAGCCCGTAGCGGGCCAGCGCGCCGAGGACACCGCCGCACGCGACGGCTCCGAGGAGTCGGGTCAAGCGCGGTCCTCCCGAACGGTCAGGCCTTCTCGGGCAGCTCCGAGGAGTGGTGGGTCACGATCATCCACCTGCCGTCGATCTTCTCGTAGACGAACGTGTAGCGGGCGTCGACGTGCTCGGTGCCGCCGTTCCTCTTCAGCGTGAAGCGGCAGATGCCCGAGTCGATGGCCTCCGTCGAGCGGAGCACGCGCACGTACGACTTCAGCACGACGCCGAGGGGCCGCAGCTCCTGGAACCGCGCGAAGTAGTCCACGATGCCCGCGCGGTCCGTGCGGACCTCGTTCGACAGCGTGGGCAGCAGCACGGCGTCCGGCGTGTACCGGTCGGCGACCTTGTGCGGGTCCCCGGTGGCGAGCGCGGCGTTCCACTCCCCGTACAGCGCGGCGATCTCCCCCACGGCGGGCCAGTAGGTGATGGTGCGGGTGGTGTCCAGCAGTTCGCTCATGGCGGTTCTCCCCGAGACCTGAGGAAGTGACTCCGTCCACTGTCGACGCGAAGAGCGCCGAGGACATCCCCTAGCCTGCGCCGGAGCACCCCAGGAATCGGGTAGGGGTGGTTTCAGCGCAGGTGGTCCACCAGGTGGTCGAGCGCGGTCAGCGCGCGGACCACGTCGGCGCGCTCGCCCTCGTCGAGCTTGTCCAGCGCGTCGCCGATGCGCTTCTCGTGCGCGCTCTGCCACACGGCGAGCTGCTCGTGGCCCTGCTCGGTCACCGACAGCCTGGCCACGCGGCGGTCGGTCGGGTCGCCCGCGCGGGACACGAGGCCGGACTCGATGAGCTGGCCGACGAGCCCGCTGACCGTGTTGGGCGCGAGGCGCAGCTCGGCCGCCAGGTCGCCCACCCGCATGGGCGGCCGTTCGGCGAGCGTCTGGAGCAGCTCGATCTGGGCCATGGGCAGCGATTCCCACGGCCAGTCCGACCTGATGCTCGTCCGCAACGCCCTGCGCAGCCGGGTCACCACGTCGGTGAGCGTCCGGGCCTCATCTGACATGCGGTGCAGGTTACTGACCGCGATAGCTCTGACTCCGATATGATCGGAAGCAGATGGATCAGTCTGCGCGCGGGTGGCGGTGGTTCGTCGCGGAGTCGCCTCGTCCGCGACGGGTCGCGACCTGGGTGGGCGCGCCCTGGCTGGTGATCGGGACGGTCTGCTTCGGCGCGTTCATGGGCCAGTTCGACGCGAGCATCGTCACGCTCGCCCTCCCGCCGCTCGCCACGCACTTCGACGTCTCGCCCGCCGCCGTCGAGTGGGTGTCGCTGTCCTACCTGCTGGCGCTGGTCGCGCTGCTGGCCGCCGTCGGCGGGCTGGCGGACGTGCTCGGCCGCAAGCTCGTCTACGTCTACGGGTTCGCCGTGTTCACCGCGGCCTCGGTCGGCTGCGCCCTCGCGCCGGACCTGGCGGCGCTGGTCGTGTTCCGGGTCGTGCAGGGCCTCGGCGCCGCGATGCTCCAGGCGAACAGCGTGGCGCTGGTCGTGGCGAGCGTGCCGCGCGAGCGGATGCGGACGGCGCTGGGCGTGCAGGCGGCGGCGCAGGCGCTCGGGCTGGCGCTGGGGCCGACGGTCGGCGGCGTGCTCGTGGCGGCGCTGGGCTGGCGGTCGGTGTTCGCGATCAACGTGCCGATCGGTGTGGTCGCGATGGTGGCGGGCCACTACCTGCTGCCGCGCACGGTCGACCGCGCCGAGCGCTCCCGGTTCGACCTGCTCGGCACGCTCCTGCTGGCCGCGACCACGACGGCCGCGCTGCTGGCCCTGTCGGGGGCGTCGGGGCTGGCCGTGCCGGTGCTGCCGCTGCTGGCGGGCGCGGTGGCCGCCGGGGTGCTGCTGTGGTGGTGGGAGCGGCGGGTGGCCGTGCCGCTGCTGGACCTCGCGCTGCTGCGCACCGCGCCGGTCGGCCGGGGGCTGTTCGGCGCGCTCTGCGGCTACCTCGTGCTCTTCGGGCCGCTCGTCGCGGTGCCGTTCGCCGCCACCGGGTCGCCGCTGGCGACCGGCCTGGCGCTCACCGCGCTGCCCGCGGGGTTCGCGGTCGCGGCGACGCTCGGCCAGCGGCTGCTCCCCCGCTCGTGGACGTCCGCGCGGGTGGGGGCGTGGCTGGCCGCCGCGGCGGCGCTCCTGCCCGCCGTCGCGCCCGCCGCGCTCGTGCCCGCGCTGGCGCTGCTGGGTTTCGGGCTCGGCGTGTTCACGCCCGCCAACAACGCGGGGGTGATGGCCGCGCTCCCGCCGGGCCGGGCCGGGCTGGGCGGTGGGCTGGTGAACACGACCAGGGGCCTCGGCACGGCGCTGGGCATCGCGATCAGCACGTACGTGCTGCACACCGGGGGCGGTCAGGCGCTGCGGACGACGTTCGCCGTGCTGGCGGTGGTCGCGGTCGCCTGCGCCCTGTCGACACCGGCCCTCCGGAGCGGGAACGGCACCCGCACTCGGTAGCTCCAACGGCCTCGACCGCTCCGGGGAGGCGCGCGGTGGAACTGGCGAACCGGGTACCGGCGGGCGCCGATCCCGGTCTCCCCAGCGCCGCCCGCCTCCACGACTACCCGCTCGGCGGCTCGCGGCGGCGCCCGCCACCGGCCTGCTGGACCCCGCCGAGCCGCTCGGGCTGCTCGCGGTCGGCGTGCTGCACCTCGTGCCGCCCGAGGGCGACCCGCACGGCGTGCTCGGCGTCTACCGCGACGCGGTCGCCGGTGGGAGCATCCTCGCGGTGTCGCACGCGACGGCGGACTTGCAGCCCGAGGAGATGGCCGGGATCGTCGAGGTCGTGAGCAGGAGCTCCCACCCCGTGTTCCCGCGCTCCCACGCGGGGATCAGCGGTCTGTTCGCCGGGTTCGACGTGGTCGACCCCGGCGTCGTGCCGCTGCCGCTGTGGCGGCCGGAGAGGGTCGCCGACGACGACCCGACGAGGGCCGGGCTCTACGCGCGCGTCGGCCGCGAGGGGTGACGCGCGCACCCCCTGGCAGCACGAGGACGAGGAGCATGACAGCGCAGGAGCCACCGCCCAGGACCCGTCGGCAGGAACTGGCCCGCGAGTGGGTGGAGGCCGTCTACTCCACGACGTACGTGCCGATGTCCTCCACCGAGATCGAGCTGTACCTGCTCGACCTGGTGGACGTGGTCGTGGACGCCCTCCAGGCCGAGCCGTTCACCGCGGCGCCCGTCGCGGTCGTCGGCGACAGGATGGTGGCGGCCCACTTCACCGGCAGGCACACGTTGCAGCGCACCGTGGAGGTCCTCGGCCGCGCGCTGCTGTTCAGCCCGGAGCTGGGCGGCGTCGACCGGCGGGCGGAGAAGGTCGTCGCGATCCTCGGCACCGTCGGCGCGCGGTACGCGACCGCGCTGCGGCTCGACGCGCTCGACCAGCAGGAGGAGATCAAGTGGGCGCTCCTCCGGGCGAAGCGGGGCGTCGAGCGCACGCTCGAACTGAGCGAGGCCCGGTTCCGCGAGGTGTTCGACTCCTCCGCGGTGGGCATCGTGATCACCGGGCTGGACGGCACCGTCGTCGAGGCGAACGACGCCATGGCGACCATCCTGGGCGGTGACCGCTCCCTGATCGGCCGGTCGCTGCCCGCGCGCTTCCACCCGGAGGACGCCGAGCTGCTGATCGGGTCCTACCGCCGGGTGAGCGAGGGCGTGGTGGACCGCTTCCGCGAGCAGCGCAGGCTGATCAGGGCCGACGGCGAGCCCGCGTGGGTGCTCCTGGCCGTCTCGCTGCTGCGCGACGCCGACGGCGAGCCCGCCTACCACGTGACGATGGTCGAGGACGTCAGCGAACTGCACCTGATGCGGAAGAACCTGGACTTCCTGCTGCTGCACGACTCCCTCACCGGCCTGTCGAACCGGCAGCACTTCATCACCCAGCTCGAAGCGGTGCACAACCGCTCCGAGCGCGGGATCACGCTCTACCACCTCGACCTGGACTCGTTCTCATTGATCAACAACGGCCTCGGCCACGCGGCCGGTGACCGGCTGCTCAAGCAGACCGCGCACCGGCTGGCCGCCGTCGTCGAGGGCGAGGAGACCGTGGTGGCGCGGATCGGCGGCGACGAGTTCGCCATCGTGGTCGACAACTCGGCGACCACGCCCGGTGTCACCACGATGATCGACATGATCAACGACGAGCTGGCGGAGCCGGTGTTCATCGACGACCGCGGCGTCGCGCTCACCGCCACCATCGGCGTGCTGGACCGCCCGTCGCGCGACTGGTCCGTCGGCGAGCTGCTGCGCGCGGCGAACACGACGCTGCACCGGGCGAAGGCGAAGGGCAAGCGGCAGTGGCTGCCCTACGACCCGCACGAGGACTCGCGGCACCGGACGTGGGCCGACGTGGCCGCGTCGATGCCCGGCGCGCTGGAGAACGGCGAGATCGAGGTCGACTTCCAGCCCGTCGTCGCGCTGGCCGACCGCACGGTCGTCGGCGTGGCCGCGCAGCTGCGCTGGGGCACTCGGGGGCACCGCCAGTGCCTCGAACTGGCGGAGGAGACCGGTCTGTCGCTGCCGGTCGGGCAGTGGGTGCTGCGCCACGCGGGTGAGCTGGTGGCCCGGTGGCGCGAGGACGCGGCCCTGGCCGCCGTGCCGCTGCACGTGTCGCTGGGCCCGATGCAGTCGCGCGACGAGGACCTCGTGGGCGCGGTGAAGCGGACGCTGGACGAGACGGGGCTGCCGGTGTCCGAAATGCGGATCTCGGTGAACACCCGCGCGGTGCTCACCGGGGGCGGCGACGACAACGTGCGGGTGCTGGCCGACGCCGGCATCACCACCGGCCTCAACGCCTTCCACGGCGGCCAGGACGAACTCGCGCTGCTGACCGAGCTGCCGATCGGGTCGGTCACCATCGCGGACGCGGACGTGCGCAGGCTGGCCGCCGGGCCGGACCGCGACTCCGTGCTGCACAACGCGATGACGGCGCTCGTGGCGGTCGTGCACCAGGCGGGCGTGGCGGTGGTGGCCACCGGGGTGGCGAGCGAGGACGAGGCCGCCTGGTGGGCGGGGATCGGCGCGGACGCCGCCCAGGGCGAGTTCTTCGCCCCTCCCCTGACCCCCGAGGAGGTCACCGGCCTGTTCGGGCGGAACTAGGACCGGGACCTCTCCTCAGAGCTGCTTCACGGCCGCGAGCAGCTTGGTGAGCGACTCCTTGGCGTCGCCGAACAGCATGGTGGTCTTCGTGTTGTAGAGCAGCTCGTTGTCGATGCCCGCGAAGCCCGGCCGCATGGAGCGCTTCATGAACACCACGGCCCGCGCGCGGTCGACGTCGAAGATCGGCATGCCGAAGATGGGGCTGGCGGGGTCGTCGCGCGCACCGGGGTTGACGACGTCGTTGGCGCCGACCACGAGGGCGACGTCCGTGCTCGTCATGCCGGGGTTCACGTCGTCGAGCTCCCTGAGCTGCTCGTAGGGCACGTCGGCCTCGGCCAGCAGCACGTTCATGTGGCCCGGCATCCGGCCCGCGACCGGGTGGATGCCGTAGCTGACGGAGATCCCCCGGTTCTCCAGCAGCGTCACCAGTTCCCGCGCGGCGTGCTGGGCCTGGGCCACGGCGAGGCCGTAGCCCGGCACGATGACGATGGAGTGGGCGTAGCCCAGCAGGATCGCGACGTCCTCGACGGTGCCGGAGCGGACGGTCCGCGACTCCTCGCCGTGCGCTCGGGCGACGGTCGCGGTGAACGCCCCGAACAGGATGTTCCCCAGCGGCCTGCCCATGGCCTGCGCCATCATCCGGGTCAGCAGGGTGCCGGACGCGCCGACGAGCGTGCCCGCGACGATCAGCAGGGTGTTCGCCAGCACGTAGCCGGACGCGGCCACGGCGAGGCCGGTGAACGCGTTGAGCAGCGAGATGGCGATCGGCACGTCCGCGCCGCCGACCGGCAGCACGAAGGCGATGCCCAGCAGCAGCCCGGCGACCGTCAGCGCGACCAGCAGCGCGGTGGACGACGTGACGAGCACGGCCACCGCGAGCCCCAGGCTGACGACGACGACCCCGATGCTCAGCACCCGGCCCGCGGGCAGCACGACCGGGCGGGTGGTCATGATCTCCTGGAGCTTCGCGAACGTGACGAGGCTGCCGGAGAAGCTGACCGCGCCGATCAGGACCGTCAGCACGGTGGCGACGCGGAACAGCAGCTCGCCCCCGTCGTGGAACTCGGCCAGCGCCACCAGCGCCGCCGCCGCGCCGCCGACCCCGTTGAACAGGGCCACCATCTGCGGGATGGCGGTCATCTTCACCGACCGCGCCGCGGGGATGCCGACGACCGTGCCCAGCGCGATGGCGACGAGGATCCACGGCCCGTTGTGGACGGCACCGTGCAGGAACGCCGTGACGACGGCGAGGGCCATTCCCGCCGCGCCGAGCAGGTTGCCCGCGCGGGCGAAGCGCGGCGTGCTCAGCCCCTTGAGCGCCAGCAGGAAGCACAGCGCGGCGACGAGGTAGGCCAGCTGGACGCTCATCGCTTGTGCCCCTTGAACATCTCCAGCATCCGGTCGGTGACGACGAAGCCGCCGACGACGTTGACGGTCGCGAGGAACACCGCGAGCAGGCCCAGCACGACCTGCACGCCGCTCTCGGCGGCGCCGGTGATGAGGACGGCGCCGACCAGGATCACGCCGTGGATGGCGTTGGCGCCCGACATCAGCGGCGTGTGCAGGATCGTGGAGACCTTCGAGACCACCTCGAACCCCACGAACGCCGCCAGCACGAAGATCGTGAGCAGGTCGATCACAGCAGCCCCCTGGTCGGCTCGTGCCGCACCTCGCCCGCGTGCGTCAGGCAGCACCCGGAGAGCACCTCGTCGGTCAGGTCCGGCTCGACGACGCCGTCCCGCACCATCATCAGCAGCAGGTTCGCGACGTTGCGCGCGTAGAGCTTGCTGGCGTGCACCGGCATCCCGCTGGGCATGTTGCGCGCGCCGTGCACGAGCACCTCGCCGACCCAGACCTCCTCGCCCGCCACCGAGGCGGTGCAGTTGCCGCCGGACTCGGCGGCGAGGTCCACGACGACCGAGCCGGGCGCCATCGCCTTGAGCATGTCGGTGGTGACGAGCACCGGGGCCGCCCTGCCGGGGATCGCGGCGGTGGTGATCACCACGTCGGAGGCGGCGACCCGCTCCGCGATCAGGTCCCGCTGGCGCTCCAGGAACGTCTCCGACTGCTCGGCCGCGTACACGCCGGTCTGCGCCTCCAGCGGCAGCTCCACGAAGCGCGCGCCGAGGCTGCGCACCTCCTCGGCCGCCGCCGCGCGCACGTCGTAGGCCTCCACGACGGCCCCGAGCCTGCGGGCGGTGGCGATGGCCTGCAAGCCCGCCACGCCCGCGCCGAGCACGAGCACCTTCGCGGGCGGCACGGTGCCCGCCGCCGTGGTGAACATGGGCAGGAACCGCGGCAGCCGCTCCGCCGCCACGAGCACCGCGCGGTACCCGGCCACGAGCGCCTGCGACGACAGGGCGTCAGCACCCTGCGCCCTGGTGACCCTCGGCAGCAGGTCGAGGCTGAACGAGGTCACCCGGCGCTCCGCCAGCACCCGCACCAGGTCGAGTTCGGTCGACGGGGACAGCAGGCTGATCGTCACGTCGCCGGGGCGCAGCTTCCGCGCCCTGGCGATCTCCAGTGGTTGGACGGACAGGACGACTTCCACTTCGCCGACCGGGTCGTGCCCGACGACCTGCGCGCCTGCCGCCCGGTACGCCGCGTCGGCGGCGTGCGCGTGCGTGCCTGCGCCCGATTGGACGTCCACGGCAAGACCCGCGCCGACCAGGGTGCGCACCGTGTCCGGAACGCACGCCACCCGGCGCTCGGCGGGCCGCGTCTCCGCGGGAATGCCGACTCTCACACCTGGTCACCCTAGCCGCCGAAAGGTGATCTAGACCACAGGAGACTCTTAACCGTGATCGCCGTACGCCCGTACGGATTAATCCCCGGACGAGGGCCCTCGTGCCGCCACGCCGTCGACCGGGCGGGGCCGGGGCGTGCCGGTCCGCGCGTCGCGGAGGCCGCCGCGACTCCTCGGAGCCGCTCCACCCCTGCGACGGCACCGTGGCGCGCGGGGTCCCGCAGCGGCTGCGGGACCCGCGCGCCACGAACCGCTAGTGGATGACGGGGCAGACGCCCGTGGTGCCGCCGGGGAAGAAGTTGGGCACCCTCTCCTCCTTGTCGTAGTACCGGTGGAACACCGGGGTCAGCGAGCCCGACATCGGAGGGACGATCCACGACCAGTCGGCGGGGCAGGTGCGGCCCGCCTCCTCCTCCTTCTGCACGTGGGTGAGGAAGCGCTGCGACTCGGTGTGGTGGTCGGTGATCGTCACGCCCGCCTCGGCGAACGAGTGCAGGACCGCCCGGTTCAGCTCGACCAGCGCGCGGTCGCGCCAGAGCGTCTGCTCGGAGGAGGTGTCGAGCCCCATCCTCTTGCCCAGGTAGGGCAGCAGGTCGTAGCGGTCGTTGTCGGCGAGGTTGCGGGCGCCGATCTCGGTGCCCATGTACCACCCGTTGAACGGCGCCGACGGGTAGTCGATGCCGCCGATCCGCATCCGCATGTTGCTGATGACGGGCACGGCGTGCCACCGCAGGCCGAGCTTGGCCAGCCACGGCAGTTCGGGGTGGCTCAGCGGTACCTCCAGCACGGCGTCCGGCGGGAGGTCCACCATCGCCGTGTCGGCGTCGGCGGTCTCCACGAGCACCGGCAGGACGTCGAACGGCCCCCTGGTCCGCGGCGGCTGCCAGCCGCGGGTGATCGCGTGGTCGGTGAGTTCGAGGTTCCGGCGGTCGCCGAGGACGCCGCCGTCCGGACCGCGGTAGGCGGCGTACCGGATGAGCTGCTCGTTGCGGATGCGGGGACCGGAGTGGCCGGGCTCGTCGGGGGCGAACACGGACATCACCGGGCGGATCTTCCCCGCGTTGGTGGCGATCCGGAGGTGCTCGACGCACTCGTCCGCCACCTCCTTGGGGTCGCGGAGATCACGCAGGTCGCGCACCTTGAGGCTGCGCCAGTAGAGCCTGCCGATGCAGCGGGCGCTGTTGCGCCAGGCAACCCTGGCGCCGAAGGTCAACTCTGTCGAGGTGTGCCGGTACGTGCCGGTCGCCGCTATCTCCGCGTGGACTTCGGCGAGACGGTCCTCCACCGGCCCCAGGTCATGGTTTTCCTCGTGGTGCAGCCGGATGAACGCGTCCGCTTCCGCGATGTCGATCTCGGCGGGCGGTGGGGCGACCGCGTTCTCGACGAGTGACGGAGGCAGCGGCATCACGTCTTCCGGACACGTGGGGAGGGGGGCCATGGCGGGACACCGTAATTGCACTTTCGTGGTCGGTGCACCGCCGTGCCGGTCACCGAGTTGCGCCGACGAGGCACCAGGCGTCGACACCGTAAGTGCTTGATCCGACAACCGGGTGATCAGAGCTGCGAGGACGAGTGGTGTCACAATCGTTACGGCTTGGACGCGCACCGGTTACCAGTGGCCAAGATCACATCGAATGTGCAGTCGATCCGGTGACGAATTCACCTTGTCAAGCGATGCCCCCCGCGTTCATCCGACGTTCACCGCCCGGCATACTCGACCCACAATGATCAAATCCAGTGCCGAGCTGTACCTGCTCATCACGCGCTTCGCCCAGTCCACCCCCGAATGGGTGCACTCGTTCGCCGACTTCGGCACCGACGCGGGTCTGCTGGTCTTCGCGGCCCTGTTCGGGTGGAACGGCTGGCGCCACCGGGGCACGCCGAACCACCGCCTCGCACTGGTGGCGCCGCTGGCGGTCATCGGCGCCTACGCGGTGAGCGAGGTGGTCAAGTCGTTCATCCAGGAGGAACGGCCCTGCCGGGCGGTCGCGGGCGCGGTGCCCATCGCCGAGTGCCCGACCATCGGCGACTGGTCGTTCCCCAGCAACCACGCCACGATCGCGGCCTCGTGCGCGGTCGTGCTGACGGTGGTCTGGGGGCGGATCGCGCCGCTGGTCATCCCACTGGCGATGCTGATGGCGTTCTCCAGGGTGTTCGTCGGGGTGCACTACCCGCACGACGTGGTGGCCGGGTTCCTGGTCGGCGCGGTGGTCGGCGCCGGGCTGGCGCTGCTCGCGATCAAGCTGGTGGGTCCCCCACCGGTCGTGCCGAGAGCGCTGGCGGTCGCCAACCGCTGAACCGGGTCATCCCGGACACGGCCGCCTTGGCCGGGACGGACCGCATCAGCGCGTTCCGCACCCCGATGGCGACCGGGTTGCGCAGGCCGAGCCCGACCCGCCCCACGAGCCGCGACGCCCTGGCCACGGCCTGCGTGCGCGGCCTGCGCTCGCGGTCGTACCGCGCCAGCGCCTCGGCCACGCTCGCTCCGTCCGAGCAGGCCGCCGCCAGCACCACGCCGTCCTCGACCGCCTGGCACGCGCCCTGCCCGAGGAACGGCGTCATGGCGTGCGCCGCGTCGCCCAGCAGCGCGACCCGGCCGCGCGCGTACCCCGGCAGCGGGCTCGCCAGCTCGTGGACGTCGTGGCGCAGCACCGCCCTCGGGTCGGTCGCGGCCAGCAGCGCGGGGATCGGCTCGTGCCAGCCGTCGACCAGCGCCCGCACCTCGGCCAGCTCGTCGTCGGCCCGCAGCCCAGGGGCCGACAGGGTCGCGGCGTACCAGTAGACCCGCCCGGCGGCGAGCGGCAGGACGCCGAACTCCGTGCCCGGCCCGAGGGTCTGGCCGATCTCCAGCGGCCCGGTGAAGTCCACGACCGCGCGCCACGCCGTCGTCCCCGCGTAGACCGGCGCCGGCGCGTCCGGCCACAGCCGGGACCGGACGCGGCTGCCGATGCCGTCCGCCGCGACCACCAGGTCCGCCTCCAGCACCACGGGCTCGCCGTCGACCAGGTAGCGCACCTCCGGCTCGACCTCCACGACGTCGGCCGAGGTGACGAGGCTGTCCGCGGGCAGCGCGGAGCGCAGCACCCGGTGCAGGTCGGCCCGGTGGATCGCGACCAGCCTGCCGCCGCGTTCCAGCTCGTCGGCGTCCAGGTGGCCGAGCGCGCGACCCCGGTGGTCCCGGACTCCGCCCGGCAGGCGCGGGGTGCCGTGCTCGCGCACGGCCTCGCCGAGGCCCAGCGCGTCGAGCGCGCGCATCGCGTTCGGCATCACGCCGATGCCCGCGCCGACCTCGCCGAACTCGGGTGCCCGTTCGAGCACCACCACCTCCCAGCCGACGCTCCGCAGCGCCACCGCCGCGGTCAGTCCGCCGAGACCACCTCCGACCACGACCGCCGTTCCGCGCACGTCGACCCCTTTCTACAGGTGTAGATCCGTCATACTACAGCTGTAGAAAGGGGTGGCGACGTGACCGACCGCATCTCCCAGCTCGCCGACGCGGCCATCGAGGTCGTGGCGGACCACGGGATGCGCGGGCTGACCCACCGCGCCGTCGACACCAGGGCGGGCGTGCCGCAGGGGTCGACGTCGGCGTACTTCCGCACCCGCAAGGCGCTGGTGGAAGGGCTGGTCCAGCGGCTGGCGGACGTCGAGGCGGCCGAGATCGACGCGAACCGGCTCAACCCCGCCGCGCACGACGGCCCACCGGACCTCGACCAGCTCGCGGACGGCATCGCCGCGCTGCTGGACCACTGGCTCACCGCGGGGCGGTCGAGGTCGCTGGCCAGGTTCGCCTGCCTGCTGGAGGCCACCCACCACCCCGAGCTGCGCACGATCCTCGCCCACGGCGACCGGCCACGGGCCCAGGCCCGCGCGCTGATGGCGCTGGCGGGGTCCGCCGACCCCGACCGGGACGGCCGCGCGGTGGTGGCGTTCGTCGACGGACTGCTGTTCGACCGGCTGGCGGGCGGCGGCGCGGCCACCGCGCCGGTACCGGGCACGCCCGAGAGCCGCGCCCAGCTTCGGCACGCGATCCGCGCGGCGGTGGCGGGCGTGCTCGCCGGGTAATTCGGTGGCGGGCTCCGGGGTCCCTCCCTATCGTCGGGACCATGGTTCCCCCCTTCGGCGTGTTCTACCTCTGAGTTCGGCCACGGCTCGGCGTGCGCTCGCACGCCGCTGTCCTCGACGTGCCCGAAAACGCTCGCCGTCCCGGCTCGAGCACCAGAACCAGTGGAACGCGCCCGCTCTCCTCCGCAGGCGCGCGTTCCCGCCGTCAAGAGGTGACCTGTGCGCACAGTGCCGCAACCAACCCGCCACGCCCACCTGCGGGCCGACGACCTGACCAAGGGCTTCGAAGCACGACCGGTCCTGTCCGGCGTCTCGCTCACCGCGTCCGCCGGTCAGCGCGTCGGCGTGATCGGTGAGAACGGCAGGGGCAAGTCGACCCTGCTCCGCCTGCTCGCGGGCGACCTGGACCCGGACACCGGCTCGGTGACCCGCCACGGCTCGGTCGCCACGGCCGACCAGGAACTCCCGTTCGCCGACGACGACACCGTCGGCACGATCGTCGACCGCGCGCTGGCCGCCGCGCGGGCCGCCCTGGCGGAGGTCGACGCCGCGGCCTCGGCGCTGGCCGGGGACGAGCCCGGCGCGGACGACCGCTACGCCGGGGCGCTGGCCGAGGCCGAGCGCCTGGAGGCGTGGGACGCCGAGCGGCGGGCCGACCTGGCGCTCGCGGCGCTCGGCGCGCCCGCCGACCGGTCCCGGCGGCTGGCCGAGCTGTCCGTCGGGCAGCGGTACCGGGTGCGCCTGGCCTGCGTGCTCGCCGAGCGCGCGGACGTCCTGCTGCTCGACGAGCCGACGAACCACCTCGACGCGTCGGGGATGGACTACCTGACCGCGCGGCTGCGCGAGCACCGGGGCGTGGTGGTGCTGGTCAGCCACGACCGGACGCTGCTGGACGAGGTGTGCACGGCGCTGCTCGACCTGGACCCGAACGCCGACGGCGAGGTCGTGCTGCACGGTGGCGGCTACTCCGCGTTCAAGGCGGCGAAGGCGGCCGAGCGCGCGCGGTGGGAGCAGCGGTACGCCCTGGAGTCCGCGAGGGACGCCGAACTCCGCGAGGAGGTCGCGGCGGCCGAGGCGCGGCTGATCACGTCCTGGCGGCCTCCCAAGGGAGCCGGGAAGCACAAGCGCGCGACCCGCGCGCCGAGCCGGATGCGCAACGTCGCCCGGAGGCTGGACGAGCTGACCGGGCAGCGGGTGCCGAAGCCGCCGGAGCCGCTCCGGTTCTCCGGCCCCGACCTCGCGGCGGGTCCGGACGAGGTGCTGCTGGGCGCGTCCGGCGTCACCGTGCCGGGCAGGCTGCGCCCGCACCCCGACCTGGCGGTGGCGGCGGGGGGCAGGCTGGTGGTCTCCGGTGAGAACGGGACGGGCAAGTCGACGCTGCTCGCCGTCCTCGCCGGGCGGCTGGCCCCGGCGACCGGCGTGGTCCGGCACGGCGCCAGGACCCGGATCGGGCTGCTGTCGCAGGAGTCGGACTTCCCCGACCCGGCGCTGAGCCCGGCCCGGCTGGTGCGGGACCCCGAGCCGCTGCGCGACCTGGGCCTGCTGCCCGACGTCGACCTGACCCGACCGGTCGGGC
Source organism: Umezawaea sp. (assembly GCF_036375055.1). Classification (GTDB taxonomy): domain Bacteria; phylum Actinomycetota; class Actinomycetes; order Mycobacteriales; family Pseudonocardiaceae; genus Umezawaea. The sequence goes on from NZ_DASUSQ010000045.1 coordinate 20,561, forward strand.
GGCTGTCGACCGGGCAGCGCAGGCGGCTGTCGCTGGCGCTGCTGCTGCTCGGCTCCCCGCACGTGCTCCTGCTCGACGAGCCGACGAACCACCTGTCGATCACGCTGGTCGACGAGCTGACCGAGGCGCTGCTGGTGACCTCGGCGGCGGTCGTCGTGGCGACCCACGACCGCAGGCTGCGCGGCGACCTGGCGTCGTGGCCACACCTTCGACTCATTTGAAAACAATGTTCTTCACATAGTCGTAAATCTTCTGTAGCTTCTGAACCAGGTCCGTTAACGCACTGGGAGGTGTGCACGATGACCGGAACGATCTCCACGGGGCTGCCCATGACTCGGGACAACCCCTTCGACCCGCCCACCGAGCTGCGGGAGCTCCGCGAGGAGTCGCCGATCAACCGGCTCCAGTTCCCCGACGGGCACCTCGGCTGGCTCATCACGGGTCACGAACTGACCCGAGAGGTCATGGCCGACCGCCGGTTCAGCTCGCGGGCGGAACTGCACCACCCCCTCATCGTCCGCGGCGACGGCCAGCCGCTCCGGCGCCCCGCCGCGTCCCCCGGCATGTTCATCTCGATGGACGCGCCGGACCACACGAGGTACCGCAAGCTGCTGACCGGGCAGTTCACCGTGCGGCGGATGAACCTGCTGTCGGCCCACATCGGGGAGATCGTCCTCGACCACGTGAAGGCGATGCGCGACGGGGGCACGTCGGCCGACCTGGTGGAGGCGTTCGCGCTCCCGATCCCCTCGCTGGTGATCTGCGAGCTGCTCGGCGTCCCCTACGACGAGCGGCACGTCTTCCAGGAGGACACCGCGAAGGCGCTGCGGCTGGACACCAGCGCGGAGGACGCCCTCGCGGCCTTCGAGCGGATCAAGGACTTCATCCGCGACCTCGTGCGGCGCAAGCGGACCACGCCCGGTGACGACATCATCAGCGGCCTGATCGCGAGCGGCGAGGACCTCGGCGACGAGGAGATCGCGGGCATGGGGGTGCTGCTGCTGGTCGCCGGGCACGAGACGACGGCGAACATGCTGGGCCTCGGCACGCTGACGCTGCTGAGCAACCCGGACCAGCTCGCCGCGCTGAAGGCGGACCCGTCCCTGATCGACAACACCGTCGAGGAACTGCTGCGGTACCTGTCGATCCTCCAGTTCGGCACCATCCGCACGGCGCTGGAGGACGTCGAGGTGGGCGGCGTGCTGATCAAGGAGGGCGAGACGGTGTCGCTGTCGCTCGCGGCGGCCAACCGCGACCCCGAGCGGTTCGACCGCCCCGAGGAGCTGGACGTCACGCGGTCGGCCAGCGGCCACATGAGCTTCGGCCACGGCGTGCACCAGTGCCTCGGCCAGCAGCTCGCGCGCATCGAGATGCGGATAGGGTTCGCCACGCTGTTCCGCGAGTTCCCGAACCTCCGGCTCGCGGTACCGGTTGAGGAGGTGCCGCTGCGCACCGACATGGCGATCTACGGGGTTCACGCGCTTCCGGTGGAGTGGTCATGAAGATCGAGGCAGATGCGGCGAAGTGCTGCGGTTCCGGCATGTGCGTGCTGACCGACCCGGACGTCTTCGACCAGAGCGAGGACGACGGCACGGTCATCGTGCTCGACGTCGAACCGGCGGAGTCCCACCACGCGGCGGCGCGGGAAGCGGCGGCGCTGTGCCCCGCGGGCGCCATCACCGTGCACGGCTGATCCACCCCGGCACCCCGTCCGCTCGCCGGGCGGGGTGCCGGGCCCACCCTCTCCGACGTGCGCCGACGCGACTATAGGGGTCGCATTGGGGGCCGTCTGGGGTGTCGTCCGCACCAGCCCGTCACTAGCTTTCGACAAGCGATCTGTGCCGGGAATTGTCGTGCGGGCTTCGTGAAAAGGGTGGCGCTGAATGTCCAACGAGGAGAAGCTCCGCGACTACCTCAGGCGGGTGACCGCCGATCTGCACAGCACGCGCCACCGGTTGCAGGAGGTCGAGAACGCGGGCCAGGAGCCCGTCGCGATCGTGGCGATGGGGTGCCGGTTCGCGGGCGGGATCACCTCCCCCGAGGAGCTGTGGGACTTCGTCGTGAACGGCCGGGACGCGGTCGCGCCGTTCCCCACCGACCGCGGCTGGGACCTGGAAGCGCTGTACCACCCCGATCCCGACCACCAGGGCACCTCCTACGTGATGGAGGGCGCCTTCGTCGACGGGGTCGCGGAGTTCGACCCGAGCTTCTTCGGCATCTCGCCGCGCGAGGCGATCACGATGGACCCGCAGCAGAGACTGCTGCTGGAGACCGCGTGGCACACGTTCGAGCGCGCGGGCATCGACCCGCACTCGTTGCGCGGCAGCCGGACCGGTGTGTTCACCTCCACCAACGGCCAGGACTACTTCACCAACCTCCAGGGCGAACTGCCCGAGGGCCTTGAGGGCCACGTCGGCACGGGCACCGCGGCGAGCATGATCTCCGGCCGCCTGTCCTACACGTTCGGCCTCGAAGGCCCTGCCGTCACGGTCGACACCGCGTGCTCCGGCTCGCTGGTGACGCTGCACCTCGCCGTGCAGGCGCTGCGCGGCGGCGAGTGCGACCTCGCGCTCGCGGGCGGCGCGACGATCATGACCTCCCCCGGTGCCTTCATCGACTTCAGCCGCGCCCGCGGCCTGTCGTGGGACGCGCGCTGCAAGTCGTTCGCGGCGGGTGCCGACGGCACCAGCTGGGGCGACGGCGTCGGCCTGGTGCTGGTGGAACGGCTGTCCGACGCGCTGCGCAACGGCCACGACGTGCTCGCGGTCGTGCGCGGCATCGCGGTGAACCAGGACGGCGCGTCCAACGGCCTCACCGCGCCGAACGGCCCGTCGCAGCAGCGCGTGATCCGCCAGGCGCTCGCCGACGCGCGGCTGTCCGCGATGGACGTCGACGTCATCGAGGCGCACGGCACCGGCACGAAGCTGGGCGACCCGATCGAGGCGCAGGCGCTGATCGAGGCGTACGGACCGGAGCGCGACACGCCGCTGCTGCTCGGGTCGGTGAAGTCCAACATCGGCCACACCCAGGCGGCGGCCGGTGTCGCCGCGGTCATCAAGACCGTTCTCGCGCTCCAGCACGGAGTCGTGCCGAAGACGCTGCACGTGGACGCGCCGTCACCGCAGATCGACTGGAGCTCCGGCGCGGCCGAGCTGGTCACCGAAACCCGTCCGTGGCCCGAGACCGGGCACCTCCGGCGGGCCGGTGTGTCCTCCTTCGGTTACAGCGGGACGAACGCGCACGCGATCCTCGAACAGGCGCCAGAGGCGACGGTGGAGGCGGTCGAACGTCGTGCGCTGCCGCTGGTTCCGGTGGCTCTGTCCGGCAAGACCGAGGAAGCCCTGCGCGCCCAGGCCCGCAACCTCCTGTCCTGGGACGGCGACCTCACCGACCTCGGCTTCTCCGCCGCGACCACGCGGGCGCACCTGGACCACCGCGCGGTCGTCGTGGCCGAGGGCCGCGACGAACTCCTCGCGGGCCTCCAGGCCCTCGCCGACGGCTCCCCGGTGGCGGGCGAGGCCGTGGAGGGCCGCACGGCCGTGGTCTTCACCGGCCAGGGCAGCCAGCGGATCGCGATGGGGCACCAGCTCCACGCCACGTTCCCGGTGTACGCCGCCGCGTTCGACGCCGTGTGCGACCGGTTCGACCCGCGCCTCCGCGAAGCGCTGGACGACGCGGACCTGCTCAACCGGACCGAGTTCACCCAGCCCGCCCTGTTCGCCGTCGAGGTCGCCCTCTACCGGCTCGTCGAGTCCTGGGGCGTCGCACCCGACTTCCTCGCGGGCCACTCCATCGGTGAACTCGCCGCCGCCCACGTCGCCGGAGTCCTGTCCCTGGACGACGCCACGACACTCGTCGCCGCACGCGGCAAGTTGATGCAGGCGCTGCCCGCCGGTGGCGCGATGGTCGCCGTGCAGGCCACCGAGGACGAGGTGCGGAAGCACCTGACCGACCGCGTGTCCGTGGCCGCCGTCAACGGGCCGCGGTCCGTCGTCGTCGCGGGCGACGAGGACGCGGTCGAACAGGTCGTCGCCCAGTTCACCGACCGGAAGTCCAAGCGGCTCACCGTGTCGCACGCGTTCCACTCCCCCCGCATGGACGGGATGCTGGCCGAGTTCCGCGCGGTCGCGGAGGGGCTGACGTTCACCGCCCCCACGACGTCCATCGTGTCCACCCTGACCGGTGAACTCGTCTCCGACGAGGAGATCACCTCGCCGGAGTACTGGGTGCGCCACGTCCGCGAGGCCGTGCGCTTCGCCGACGCCGTGCGGACCCTCGAAGCCGAGGGCGTCACCACCGTCCTGGAACTCGGCCCCGACGGCGTGCTCACGGCCATGGGCGCCGAGAGCGCGACCAGGGCGCGGCTCGTCCCGTCGCTGCGCAAGGACCGCGACGAGGTGCGGTCGATCGTCACCGCGCTCGGCGCCGTGCACGCGAGCGGCGCCCCGGTCGACTGGGCCGCCTTCTACGCGGGCTCGGGCGCGCGGCGCGTCCCGCTGCCCACCTACGCCTTCCAGCGCGAGCGCTACTGGGTCGAGAGCGGCCAGGCCGCGCAGGACGTGACCTCGGCCGGTCTCGGCTCGGCCGACCACCCGCTGCTCGCCGCGGTCCTGTCCGCGCCCGGCGGCGGCACGCTGTTCACCGCCCGCCTGTCGCTGGCGGGTCACGCGTGGCTCGGCGACCACGTCGTCTCCGGCAACGCCGTCGTGCCCGGCACCGCGCTGGTGGAGCTGGCGATCCGCGCCGGCGACGAACTCGGCTGCGGCCACCTCGAAGAGCTGCTGCTGCAAGCACCGCTCGTCCTGCCCCAGCAGGGCGCGGTGACCCTGTGCGTCTCGGTCGCGGAGCCGGACGCCTCCGCGCGGCGCGCGATCACCGTGTACTCCCGGCAGGACGCCGACGAGTGGACCACGCACGCGATCGGCGTGCTGACCGACGAGCAGGTGCCCGCCGGGTTCGACCTGGCCGCGTGGCCGCCGCCCGGCGCCGAGTCGATCGAGCTGGGTTCGGTCTACGACGACCTCGCCGAGTCGGGCCTGTCCTACGGTCCGGTGTTCCGCGGCCTGCGGGCGGCCTGGCGCGACGGCGACGACCTCTACGCCGAGGTCGGCCTCCCCGACGCCGAGCACCGCCCCGCAGGCCAGTTCGGCGTGCACCCGGCCCTGCTGGACTCGGTGCTGCACACCCTCGGGCTCGGCGCGGAGAAGCAGGAGACCGGCTCGCTCCCGTTCTCCTGGAACGGGGTCAGCCTCTACGCGGCGGGCGCGACGACGTTGCGCGCCAGGATCTCCCCCGCCGGGCAGGGCGTGTCGATCAGCGTCGCCGACGGCGGCGGTGCCCCCGTGGCGCGCATCGACTCGCTGGTGCTGCGCCAGATCGGCGGCATGAAGTCCGGCGGCGCCAAGTCCGACTCGCTGTTCCGCGTCGACTGGACCGCCCTGGCGCTGGAGGGCCGGGAGAACGCCGCCCGGCCCGTGGTGCTGCACGCCCCCGACGGCGATCCCCGCGAGGTCACCGCCCTGGTGTTGGCCGACCTCCAGGAGCGCTTGGCGGGCGACGACGTGCTCGTGGTCGTCACCAGCGGCGCCGTCGCGGTGCTGCCGGGCGAGGACGTGCCGAACCTGGCGCACGCCGCGGTGTCCGGCCTCGTGCGGGCCGCCCAGTCCGAGCACCTCGACCGGATCTTCCTCGTCGACACCGACGCCCCCGAGCAGCTCGACGCGGCGGCCGTGGTCGCGAGCGGCGAGGGTGAGGTCGCGATCCGCGGCGGCAAGGCGTTCGCGCCGCGCCTGGTGCGGGCGTTCGCCGGGACCGTGCCCGCGTTCGAGGGCGACGGCCCGTGGCGGATGGACTTCACCGAGCAGGGCACGGTCGACAACCTCGTCACGATCCCGTGGCCCGAGGTCACCCGCGAGCTGGAGCCGCACGAGGTGCGGATCGGCGTGCGCGCGGCGGGCGTGAACTTCCGCGACGTGATGAACGCGCTCGGCATGTACCCCGGTGACGCGGGCCTGATGGGTCTGGAGGCCTCCGGCGTCGTGCTGGCCGTCGGGTCCGGTGTGGACGGTCTCGCGCCGGGCGACCGGGTGATGGGCATGATGGACGCCGCCTTCGGGCCGGTCGCCGTCGCCGACCACCGGATGGTGTGCCCGATGCCTGCGGGCTGGTCGTTCACCGAGGCGGCCGGGGTGCCGCTGGTGTTCCTGACCGCCCTCTACGGCCTCGGTGACCTGGCCGGGCTCGGTGAGGGCGAGTCCGTGCTGATCCACGCCGCCGCGGGTGGTGTCGGCATGGCCGCCACGCAGGTGGCCCGCCGGCTCGGCGCGGAGGTCTACGGCACCGCGTCCACCGGCAAGTGGCACGTGCTGCGCGCCGCCGGGATCCCCGACGACCACATCGCGTCCTCGCGCACCACGGAGTTCGAGCGGCAGTTCACCACCGCCACCGGCGGTCGGGGCGTCGACGTCGTCCTGGACGCGCTCTCGGGCGAGTTCGTGGACGCCTCGCTGCGCCTGGTCGGACTCGGTGGCGGCGGTCGCTTCGTGGAGATGGGCAAGACCGACGTCCGCGAGGTCGACGAGGTCGCGGGGCAGTACCCCGGCGTCCGCTACCGCGCGTTCGACCTGATCGAGGCAGGCCCGGACCGCATCAAGGAGATGCTCCACCAGCTCTACGACTGGTTCTCCGCGGGCCACCTGCGCCCGCTGCCGGTCACCTCCTGGGACCTGCACCGCGCGCCCGAGGCGTTCCGCTACCTGGGGCAGGCCAAGCACATCGGCAAGGTCGTCCTCACCATCCCGGCGAAGGTCGACGGCACCGTCCTCATCACCGGCGGCACCGGTGGTCTCGGCGCGGAACTGGCCCGCCACCTCGTCGGCCAAGGAGTTCAGCACCTCGTGCTGACCTCCCGCCGAGGCCCGGACGCGCCCGGTGCCGCCGAACTCGTGGCCGAACTGGACGCGCGGGTCGACGTCGTGGCCTGCGACGTGTCCGACCGCGCCGCCCTGGAGGCGCTGCTGGCCGACATCCCGGACCTGTCCGGTGTCGTGCACACCGCCGGCGTCCTGGCCGACGGCATCCTCGAATCCCTGACGCCCGAGCGGATCGACGCCGTGTTCGCGCCGAAGGTCGACGCCGCGCGGCACCTGCACGAGCTCACCCGCGACCGCGACCTGGCGATGTTCGTCCTGTTCTCCTCCTCCGCGGGCCTGCTCGGCTCGCCGGGACAGGCCAACTACGCCGCCGCCAACACCTACCTCAACGGTCTCGCCGCGCACCGCCGCGCGCAGGGCCTGCCGGGCATCGCGCTCACGTGGGGGCTCTGGGACCAGAGCGCGGGCATGGGCGCGGGCCTGTCGAAGGTCGACCTCGCCCGCATGGCCCGTGCCGGGATGCCCGCCCTCGCGATGGCGGAGGGCATGGCGCTGTTCGACTCGGCGCTGGTGCTGGACGAACCGGTCACCGTCCCGATCAAGCTCGACCTCGGCTCGCTGCGGTCGGCCAAGAACGACCTGCACCCGGTGCTGCGCGGCCTGGTCCGCGTGCCGGTGCGCAGGGCCGCCGCAGGCAGTGGCGCGGAATCCTCGCAGTGGAGCCAGAAGCTGGGTTCGCTGAGCCCGACCGAGCAGGACGAACTGCTGCTGGACATGGTTCGCGGCCAGGTCGCCGTGGTGCTCGGCTTCTCCTCCGCGCAGCAGGTCCAGCCGGGCCGCGGCCTGGTCGACATGGGCCTCGACTCGCTGTCCGCCGTGGAGCTGCGCAACACCCTGAGCAGCGCCACCGGTCTCCGCCTGCCCGCCACGGTCGTCTTCGACTACCCGACCCCGCAGGCGCTCGCCGGGCACCTGCGCACCGAGCTGGTCGACGCGGCGGACAGCGGTCCGGCGCAGGTCGTGGCCGCCGCCGTCGGCTCCGACGAGCCCATCGCGATCGTGTCGATGGCCTGCCGCCTGCCCGGCGGCGTGCGGTCGCCGGAAGACCTGTGGGACCTCGTCTCCACGGGCCGCGACGCCATCGCGCCGCTGCCGGTGGACCGCGGCTGGGCCGTGGAGGACTTCGACTTCGACGTCGCGGGCGGTGGTTTCGTCGACCACGCCACGGACTTCGACCCGGCGTTCTTCGGCATCTCCCCGCGTGAGGCCCTCGCGATGGACCCGCAGCAGCGGCTGCTGCTGGAGACCACGTGGGAGACCTTCGAACGCGCCGGGCTCGACCCGGCGACGATGCGCGGCACCCAGGCCGGTGTGTTCATCGGCGGCAGCGCCACGGACTACGGCAGCGGCGGCGTCGCGATCCCCGAGGAGCTGGCGGGCCTGCTGCTCACCGGCAGCACGCCCAGCGTGATGTCCGGTCGCATCGCCTACACGTTCGGCCTCGAAGGCCCGGCGATGACCGTCGACACGGCGTGCTCGTCGTCGCTGGTGGCGCTGCACCTGGCCGCGCAGTCCCTGCGGCGCGGCGAGTGCGACCTCGCCCTCGCGGGCGGTGTCATGGTCCTGTCCACCCCGGCCCTGTTCGAGGAGTTCGCGAAGCAGAGCGGTCTGTCCACCGACGGCCGCTGCAAGGCGTTCGCCGCGGGCGCCGACGGCACGGGCTGGGCCGAGGGCGTCGGGATGCTCCTGGTCGAACGCCTGTCCGACGCCCGCCGCAACGGCCACGACGTCCTCGCCGTGGTGCGGGGCTCGGCGGTCAACCAGGACGGCGCGTCCAGCACGCTGACCGCCCCCAACGGCCCCTCGCAGCAGCGCGTCATCCGCCAGGCCCTCGCCAACTCCGGCCTCACCACCGCCGACGTCGACGTGGTCGAGGCGCACGGCACCGGCACGAAGCTGGGCGACCCGATCGAGGCGCAGGCCGTCCTCGCCACCTACGGCCAGGACCGCGAGCACCCCGTCCTGCTGGGCTCGCTCAAGTCCAACATCGGCCACGCCCAGTCCGCCGCGGGCGTCGCGGGCGTGATCAAGATGGTCCAGGCGATCCGGCACGGCCTCGCGCCCAAGACGCTGCACGTGGACGAGCCCTCCCCGCACGTGGACTGGGCGTCCGGCGCGGTCGAGCTGCTCACCGACGCGCGGGCGTGGCCCGAGCACGACCGGCCGCGGCGCGCGGGCGTGTCGGCGTTCGGCATCGGCGGCACCAACGCCCACCTGATCCTGGAGCAGGCGCCCGAGGCCGCGAACAGCGGCGTCGGACGCTCTGGTCCTCCCCCGCCCGTCGGTGGGGCTTCGAAGCGCAAGCCGCTGCCGCTGGTCCCGTTCGTGCTGTCGGCCCGGTCGCCGGAATCCCTGCGGGCGCAGGCCGACCGCGTGGCGGCGCTGCCGTCCACCGACCTGACCGACCTCGGTTTCTCGCTGGCCACCACGAGGGCGCTGTTCGAGCACCGCGCGGTCGTCGTCGCCGAGAGCCACGAGGACCTGGTCCGCGAACTCGCCACCGTCGAGGCCACCGACGCCACGGCGGGCGGCGGGCTGGCGGTGCTGTTCACCGGCCAGGGCAGCCAGCGGGTCGCGATGGGACAGGAACTCCACGCCGCGTTCCCGGTGTTCGCGGACGCCTTCGACGCCGTGTGCGACCGCTTCGACCCCCGCCTCCGCGAGGCCTTCAACGACACCGACCTGCTCGACCGGACCGAGTTCACCCAACCTGCCCTCTTCGCGATCGAGGTAGCCCTCTACCGCCTGGTCGAATCCTGGGGCGTCACCCCGGACTTCCTCGCGGGCCACTCCATCGGCGAACTCGCCGCCGCCCACGTCGCCGGGGTGCTGTCCCTGGACGACGCCGCCACGCTGGTCGCCGCCCGCGGCGCGCTCATGCAGGCGCTGCCCGCCGGTGGCGCGATGGTCGCCGTGCGGGCCACCGAGGACGAGGTCCTGCCCCACCTGACGGACCGCGTGTCCATCGCCGCCGTCAACGGCCCCACGTCCGTCGTGGTCGCAGGCGACGAGGACGCCGTGCTCGCCGTCGTGGCCCGGTTCGAGGACCGCAAGTCCAAGCGGCTCAGCGTCTCCCACGCGTTCCACTCGCCGCGCATGGACGACGTACTCGACGAGTTCCTGGTGGTCGCGAAGGGCCTCGACTACTCGGCCCCGACGATCCCGATCGTCTCGACGCTGACCGGGAAGCTGGTCACCGCCGAGGAGGTCACCTCGCCGGAGTACTGGGTGCGCCACGTCCGCGAGGCCGTGCGCTTCGCCGACGCGGTCACCACCCTGGAGGCCGAGGGCGTCGGCACGTTCCTGGAACTGGGCCCGGACGGCGTGCTCACCGCGATGGGCGCGGACAGCGTGCGGAAGGCCGTGCTCGTCGCCGGGCTGCGCGCGGACCGGCCCGAACCCCGCGCGCTGCTCACGGCGCTGGGCAGGGTGCACGCCCGCGGCGTGGACGTCGACTGGGCCGGGATGTTCGCGGACACCGGGGCCCGGCGCGTCGCCCTGCCGACGTACGCGTTCCAGCACGAGCGCTTCTGGCTCGACGCCGCCCCGAGGTCGAGCGCGGGCTCACTGGCCGACGCCGAGTTCTGGGCCGCCGTCGAGCAGGAGGACCTGGCCTCGCTCGCGGGTCTCGACCTGTCCGGCGACCTCCCGCTGCGCGAGGCGCTGCCCGCGCTGTCCACGTGGCGGCGCGGCAGCCGCGAGCGCTCCACGGTGGACGGCTGGCGCTACCGCGTCCGCTGGCAGCCCGTCGACCCCGGCACCACCGCGGTCACCGGCCGCTGGCTGGTCGTCGCGGACATGCACGAGGCCGCGCTGCTCGCGGGCATGACCGCACTCGGCCTCGACGTCGTCCCCGTCGACGCGTTCAGCGACCGGGGGGCGCTGGCGAAGGCCCTCGCCGACGCCGGTCCCGCCGACGGCGTCCTGTCGCTCGCCCGCGACCCCGAGGCGACCCTCGTCCTCGTGCAGGCGCTCGGCGACGCGGACGTGCGGGCCCCGCTGTGGTGCCTGACCCGCGGTGCCGTGTCGACCGGCAACGACCACGTCGACCCCGTCAAGGCCGCCGTGTGGGGCCTGGGCCGGGTCGTCGCGCTGGAGCACCCCGAGCGCTGGGGCGGACTGGTCGACCTGCCGTCCACGATGGACGGTGAAGGCCTCTTCCGGCTCCTCACCGTGCTGACGGGCCGCGAGGACCAGGTGGCCGTCCGCGCCAACGGGGTCTTCGCCCGACGCCTCGTCCACGCCCCGGCCCGCTCGGGCGCCCAGCCGTGGAGCCCGAGCGGCACCGCGCTGATCACCGGCGGCACCGGCGCGCTCGGCGGGCACGTCGCCCGCTGGCTCGCCGCCGAAGGCGTCGACCACCTGGTCCTGGCCTCCCGTCGAGGCGCGGAGGCACCCGGTGCGGCCGAGCTGACCGCCGACCTGGAAGCGCTCGGCGCGCGCGTCACGATCGCCGCGTGCGACACGACCAACCGCGCCGCCGTGGCCGCGCTGGTCGCCGAGCACCCGCCGACGGCCGTGTTCCACGCGGCGGGCACCGAACTGGTCCGCCCGATCCACGAGCACGACACCGCCGAGTTCGACGCCGTGCTGGCCGCCAAGCTCGTCGGCGCCCGGCACCTCGACGAACTGGTGGGAGACGTGGACGCGTTCGTCCTGTTCTCGTCGATCTCGGCCACGTGGGGCAGCGGCGCCCAGTCCGCCTACTCCGCGGCCAACGCCGCGCTCGACGGCCTGGCCGAGTCCCGGTCGGCGCGCGGTGCGGCGGCCCTGTCCGTCGCGTGGGGCCCGTGGTCCGGTGGCGGCATGGCCGACGCCGACGCCACCGAGGCCCTGCGCCTGCGCGGTGTCGCGGCCCTGCCGTCCGCACAGGCGCTGGCGGCGCTGAAGGAGGCCCTCTCCCAGCGCGACACCACCGTCACGGTCGCCGACGTCGACTGGCCGAGGTTCGCGGACGTGTTCACCGCAGCCCGACCCAGCCCGCTGATCGCCGACCTGCCCGAGGTCCAGCAGGCTCCCCAGTCGGCCACCCCGGACCGCTCGACCCTGCTGGGCGAGCTGGAGGCCCTGACGTCGATGGAGCAGGACCGCCACCTGATGGACCTGGTCCGCTCGCGCGTCGCCGCCGTCCTGGGCCACAGCGGGATCGAGGCCGTGCAACCGGACCGCGCGTTCGGCGACCTCGGCTTCGACTCCCTCAGCGCCGTCGAACTGCGCGACACCCTGGGAGCGTCGACGGGTCTCGCCCTGCCCGCGACGCTCATCTTCGACTACCCGACGTCGACCGCGCTCGTCGAGTTCCTGCGCACGGCGCTGGAACTCGACGAGCAGGTCAAGGCCCCCGTGCTGGACGAGTTGGAGCAGTTGGAGAACGCGGTCGCCAGGACCGACCTCGACGGCGACACCCGTGCCGCCGTGGTCGGCAGGTTGCAGTCCCTGCTGGCCCGCTGCGCACCGGTCAGCGGCGGGACCAGCATCGTCGACCAGATCGACGCGGCCGACGACGACGAGATGTTCGCGCTGATCGACCAGGAGTTCGGCGCCTAGTGCGCTGACCTCCACCGGGTTTCGCGGCGCGAACCCCGGTGGAGGTCAGCGGTCACCGCGCTAGGTCCTGGGTTCCCAGCGGAAGTGGCGGACGGCCAGGGCCGCCCCGATCGCGGTCCACGCGGCCAGGGAGGCCGTGGCGGGCACCACGTTGTCCGTCGCCCCGCCCAGGGCGGCCTTGACCAGCTCGGCGATCTGCCCGCCGGGCACCAGCAGCATCCGGTGGTCGACGGTGTCGGACGCCCACGTCCACAGCGCGCCGCCGAACAGGGCGAAGAAGAACGGGGCGGTGGTGATCTGCGCGAGTTCCGGGGTCGAGGTGATGCCGCTGGTGACGACGCCCGCCGCGCAGCACATCGCCGCGCCTCCGACGACCGCGAGCACGAGCAGCAGCGGGCGGTCCGGCAGCGGCGCGCCCGCGGCCCTGCTGATCCCCAGCAGCACCACGGCCTGGGCCAGGCCGAGCGCCGTGGCGGGCACGAGCAGCCCGAGGACCACCACCCGGTCGGAGGCCTCACCGGTGCGCAGGCGCTTGAGGTAGAGGTCCTGGCGGCGGGCGACGAGCGAGGTCGTGACGGTCGTGTAGACCGTGAAGCCGAGCATCATCACCAGTTGCAGGGTGATGGTGAGCGTCCAGTCGGACGTGTCGTTCACCAGCAGCAGCGCGCCGAGGAGCAGTGGCATCGCCAGCGCGAGCGAGGCGGCGGTCTTGTTGCGCAGCAACAGGGTCAGCTCGGTGCGGCTCAGTGCGAGGATCATCGGGACGTCACCTTCTCGTCGGTCCGGACGGCGTGGAACACGTCTTCGAGCGAGGCGTGGTTGGCCCGCAGGCCGGTCAGGACGCGGCCGTCGCCGCGCGCCCAGTCGAGCAGTTCCCCGAGGTCGCGCTGGAGTTCACCGGTGCGCACCTCGACCCGGCCGGACGGCTCGTGCACGACGTCGCCGTACAGCATCGGCAGCACGCCCACGTCGAACCCGGCGGGCACGTCGAAGCCGATGCGCGCGGGCTGCCGCGCCAGCACGTCCGACACCCGGCCCGCCACGGCGATCCGGCCCGCGTGCATGATCGCGATCCGCTCGGCCAGCGACTCGGCCTCCTCCAGGTAGTGCGTGGTCAGCACGACCGTCGTGCCCTCGGCCAGCAGTCCGCGCACGACCTCCCAGACGTGCAGCCGCGACTCGGGGTCGAGCCCGGTCGTGGGCTCGTCGAGGAACAGCACCTCCGGCTTGCCGAGCGTGGCGAGCAGCAGGTCGAGCCTGCGCCGTTCGCCGCCGGAGAGCTGCTTGATCCGCACGTCCCGGCGGTGCCCGAGGTCCAGCGCCTCGATGGCCGAGGCGGCGTCCGACGTGCGGCTGCTGGTGGACCGCCAGAACCCGACCATCTCCGCGACCGTCAGGTCACCGGGAAAACCGCTGTCCTGCAACATGATCCCGATCCGGGGCCGGATCGCCCGCCGGTCGGCCAGCGGGTCGGAGCCGAGCACCCGCACGGTGCCCGAGGTCGCCTTCCGCAGCCCCTCCACGGCTTCCATCGTGGTCGTCTTGCCCGCGCCGTTCGTGCCCAGCAGCCCGAACAGCTCCCCCTGGGCGACGTCGAAGTCGACCCCGCGCACGGCTTCGAAGTCGCCGTAGGAGCAGCGCAGCCCCTCGACCTGGATCACCGGATTCGTCATGTCCACAATGGTGGTCGGGCGTCCCGCGCGGGCGTAGTGCCGGAGAACACCGGTTCTGGTGACAAATGTCAGCAGACGCGGACGGGCGGGGTCCGTAGGTTCGGTCCGTGAGCAACCCGGTGAACCGCCTGCGTCAGTACACCTGGTTCTCGGTGGGCACGGGACCCGTCGTGATCGCCCTGGGGACGCTGGTGGACCTCGTGTCGAGCACGCGCTCCGTCCCGGTGACGATCGGGCTGGCCCTCGCGGCGGTCGTGGTCGTCGTCCAGCACGTCCGGTACCTGCGGCTGGCCATGCGCGAGGAGTCGGACGCCCACCCGTGGCTGGGGCACCTGGCGACGTTCGTGCTGGCGGAGGCGGCGTGGGCGGTGGGGGCGGCCTCGCCGACCAGCGGGTTCTGGCTGCTGCTGCCGGGCGCGGTGATCGCGCACGTGGTGCTCGTCTCGCCCAGGTCCGCCCGGATCCCGATCGTGGTCGCGGGCACCGCCGTGAGCCTCGCGGTGGGGGCGTGGTCCAGCGACGACTTCCAGGCCTCGGACGTCGTCGGCACGGTCCTGCTGGTGAGCATGCTGGTGTTCATCGACCTGACGTCCCTGTGGTTCTGGCGGCTGGTCCAGGAGTTGGACCGGGCCCGCGGCACCGCGCGGGCGCTGGCCGTGGCGGAGGAGCGGTTGCGGTTCGCGGCCGACCTGCACGACATCCAGGGCCACAACCTCCAGGCCATCGCGCTCAAGGGTGAGCTGACCGAGCGGCTGATCGGCCGGGACGACGACACCGCCCGCAAGCTCGCGGCCGAGATCGCGGAACTCGCGCGGACGGCGCTGGCGGAGACCCGCGAGGTCGTGCAGGGCTACCGGCGGGCGACCCTGGTCACGGAGATCACGAACGCGGTCGGCATCCTGGAGGCGGTGGGCATCACGACCACGGTGGTCGGTGACGCGGACCAGGTGCCGGAGCAGTTCCAGCAGCTGTTCGGCGCGCTCGTCCGCGAGGGGACGACGAACGTGCTGCGGCACAGCAAGGCCGAGCGGTGCACGGTGGTGATCTCGGTGCGGGGGCGGGAGGTGCGCGTGCGGCTCCAGAACGACGGCGTGGCGGAGGTCCCGGAGGAGCGGGAGGGGTCGGGACTGGCCGGTCTGCGCGAGCGGTTCGCGGCGGCGGGCGGGCGGGTCGACGCGGGCCCGACGAAGCCGGACGGGTTCGAGCTCTCCGGGCGCGCCGAGGTGACCGCGTGATCCGGGTCGTGCTGGCCGACGACGAGGACCTGATCCGCGGCGCGCTGGCCGCGCTGCTCGAACTGGAGGACGACATCACGGTCGTCGCGCAGGTCAGCGACGGCAACGCGGCGGTGGAGGCGGTGCGCGCGCACCGGCCGGACATCGCGGTGTTCGACCTGGAGATGCCGGGCCGTGACGGCGTGCTCGCGGCGGAGGCCGTGCGGGACGTCCCGGACCTGGTGGTCGTCCTCGTCACCCGGCACGCGCGGCCGGGCGTGCTGAAGCGCGCGCTGGCCGCGGGGGTGCGCGGGTTCGTCCCGAAGACCACGCCCGCGTCCCGGCTGGCGTCGATCCTGCGGGACGTGCGGGGCGGGAGCCGGTACGTGGACTCCGACATCGCGGCGGCGGCGTTGACGGAGGGTGCCTGCCCGCTCACCGCGCGCGAACTGGAGGTGTTGCGCCACGCGCTGCGCGGCGGTCCGGTCGCGGGCATCGCGCGGGAGTCGAACCTGGCCGCCGGGACGGTGCGGAACTACCTGTCCTCGGCCATGACGAAGCTGAACGTGAGCACCAGGCACGAAGCGGCACGCCTGGCGTGGGAGGAAGGCTGGATCTAGTGGGCCCGGTCCCGAGGAGCGGGCCCGCCAGCTCCTCTACCTGCCGGTGCTGCGGCCGCTGACCCCTGGCGGGTGGTTCCGGCGTCCGGCAGGGTCCATCGCTGTGCCGCCCCCACGCCCCGTACTGGTGGTACGGGAGGTGTGGGGGCGGTGCGGCGATCGACCCGCTGGGCCCGGAAACGCCCGGCAGGGACTGGTCACAGCACTAAGAACGCTTGCCTTCCATGGCTTCCAAGCCGAGCATTTCCAGCAGTCGCTGGCAGTCGTCGGCGTTGTCAGCGTGATCGGCCACCGTTCGGGCGGCCTTGCCGTTCTGGATCACCGTCTGGATCTTCTCGTCGGCGCGTGCCTCGGCCAACCGGTCGCGCTCACGCACAGGTCCGATTCGTCGTTCCGTGATCAAAGGTGCTCCTCATCCGGTTCCGGAATCGCCGCGGGGGAATGACGCGATTCCGGTTTGGCGCCCGCCCCACACCGGTAAAGGTGCTGGTCGGTACCCACCGAGACTACGCCGTCCAGGTTGCGTTGGGGATACATCTGGTCGGATCGATACCTGAAGAACACCCGAACGCCGGTCACGGAGCGTCGAGGTCGAGGGTCCGCAGCTGGCCGCGGGAGGTCACGCCGAGCTTCGGGAACACGCGGTAGAGGTGCGAGCCGACCGTGCGCGGGCTCAGGTGCAGCCGCAGGCCGATCTCGCGGTTGCTGTAGCCGACGGCGGCGAGGCGGACGACCCGCAACTCCTGCGGCGTCAGGGATCCGGCGTCGTGCTGGACGGCTCCACCTGCGGCGCGCAGCTCCCCCTCGGCCCGTCGGGCCCACGCCGTGGCGCCGAGACCGCCGAACAGCTCGGCGGCGGCCCGCAGGTGGACCCGCGCGTCGACGCCGCGCCGCTCGCGCCGCAGCCACTCCCCGTACAGCAGGTGGGTCCGGCCGCGGACGAACGGCCGGTCGCGACCATCCTCAGTGGACAGTGCGGCCAGGTGGTGCGGTTCGGGGTCGTCGGAGAGCAGCGCGCGGCAGTGGTGCAGCCGCTCCCGCGTCCAGACCCGGTCACCGGCCCACTTCTCGAACCACTCCACGTGCCGCAGCGCCAGGTCCCGCTCGCCGACGCGCACGGCGGCCTCGACGACGTCGGTCAGGGCGCCGAACGTCATCAGCGGCTGGACGTCCAGTTCGGCCAGTCTGGCGAACGCCCCGGCGTCGTCGCCCTCGGACAGCGCGAGCAGGCCGAGCGCCGCCCGTGCCATCCCGGCCGCGGCGTGCTGCCGCAGCGGCACGGCGATGGCGAGCGCGCGGTCGGCGTGCTCCTGGCACGCCGGGGCGTCACCGCGCGCGGCGGCGAACCGCGCGAGCACGGCGAGCAGGTTCGCGGTCCACCCGCGCTGCCCTGCCTCGCGGGAGAACCGGACGCCCTCCTCGGCGTGCGCGATCCCCTCGGTCCACAGCCCCAGCCGGTAGGCGATGTCGGCCCGGTAGTACAGCAGTTCGGAGATCGCCCCCGTCGCGCCCACGGCCCGCAGCCGGTGCCCGGCGGCCTCGGCGAGCCTGAGGGCCTCGCGCTGGTCGGAGCCGAGCCAGGCGATGGCCGTGGCCCACATCCACGTGCGCCCGCCGCCGTCCTGCTGGTGCTCGGCCAGGTCACCCGGCAGTTCCCACAGCTCCTGCGACGTGATCACGCCGTCGGAGAGGGCCCGTGCGGCCCGGCGCGTGGCGGGCGAGCAGTCGAGGTCGAGGATCCGCTCGGTGGCCGTCCTCGCGCCGAGCATGTCGCCGCCGAGGAACGCGGCGGACGACGCCAGCGTGAACGTCCACGCCGCTTCCTCGGGGTCGGTGCGGGCGAGCAGCTCACCGCACCTCATGAGGTGCCCGAAGGCCACCGCGGGATCACCGCTGTACAGCTCGACGGTGCCGTTGAGCTGCGCCAGCGTGACGGCGGGAACGGGTTCCGCCATCACCTCGCCCGCCAGGGCCCTGGCGACGTCCGGCTGCCCGGAGTCCAGCGCGACGAACGCCGCCGTCACCAGCCTGCGCCGTCGCCCGTCGGCCGTCCCGCTCAACCGCGCGGCCCGGCGCAGCACCGCCACCGCCGCGGCTTCCCCGCCGCGGCGGCGAGCCTCGTCCGCGCCGCGTTCCACGGCCTCGGCCAGCCGTTCGTCCGGCCCGGTGGCGGCAACGGCCCGGTGCCAGGTAGCCCGGTCGGACCCCGCGCCCAGCTCGTCCGCGACGGCCAGGTGCGCGGCCCGACGGCGGTGGAACGTCGCGTCGGCGTACACGGCGGACCGCACCAGCGGGTGGCGGAACCGCAGCTCGGTGCCCACGACCGCGAGCAGCCCGGAGTCCTCGGCGGTACCGAGCGCGTCGTCGGGCACGCCGAGCCGCCGCGCCGCGCCCAGCACGGTGTCCAGCCGCCCGGTGTCCTCGGCCGCGGCGACCAGCAGCAGCGACCGCGCCGACGGGGGCAGCGCCGACACCCGGCGCAGGAACGCCGTGCGCACCCGCGACCCCACCGGCACGGTCCCCGTGAGCGCGAAGTCCGCGACCACCTGCCCCAGGTCGCCGTGCTCCGCGAGTTCCAGCAGCGCCAACGGGTTCCCGCCGGTGGCCGCCAGCACGGCGTCGCCGGGCCACTCCCGACCGCGCTCCGCCAGCAGCCGCACGGCGTCGGACCTGCCCAGTCCCGGCAGCACCACCTCGGGCAGGTCCGAGGTGTCCACCGTGGAGTCCCGCACCGCGAGCAGCACCGCGACGGGTTCGGCGGCCACCCTGCGGCACGCGAACAGCAGCGCTCCGGCGGACGCCCGGTCGAGCCACTGGAGGTCGTCCACGACGAGCAGCAGCGGGCTCTCGGCGGCCACGGCGGCGACCAGGTCGACCAGCGCGGCCGACACGACGAACTCGGACGCGGTCCCGTCCGCGATCCCCAGTGCCCCGCGCAACGCCGCGGCCTGCGCCGGGGGCAGCCCGTCGACGTGCCGCAGCACCGGCCGCAGCAGCTGGTGCAGCCCGCTGAACGCCTGCGCCACCTCCGACTCCACGCCCGCGCAGCTCAGCACCAGCAGACCGTCCGCGCGGGCCACCGCGTCGCGCAGCACCGTGCTCTTCCCGATCCCCGCCTCGCCGCGCAGCACCAGCACGCCGCCGCGCCCGGCCGACGCACCCGCCAGCAGCGCGGCAACCGCCTCTCGTTCGGCCCGACGCCCGTGCACCACCCCACGACCCTAGTGCCGACTTCAGTCGGTTCGACCGAAGAGCCGACGACGCCGAGCGGCCAGGCTGTCCTCAAATCGAGGGGGAGTTCCGATGACCGACACCGTGGCGCTCTGGCGCCGCCCGTGGATCGCACCGCTGCTGTTCGTGACCGTGGCCTTCCTGGCCTTCTCCGTCCCGCGCTACCTGACCCTGGACCCGGCGCAGTCCAGGCTGCCCGTCCGGGAGGACGCGCCGCTGCACTACCCGACCCTGGTGCTGCACATCGTCTTCGGCTCGGTGGCCCTGCTGACGAGCTGCTTCCAGGTCTGGCCCTGGTTCCGCTCCCGGTACCCGTCGGTCCACCGCGCGCTCGGCCGCACCTACGTCTTCGCGGGAGCCCTGCCCGCCTCCGTTCTGGCCGTTCCGGTGGCCGTCTACGGCCACACGGGTTTCGTGGGCTCCACCGGCAACCTGCTGCTGTCGCTGATGTGGTTCGCGACCACCGTCGCGGGCTTCCGCACGGCACGGCAGCGGCGCTTCGAGGAGCACCGCAGGTGGATGATCCGCAGCTTCGCGCTGGGCATGTCGATCGTGGTCAACCGCCTGTGGAGCGCGCTCATGATCGGCGTGGTCGTGCCGCTGCTGACCACCACCCAGGCCGAGGCTGACGCGCTGATGATGCCCGCGTTCACCTCGACGGTGTGGCTGAGCTGGGTGGTCAACCTGCTCATCGCCGAGTGGTGGATCGAGCGCACGGGCAGGCGCCGCCCGCCGAGGACCCCGCGGCGGGACCCGGCACCCGCCCCGGCGGGAGCGCAGGCGCACGGCTAGCCGCCGCGCGGAGGGGGAGGGCACCCGCGCTCCCCCTCACCCCACCACCCTGGACCGCTCCGCGATCCACGTGGCGATCTGCGTCCGCGAGCTGAACCCCAGCTTCTGGAGGATGCGCTCGACGTG
Organism: Umezawaea sp.; assembly: GCF_036375055.1. Lineage (GTDB taxonomy): Bacteria > Actinomycetota > Actinomycetes > Mycobacteriales > Pseudonocardiaceae > Umezawaea. Next base: position 40,696 of record NZ_DASUSQ010000045.1, read on the forward strand.
GCCCTCCGCGGTCCGGCGGGCGATCACCAGCCGGACCGCGATGTCCTTGTTGGACAACCCGCCCGCGATCAGGTCCGCGACCTCCTGCTCCCGGCGGGTCAGCGGTGTGGGCAGCTCCTCCACCACCGCCACGACGGGCTCCTCCAACGCGTACGCCACCGCTTCCCCGAGCCCGAACGCCATCCCGCGCCGCAGCGCCCGGCCGAACGCCCGGTCGCCCAGCACGTCGATGGCGGCCCGCTCGCACGCCCCGTGCGGCGCCCCGAAGTGGCAGGACCCGAACAGCGGGTACCCGACCGACTGCCAGATCTGGTGCGCGGCGCCGAGCAGCGTCGCCGCCCGCTCCGCCGCGCCCCGCTCCGCGGCGTTCCACGCCAGCACCTCGATCGCCAGCACCAGCCCGAGCAGGTCGTTGAACGTCCGCTTCACCCGCAGGCACTCGCGCGCCAGTTCCTCGGACCGGCCCAGGTCGCCCCTGGTGAACGTGCACATGGACAGCACCCACGTCGCGTACGCGGTGGCCCACCGCTCGCCGTTCCGCTCCCCCAGCGCACGGGCCTGCTCGCACAGCTCGCCCGCGCGCTCGAAGTCGCCCTGGAACACCGCCACGATGCCGAGTTCGACCCGCGCCAGCAGCACGTTGCTGTCCAGCAGCCCCAGCCGCCCGTAGCGGGCCCACGCCTCCTCGAACAGCCCGCCCGCCCGGTCGAGGTCGTCGCCGACCAGCTTCGTGCAGGCCAGCCGGTGCGTGGCGTAGGCGAGCGCGGGCTCGTCACCGGCGGCGCGCGCGTACTCGCGGCACTCCTCCAGCAGCTCGACGGCCACGTCCAGCTCACCCCGCACGGTCGCGAGGTACCCGCCCACCCACAGCACCTTCGCGCGGGTCTGGCCGGGGCCGGTGTCGAGCGCCAGCACCCGGTCGACGCACCGGCGGCCCTCACCGAGGGCACCGCACCCGACCCAGTAGAACCAGAGCGTGCCGACCAGGTGCAGCCCGGCCTCGTACCCGTCGGGCGAGCCGAGGCAGTGGTCCAGCGCGACCCGCAGGTTGGCGTGGTCGAGCCGCGTCCTGCTCTGCACGTCGGCCTGGGTGGGGCCGAACCAGTCGCGCTCACCGCGTTCGGCGAGCGCGACGAAGTGGTCGCGGTGCCTGCGGCGCAGCGCCTCCTCCTCGTCCACGGCCCGCAGCCGGTCGCGGCCGAACTGGCGGAGGGGTTCCAGCAGCCGGAACCGGACCCCGTCGACGCCCTGGTCGGCGATCAGCACGGACTTGTCGACGAGGCCGCCGAGCACCTCCAGGTCACCGCCGCACACGTCCTCGGCGGCTTCGAGGCCGAAGCTCCCGGCGAACACCGACACCCGCCGCCACAGGCTCTGCTCCTGCTCGGTGCACAGCGCGTAGCTCCACTCGACGGCGGCGCTCAGCGTCTGGTGGCGGGGCAGCCCGCCGCGCCGACCGGCGGCGAGCACCCGGTAGGTGTCGTGCAGCCCGTCGCGCAGCTGCTCCAGCGACAGCAGCCGCACCCGGACGGCGGCCAGCTCGATGGCCAGCGGGATGCCGCCGAGCAGGTGGCAGACCTCGGCCACCAGCGGCTCGTCGTCGGGGTTCAGCGCGAAGCCGGGGACCACGGCGGCGGCGCGGTCGGCGAACAGCTCGAGCGCCGGGTAGGTCCGGCCGCGCTCGGGGCGCTGGGGGTCCGGCAGCGCGAGCGGCGCCACCCGCCACAGGTGCTCGCCCTCGACGTCCAGCCGCTCCCGGCTCGTCACCAGCAGGCGGAGGCCGGGCGCCGTGCGCAGCAGCGCGCCCGCCAGGTCGGCGACGACGTCCAGCAGGTGTTCGCAGCCGTCGAGGACGACGAGCGCCTGCCGGTCACGCAGGTGCCCCACCAGCACGGACGACTGGTCCCGGCCGGTGTCGTCGTGCGCGCCGAGGGCCTCGACCACCGTGTCCACGAGCAGGTCGGCGTCGGTGACGTGGGCGAGTTCGACGAACCAGACGCCGTCGGTGAACGCGCGGCGCAGGTCAGCCGCGACGTGCAGCGCGAGCCTCGTCTTCCCGACCCCGCCGACGCCGGTCAGTGTCACCAGCCTCGCCTTCGCCACCAGCTTCTTGACCTCGGCCGACTCGTGCTTGCGGCCGACGAGAACGGTGGTGCTGGCGGGGAGGTTGCCGACCTGGCCGGACCCGACGAAAGCTCCCACGCCGGCACCATAGGTTCGGGTCGGCAGCCGGTCAATCCGGTGTTCCGGTAGGCCTGGGGAACACGGGTAATTACCCCCTGGTCGGGGGACGTGCGCACACCGGACCCTGCTGTGATGGGAGTGGAAGACGAGCTGAGCATCACCACCCGGCACCGCGACGGCGTGCTGGTGGTGACGGTGGCGGGCAGGCTCGACTGGTCGACCTACCTGCGCGTCCAGGACCAGTTGCTCGACCACGCGGGCCAGGAACCGCTCGGCGTGGTCGTGGAGGTCGACGCGCTGGACGTGCGCTGCCCCGTGCTGCTCGTCGCGTTCGACGTCGCCTGGACGTCCGCGGCCCGCTGGCCGGGCACGCCGCTGATGATGGTCGTCGACAACCCCGCCGTCGCGGAGCCGCTGGACGCCAGGGGCCTGCCCCGGCACATGCCGAGGTTCCGCACGACCGACGAGGCGCTGGCCGCCGTGGCGGTGCTGCGGCACGGCGACCAGACGACCGCACCGCTGCCCGGCTGCCGGTGCAGGCCGCACGTGGCCGAGGAGATCACCGAACGGGCGTGCCGCCGCTGGGGCGTGTCGTCGCTGCTGGAGGTCGCGCCCCAGGTCGCCGCCGAGATGGTCAGCCACACCGACGACGACACGTCCGCCTCGCTGGTGCTGCGCCGCCGGGAGCACGAGCTGTCCATCGGCGTCCGCACCTCCACCAAGCTCGCGACCCGCGAGCGGCTGACGCTGCGGCACGACGTCGCGTCGATCGCGGTGTGCGACTTCCGCATGGGCGAGACCAGGGTCAGCTCCGACCGGGTGGTGCTCTGGACGGTGCTGGACATCCCGGCCGATCAGCCCGCGCTGGCCAACTGACGGCGCGGCGGCGCGACTCCGCACAGCGGAACGGGGTGCGACCGGATCGGCCGCACCCCGTTCCACGGGCTGGTCGGATCAGCAGTACAGGTTGTTGCCCGCACTCGTGCCGAGGATCCCGACGAACCGGTTGTAGGCGTCCACGCGGCTCTGGACCTGGGCGGGGTTGCGCCCGCCGCACTCCAGGCTGCCGTTGATGCTGCGGATCGTCTCGCCGAACCCGTTGCCGTTGACCATCGCGTTGTGCGGGGTCATGGTGCCGGGGCCGGTCTGGGTGTTCCAGTACCAGAGGCCGGTCTTCCAGGCGATGGACGCGTTGCGCTCGACCTGCCACGGGTCACCGAGCAGGTTGATGCCGAGAGCGTCACCGGCGGCCTTGTAGTTGAAGTTCCAGCTCAGCTGGATCGGACCGCGACCGTAGTACGCCGCCTGACCCGCCGGGCAGCCGTACGGCTGGCCGGTGTCGCAGTAGTGCGGGTAGTTCGCCTGGTTCTGCTCCACGATGTGGACCAGACCGCCGGTCTCGTGGTTGACGTTGGCCAGGAACGCCGCCGCCTCCTGCTTCTTCACCGTGTCGCTGCCGCTGTTCGCGAAGCCGGGGTACGCGCTGAGCGCCGCCGTCAGACCGCTGTAGGTGTAGAAGGAGTTCCGGTTGGGGAACATCTGGTTGAACTGGGCCTCCGAGACGACGAAGCCACCCGGCTGCGGCGGCGGAGTGGTGCCACCACCGCAGGTGAAGGGCTCCCAGAACCAGGTGCTGATCAGCGGGTCGTAGCCGGGGTTGTCGTGCTCGGCGATGTAGAACTTGCCGTCGGTGTACTTCACGATGTTGCCCGTGACGTAGTTCCGACCGGCGACCCAGTTCGGGTAGTCGCAGGTGGGGGTGCTGCCACCACCACCGCAGGCGCCCTGGTCGGCCCACACGCCGTCGGTGCCCGGCGCCTGGTTCTGGGTCCACCACTGGGCCAGCCAGTTGCGGTTGTTGTAGGAGGCGGTCATGCCGTTCGTGTAGACCGACCCGGAGTTCCACGCGGTCGCACAACTGGCGGCCGTTGCGGAGGTCGGCAGGACGACCGCCAGCACCGTCGCGCAAGCCACCGCGAGGAACGCGGCGATGATGCGAAGCCTCGACACTTGATCACTCCTCCGTGCGGTTGCAGGGCCGCACAAATTGACGGCAAGGCCGGTTCGCAGGCGCGCCGAACAGGTCGAACGAGCCGACTCGTCCGACGCGATTCCTGTGACCGGTGACACAGTGAACCGCAGGTGGTATAGACCAGTCAAGGGTTCAGACCATTTTCGGAACCCCGAAGGACCCGATCTTCGGGGATGAGACCAGACCCGGCGGAACCCACCGCAGCGAACAAACGGTTTCAGCGGTCCCATCAGAGCGGAGTGGTGTCGGCCACACCCGACCTCGGGAACCGCTGTCGGCTGATGGGGTGAACCCTCGCCCGCCTGCTCTGCGCGGCCCCGGAGTCCGGCAGCATGAACCCGTGAGCCACGGGTCGGCAGCCAGGGGGTGCGCCGTCCTGCGAGCCGCGGGCCGCTCGGTGCCGTTCGGCCGGGGCGACCGCCTGATCAGGGCGGGCGAGACGGGCGACGAGGTGCTCCTGGTCGAGGCCGGCCTGGTGAAGGTCGTGCTCTCGTGCGCGGACGGGGTCGAGAGCGTGGTCAACGTGCTCGGTGACGACACGCTCCTCGGCGAGTGCGCCGTGCTCGACGAGCAGCCGCGCAGCGCGCACGTGCTGGCGCTGCTCGACGGCCGGGCGGTGCACGTCGCCGCGCGGACGTTCCTCGGGCTCGTCGCCGAGGACGCCGCGGTCCGCCGCCTCGTCGACCGGACCTGCGCCGACCGGCGGCGCAACGCCGACGCCTGCCGCCTCGACCAGGCCCACGACGTGGTGACCAGGGCGGGCTCGACGATGCTGCGGTGGGCCCGGTCCGTCGGGACGCGGACGGCGGCGGGCCTGCTCGTGCGCGGCCCGAGCCAGCGGGACATCGCCCAGGCCGTCGCCGCGTCCGACCAGCGCGTCGAGGAAGGCCTCGCGACGATGCGCGGGACCGGCCTCGTGCAGACCCGGCGACTCGGCTACCTGATCACCAGGCCCGACGAGTTCGAGCGGTGGCTCGCGGAGCGGCGGCGCGGGAAGGATCGCCCGTAGTCCCGGATTTCCGGGAGAACACCCCGCGGACCACCTCCAGAATCTGCCCCTTGACGATCTGCGAGGAGGCATTCGGTGGAACTGGTTCCCCAACACAGGGCGTTGTTCGGTGTGGACGTCGTCGGGTCGGCGCGCAATCCCGGCTACCACCTCGACGCCGTTCGACGGACCCTGGACGCGGCGCTGGAACGGGCGCTGGCCGAGCGGGGCATCGAGCGGGAGGAGGTGCTGGCGCGGGAGTCGACCGGTGACGGTGCCCTGCTGACCCTGCCGAGCGGACGGCTGGGCGCGCTGTTCGACGTGGCGCACAGCCTGGAGAACCTGCTGGCGGACTGGAACCGCCGCAACAAGCCCGAGGTCCGGCTGCGGATCGCGGTCGAGGTCGGCCCGGTCGGCGACGAACCCGGCTTCTACGCCGCGAAGGTCACGCTCGGCAGGCTGCTGGACGCGTCGGCGTTCAAGGAGCTGTTCGAGCGCTGCCTCGGGGAACAGGGGCCCGACGGCGCCAGCACGGCCCTGATCGTCTCGGACCACGCGTGGCGCACGGCGTTCGGCGGCGACCACACCAGGGTCGTCCGGCAGGGCGAGTTCAGCCCGTTGTCCGTGCGGGACAAGGAGTACGCCGACACGGCCTGGGTCCGGATACCGGGCTTCGACCCGCGCACCGCCACCGGGCCCGCGCGCCCCGAGCCCCGGCCCACCGGCCGCGGCGGCGTGGTCAACCAGGTCAACGGCACCATGTCCGGCATCCAGGCCGGGGACGTGTACGGCGGCATCACCTTCGGGACCCAGCGATGACCGAGCAGCCGAGCACCGGGGCGGTCGAGGACAAGTCGGCCCTGGCACCCGACGAACTGCGCTACATCCCCGAACTCGACCGGTCGAACACGACCAACGGCAACCAGTACGGGCTCCAGGCGGGCATGGTCGCCGGGAACGTCATCATCGCGAGCGGCGGGTGGTCGGTCCCGGAGCTGATGCTGCGCCGCGCGACCGCGGAGGAGGTCGACGAGGTGCGCGGGCAGTTCGTCCCGCCGCTGGAGATGAACGCCGCGCGCAGGCTGCTGCACGAGCACCACGTCGTCGTCCTGTGGGGACGGGGCACCGGGCGGTCGTTCACCGCCCGGCGGCTGCTGGTCGACTCCGGGTGCGACGCGGTGATCGAGATGAACCCCGACCGCACGCCGCGCTCCGTCGGCGGGTCGGACCTGAAACGGGGCGAGGGCTACCTCTGGGACCTGAGCGGCTCGGGCGGCAGCCCGTTCGCCGACTGGGAGTTCGGCGGGCTCGCGGCGCGCGCCAGGGCGACGGGGTGCTGGGTGGTGGTCGTCCTGGACAACCGGGCGCAGGTGCTGGGCGGCGCGCAGGACGTGGCCGTGAGGCTGACGCCGCCGTCCGCGGTGGAGGTCGCGCTCGCCACCATCCGGTACCGCCGACCCGACGCGTCCGAACAGCCCTCGACCCTGCTCAAGTCGGAGTTCGCCGACGCGTTGACCGACGAGGACCCGCCCGAGAAGGCGGTGCGGGCGGCGGTGCTCGCGCTGCGGGTCGCCCGCGGCGAACTCGACGTGGCGAGCGCCCTCGCCGAGCTGAAGGAGGACGTCGGCAACGCCGTCGCCCAGTGGTTCGGCACCCGCAACGGCATCGAGGTCCCGAAGGCGGTCGCGGTCGCGCTGCTGGAGAACCAGCCGTTCGAGGAGGTGATGGGGTTCGGCGTCGACCTGGACGAGCGGATCCGCCGCGCCGAACTCCCGGAGGAGGGGAAGTTCAGGCCCCGCCGCGTCTTCGCCACGTCGAAGGAGGCACTGCTCACGGAGATCCACGCGGTGTCCACGGTCCGCGACCACCCCCGGCACGCGGGTCTGACGGAGGAGACGGTCCGCTTCGAGCGGCAGGACTGGGCCGCGGCGGTGTTCCGGCACGTGTGGCGCGAGTTCCCGTCCGCCCGCGAGGTCCTGAGCGAGTGGATGTGCGCACCGGAGATGCTGCGGCGCTTCGCGGACGCGACCCGGCGGACGCTGTGCGCGATCGTCGCCGACGTGCCCGCGCACGAGCCGCTCACCATGGTGGACCGCCTGGCCTCCCGGCCGCGGGTCGCGCACCGGGTGCTGGCGGCGTCGATGCTGGAGCACCTCGCCGACGACCACGACCTGCTCCCCCTGGTCCTCGACACGCTGGAGGAGTGGGCGGAGCGCGGTTCGCCGAACCGGCAGTGGACGGCGGCCGTCGTCTACGGCTCCCCCTTCGGCCGCCGCGACACGAGGAAGGCGTTGGCGCAGCTGGCCAAGATCGGCCGCACCGACCGCCGCTCGCCGCAGAACGCCGTGGTCGCCGGGGTGCTGGCCATGCTCGGCGACCGGACGCACCGCGAGCACGTGCTGGACGAGGTCGTGTCGTGGACCGACGGGCGGAACCGCCGCAACGGCCTGCGCACCGTGTCGCTCAGCCTGGGGATGTGGATCACCGGGATCCTGCCGTCCGACCTCGACTCCCGCGAGTTCGCCGAGGCCTACCCGCGGCAGGTCAGGACGTTGGCCAACCGGGTGCTGGCCGACCCGGACTTCGGCCCCGCCGCCCTGTCGTGCCTGGCCGACCTGGCGCTGCACGCGCGGTGGGACGAGGGTTCGGCGACCGCCCTGGTGGACCTGACGACGATGATCACACCGGACCTGCGCTGGGTCGCGCGCCGCGGCGCCGTCAGCACCCTCGTCAAGACCCACCCGGCCTGGCGCAGGTCGATCACCCGCACGTTCCAGGTGGCGCGCAAGGCGCAGCGGGTCCGCGCGAAGAGACGGCCCTAACGCCCCTTCGCCTCGTCGTACCTGGCGTTGGCCGCCATCACCTCGGGCATCTGCGCCTCGACGAAGTCGATCAGCCCCATCAGCAGCTCGGCGGTCTTCTCACCGCTCGGCGACAGGCTGTACTCGACCTTCGGCGGGATCGTCGGCTGGGCCTCGCGCACCACGAACCCGTCCCGTTCGAGGGCTTGCAGGGTCTGCGAGAGCATCTTCTCGCTCACGCCCGCGACCCGGCGGCGCAGCGCGTTGAAGCGCAGGGTGCCGTCCCGCAGCGCGGCCATCGCCAGGATCCCCCACCGGCCGGTCACGTGCTCCAGCGTCACCCGCGAGGTGCACGCCTGGGCGAACACGTCGAACACCAGCCGTGCGTGCTCGTCGTCCACCCGACCCGGCGCTTCGCTCATGGTTTCACGGTACCTCGTAGACAGCACTAACCACGGTGATGGCACTCACTTGTGGTTTGCACTTTCCAGAAGTTAGTGCAGTCTTCAAGTAAGCACGACCCAGCCACGAGGGAGCAGCACCATGATCGTTGTCACCGGCGCGACCGGCCACCTGGGCACACTGGTCGTCGAAGGCCTCCTGCGGAAGGTCCCGGCGTCAGAGATCGTCGCCGCCGTCCGCAGCCCCGAGAAGGCCGCCGACCTGGCCGCGCGCGGCGTGCAGGTCAGGAAGGCCGACTACTCCGACCCCTCCAGCCTGGTCCAGGCGTTCGCGGGCGCCGACAAGGTGCTGCTCATCTCGGGCTCCGAGGTGGGCAGGCGCGTGGCCCAGCACACCGCCGTCGTCGAGGCCGCGAAGGCGGCAGGCGTGAGCCACCTCCTCTACACCAGCATCCTCAGGGCGGACACCACCAAGCTGCTCCTGGCCGCCGAGCACAAGGCCACCGAGCAGGTCATCCGCGACTCGGGCATCCCCTTCACGTTCCTCAGGAACGGTTGGTACACCGAGAACTACGCCGCGACGGTCGCCCAGGCGCTGGAGACCGGCTCGTTCGCGGGCAGCGCGGGCACCGGCGCACTGGGGGCCGCCCCGCGCGCCGACTACGCCGACGCCGCCGTGGCCGCCCTCACCACCGAGGGCCACGAGGGCAAGGCGTACGAACTGGCGGCCGACGAGGCGTGGAGCTACACCGACTTCGCGGCGGAACTCGCGACCGCCACGGGCAAGCCCGTCAGCTACCAGGACGTCCCGGCCGACCAGCACCTGCGGATCCTGGTGGGCGCGGGCGTCCCCGAGGGCTTCGCCGGGATCCTGGTGGACGCCGACCGCGGCATCGCGGAGGGCGAGCTGGCCGACGACTCCCACGACCTGAGCACCCTCGCGGGCCACCCCACCACGCCGCTGCGCGAGTCCGTGGCGCTGCTCCTGAAGGGCTGACCACCACGGTCTCCGCGGGGAGCCCCCTGCGGAGACCGTACGGTCGAACCGTGACACGAGGACGCGTGGTCCTGCTGAACGGCCCGTCCAGCTCGGGCAAGTCCAGCATCGGCAAAGCCCTGCTGCCCCTGCTCCCGGACCCGTGGTTCCTGGTACCGGTGGACGCCGTGAGCGGCATGCGCTCCACGGTCCACACCCGCACGTTGGACGAGGTGGAAACCTCGGAAATGCTGCGAAGGACCCGCCGGGGCTACCACCGCGTCGTCGCCGCCCTCGCGTCGACCGGCAACGACGTGGTCATGGACTACCCGCTCACCGAACCGTGGCGCCTGGCAGACCTCCTGGACGTCCTGGACGGCGTCGACGTCACCCTGGTGGACGTCCACTGCTCCCCGGAGGAACTGGCCCGCCGGGAACGACGACGAGGTGACCGCCCCCACGGCTTGGCGGCGTCACAAACCCGCGTCTTCTCCCACGGCGACAACGACATCGAGGTCGACACCACGACCCGCACCCCGGCCGCCTGCGCCCAGGACATCGCGACCCGCCTGCCCACCGTCAGCACCCCCAAGGCGTTCGACCGGTTGCGCGGGCACCACGCCCGCCCCGTCGCGCGCCAGTCCACAGAGGACTGACGCGCGACGGATGGCGCACCGGTTCACGCCCGAGGCCGGGCCTGACGTGGTCCACCACGCCCTCGCCCCGCCCGCGGCCCTCCGGCACCCAGCCGACCAGCCCTTCGCGTTGCCCGCACGGGCGCCCTACCAGCGAAGACCGAGCTCCCACACGGGCGCGTTGAAGCTGGCCGTCGCCGTCAGCGTGTAGTAGCTGGCAGGCAGCGTGCAGACCCAGGTCTTCCCCGGGTCGCTGGCGTAGGCACCGCCACTGCAACTACCGAGGGTCCACGTGAAGTACGTGCCGGGAGCGCCCGGCGAGAGCCACGCGTCGATGTCGACGTAGATGGTCCCCCCGGAGAAGAACCCCGATGCCATGCTGCAACTCCGCGACGGCGACGGTTCGCAGCGCTTGTTCACCTGCGCCGCGCTCGCCGTACCGGCTCCGGCCAGCACACTGGCAAAGACCGCTCCGGCCACCGTCGCGGTGGCCACCATCTTCCTCATCTTCTCCCCCAGCGCTTCCAGGCCTCCGCGCGGTTTCGCGGAGATCACGTCGAGCATAACCAGAGTGGACCGTCGGCTGTCACGCTTTTCGTGACATGACCGGATCAACGCCGAGCACGGGCGAAGGAATCTCCCATAGCACCAAGCAGAATCAGGAACAAGCTCCGATCGGCTACTTGCCCGCTCCGCACTTTTCTGCCCCTGGCTCCAGCGCCGCGGTGGCCAGGGCGCAGTCGGTGGTGCGGACTCCTCCCCCGTGATCGACGACTTCGCGAAGGACTACCTGCACAGCGACCCGCAGGAGATCCGCGGGGTCGTGCTCCAGAAGCTCGACGGACTGTCCGAGTACGACGTCCGCCGCCCCCTGACCTCAACCGGAACCACCCCGCTCGGCCTGATCAAGCACCTGTCGACAACGGAATCGCGGTACTTCGGCGAGGTCTTCGAACGACCGTCCCCCGAACCCGTCCCCCGGTGGGACGACCTCGAACAGCGCGGCACCGACCTGTGGGCGACCGAACACGAGACACGCGAGCAGATCACCAGCCGCTACCGCCGAACCCGGGAACACTCCGACGCCACCATCGCCGCACTCTCCCTCGACCCACCCGGCCACGTGCCGTGGTGGCCACGACCCGACGTGATGCTGTTCAACGTCCTGGTCCACGTCCTCACGGAGACCAGCCGACACGCCGGACACGCCGACATCCTGCGCGAACAACTGGACAGCGACGCCAACAGGTACGGAGAAGGCACGGCTCGTCAGGGCCGCGACGCGACCTTCTGGGAGAACCGGTGCGCGGAAGTAGAACGGGCGGCCAGAGCAGCCGATCCGACGAGAACGTGACGACCGACCCCTCACCGGCTTCTACCGTCTCCGAGATAAATACCCCTGCCCGAGAACACGCCGATCCGAGACGGGCCATGACCACTCGGGCATCACCGTGGAACCCCAAGGACAAATGATCTTCAAAGGATCTTGAAAGGCTCGTTCTCGCTGGTAGAGTGGTGGGGCAGGTGGGGTTCGAACCCACGACCTGACGGATTCTAGGTCCGCTTTCCCGTTGTCTACCAACGACTTCCGGCACCTACCGCCAACAGCGGCAACCACTTCCCCGACCGTCCATCACAGACCGTCGTCCGGGGTTCTCTGCCGTCATATTGTGGGGCAAAGGTGTGGCGTTGATCTTGCCTCAACAAGAGAGGGGCCTCTGTGCCATCCCGTCGACCTGGCGCAGCCCGATCACGTCGTCGCCAGGGGGCAACATCCCCTGCCAAAGTCCACGTTACCGCCCAAGCTTGCCCCCTGGCGACGACGTGATAGCCCTTGTGGAGGTCGACGGGATGGCACCAGGCTCCGAACGAACCGCAGCGTCCCGCCCTCCCCACCATCCCGGAGACCTGCCCGTCCGGCGAGGACAAACCTGAGTCATTCACACTTTTGAGCCCGGTTAACAACACCCTCTGCACCGCGACTACCATGAATATGTGACCGAGAGCACATATAAGTTTGATCAGCTCGTCAAGATCTCCCAGACTTTTACTCCAGCTGCGCCCGTGAGTTCAGCCTCCCTATTTGCCGGACGCGCCGATGAAATCATGCAAGTCATTTCTATTATCGGCACCCCTGGGCAACACGCCGTACTCTATGGCGAGCGCGGCGTTGGAAAAACTTCGCTAGTAAATGTACTTTCGGAGGTCGTGACCCGACACAACGGATCATCCATACTACTCTCAGTTCGCATAAATTGCACGACAAATGACAATTTTAGGTCGATTTGGAAACGCGCATTTCGCGAACTGGAACTCGCAATCCCTGAGGAGTGGTCGTATAGCACTCCAGAACCAGACGACATCCGATTT
>NZ_DASUSQ010000046.1:0-403424 GCF_036375055.1 Umezawaea sp.
CCCGGTGTGGCGCGACATCCAGTGGTGGCGCGGCACCCAGTGGTGGCGCGACATCCAGTGGTGGCGCGACACCCAGTGGTGGCGCGACACCCAGTGGTGGCGCCGGGCCGTGCGACCCGGCACCACCACCTCGGGGTCAGACGGTGGCCGTGGCCAGTGCTTCGAGCAGACGGGCGGAGTAGTTGGTCTGGCCGTTCAGCTCCTTGGTGTCGAACCACTGGGTGCTGGTCACCTTCAGGGTGACCTTCTTCCCCTGCGGGCTGAGGGCGTGCAGGGTTGTGCCCGGTGGGATCGGTGTCGTCGGCGGGGTGTGGTTCTCCTCGACCCCCTGGAGGTCGACGCGCACACCGGCCGCGAGTTCGGCGGCGGTGAGTTCCGAGTCGGTCACGGTCACGTCGGCCAGCAGCTGGTAGTCGGGCTTCTTCGTCATGTAGTGCGCGACGTGCGCTTCCGAGCCCTGTGCGAACAGCAGGTACGAGGGCTTGGGCGGGTAGTCGTCGGCGTCGTGGAACTGCCGGTTGTGCAGGACGAGGGTGATCTCGGCCGGAACGCCCGACACGATCGGCTGGGCGTCGTGGAGGTCGTTGCCGATCACCTTGAGGATCGAGCCGGTGAACCTCCGGTTGGTCACCATCTCCTGGAGCAGCAGCTTCTCGTCGTTGACGACGATGAACGTCGCCGTCGGCGCCGCCCGCCGGGCGTCGACGTAGGTCTTCTTGACCGCGGCGCTGAACTCGAACGTCGCGATCACCTGGTAGCGGTGGGCGGCCATGGTGAACATCGCCAGGTGGCCGCCGTACACGAGCTGGTCACCCATCAGCACGAAGCCGTGGATGTCCGGGGTCTCCTCGTCGTGGGACATCGTCATGAGCCGCTCCTCCCTAGAAGGCGCTGTCGGAGAAGCGGACCAGGGCCAGGCGGGCGATGTCGCCGCTGTCGGCCGAGCCGTCCACGTAGGTCGCGAGGTTCGTGCCCCCGCGCTGCATCGGCACGCTGACGGGACTGGACTTGGCGAGGTCGGCCACCAGCGCGTCGATCGTCGACGTCGTGACGTGCGGCATCACGTACAGGTGCGCGTAGTGGACGACCTGGTCGCCCACCTTGAGCGGGATCGTGGCCAGCGAGTACTTGTGCACGAGTTCGGGCGGTGGCTGCTTGAACCGCACCGTGAGCGCCAGCGGCGTTCGCGCGGCCTCCCACGTGCCGCCCAGCTCCTTGAGCTTCTTCTCCGCGTGGTCGGTGACCTCCAGGGCGGTGCGGATCATCGTCATCTGCTCGCGCTCGGAGTGCTTGGCCAGGAAGTGCCACATCACCAGCGGCGAGAACGCGTTGCGCGACCCGCCGAACGTGGTGTCCGGCGACCCGATCACGGCGGGCTGCTCGGGCGGCTGCATCTGGAGGTTCGCCTTGGTCATGAACACGCCGCACGGCCAGGGCGCGCCGGGGTACTTGTGCCCGCTGGTGACGATCGAGGCGACCTCGGGGACGCGGAAGTCGAACTTCGGGAGCGGGGTGGTCGGCGTGATCTCGCCCGCGTCGACGAGCTTCTCGATGAACGGCGCGTAGGTCGCGGCGAGCGCCCCGTCGACGTGGATCCAGTGGCCGGTGCGCTCGTCGACCAGTTCGTTGCCGTTCTCGTCACGGCCGTAGCGGACCTTGCGCTTGTCCAGCCCGTACCGGGCGAAGATCGGCCGCAGCCGGTCGCAGACGCCCTCCACGTCGTCGTAGGCGCCCTTGAACGTGCTGCCGTAGTTGAGGTTGACCACCACGGGGTGGCCCATGCTGGCGAAGAACTCCACCAGCGTCGCCAACTTGTCCACGTCGATGCTGCCCGGTCCGCCGTCACCGCCGGTGGACGGCACCTCGTGGTCCCACGGCTGGCCGGGGTTCAGCGGGTTGGCGTACGGGTACATCTTGGTGCCGACCTCGTAGAAGTTCGGGATGTTCAGCACCCGCAGCGCCTTGGCCACCGAGTAGTGCGTGTCGTGGGAGTAGAAGCCCACGGGCGAGTAGGCGTTCTGGTTGTCGGCGGGCGCGGTGTCCTGCACCCACACGTACTGCGCGCCGCCGCCCTCGGCCGGTTCGCGCATGAGGGTCTTGCCGGAGAGGTAGTCGCGGGCGTTCCACAGCGCGTAGTTGTTGCCCTCCGAGGAACCCATGGTGAGCACGTAGCCCCAGTAGGCGTCCTTCGGGACCTCGCCGTCGACCTCGGTGCGGGGCTTGGCGCGCCACAGCTTGGCGTAGTAGTCCAGGACGGCGCGCTCGGCCCACCGGGTGTGCAGGGTGAAGTGCGAGTCCTCGAACGGGTCGCCGACGTTGTTGAAGTGGTAGTCCAGGAACCGGGCCATCGGCTCGCGCAGCTTGAGGTCCTCGTTGGTCTGGTAGCCGAGGAACCTGCCCTGGAGGTCGGCGAAGTAGGTCTCCAGCTTGTCCAGCACCGCCATGCGCTGCGGCTCGGGCACGCCTTCGGGAGGGATCGCGAAGTCCTGGTCCGTCGGGCTCGGCGCGGACCTCGCACCCTCTGTGCGCGTGCGGTCCAGTGCCTGCTCTGTGATGGTCATGGTCGCCTTCCAGTGGTGGTCCGTCTCCCGATCGGGGAGCCGTTCAGCGGCGGGGCTTGGCGAGCGCGTTGAGCAGCAGCGCCTCGGCGAGGGTCATGTGCTCCAGCTCGGACTTGCTGACGCTCTCGTCGTCCCCGTGGATGTTGGCCAGTGGTTCCTCGCAGCCCCACAGCACGATGTCCGCGCCGGGGTTGGCCACGTGGAGCGCGGAGACCAGCGGGATGGAGCCGCCCTGACCGGCGTGCGCGACGCCCGCGGTCCCGTAGGCGGTCTTCAGCGCGGTCTCGACGGCGGCGTGGTGGGGCCCCTGGTAGGCGGCGAAGCCCTGGCCGAGGCTCACGGGCTCGACCGCGCGCACGACCGCCTGCGGGGCCTTGGCCTCGATGTGGTCCCGGAGCGCCTTGAGGGCCTCGGCCGGGTCCTGGTTCGGTGCGAGGCGCACGCTGATCCGGGCGGTCACCTCCGGGTGCAGCACGTTCGCGGGCCTGTCCATGCTGGGCGCGCCGCGCAGGCCCACGACGTTGGCGGAGGGACGGCCGAACAGGCGCTGGGCGAGCGTGCCGGTGCCGACGAGGGCGACTCCTGGTTCCACGCCCGCGTTCTGGCGGTACTGCTCCTCCGGCACGGCGGGCCAGTCGTGGTCGAAGCGGGTCAGGCCGGGCACGGCCACGTCGCCGTTGTCGTCGTGCAGCGTCGCCAGGAGCCGCACCAGCACCGTGAACGCGTCGGGCGCGGGCCCGCCGTACATGCCGCTGTGCACCTCCTTGGCGAGCGTCTTGACGGTCACGTCCACCGCCAGGATGCCGCGCAGGGTGGAGGTGAGGGCGGGGTGGCCGACCGCCAGGTTCCCGGTGTCGGCGACGATGACCAGGTCGGCCTTGAACCGGGGGTCTTCCGGGTGGTCGGCCAGGTAGGAGTCCAGGACGCTGCTGCTCTCCTCCTCCCCCTCGACGACGACCTTGACGTTGATCGGCAGCCCGGACCACGTCTCCCGCAACACCTTGAGCGCGCCCAGGTGCATGACGACCCCGGACTTGTCGTCGGCGGCGCCGCGGCCGTAGAGGCGGGTGTCGCCGCCCGCCGCGACCTCCTTGGGGACGAAGGGCTTCGTGACCGTCCACTTCGCCTCGTCGGCGGGCTGCACGTCGTAGTGCGCGTAGAGCAGGACCGTCGGCGCGCCGTCGGTGTTCGCGCTCTCCTCCGCGTACACCAGCGGGGCGGATGTCCTGCCCTGGTGGGTGATGGTGGTGACGGTGGCCCCGCTCAGGCCGACCGTGCGGAACAGCCCGGCGATCGTCTCGGCGGTCGTGCGCAGGGGCGGCTCCGGCTGGTCGGCCGTGGACCTGTGCTTCACCAGGTCGATCAGCGTCTGCCAGAACTCGGGGGCCGAATCGCGCACGTGCTCGTGCAGGCCCTGCTCGGAGGCGACCGCGGTCATGGGGGTCCTTCCCGTGGTTGTGCGGGCGCGTCGAGGGGAGGTGTCCACTCCGGATTGGGCGCCACGTGGGATCGGGCTGTGCGCCCATCGTCGCACCACGACGGCGGTGCCCGACAGGCCTCGGGCACCGGACCCCACCAACGTGTGGCAGGACGAGGTCGGCGGCGACGGTGCGTGTTCGCGGCGGTGCCGCGGCGACCGGGAAAGAGCGCGATCATCGTTGTGGCACAACGAGAAGAGGTCTCAGCGACGCGGGCGACCCCGATCGGGCACCGGCGCGGACGCTCTGGAACCACGCCGGACCACGCCACCGTCCCCGGCACCTGAAGCGGGAAACCCGATCGGGAGCGGAGTCCCCCTCCACGGGGTGCGCGGTCCGGGCCGGCCGGTGGCGCACGGTGATCCGCCCGGCCCGAGGGCTACCACGTCGGAGCACCACTCTCCCGATGGGATTCCCCTCGCGCACTCGGCCGCACACACCCCGAATCCGCAAATGTGCGGCGCCAGCAACGTGAAACGGCCGGAACGCGGGTGCGTCCCGGCCGCTCGACGTCGGTGGATCAGCCCCTGATCGGGCGATTCAGGTCCGCTCCGAGCTGGAAGCTCGTCACGGAATCCGGGTTGACCGCGAACCAGTCCGCGTCCAGGTCGCCTTCCTTGACCTCCAGGTCGTCGCCCAGCAACGCGGCGACGCGGTCACCGTCGACCTGGAACCCCGTCACCCCACCGGCCAGGTGGACCAGGTCGGCGTCGAGGTCGCCCTCCTTGGCGTACAGCTCGCCGCCCTCGGTGAACGCGATGCGGTCGGTGTCGAGGTGGAACGCGGTGACCGAGTCGGTGTTCACGGTGTACCAGCCGGGATCGAGGTCGCCCTCCTTGACGAGCAGGGCGCCCGCCGAGGTGAGGGCCGCCAGGCGGTCACCGGAGAGCTGGTAGGAGGTGACGCCGGACTCCTGCTCGACCGACGGCGCGTCCAGGTCGCCCTCCTGGGCGAACAGGGTGGTGCCCTCGCGGTAGGCGATGCGGGTGCCGTGCAGCTGGAAGTCCGCGACGCCCGTGGCGATGGTCTGCCAGCCGGGGCCGAGGTCGCCCTCCTTGACCAGCAGCGAGCCGTCGGTGGTGAGCACGCCCACGCGGTCGCCCTCGATCTGGAACGACGTCACCGCCGCGTCCTGGTGCACGATCTCGCCGTCGACGTCGCCCTCGACCACGTAGAGGTCGGGCCCCTCGGTGAACGCGATGCGGTCGCCGTCGAGCTGCACGTCGGTGACCGAGTCGCCGTTGACGGTGTGCCAACCGGGTTCCAGGTCACCCTCCTTCACCAGCAGCGAACCGTCGTCCTTCAGCACGGCCACGCGGTCGCCCTCCAGCACGTACTCCTCGACGCCCTCCTCCTGGAGCACGGGGTCGGCGCCGAGGTCGCCGTCCTTCGCCCACAGGGCACCGCCCTCGGTGTAGGCGATCCGCCGCGCGCCGACCGCGGGCCCGCTGGACGTGCCGCCCTCGAAGAGCCGCACCGCGCCGTAGTAGTCGCCGTGGGACGACGCGGCCGAGACCTTGATGAGCGAACCGGAGTTCGGCGCCTCCACGATCCAGCCGTCGCCCAGGTACATCGCGACGTGGTGGATGCCGCCGGGCGAGGTGCCGTAGAAGAGCAGGTCGCCGGGCAGCAGCGGGTCGTGGCCTTCGGCGCGGCTGAAGCGGTCGACCGCTCGGGAGGACTGCCACTGGGTGGTGGTGACGCCGTTGACGATGTCCTCGTCCACGGCCAGGTAGTAGGCGTAGCGGACGAACCCGGAGCAGTCGAGTCCGCGGACCCGGCAGTCGTTCGGGGCGCCGTTGAGGGGATCGCAGATCCCGTAGGAGAGGCCGGGCTGGGGGCCGTGGCCGCCGCCCCAGGAGTACGGGACGCCGATCTGGTCGCAGGCCCGCTCGACGGCGGCGACGGCGTCGGCTCCGGCGCCGTCCGCCAGCACGCCGCACTCGGGGGCGGCGGAGGCGGCGGGCGCCGCGGCGAGGTCGAGGGCGGCGGTGCCGAGGCCGATCGTGACGGCCAGCACGAGCCTGGTGAGCTTCTTCATCGGAGTGTCCTTCGTGGAGCGTCAGGGGCGGACGCAGTTGATGTGGCCGTCGGGCAGTTCGCCGCCGTTGAAGTAGCGCAGCGCGGCCTCGAAGTCGGAGCAGCGCTCGGCGTCCTCGCGGGCGTCGTGTGCGTAGCCGATGTTGCTGTCGACGCGGCCCATGTCGAGGTCGTCGGCCAGCTCGTTGGTGTTGGGGCGGGCGACGGTCCAGTACCAGCGGGCGATCTGGCCGCTGCGCTCCAGCGACGCCGCGGCGTCCGGGTCGGCGAGCAGGTCGTACCCGAGCCACTGGCCCGCGGAGCGGTAGTTGAAGTCACCGGTGAGCTGGATGTAGCCACGGCCGCGGTAGCGCCCCGACTGACCCGCTTCCCCCGCGTCGTAGCGGAACCCGCTCTCGTTGCGCAGCGTGGCGAGGAACGCCGCGATGCGCGCCGGGTTGTTGATCTCGCCGTCGTCCATGGCCTGGTTGAGGCTGTCCAGGCCCTCCTCGACGACGTCCTCGCTGCCGATGAAGCCGTAGACGGCCTTGAGGTCGTCGAGCGTCACGGTCGTGGAGCCGCCGCCGTGCCGGGTCGCGGCGAGCAGCCGCACGGCGGTCGCGCCGTCCTCGTCGGCGACGAACCAGCCCGGCTCCAGGTCGCCCTCCTTGACCAGCAGCCGACCGTCCTCGATCGCGGCGACCCGGTCTCCGACGAGGTCGAACGCGGACACGCCTTCCTCCTGGAGGATCGACGGGGCGTCCAGCTCGCCCTCCTGCGCCCACAGGTCGTCGCCCTCCAGGTAGGCGATGCGGTCGCCGTCGAGCCGGAACCCCGTGACACCACCGCCGATCTCGGCCCAGCCGGGCTCCAGGTCGCCGCCCTTGACGAGCAGGTCCCCGTTCTCCTTCAGCGCGCCGACGCGGTCCCCGCTCAGCTCGAACGCCGTGACGCCCGACTCCTGGTGGATGGACTCGGCGTCGAGCTCCCCTTCCCGCGCCCACAGCTCGGTGCCCTCGGTGTAGGCGATCCGGCTGTCCTCAAGCTGGAAGTCGGTGACGTCGTTCGTGCTGATCTCGGCCCAGCCCGGCGCGAGGTCGCCCTCCTTGACCAGCAGGTGGTCGTCGGTGGTGATGACGCCGACGCGGTCGCCCTCGATCTGGAACGACTTGACGGCCTGGTCCTGGTGCACGAGCTCGCCGCCGAGTTCGCCCTCGGTGACGTAGAGGTCGGTGCCCTCGGTGAACGCGATGCGCCCGTCGCGGATCTGGAAGTCGGTGACGGAGTCGGTGTTGACGGTGAACCAGCCCGGCCCGAGGTCGCCCTCCTTCACCAGCAGGGAACCGTCGGTCTTCAGCACGGCGACGCGGTCGCCGTCGAGCTGGAACTTCACCACCCCGGACTCCTGGGGTTCCCAGTCGGCGTCGAGGCCGCCCTCCTTCACGAAGAGCGTGTCGCCCTCCAGCACGGCGATCCGGTCCTCCTGGCCCGGCAACGCCGACGCGGGCAGTGCGGGCGCCACCACCAGGAGGCCGGCACCGACGGTCGACGCCAGTGTCATGCGCAGGAACTTGGACATCGGTGGATCTCCGTTTCGCTCGGGTGCTCGTCTGGGAACGAGGCTGCCGAGCGTCGATGACTCCGCCGTGACGCGCCGACGACGGCTCACGTCATCGCGCTGCCACGGAGAACAAAGGCCAAGGGGGTCGTCAGTGGACTGTCCACTGACGACCCCCTGCGGATCAGGCCCGGTCCAGCTCGTCGCACACCCGGTCGAGCAGTCCCGGCACGGCCGACTCGACCATCCGGAGCACCTCGGCGTACTCGGCCGGACCGCCGTAGTACGGGTCCGGCACGTCGACGTCCTCCCCCGCCACCGGGTCGAACGACCGGAGCAGCCGCACGCGGTCCGGGTCGGTCACGAGCCTGCGCAGCGTCCTGGCGTGACCGGAGTCCAGCGCCACCAGCAGGGACGCGTTCAGGTGGTCCGAGCCCAGCGGGGCGGCGACGTGGCCGACGGGGTACCCGTGGTCGACCAGCACCGCGGTGGCCCGCCGGTCGGTGGGAGCACCGACGAGCCACAGGCCGGTACCCGCGCTGGTGACCCGCACCCGCTCCGCGATCCCCTCGCGGTGCAGGTGTTCCCGGAACACCAGCGCCGCCATCGGGGAACGGCACGTGTTGGTGCTGCCGATGAAGCTCACGTGCACGGCGGGCTCACCGGAGCAGCCCCTCGCACGCCGCCAGCACGATCGCCTCGGCGCTGTCCGGCGACGCGGGGTCGCTGCCGGGCGCCGACGCGTTGAGCGGGGACGGCCAGCCGTAGGAGAGCATGCTGCTGCCGTAACCCGCGATCCACGGGTCGTCGTTCCAGCCCGCCTCGTAGCCGTTGTGCAGGCCGAGGCCCGCCCAGAGGATCCGGTCGGACGCCACGTAGCACTGGGTCTCGTTGGCGTAGGCCATGATCCAGAGGTTGCCGGTGCCGATGTCCTGCGCCAGTGCGTTGATCATCAGGTGGTAGTCGCTGACGACCTCGTGCGAGAGCCCCAGGATCGTCACCCCGCCCATCTTCCAGCACTGGAGGGGCATCGGGATCGAGGCGGCCAGCTCGCCGCGGTCGATCTGCCCGATGATCAGGTTGGCGTGCCGGACCTCGGCCTGGCCCAGGTGCCCGTCCAGCCGCGCCACGTACTTGCGCCGCAGCTCCGCCCGCACGCCCGCGTCGGTCGTGTCCACCGCGAACGGCAGCTCGACCTCGGTCAGCTCGGTCGCGATGGGGCCTTGGACGTCGGTGAAGTCGCCGTTGTTCACGGTGTCGATGACGGCCGACGCCAGCCGCTGCCCCAGTTCGTCGGTCGGCAGGTCCAGCGGGTCCTGGTCACCGGCCGTGCCCTGGAAGAACAGGGCCATCGCGCCGAACTCCTGCTCGATGATCTCCGACGCCACGCCGACGAAGTCGCTGTGGAACGAGGGTTCCCGGCCGCACGACACGGGGTGCGTGCCGCAGCCGAAGAGCACGGCGAGCAGACCGCCGTCGTCGGTGTCGCGCACCGCGATCACCGGCACGTCGGTCATCACGTGGTCGAGGCCGACGCGGTTGAAGCCGACCTCGGCGCTGCCCTCGGCGAAGTGCAGCGTCGCCGGGATGGGCGTCTCCCCCACGGTCCGCTCCACCAGTTCGGTGAGCAGGTCCATGAACACGAACGTGGAGCCGTTGACGGCGTCCACGTCGGCGTCGTCGAGGTTCATCAGCACCTTGGGGTCCGGGTGCGTGTCGCCGATGAACGGGCCGCTGTGCGTGTGGCTCGCCACGATCATGAAGTCCGAGCTGCCGACCAGACCCAGCTCGTCGCACACCCGCCTGCGCAGCTCCTGGTGCACGTCGCGCGGGATGCTCACCACGTCCACGCGGAGCAGCACGTTCACCGAGCCGCCCTCGTGGATCGCGATGCAGTGCGCCCGCAGCGGGTGCGCGGGCGGCGGGGCCGACGGACTCGCCCCCCTCGGGTCCCAGCCGTAGCCGCCCATCCACAGGCTCGGCCAGCCCGGCACGGCGGGCGTGATGTCCAGTTCGTTGTAGGCGACCGCGAACCCGTCCGCGGGCGCGGCGGACGCGGCGGACGCGCCCGCGAGCCTGGTGGTGAAGACGGCGGTGGCGGCGAGCAGACCGCCCCGCAGGACGGACCGACGGCTGATTCCGGACACGGTGGAACTCCAGACGTGAGGTGGTGGGCTGACGGGCTTCTAGACGGGATCGGCCGCGAGTTCGGCGGCGATCCGGGAGGCGGCGGTGTACGGGTCGCCGACGGGCTGGGTGGCGTGGGCCTCGGTCTGCCTCGTCCACTCCAGACCGCGGGCGTCCCACTCGTCGTCGAGGCTCGGCTCGTTCCCGGAGGGGATGGTGCTGGGCAGCAGGTCCAGGAACCTCTCCCACCGGGGCTTGTAGTAGCCGTCGAGCAGGCCGTGCCAGTCGCGGTTCGCGTAGTCGTGCAGACCGCCCGACCCGAGCGCCTTCGAGGTCCAGATGGTCAGGATCGACCGCGCGTTCCACTCCAGGATCCCGCGCTCCTCGGCGTCGCCGCCCCACGCCTTCGCCTGCTCCAGCCAGGGGCCGAGCAGCCAGTTCCGGTCGGTGGCCAGGACCTCCGACGTCAGGTCGAGCGCGCGGAGGAACCGCCGCGAGTGCCTGGTCACGCCCGCGCGGTCCCGCGCCTCGTAGGCGGTGCGGAGCTGGTCGACGAGCAGCCTGCCGCGGTTGGCGAGGACCTGGCGGGTCACGTCGACCAGGTCGTAGCGGTAGGTCGCCGACGTGCGCAGCGCGGGCGCGACGGCCAGCATCTCACCGAGCACGGGCGCGAACTCCGCCGGGTCGTAGCGCCAGCGGTCGGGCCCGAAGTTGCTGGCGGAGGTCAGGTTCAGCGTCGGCCACGCGGCGAACGGCGTCTCGAGGGGACCTTCGCCCGCCTGGTGCCCGGTGGCGGCGAACGAGTACGCGGTGCGCAGCAGGATCCTCCACGCCGCGGCGGCGTGCGCGTCGGCGGCACCGTAGCGGCGCTCGGCGTAGGCGAGGATCCACGGTTCGAGGTCGACGGCGGTGCGCCGCCAGGTCATCTCGCCCAGCAGGTCGGCGACGACGGGGTTGTGGTGCGTGCCTTCGAGGGCCATCGCGCTGCCGACCAGCCGCTTGCGCTCCGGCGACGTGCGGACCTCCGGGAAGGTCCGGCCGGGTTCGACGAGGTTGCCGAACAGCCCCAGCCTGCCGCCGAAGTTCTGGATGGTGCCCCAGCACCACGGCACGCCCCAGTACGCCTCGGTGTCCTGCCACTTGCGGCTGTCGTCGGAGTCGAGGTCGAGCACGACGATCCGGTTCTCGTCGACCGCGTCGAGGACGTCCAACCGGGGGTTGTCCTGCCAGCCCTGCATCAGCCAGACCGCGCCCGGCACGGCCTTCTCCAGCTCGTCCTGCACGGCCCTGGCCGCCTCGCCGAGGTCCGCGCCGTCCAGCACCGCGGGCAGGTCGTCCGCGCCGACCTCGTGGAACAGGTCGTTCGAGTAGTGGGTCGTGGTGCCGAACCGCTCCGCCTGCGCCTGGTAGAACCGCCGCGCCACCTCGGGGTAGAGGGCCTCGGTGGTGTCGAGCCAGTACGGGCGGGGGTGGCCGGAGTAGTCGCCCTGCGCGGGGATGTGCGTGTCCGGGTGCAGGTCGGCGAACACCTGGTCGGGCACGTGCCCGACGAACGCGGGGAACACCGGCGTGATGCCCAGCTCGCGCATCCGCTCGACGATCCGCAGCCCCAGGTCGGCCCGCCGTTCCAGCAGGCCGACGCTGACCGGGCCGCTGAACCCCGAGGCGTCCTCGTCGTAGCCGGTGGTCTCGCCGTACCACTGCCACGGCTGGAGCGCGGGCTGCGCGATCCACTGCCGCACCTGGAGTTCGTCCATGCCGAAGTCGGTGAACGTGTCGTACCAGACGATCTCCTGCCCGATCAGCGCGAGCGCCCGGTTCGTGCCGCTCGCCGCCAGGTGGTCCAGCTCGCGCTCCCAGTCCGACCAGGTCCAGAACGGCGTGGTGTAGCCGAAGACGGTGAAGTTGTAGGCGTAGCGCTCGGTCAGCTCGGTGGACTGGCGGATCGTCGCGGTCGGGGTGGGCAGCGTGGCGGGCAGCGAGATCCGGTCGCCGTTGGTCGACAGGTGCTGGCCCGCCACGTACTTGAGCCACCAGTGGAACGCCGACATCGTCGCGACCGCGCTCGTGCCGCCGAGGACGATCCGCCCGCCGGACGCGCTGATCTCGAACGCGTCGGCCTCACCGGCGCGGGGCGTCAGCCGCCGCAGCCCGAACTGGTCCGCGTCGCGGCCGAGCAGCCGGGCGATGGCGGCGCGGACCGCGGGCGAGTCTGCGGGCACGGCGGCCCGCGCCGTCGCGGCACGACCGGCGCCGACCAGGGCCGTCGCCATCGTGCCGAGGAGGAAGCCGCGGCGGGAGATGCTGTGCATGTGTCGGTTCCTGTCGTCACCGGACTGGGACGACCACAGCCTCCGGCGCTCTGGTGACGTCCTGTTGACGCGGCGTTGACGCCACCCCCATTGCGGCCTGGACCCGCTCCGCCGTGGCCAGGTGCTCAGCCGCCCGCTCCCGCAGGCCGAGCCGTTCCTCGACGGCCGCCAGCACGGTCAGCGCCTGCGCCTCCCGCAACCGGAACCCGGTGCGCCGGGCCAGGTCGAGGGCGTTGCCGAGGTGCGCCACGCCCTCCTCGGGCGGCACGGTGCGGCCGAGGCCGATCAACGCGGTGATCTCGCCCTGCCGGTAGCCCGCGCTGCGGCTGATCTCCAGCGCCGACGTGTGCTTGACCAGCGCGGACGCCGGGTCGCCCGTGCGGTTCTCGACCGACGCGAGCGTGTTCAGCGCGTCCGCCTCGTAGCGCAGGTTGCCGGTCTCGACCGCCAGCGCCAACGCCTGCTCGCAGTGCCTGGTGGCCTCGGCGTAGTCGCCAGCCTCGCGGTGCGTGGCCCCGAGGTTCTGGAGCACCTCGGCCTCGTCGTGGCGCGACCGCAGCCGCCGGTGCACCGCCAGCGCCGCGTGGTGGTGGGCGAACGCCTCGGCGATCCGGCCCTGCCGCAGGCACACCCCGCCCAGGTTGTTGCGCGCGGTGGCGCCGGTGTGCGCGAGACCCGCCCGTTCGCACAGCGCGAGCGCCCCGGTCAGGAGGTCCCGCGCCTCCCGCAGCTCACCGCGTTCCAGGTGCATCGACCCCAGGTTGACCAGCGACGCGGCCTCAAGCCGTTCCGCGCCCAGCTCCCGGCTGGCCGCCAGCGCGCGGGTCGAGTGCGCGACGGCCACGTCCAGGTCGCCCAGTTCCAGGTGCACGACCCCCAGGTTGCCCAGCGCCACGCACTCGCCGATCCGGTTGCCCGACGCGCGGTGGCCCGCCAGCGCCCCCTCCAGGTCCTCCACCGCGGCCGGGTAGTCGCCCCGGCTCCAGAACAGCATCCCGCGGCTGTTGCGCAGCCACGGCCGAACGCCCTGCTCACCAGCATTCTCGGCGGCGGCGAGCGCGGTGTTCGTCGTCGTGAGCAGGTCGGCGTCGAGGCGGCGCGAGTGCAGGTAGCCGCGGACGGCGTCGGTGAGGTGCCAGGCGTACTCCGGCGCCACGTCCGCCGCCTGCCGGACCGCGGCGACCAGGTTCGCGCGCTCCTCGCCGAACCAGGTCGCGGCGTCGCACTCGTCGGCGAGGTGCGGCACGAGCGGGACGGTGTCCGGCTCCGGCCTCGGCAGCCGCGCCAGCGTCGGGTGCAGCAGCTCGGCCGCCGCGTCCGCGGTGTGCAGGTACTGCTCGTAGACCCGGCGCAGCGCCCCGGTGCGCGCGGCCGCGTCGTCCTCCTCCTGCGAGGTGGTCACGGCGTAGAGCCGCAGCAGGTCGTGGAACTGGTAGCGGCGCGGCTCGTACTGCTGCACCAGGCTCGCCGCGGCGAGCTGTTCGAGCAGCCGCGTGGCCGTGCCGAAGGGCACGCCGAGCAGCGCCGACGCGGTCGGGGCGGTGAAGTCCGTTCCCGGCACCAGCCCGAGCAGCCGGAACAGCCGGGCGGCGTCGGGGTTGAGCGCGCGGTAGGACGGGACGAACGCGCCGCGCACGGCGGCCGACTCGTCGCCGTCGACGGCCAGCGCCGCGAGCCGGTCGTCCTGGCGCAGCTCGGCCACGTAGTCGGCCACGTTCGGGCGCGGTCTGCTGCCCAGGTTGGCCGCCGCGATCCGCAGCGCGAGCGGCAGCCCGCCGCACAGCGCGGTCAGCTCCCCGCCCGCCACCGGGTCGTCGTCGACGACCCGCCCCGCGATGCCCGCGACCAGCGCACGGGCCTCCTCGGCGGACAGCACGTCGAGCGCGACCCGTCGAGCGCCCTGCAACGCGGTCAGCCCGCGCATCTCGCTGCGGCTCGTGACCAGCACCGCGCAGCGCGGCTCGGCGGGCAGCAGCCGCCGGACCTGGTCCACGTCGGCGGCGTTGTCCAGCACGACCAGCACCCGCCTGTCGGTCAGCAGCGACCGGTACAGCAGCTCCTGCTCGGCCTGGTCGAGCGGCACGCGTTCCGCGGAGACGCCGAGCGCGCGCAGGAAGTAGCCCAGCGCCTGGGTGACCGACGTGGTCGGGCTGGTCGAGTACCCGTGCAGGTTGACGTGCAGCACGCCGTCCGGGAACTCCGGCCGCAGCCGCCGCGCCACGTGCACGGCCAGCGCGGACTTGCCGACGCCCGGCGGTCCGGACACCACCAGGATCGGCGCGGCCGTGGCGTGCTGCTCGGACAGCAGGGCGGTCGCGAGGGCGATCTCGTCGGCGCGCCCGACGAAGTCGCCGATGTCCGGCGGCACGGTCGTGCCGACGGGCGGCCTGGGCGCGGGCCCTGCGGGTGCGGCGGCGTCCAGCGACGGGTCGTTGCGCAGGATCGCCTCGTGCAGCCCGCGGATCGCGTCGCCCGGCCCCAGGCCCAGTTCCTCGGCCAGCAGCACGTCGAGGTCGCGGTACACCTGGAGCGCGTCGGCCTGCCTGCTGGCGCGGTAGAGCGACAGCATCAGGCTCGCCCAGAACCGCTCCCGGTACGGGTGCGCCGCGGTCAGCGCCCGCAGCTCACCCACCAGTTCGTCGTGCGCGCCCAGCTCCAGGTCGGCCTCGACGCGCTGCTCCACCGCCAGCAGCCGCTGCTCCACGAGAGCGGGCACGTCGTCGCGGTGCAGCGCCTCCGACGGCACGTCGGCCAGCGCGGGCCCGCGCCACAGCCCGAGCGCCCGGTGCAGCAGCGCCGACCGGGTCTGGGCGTTCGGCGCCCGCCGGGCCTCGCCGATCAGACCGGTGAACC
Organism: Umezawaea sp.; assembly: GCF_036375055.1. GTDB lineage: Bacteria > Actinomycetota > Actinomycetes > Mycobacteriales > Pseudonocardiaceae > Umezawaea. Next base: position 14,909 of record NZ_DASUSQ010000046.1, read on the forward strand.
GGAACAGGTCCACCTGCTCCCTCGGCACGTCGAGGACGTACCCGCCGGGCACCGTCCTGATCGTGTCCGCTCCCCCGAGCGCCTGCCTCAGCCGCATCACGTACGCCTGGCACGTCGACCGCGCACCGCTCGGCGGCGCCCCGTCCCACAGCGTCCTGACCAGCCGCTCCACCGGCACCGTCTCGCCCGTGCGCAGCAGCAGCGCCGCCAGCACGACCCGGTGCTTGGCCGCGGCCAGCCGCACCACCGCCCCCTCGCGGCGCACCTCCAGCGGCCCGAGCACGCCAAAGCTCCACATGTGCGACATCCCCCCGTTGTCCTCCCGTGGCGATCCTGCTGAAGGACGGGGCACCGGTCAACCGGAACACGACCGCGTCACCCCTGCGCGCACGGGACAGGGGCACAGGGCCGCGTCCTCGACGCGCTCCGGGACCGACCGGCCGTTCGAGGTTCGCCGCAGGTTCGTCCAAGCCGGGGCTGGAGGCTGACCCGTGCGGTGTCGGCGGCGCTGTCCAGCACCACCCGCCGTCCCGCGACGAGACCGCGGTGGCGAGCGGCCCGGGCGTGGGGGGTCGACGGGGATCCGGCCGGGGGGCGCACCGAGGGCGTCGAGGGACACGCGGACCGCCACCGCCGGGGGCAGCGGTGGGTCGGGGCCGAACCCGCTCAGGTCGACGAACAGCTCGCCGTCGGGACACCGGTCCAGCACGCCGGGTCCACCAGCCGCTCGAACGGCCGCGGATCGGTGGCGTGCGGGACGTCCGGCCCTACGGCAGCGGCACGACCGCCCTCACGTGGAACTCCCCGTCCTGCCCGACCTCGATGACGGGCAGCCGGCGCGCGACAGCGTTGCCGGTCGTGGCGTCCAGGGTGAAGGGGCCGCCCGCACCGCGCACCTGGTTGCGTTCCCGGTCGGACCGGGCCAGCTCGGCGCGCACGTCCTGGCGCGTCGGCAGCTCCCCCTGCTTCATCCCGATCGCCGAGCGGCTGATCACGTCCCGCATCGTCAGCATCGCGTCGTGCATCATGACGCCCCAGCCGTCAGCGAGATCGGTGGTGGAGAACCCGAGCCGCTGGAACTCGAGGGTGAGTTCGGCGAACTCGGTGATGCCCATCTCCCGCGCCGCGTCCGGGTCGACGTGCGGGGTGTAGACGACGGCCAGGGGAGGCTGGTCGGCCCGAGGTCGCAGGTCCTCCCTGCTGCGCAGCATCGACGCGTCGGAACCGGTGACGAGCGTGATGAGCCGGTCACGCGCGCAGCTGCGGTTCCGCAGGTTGTTGATCAGGTCGTCGAGCAGGACCGCGCGGCCCGCGTAGAGCACGGTGGTCGGGGCGCCGTCACCGCACAGGTCCCTGGTGATCTGGTTGAACTGGTTGTCGAGGGTCGCCTCGGTGTCGAACCGGTTCTCCACGGTGATCGGCAGCCTGCCGCTCGCCGAGGCGTCCTTGAACTCCTTGTAGAGGGTGGCGGGGTAGAGGTCGTCCTCGTTGACGTCGTAGACGAGCATCGCCTTGCCGACGCCCCGTCCGGCCAGGTAGCCCGACAGCACCGCGATCTGGTTGCCGGTGGTCGAGCTGACGCGGGTGAAGCCCCTGATGTACCGGGCGGGCTCGCCCGGTTGCGCGGGCGGCTCGACGTTGAACCCCGTGGCGGTCACCACGGAGGCGACCATGGGGATGTCGGCCTCCGCCAGCGCGCGGGCCGTGTGCTGGGCGTTGGTCGTGCTCTGGCCGACCCCGATCACACCGACCAGCCGCTGTTCGTCCGCCAACTCCACCAGCTGGTCCACCACACGTCGCCACTCCTGCTGGCCGCTGCCGGGATTGGCCAGCAGCAGGCGGATCTTCGGCTCCTGCCTGTCCCCGTTCGCGGCGAGCTGAGCGACGAGCGCACCCTCCAGCTGCGCGCGAACCCGCTGCCAGGTCACGCTCCCCACGTCGGTGGGCAGCAGCGGCGTGAGGAGGGCGACCGTGACGTGCGGCTGCCCCGACACCCGTTCGTTCTCCTCCAGGATCCGCCGCTGCACGTCGGCGAGCTGGTCGTCGAACACGTAGGAGCCGTCCGTGACGCCGACGCACTCACCTCCCCGGTCGTGGACGCCCTCCCCGCACCGGGTGATCAGGTTCACGCCGAAGGCGGCAGCGGCGCCCACCACCAGCACCGCCACCGCGGCGATCACCCCGAGCCGGACGCGCGCCCTGCGCAGCACGCGCGCGGGCGTCGGCGGCGTGAAGTCGACCTCCTCCGGCGGCTGGGCCAGCAGTTGCCACCGCGCGGACCGGCTCACCACGGGAGCATCGCCCGCCTCGGCCTTCGCCTCCAGCAGCGCAGCGGCCTTGAGGAAGTCGTTGCGCGCCACGCCCGGCTGCTGCGCCAGGGCCTTCAGGTCCAGCGCGGCGCTGCTCCACAGTTCCGCGCGGTTCGCGGTGGACAACGGATCGTTGGCCGCCCACAACGCCACCAGCACCCGCGCGATCGTCCGGCCGGGTTCCGACCGCGGACCGGCGAGGCCCGCCGAGGCCAGAACCCGGTCGGGGTCGGCCTCGTCGGTGTCGAGGTCGTTGGGTGCGGCGGTGACCGCGTCGAGTTCGGCGAACCACTTCCGCGAGTCCGGGAGCAGCGCCTCCAGGTTCCGCAGCACCTCGTCGAGGTCGCGCAACGCGAGGGCGTGGTAGCCGCGGTCGGCGTCACGCCCGTTGTCCCGCAACCAGGTGTGCGCGGCCGTCCACCGCTCGGGGTCGGCGGCGAGGCGGCGCAGCAGCAGGTGCCGCAACGCGGGCACCATGACCACGCGACCAGTGTCGTGGGCGCGGACCTGGAGGGCGTCGGGCACGAGGCTCGTTCCCCCGCGCGAGGTCACCAGTCCGCTGCCCGACAGCTCGTCGGCCTGTTCCACGTCACGAGCGGCGGCGCAGGGCTCCAGTGCGGCAGCGCGGGCAGCCACGGCGGCACGGGCGTCCACGGTGGACAGAGCGGCGTCCGACGGCGAGCCGAGCAGCTCCCGCAGCAGCCGTTCCCCGACGGTGACCGGGTCCCTGTCGACCGGGCCGCGCCACCGGTTGTCCAGCAGCCCCTTCACCGACGGGTCGTCACCCGTGTGGTCGCCGATCGCCCTCACGACCACGGCGGTGGCGGCGGGATGACCGAGGGTGAAGCGGTACACCTGCGCGGCGACCGCGCGGTGGGCGTTGAGCCTCGGTCCGGCGATGTCGGACACCATGTCCTTGACCTCGTCCGGCGTCAGGTCCCGCAGCGCCACCGGGTAGGAGTCGCTGTCGTACCCGCCCTGCCTGCGTTCGAGGTAGTCGTCGTAGCCGGCCTTCTCGGCGAACGGGATCTCCTCGTCCGGCGCCACGTGCCGGGCCACGCCACCCGCGCTGGTGGCGACCACGGTCAACGGGTCGGGCTCGCCGCGGCGGGCGTCGGCGAGCGCCTGGTAGAGGAGACGGCCGGGCTTGGTGTCCACGTCGTCCAACAACAGCACGCAGTTCAGCGACCAGGCGCGCGCACCGCGGCCCTTGGCGAAAGCGGCCCGCAGGTCGGCCAGGAACGCGGCCCACAACAGCTCCGTGGCCTCCTCGTGGTCGGCCTCGCTCGCGTCGTCGCGGGTGAGCAGGTTGAGCCGGACCAGCTCGTCGTAGGCCTGGTTGCCCGAGCCGTACCACTCCAGCCCCTCACCCAGGACGACGCGGCGCCCGTGGCGCCACGACACCAGGCCGTGCAGGACGAGACCCGCCGCGTACCGCGCCGCCGTGGCCACCCCCGGCACACCGCCCACGACCGACACCGTGCCCGTGACGTCCTGCGCCAGGTCGTCCAGGAAGGTCCGGAGCCGGTCGACGTTCCGAGCGTTCTCCAACGCCTGTCGAATGCGTGCTCGGGAGGCCTGGCCGGGTGAGTCCAACTCCGTGGAGATGGCCACCTGAGCGGTGACGAAGCGGGGGAACGGGATCGAGCGGTAACCGGCGACGGTGCGGTTGAGGTCGAAGGTGAGCAGCGAGAGCACCTTCCAGGCGGTGGCGCTCTTCAGCTCGCCGCAGTTGACGCGGGCGTGGGGGACCCTGTCCCGCACACGGCTCTCCAGGACGTCGAGCAAGGCGGTCTTCCCACAGCCCTTGGGCCCGGTGAAGATCAGGATCGGCGCACGGCGGGTGGTCGGGTAGCCGTTCGACTCCGGTCTGGTCGTGAACTCCCGGACCAGGGCGATGGCCCGGTCCCTCCCGTGCAGGTTGATCGACTCGCCAGGCATGTGCGTCCCCCGTGCGAACTAGCGCGAGCGAACATCATCTCGCCAGGTGGGGGCCGTGTCACGCCCCCAGTGGGGTGCCTGCTGGTCACCGGGGCACCGGACGGGCGGGGGGTTCCTCCACCCGATCGGCGCAGGTCGGGACGAGCGCCGACGACCTCCGTGCTCGACGGTGTCGCGTGCGGGGCCGGAAGGGGTGAGGCGGTCGGGGCCGTGGGGTGTCGGGCTGACCGCGCACCCGATCCGGCTCCGCCGCCACCCTCGCGGCACGACCCGGCCCGCAGGGTGTCGAGGCACGGCGCGGCAGTGCTGGCGCGCCGCGCAGCCGGATCGGAACCGCGTTCCACGCGACCAAGGGGTCCCCCGGTCGGGGGACCCCGCCCGCCGGCTACACCCGCTCGGCGGCGACCGTCGTCGTGGGCTCGCCCCCGGGCTGCCTGCGGTCCTCCAGCTTGATCCCGCACTTGCCGATCAGGGCCGCACCGACACCGATCGTCGTGACCGCCGGAGCGGCCAGCACCGCGACCAGCCCGAGGGCCACCGGCACGTCCACCACCACGTCGTCCTTGCTGTCGCGCACGACCACGCGACGGTGGACGCCCTCGCTGACCAACCCGCGCACGGCGTCGACCACGGAGTCGACGGAGGTGCGGTGGGACTCGGGCTTGGATTCGCTCATGACTCTCCTCGAACCGGGGACTTCCCTTGACACCTCCAGCCTGTCGGCGGCGGAGCGGCCTGCCATCAGGGTTTCCCCTGACCCCCGCCTGATTCACCCCCCAGGAGGGACCGGCCGCCTCGACGCGGTCATCAGAACAAGCTGGGGCGTGGGACCTCCTGGGCCACGGCGAAGGCGTCGTGCCACTTCACGCCGTCGCCCGCGAAGCGGGTCCCGGTGGAGGTGGCCACGTAGACGTCCGCGGCGGCGCCCCTGGTGAAGGTGACGACGTCGTCCTTGCCGTCGCCGGTGACGTCGCCGACGCCAGGCAGTTCGTCGCCCACCGCGAAGTGGTCGTGCCAGCGGGTCGACGTGCCGAACGACGTCCCGTTCGACAGCGCCGCGGTGACCGCTCCGTCCACGAAGGACACCGCGTCCGCTCGCCCGTCGCCGTTCACGTCGCCCACGGTCGACCGGGCGGGCAGCGCGTCGTGCCAGCGCCAGGCGTCCTGCACGAACCTGGTCCCGTCCGACAGCGAGGCGTACGCCGCGCCGCCGGTGAAGGTGACGACGTCGTCCCGACCGTCGCCGTCCACGTCGCCGACGGCGGGCCGCTCGGCGCCCACGGCGAAGTGGTCGTGCCACTTCACCGCCGTGCCCGCGAAGCCCCTGCCGGTGGACAGCGCCACGAACACGTCGGCCGCGTCGCCGCGGGTGAACGTGGCGATGTCGTCGCGGCCGTCGCCGTCGAAGTCGCCGACCAGCGGCACCTCCGCGTCGGCCGCGAAGAAGTCGTGCCAGCGCCAGCCGTCCTGCACGAACCGCGAACCGTCCGACAGCGCCACGTAGACGTCCGCGCTCGCGCCACGCGTGAACGTGGCCACGTCGTGCTTGCCGTCGCCGTCGAAGTCGCCCGTCACCGGGATCTCGTCCTCCACCGCGAAGTGGTCGTGCCACTTCACCCCGGAGCCGACGAACCGCGTGCCGTCGGACCTGGCGACGAAGACGTCCGCCGTCGTCGACCGGGTGAACGTCAGCACGTCGTCGCGGCCGTCGCCGTCCACGTCGCTCGTCAGCGGGTGCGTCGTGCGGGCCGACACCACGGCGCTCGGCGCACCCGCGTTGCCCGCGCCGTCGACCCCCACCACCTGGTAGTACCAGGTTTGCCCCTCGCGCAGCGCCCGGTGCGTGAACGAGGTGCTGGACGTGGTGCCCAGCGGGGCGAACGGCCCGGAGGCCGAGGTCGAGCCCAGCACCCGGTACGAGCGGGTGCCCACGTCGTCGGACGACTCGTCCCACGTCAGGCGCAGCGAGTGGACCTTCGTGCCGGTGAACGCCACCCGCCCCGGCGCGGACGGGCCGGTGGTGTCCGCGAAGGGCGGCACCAGGCTGTCCACGGCGTACCGGGCGGCCGTCCACGGCCCGCCGGACGGACGCAGCTCGACCGTGACCGCGGACTTGCCCGCCGTCGCCGGCGCGGGCAGCGCGTAGGTGTCCTCCAGCCAGCGCGACACCGCGTTCCCCAGGGGCTGCGACCAGGTGCCGACCGCCACGCCGTCCACGAGCACCTGAGCCCGTTGCCCGGCGCGGTCCTGGTCGCCCAGCCTGCGCAGCAGCACGCCGTTGTTGGTGGCCGCGACCGCCACGCGGAACGACGTCGGTCCGGACGACGAGCGCACGTCGTCCCGCACCACCACGTCGTCCTGGTCGCCCTCGAACCGGCCGTCCAGCGCGGCCTGCCCGCCACCGGTCTCGGACCAGGAGTGCGCGGACCGCGACGCGGCGTCGCCCGCGTCCACGGTGTCCGTCCGGCGCACGGCGGGTTCGGGGCGCGCGTAGAGGAACGCCGTGGACGAGTAGTCCGCCCGCACGTCGTCCTGCGGCCCGTGCTCGATGCCGAAGTCCAGCGCACTGGCGTAGCCGACGGAGTCGGCCAGCATCAACCGGTACGTGGCGTCGCACTCCCCCGCGCAGCCACCGGTTCCGACGAGGTGCCGGGTGTTGCCGTTGAGCGGGTTGGCGAACTCGCCGCGGTCGAAGTACCAGCCGCCCTCGTAGAAGTCCTCGGTGCCGGTGCCGTGCAGCTGCGGGCTGGGCGAGCCGTCGACGTGCACGCGCTCGTCGCCCTCCAGGTACCCGCGTCCGGCCGGGCCGCGCATGGTGTGGCTGACGCCGACGAACCGGCCGCGACCGGACGCCGAGACGAACGGCCAGTCCTGGCCCGGAGTGGTCGTGCCGGACCGGGACTGCGTGGTGAACCAGCCCGCGGCGCCGCCGGGCCCGAGGTCGGTGCTCCACCGGCCGTCCGGGGCGGACGTCACCTCGGACGACACGTCCGGCACCGCGGCCGAACCGGTGTTCACCAGCTCCACCAACGCTGCCGTCCGGTACGGCATGGGCCACCAGCTCGACGACCAGCCCGCCGGGTCGACGGCGGTCATCAACGACCCGATCCGCCGCGGCGTGCCCAGGCCGGCGCCGAAGAACTCGGCGACCGGACTGTCCACCGTGGTCCGCCCGTCGAAGGTGATCCGCAGCCGCAGGGAGTCCGGCGCGCCGCGCAACCGCAGCGCCGACACCGCGCCGGGCCCGGTCAACGACGCCAGGGTGGTCCTCTCGCCCGCCGCCAACGAGAACGTGCGAGCGGCGGTCGTCGCCCCCGCCGCCGCGGGCTTCGGGTCGCGGGTGCCCGCCGCCCGCAGCATCGCGATCACGTCGTCGGCGCGGTCGTCCGGGTCGAACGCCACGACCCCCGCCGACGTGGGGAAGTGCCGGTAGGTGACGTGGTGGAAGTTCGGGTTGTGCTCGACGGTCACCTTCATCGAGGACCGGTACGGCATCGGGACCTTCACGTGGACGCCACCGGAGCTCTGGTCCGCGGTGGCGACGAGCGGGGGCACGAACGGCGCGCCCTGACCGCCCGACACGAGGTCCTGCAACGACCGGTCCACGACGGCGCGCCCGTCGAGTTCGATCCGGATCCTGCCCGCCCCGGTCAGGTCGCCGGTCGGTCGACCGCCGGAGGCCTGGGTGAACCAGAGCGACGCGATCTCGCCCGCGCCGGTGTCCTCGGCGATGACGCAGCCCTGCGCCTCGGTGCGCAGGCACGAGTCCCGCCCGGAGAAGCCGTCGTCGTTCGAGCCGTCCCGGCCGAAGCTGGAGAACTGCCGGGTGCGCACGCCCGGCGGGGTGATGGTGGCGAGCTGGTCGAGCCGCCGGTAGGTGTCCCAGCCGTGCGCGCCCACCCCGGGGGCTGCCGTGGCGGCGTGTGCCGACGGCACGAGCAGCGCGGCGGCGGTCAGCGCCACCGCGGCGAGTCCGATCCTGCGTGTGTCCACGACGGACCTTTCGGTGCGGAGGGGGACGCCGGGTCGCGGCGTCCCCCTCGGACGGGATCAGGCCCCCGGAGGGCTGACGTAACCGGAGATCAGCACGTTGCGACCACCGGCCCGCGCGGTGACGGGGTTGATGGTGGTGGCGGCCACCCGCGACGTGGTGGGGCTGTTGCCCCAGTTGCCGTTGATCGTCGTGATGGTGCCGTTGGTGTTCACCGCCGAGACCACCGAGACGTGGCCGCCGGTACCGGAGCCGGGCTCGCCGTAGACCACCCAGTCGCCGACGGCCGGGGTGCCGAGCTGGCCCGCCGGGCGGCGCTTGAACAGACCGCGGTCGACGCCCCACTTGCCCAGCGCGGTGGCGACGTAGCTGCCGCGCGGCGTGCCCGCGATGCCCGCCCGCTCCCACGTCCAGGTCGCGAACATGGCGCACCAGTCCAGCGTGCACGGGCCGTACTTGGTGCAGCCGGGGTAGGACACGCCCACCTCGCCGCGCGCGATGTCGCCGATGCCCTGGCGCAGCGACGAAGTGCCGCCGAGCACGAACGTGGCGATGTCGGCCTTGCGGTCGCCGTTGAAGTCACCGGTGCGCGGGACCTCCGTGCCGACGGCGAAGTGGTCGTGCCACTTGACCGAGGTGCCTGCGAACCCCGTGCCGGTGGAGGCCGCGACGTAGACGTCCGACGCCGCCCCGCGGGTGAAGGTCGCGATGTCGGTCTTGCCGTCGCCGGTGAAGTCGCCGACCTCGGGGATCTCGTTGCCGATGGAGAAGAAGTCGTGCCACAGCACACCGTCGCCCACGAACGACGACCCGTTCGACAGCGCCACGTACACGTCACCGACGTCACCGCGGGTGAACGTGACGACGTCGACCTTGCCGTCCCCGTTGAAGTCGCCGGCGTCGACGACCTCGCCCCCGATGCCGAAGTGGTCGTGCCACACCGAGGACGTGCCGAAACCCGTGCCGGTGGACAGCGCCACGTAGACGTCGGCGGTGTCGCCGCGGGTGAAGGTCGCGATGTCGTCCTTGCCGTCACCGTTGAAGTCTCCGGTCAGCGGGACCTCGTTGCCGATGGAGAAGAAGTCGTGCCACAGCACGCCGTCGCCCACGAACGACGACCCGTTCGACAGCGCCACGTACACATCGCCGACGTCACCGCGGGTGAAGGTCGCGATGTCGTCCTTCCCGTCGCCGTCGAAGTCGCCCACGAGCGGGGTCTCCACGCCGACGGCGAAGTGGTCGTGCCACTTGACCGAGGTGCCGGCGAAGCCCGAACCGTTGGACAGCGCCACGTACACGTCCGCCGCGTCACCGCGGGTGAACGTGACCACGTCGTCCTCGCCGTCACCGTTGAAGTCACCGGTCAGCGGGACCTCGTTGCCGATGCCGAAGAAGTCGTGCCACCTCCAGCCGTCCTGCGCGAACTTCCCGCCGTCGGACAGCGACACGTAGACGTCGCCCGTCGGGTCGTCGGCCGACGCGGCGGGTGTCGCCGCCGCGAGCCCCGCCACCGCGGCCGTGCCTGCCAGCAGCGCGGTGAACACCTTCCTGAACACGTTGTCCCCCCTCATCACAGGACCCCCGGCGCCGGGATCTCGGCGCCGATCGCGAAGAAGTCGTGCCACAGAACACCGTCGCCCGCGAACCCGGAACCGTTCGAGAGCGCCACGTACACATCACCGACGTCACCGCGGGTGAACGTGACGACGTCGTCCTTCCCGTCGCCGTCGAAGTCGCCGACACCGGGAAGCTCCCCGCCGACGGCGAAGTGGTCGTGCCACACCGACGACGGGGCGAAGGAGGTGCCGGTGGACAGCGCGACGTAGGCGTCGCCCGCGTCACCGCGGGTGAACGTGACGACGTCGTCCTTGCCGTCGCCGTTGAAGTCGCCCACCGACGGCAGCTCGCCGTTGATGGAGAAGAAGTCGTGCCACAGCACGCCGTCGCCCGCGAAACCGGACCCGGTCGAGAGCGCCGCGTACACGTCGCCGGACGAGCCGCGGGTGAACGTGACGACGTCGTCCTTCCCGTCGCCGTCGAAGTCGCCGACACCGGGGACCTCGCCGCCGACCGCGAAGTGGTCGTGCCACTTGACCGAGGTCCCGCTGAAGGCGGAACCCGTCGACAGGGCCACGTACACGTCCGCCGCGTCACCGCGGGTGAAGGTCGCGATGTCGTCCTTGCCGTCGCCGTTGAAGTCCCCCACGGCCGGGATCTCGGTGCCCGCGGCGAAGAAGTCGTGCCACAGCACGCCGTCGCCCACGAAGCCGGAACCGTTCGACAGGGACACGTACACGTCCGCGACGGTGCCGCGGGTGAACGTCGCCACGTCCGCCTTGCCGTCGCCGTTGAAGTCACCGGTCAGCGGGATCTCGCCGCCCACCGCGAAGTGGTCGTGCCACTTGACCGACGTGCCGCTGAACGCCGTGCCGGTCGACGCCGCGACGTACACGTCGGACGCCGCGCCGCGGGTGAACGTGGCGATGTCGGCCTTGCCGTCACCGGTGAAGTCGGTGTCGCCGCCGCCCACCACGACGTCGGTCCGGCTCGGCGCGACCGTGTCGTACTGGTAGAGGTTGTGGTTGTTCATCAGCGAGATGACCTTGCTCGCGTAGTTCGGGTCCGTGGCGTACTTCTTGGCCACCTCGGTGATGAACCGGTTCGGGTCGTGCCGGAACGGCAGCGCCCCCGCGTAGTTCGCGCTCGTCGTGAGCAGCCTCCCGTAGTCGCGGAACGAGTCCCGCACGGACGCGTACACCCGGAAGTACGCGGTGACGGTGTGGCAGCCCGGCGTGCACTCCGTGGTGGAGTACGCGCGGCAGCCGGTCGCGATCGGACCGGGCGTGCCGGGCGCGGTGCACTTGAACCCGAAGTAGTTGCGGTCGTTGACCGACAGCCTGCTGCCGCCCCACGCCGACTCCAGGATCGACTGGCCCACGGTGACCGAGGCCGGGATGTCGTACTCGGCCATCACCGCCTGCGCCGCCGGTCCGGCCACCGCGAGGTACGCGGCGGTGTCGGCGGCGATCGTGACCGCCGAAGCCCGCACCTGGTCCTGGTTCGGCGTGCTGTCGCCGCCCGCGCGGGCGGTGCCCGCCGCCGTCGCGAACACCACCACCGCCAGCACGAGCGCGCCCACCCCGCGCCCCGTCCCCGTTCTGCTCCTCATGCGCTCCCCAGCTTCCCTGAGACCGGGAGGTCGTTTCCTCCCCCTCGGTCCGGGACGCTAGGGACGCGTTCTCAAGGAACCCTGCGGGATTTCTGCGACCAGCGGTTCCCGCGCCTCCCGGCTGCCGTGGTGGGCGAACAGGGTCCGCGCCTCCTCCCTGGCGGCCCGCGCCTCGTCGGGCTCGTCGAGGGCGTCGAGGGCGATCGCCAGGTCGCGCAGGCTGCGGGCCCGCCACAGGGGCAGGCCCAGCGCGTCCCACCAGCGGATGGACCGGGTCAGGTGCTCGCACGCCTCGACGGGTCGGTCGCGCACGAGGTCCAGCTCACCCAGCGTGCGCAGCACGAGCGCTTGGCCGAACCCGTCCTGCATCGAGTGGCAGGTGTCGAACGCCTCGTCCAGCAGTTCCGCGGCCTCGGCCACCTCGCCGAGCCGCAGCAGCGACTTCGCCAGCGCCTGCGCGGTGTAGGCGGCGCTGAGGCGCTGACGGCCCGCGCGGATCACCTCGTGCGCCCGCCGGGCGTCCCTCGCGGACTCGGCGTACCGGCCCGCGGCGCGGTGCAGGATGCCGCGGGTGCGCAGCGCCATGCCCACGCCGAACTCGTCCTCCGACTCCGCGTAGAGCCGCGAGGCCCGCTCGCACTCGGGCAGGGCGGCCTTCACGGCGCCCAGTTCGACCAGCGTGGACGCCCGCAGGTGCGCCGCCCGCGCCAGCACCCGGTGCTCGCGCAGGTGCGGCTCGGCCGCGTCGAACTCGGCCAGCGCCTCCACCAGCCTGCCCTGGTCGCGCAGCACGCCGCCGAGCAGCACGCGCAGCACGGCCCGGCCGCCGGTGTTCCCGACCAGGGCGTAGGCGTCGGCGGCCTGCGTGTAGTAGTCGGCGGCCTCGTCCAGCCGGTCCTGCTCGCTGCGCAGCCACCCCAGCCCCGCCAGCAGCAGGCCCTGGGCGGCGTGGTCACCGGCCTCACGGGCCGCGCCGAGCGCGCTGGTGTGCGACCGCCACCAGCGGGCGAACTGGTTCTCCACGGCGAACGTCGACGCGCACAGCACCGCGGCGAGCCGGGTCGCGGCGGCCACCGACCCCAGCTCGGCCAGCCGTTCCACGGCCGCCAGCAGCGCGGACTGCTCGGCGGCGAACCACGCCGTCGGGTTCGTCCGCACGGTCGCGAGCCACCCCGCGGGAGGTTCCACGCCGCCGGTGGGCTCCGGTCTGAGCACCCACGTGCGGAAGTCGACCGACACCCGTTCCACGACGCCCGCCCAGCACCCGACGGCTCGTTCCACGGCCGTCAGCAGGGCGTCCCGCTCCTCCTCGGCCTCGGCCCGTTCCCAGGCGAACGTCCTGGTCAGGTCATGCGGCCGGTACCGGGACGAGCCCGTGCCGTCCACACCCGTCACGTCCAGCAGCTGGGCGCGGACGAGAGCGTCGACCACGTCCTCGGCCTCGTCCACCGGCACGTCCAGCAGCACCGCGACCAGCCACGCGGTGAAGTCCGGCAGCCCGAACCAGCCGATGCGCCGCAACGCCGTCCGCTCCGCCTCGGCCAGGCCCGCGTAGCTCAGCGCGAGGCTGCCTCGCACCTCCAGGTCGCCGACCGCGAGCTCGTCCAGCCGTCGCCGCTGCTCCCCCAGCCGTTCCGCGAGCCGGGCCAGCCGCCAGTCCGGCCGGGCCGCGAGCCGGGCGCCCGCGATCCGCACCGCCAGCGGCAGCCGCCCGCACAGCCGCACGATGTCGCGGGCCCGGTCCTCCTCGGCGGCGCACCGGTCCGCGCCGACCAGGGACCCGAGCAGCGCCAACGACTCCTCGTCGGTCAACTCGCCCAACTCGACGTGCGACACGCCCTCCAGCGCGGCCAGCCGGGTGCGCCCGGTGATCAAGCACCCGCACCGACCGGCGGGCAGCAGTGGCCGGACCTGGCGTTCGTCGGCGGCGTCGTCCAGCACGACCAGCAGCCTGCGTTCGGCGGTGACCGTGCGGTAGAGCGCGGCCAGCTCGTCCGGGTCCTCGGGCACGGCCGTCGCGGGCACGCCCAACGCCCGCACGAACCGGCCCAGCACGTCGACGGGCGCCACGCGGTCCGGGCGCGATCCGAGCAGCCGGGCGTGCAGGACGCCGTCCGGGTAGCGGTCGCTCAGCCGGTGCGCCAGGTGCACCGCGAACGCCGTCTTGCCGGTTCCCGCCTTGCCCGACACGGCGACCAGCGGCACGTCCGACCCGGTCACGGCGGCCAGTTCGGCGGCCCGCCCGGTGAAGTCCACGACGTCGGGGGGCAGCTGGCCGGGCGTGGTCCGCACCGGCGCGTCCTCGACCGCGGGCTCACCGGCGAGGACCCGGTCGTGCGCGGCCCGCAGCTCCGCCCCCGGTTCCACGCCCAGTTCCTCGACCAGCAGCCTGCGCGACTCCCGGTACGCGGCCAGCGCGTCGGACTGCCGCCCCTCCCGCGCGAGCGCCAGCACCCACCGGCTGCGCAACCGCTCCCGCAGCGGGTGCAGGTCCACCAGCGCGGCCAGGTCGGCCGCCCGCACCGGGCCGCCCACGTCGAACAGGTCCTCGTGGACCGCCGACCACGCCTCCTCCAGCACGGCCCGCCGCCCGTCCGCCCACCGACCGACCGCGCCGCCCAGCGGGGCACCCCGCCACAACTCCCTCGCACGGGCGAACTCCCGTGCGGCCCCGCCGCGGTCCCCGTCCGCCAGCGCCCGCCGACCAGCCGCGATGGCCGCGTTCCACACCTCCAGGTCGGACGGCGCGTCCAGCAGGTACCCGCCGCCACGCCGCACCACCACACCACCCACGACCCGCCGCAACGCCGACACGTGCGTCTGCACCGCGGCGCGGGCGTTGTACGGCGGCCGCTCACCCCACAGCGCGTCGACGATCCGCTCGATCTCCACCACCTGCCGTCCACCGACCACGAGGACGGCCACCAACGTGCACGCCCTGCGCCCCCCGAGCGCGAGAGCCCCCTCCGCCCCCCACGCCTCCACCTGCCCCAAGATCCGGAACTCCACGTCTTCCCCCCGTTAGAGAACTCGCCCCCACTCCTACCAGACGGGCTATGGGGAGAAGGGGGAATTGGAGCAGGAGCCGCAGGCAGGACGACACCGGAGGCTCGGGCGGACACGGCGAAGCCGGTGACGCGCGCCTACAACGCCGTGCGCGGTGGAGGAGGTCCACCTCCTCGACGGCTACCCGGCCCGGAGGAACCGGTGCCGGCGTTGACCGGCGCGCGCGGCGAGTGCACCGGTGTGCTCGCCCGCACCGACCGGTGGCCGCCCTTCCCTTCGAGGGCCTGCCGCGCGTGCGGAGCCGTCGACGCCCCGCTCGACCAAGAAGGACTCAACGAACTGAAATCCGGGCGGCACAAAGGGGTTCCACCGGACTACGCTCGGATGAGGACCGATCAACAGCCACGGTCGGCGCGGACCCGAGGGAGCTACCGAAGTGGTGGAGACGCACGACATCGCCCGCCCGCCCGCCGAGCTGAGCGCGGCCCTCGCGGCCATCGGCAGCGCGACGGCCAGCGCCGAACTCAGCCGCATGGGCATCCGCAGCGCGTTCATCCGCGGCCCGGTCTCGGTGACCCCCGGCGTGCGCGTGGCGGGCCCGGCGCTGACGCTCCAGTTCCTGCCGAAGCGGGAGGACCTCTACCCCGTCGACGAGTACGCCGAGCCGGAGAAGCAGCTGCACCGGCACGTCATGTACCACGCCCAGCCCGGCGACATGATCGTCGTGGACGCGCGCGGCGACATGGGCAGCGGTGTGTTCGGCGAGATGATGCTGACCTACTTCAAGGGCCGCGGCGGCGCGGGCGTGGTGGTCGACGGGTGCCTGCGCGACGTCGGCGAGGCCAAGAAGCTCGGCCTCGGGCTGTGGATCCGTGGTGCCACGCCGAACTTCCACGCGCAGACCGACATCGTCCCGGTCGCCGTCAACGTGCCGGTGGCGTGCGGTGGCACGCTCGTCGAGCCGGGTGACATCGTCGTCGCCGACGACGACGGAGCGGTCGTGGTGCCGGTCAAGCTCGCGCCCGCGCTGGTGGCCGTCGCCCAGGAGCACGCGGAGTGGGAGGAGTTCTCCCGGATCCGACTGGCCGAGGGCGGCGACCTGCGGCTGTACTACCCGCTGTCGGAGGAGGCCCGGCCGGAGTACGAGCGGTGGCGCGCCGAGCGCGGCCCGGCCTGACGGGCGCCCTCAGCTCCACGGCCGGTCGCGGCTCGACGGTCGCGGCTCGACGGTCGCGACCGCCGGGCTCACCGACGGGCACCACCCCCAGCTCCACAAACGGTCACGGCCAGGACCGCAGGCAGCAGCACCACAACCGGACCTGGCCCAACCGCCCCGACCACCGGACTCACCAGCGGGCAGCACCGTCAGCTCCACAGCCGGTCGTGGCTCGACTCGGAGTCCCAGTGCGTCGTCTCGGCGAAGAACACCGGGTCGCGCGGGTCGAGGTGGCGGCGCAGCAGCTCCTCGTCGATGTCGCCGAACCCCAGCCCCGGCGTGTCCGGCACCGCGATGTGGCCGTCCTGGATCAGCGGGCGGGGCAGGTCGGTGACGAGGTCGCTCCAGAACTCCACGTCGGCCGCGTGGTGTTCGAGCGCGAGGAAGTTCTCGGTGGCGGCGGCCAGGTGCACGCTGGCCATCGTCGCGATCGGTGACGCCGCCAGGTGCAGCGCCATCGGAATCCCGCGCTCCTGCGCGTAGTCGCCGAGCCGCTTGGTCTCGGCGATCCCGCCCGCCGTCGCCGGGTCGGGGTGCACGACCCGGATGGCGCCCGCGTCCAGCAGCGGCCGGAAGCCGTCGAGCAGGTAGATGTCCTCCCCCGTGCACGTCGGGACGGCCACGGCCGTCGTGAGCTGGCGCCACTGGTCGGTCAGCTGCCACGGGATCAGGTCCTCGATCCACGCCAGGGTGAACGGCTCCAGCGCGCGGCCGATCCGGATGCAGGAGTCGAGGGCGATGTGGCCGAAGTGGTCGGCGGCGAGCGCGACGTCGTAGCCGACGACGGAGCGGACGACGTCCACGTAGGACGCCAGGTGCTCGACGCCCTTCGCGGTGACCTGGATGCCGGTGAACGGGTGCATCGTCGTCCGGTCCGCGCGGGCGCCGGGCGGCGCGATCAGCGCCCCCGGCACGTCCCACAGCAGGTTGACGCCCACGTCCATCTTCAGCATCGTGAACCCGCGCTGCTTGCGCTCCAGCAGCCGCGCGCCCATCGCGTGCGGGTCCGGCAGCGACGGTGTGTCCGCGTAGCAGCGGACCTCGTCCCGGAACCGGCCTCCGACCAGCGCGTGCGCGGGCACCCCGTACGCCTTGCCCGCGAGGTCCACCAGCGCCATCTCGACACCGGAGACCCCGCCGCCCTGGCGGCCGTGGAACCCGAACTGCTTGATCTTGCGGAACACCTTGTCGACGTTGCACGGGTTCTCGCCGACGAGCCTGCTCTTGAGCACGAGCGCGTAGGTGGCGCTGGCCTGGTCGCGCACCTCCCCGTAGCCGACCAGCCCCTGGTTGGTGTCGATCCTGATGATCGACGAGCGGAACGGAACCCCGGCCACCTTGGCCACCCGCAGGTCGGTGATCCGCAGGGCGCTCGGCCGGGACGCCGTCGAGACGTGCTCCTCCGTGATGGCCGGGGTCTCGCTCATCCCTTCACGGCTCCCGCGGTGAGGCCCTCGGTCAGGAACCGCTGCCCGAACCCGTACATGACCACGACCGGGATGCTGATCAGCAGCGAGGCCGCGGCCAGCTGCCCCTGCGGCACGACGTCACCGAAGATCATCGACTGCATCCCGACCGGCAGCGTCTTGTAGTCGTCCTTGGTGATGAACACGAAGGCGAACAGGAACTCGTTCCACGCGTTGGTGAGCGTGAACAGCGCGACCGCGAGCAGACCCGGTTTCGCCAGCGGCAGCACGATCCGGATGAACGCCCCGAACCGCGTGCAGCCGTCGACCAGCGCGGCCTCCTCCAGGTCGGCCGGGATCGACTTGAAGTAGCCGACGAGCAGCCACGTCGCGAACGGCAGGGTGAACGTGGGGTAGGCCAGCACGAGCGACCACAGCGAGTCGTTGAGCCCGATCCCGCTCATCATCTGGTACAGCGGGATGAACAGCAGCGCGCCCGGCATCACGTAGGTGAGCAGGATCGTCACCGTGAAGCTCTCCGAACCCCGGAACCTCAACCGCGCCAGCGCGTACCCCGCCAGCGCCGCGCAGACCAGGGCTATCGCGGTGGACGCCACCGACACCAGGATCGTGTTGAGGTACCAGGTGCCGAACGCCCTGCCGGTGAACAGGTTGGTGAACTGCTCGGTGCTCCACGGGGTCGGCCAGAGGTCGTCGGTGCGCGCGACGATCTGGGAGTCGGACTTGAAGGCCGTGACCGTCATCCAGTACAGCGGGGCGAGCACGAAACCCAGCAGCCCCAGCATCGCGACCCCCGTCCCGGTGCCGCTGACCACCCGCGCGGCCAGCCGGTTGCCCCGCGCGGCGAGCGCGGAGACGAGCCGTCCGACGGCGGCCGCGAGCACCACGAACACGCCCAGCACGAACGCGGCCTTCCACACGATGTGCGGCGACGCCCAGACCAGCACGAGGACCGAGCCCACGACGACCACCCACGGCAGCGCCCGGCGCTGAGCGGGGCTCAACCGCCTGCGCCCCAGGTCGGCCGCGCCCGGTTGGTCGCTGCGCCGCATCATCCGCACGAGGAGCACCACGAGGACGGCGACGATCGGCAGCATGACCACCGTGACCGCGGCGCCCGCGCCCAGTTGGAGCTGGAGGATCGCCTTGGAGTAGGCCACCATCACGTACGGGGCGGTGGCGTCCCCCGGTCCGCCCTGGGTCATCAGCCAGATCAGGTCGAAGTTGTTGAACGTCCAGATCGACGACAGCAGCACCGTCACGATCATGATGTTGCGCAGCCCCGGCAGCGTGATGTGCACGAAGCGCTGCCACGGCGAGGCGCCGTCCACCATCGCCGCCTCGTAGAGCCCGCTGTCGATGGCCTTGAGCCCGGCGAGGAACGTCACCGTGAAGAACGGGATGCCCTTCCAGACGTTGACCAGGATGACCGCGGGCATCGCGAGCGCGGGGTCCGACAGCCACTCCGCGGGCCACTTGTCGACGAGCCCGACGGCGGCCAGGGTGGGCCCGATCCCGGAGTCGGTGAGCAGGACGTTGACGCTGCCGAAGATCGGGTCGAGCAGGGACCGCCAGGTGAAGGCCGTGACGACCGTCGGCACCACCCACGGCAGCAGGATCACCCCGGCGAGTAGCGCCCGGCCGCGGCGCATGTGGTGCAGCATCAACGCCGCGATGAGGCCGAAGGTCACCTTGAAGATCTCGGCGTACGCGGTGAAGACGAACGAGTTGAGCACGCCCCTGTGGAACACGGCGTCGTCGATGAGGGCGGTGTAGTTGTCCAGCCCCACGAAGACCGTCTCCGCGCCGTGGCGCTCGGTGGCGCTGGTGAGGATGGAGCTGATGATCGGGAACAGGATGAGACCCGCGACCAGCAGCAGCGTCGGCCCGACGAACACCGCGGCGAGGCGCCAGTCGCGCCCGAGCAGCCGCTGCGACCTGGTGAGCGAGGACGACGCGCGCGGCGCCGGGCGGACCGGCGCCGGGCGCGGGCGGACGACGGTCACTGCTTGTAGCCCTGCTGCTCGAAGACCTGGACGATCCGGGCGTGGGTCGAGGCGACGGCCTCGGCGGGCTTGGTGCCCTGGATGACCGCCTGCATCATGTCGGTCAGCAGGTAGGCCGCGGTGGCGGCCTGCTCGCCGGGGCTCGGGGCCTGGGGGAACGAGTAGCCGGTCGTGGTGGTCAGCGGGAGCGCCGTGCGGGTCTGCTCCCGCAGCGCGGGGAAGGCCGGGTCACCGCTGGTGTAGTACGGGTCGGAGTCCCACACCTTGTCCCACGACGGGTTGACGAGGCACGGCGCTCCCTTCGCGACACCGAGCAGCGCGCTGCCGCCGACCATGAACTTCGCCACCAGCCTGGCGAGCTCGGGGTTCTTGGCCCCCTTGAACACGACGAACGAGTTGGACTCGCCGAACGCGAGCGGCTTGTCGATCGCCGGTCCGGTGGCGCCGTTGAACGGGTGGGTGTTGGCGTAGACCGGGTTGTTCTTGGTCTTCGAGTCGGCGTAGACGCTGAACTGGTTGAGCGTGAGCCCCAGGATCTGGGCCAGCCAGTTCTCGTTGTTGCTGGAGTCGGTCCAGCTCCCGACCCCCGGTGGCAGCATCGGCGCGTACTTCGGGTTCGTGTAGAGGTCGCCGATGAACGTGACCGCGGCGACGGTCTCCGGCGAGTTGAACACCACCTTCGTGCCGGTGTTGTCCGCCATCGCCCCGCCGTAGGTGTTGATGACGTTGGCGATGAAGCCGTTGGCGTCGCCGGAGCGGTTCACCGTCAGACCCCAGCCGAAGCGCCGCTTCGCCGGGTCGGAGACCTCCAGCGCGTTGTCGCGCAGCTCCTCCCACGTGTAGTGCGGCTTGAGCGGGAGACCCTTCTCCTCGTACCAGTCCTTGCGCAGGTACATCGCGGACGCGATGAAGTGGTAGGGGATCGCGAACCAGCGCCCGTCGAACACGCAGTAGTTGGCGGCCTCCGTCGCGGGTTCCCCGTAGAGCGTGCGCATCTCCTCGACCACGTCGGTGACGTCGGTGAGGGCGCCGAGGTTGTGGAGCTGGCCGACGAACCGCCGATCGCTCATGAAGGCGAGGTCGCGGTTGGTGCCCGCCCTCACCTCGGAGTCCATCTTCGCGACCATGTCGCCCGCGTCGCCGGAGACCAGGTCGTTGTGGACGGTGGTGCCGGTGGCTTGCGCGAACACCTGCAACGACCGGTCCAGCGCCTGGTTGGCGGCCTCCGAGTACAGCTTCTGCGAGAGCATCCCCACCGACCCGCCGCGGAGCGAGGCCGCTTGGTCGAGCAGCGCCTGCGGCACCTGGACGTCGACCTGCGGCGGGGCGGGGCTGCCCCCGCACCCGGCGAGACCGAGCACGCCCAGCGCGCTCATCCCGAGGAACGTGCGCCTCGTTAAGGCCGTCTTCTCTTCCATGACCACTCCTCTCGCGTCCGACCGGGGGACGCGTACCGACGGGGCGACAGTGCAACCGGCGGGACAGCGGGGCGAGTGCCGCGCTGCCGGGTCGTTCATGCGGCGAAGGACGCCGAACTGCTGGTGCGTTGGCCTGGTAGGCCGTCGAACAGCCCGGTCGAGCCGCGGGGCCGCCACAGCGGTACCGGGCCGGCGCCGGGCACGGGATCGAGCGCCACGGAGGCCGCCCGGTCCGCGGAGTCGAGTGCGCGCTGGACCACCATGGCGTTGGCCACGCTCTGCGCGACGCTGCCGACCGGCCGCACCCCGAACTGCACGGCGTCGGCGAAGTCGACGAGCTCGGCGCGGTAGCCGTTGTCGATGCCGCGGAAGACCGTCGTGCGGGCGGTGGCGTCGGGGCCGCTGCGCGTCACGCGGCGCTCCGACTCGGATCCGGCGAGCACGAGCACACCCTCGGTGCCGTACAGCCGCATGTCGTTGGGTTCGGGCGGCACCGGGATCTCGGGGTAGGACGCGGTGTAGCTGCCGATGGCGCCCCCGGTGAACACGAGGGTGAGCGCGAGGTCCGACGGTCCGTCCATCGTGGTGTTGGCCGTCTGCACGGCACCGTGCACCCGCGCGACGTCGCCGCACAGCAGCCGGATCTGGGCGATGTGGTGCACACCGGCGTCGAGGTGCACGCCACCCCGGTACCGCGGTCGCCGCCGCCACGGCGTGCTGGCGAACCTGCCCTCGTGGGGCAGCATCGTGCCGACGTGCCGCCACGCCATCAGGTGCGGGCGCCCGATGGCTCCGTCGTCGAGCAGCGCGCGGGCGTAGCGCAGGTCGTCGCGGTAGAAGAAGTTCTCCCCCACCACGAACGTCCGGTCCGGGTGCGCGTCCGCCAGCGCGAGGAACGCCGCCGCCTGCTCCGCGTCGCCCCCGGCCGGCTTCTCGCAGAGGACGTCCTTGCCCGCCGCGAGCGCGTCGCGCGCCACCTCGTACAGGTGCGGGATCGGGACCGAGACCAGCACGGCGTCCACGTCGTCGCGGGCCAGCAACGCGGCCCGGTCGGCGGTGCCCCGCGCGGGATCGGTCCCGCTGTAGTCGGCGAACCGCCCGGCCTGCTCGGCGGACCGGTCGGTGAACGCGGTGACCACGTACCGGTCGGCGAGCCCGCGCAACGCGGGCCAGTGCAGCTTCTCGACCGCCAGCCCGGTGCCGATCAGCCCCAACCGGATCGGCGGGATCGCAGGTGCTGCCATGCCTGGTCCGTCCTCGTCATCGGTTCCGGATGTCGGTCGTGCGGTGCGCTAGCGCCGCCGGGCGGCCCGCTTGGTCTTCCGCTCCTTCTCCGCGAGGAGCGTGGAGTTGTTGGCCAGGTGCTTGCGCATCGCGGCGCGAGCACCTTCCGGGTCGCGCGCCACGAGCGCCTCGTAGATCTCCGTGTGGTCGTGGGTGGCCTTGCGCAGCGCGGCGGGCGCCTCGTTGGTGATGCGCCTGCTGGCCGAGCCGAGCCAGCGGGCGGAGTACATGATCCGGTCGAGTATGCGGTTGTCCGCCGCCCGGCAGATCTCCATGTGGAACTCGTGGTCGACCTCGAGGTAGGCGTCGGGATCCGCTTCGAGCGCCGACATGCGGTCGATCTCGTCGCCGAGCCGGGCGAGCACCTCGTCGGTGATGCTGACCGCGGCCATCGCGGCGAGTTCGGGTTCGAGCAGGACGCGCATCTGGTCCAGTTCCCGGAGGAGCTCGGTGACGATCTCCTCCGGCAGCCACTCGACCAGCAGCGGGCTCAGGTAGTCCCACTCCGCGCGGGGGCGCACGACGACGCGGCGGCCCTGCGCGACGTCGACGATGTCGAGCGAGGCGAGGATCTTGAGGGTCTCCCGCGCCACAACGCGGGACACCCCGAACTCCTGGGAGATGTCGAGTTCCGACGGGGCCAGACCGCTCTCGAACTCACCGCTGACGATGCGCCGGGTCAGGTGTGCGGCCACCTGCACCGGGAGGGTCCGGACCTTGACAGCGTCCGGAGACTCTTGTCTCCTTTGCATGTCATCAGCTTATAGGACAAGCTAGGTCTGAGAACAGTCCGTGAACGTGCGCAACCCGGCGGCGGGAGAGCAATGCGGATCGTGAACGTCACGACGGCGGTGGTGGCCTACCACGGTGAGGCCACCCTGGTGCGGATCGACACCGACGAGGGCCTCAGCGGGTTCGGCGAGGCCAATCCCGACGCGGGCGCGGGCGCCGTCGTCGGGATGATCGAGTACCTGACGCCCCTGCTGATCGGCGAGGACCCGCGCAACGTCGAGCGGTGCTGGGAGAAGTTGCGGCGCAACAAGGTCTTCGCGGGCCCACAGGGCGGAGTCTTCGTGATCGCCCTGTCCGGGATCGAGCTCGCGCTGTGGGACCTCGCGGGCAAGGCCGCGGGCCAACCGGTCTACCGGTTGCTCGGCGGGAAGTTCCGCGACCGGATCCGCCTCTACGCCGACTGCGGCGACGGCGACGACCCGGCGGGCTCGATCGCCGGGTGCGTGGACCGGGCCCAGCGGATGGTCGCCGAGGGCTTCACCGCCATCAAGTTCGACATCGACAACCTGCACCACCCGGCCAAGTTCGACGCCTTCAACCACACGGTCAACAACGCCGAGCTGCGCTCGATGGTCGAACGCGTGGCGGCCGTCCGGGAGGCCATCGGGCCGGACGTCGACCTGGCCATCGACCTGCACGCCCGCTACGACGTGCCGAGCGCGTGCCGGATCTCCTGGGAGCTGGAGCCGTTCAACCTCATGTGGCTGGAGGAACCGGTACCGGCGGAGAACGTCGACGCGCTGGTGCGGGTGCGCGCGCAGACCCGCACGCCGATCTGCGCGGGCGAGAACCTGTACCTGCGCTGGGGATTCCGCGAGCTGCTCGAACGCGGCGCGGTGGACGTCATCGAGCCGGACGTGCCCAAGTGCGGGGGCCTCGCCGAGGCCAAGAAGATCGCCAACCTCGCGGAACTCCACTACATCCCCTTCGCACCGCACCTGGTGTCCACACCGCTCGGCACGATGGCCACGTCGCACCAGTGCGCGGCGATCCCCAACTTCTTCGTCCAGGAGTGGCACGCCCTGGAGGAGCGCGCGGTGTGGGACAGCTACGTGCACGCGCCAGACGGGAGCGGCTCGATCGTCAAGGACGGCTACATCACGCTTCCCGACACCCCCGGCATCGGTGTGGAACTCGACATGGACGGCGTGCGGGCGCACGCCGTCGCGGGCTACGGGGTGTTCGAGTAGCCGCCGCGGCTACGCGACCGCCGAGGACGCCCACCTGTCGATGAGCGCCGTGGTGGACGGCGCGTCGCGGTGCAGCGCGAGGTCGTGCCCGGCGTTCGGGATCACCGCGACCCGGACGTCGGCCGCGGCGCTGAACGCGCTCCGCTGGTCGGGTTCGAAGGCCGCCGGGTCGTTGCCCCGGTAGAGGTGGTCGCGGTCCCCGACGACGACGAGGACCGGCACGCGGACCTCCTTCGCGAAGGCCCGGCTCGCGAACTCCTGCCCGAAGCCCGGCACCTCCGCCGCGGTCGTGGTCGTCTTCGTCCGCTCGTCGGCGGTCGGCGTCGCCGGGTTCGTGCTCGGCAGGTGGTAGAAGAACGTCCGGGAGCCCGGCGCCGTGGTCAGGTAGTCCGCGGGCAGCCCCTTCCCGCCGAGAACGGGATCGGTGGCCGCGGGCACGAGTTCGGGGAACCCCTCGAACGACGGCGCGGTCCGGCGGTACAGGAACCCGGTGACCACCAGGGCGTCCACCTCGTCCGACGCGGCGGCCACACCCGCGGCGACCACGCTGCCGTACGAGTGCCCCACCAGGACGATCGGCAGCCCCTGGTACATGCCGTCGACCTCGTCGACGACGTGGCGGATCGACGCCACCTGCACGGCGGTCGTCACGGCGGCTGCCCGCGGCTTCGACGACGCGCCGGTGCCGACCCGGTCGAGCGCGATCACCAGCCACCCCTCCCGAGCGGCCTGCCGCGCCTGCGAGGCGACACCACCCCCGTCCAGGTCGAAGTAGTGGTGGTCGTAGGTGGTGCCGGGCACCATGATCTGCACTCCGCGCACACGCCCGGTCGGGGCGTACCGCTCGGCGTGGACCGTGGCCCACCCGACGCCGTCGACCCCGACCTCGACCCGCAGGTCGAGGTCACCGCGGTACCGGGCGTGCCGCTCGGCGGACGCGCCGCTCGGCACGGTGGTGACCGCTCCGACCACGGCGACGCCGATCGTGACGGCGGCCGTCCACCGGCGGAATCCGGTTTTCCTCACTGCTCGCTCCTCCAGCGTGGTGCTGCTCGGGTGACGAGCCGAGGATGCGTCCGGGCGGGCGGTCCCGTCCAAGACCGCTTCGATCCGCTGTGGTACCCACCCGGTATCACAGCAGCGAGGCCGTCCGGACCAGCCCGGCCAGGACGCGGGACCGGCTGTGCGCGGGCCAGGCGATGTGGGTGGTCACCAGGGGGGCGTCGACCAGGGGGACGGCGGCGTGCTCGTCCCACAGCCACGTGCGGGCCGACTCGGGGAAGACCGTCATGGTGCGGCCGAGGGCGATCAGCTGGGCCAGCTGCGTCTGGTCGTGGACCTCGGGGCCGGGGCCGGGCGGGTAGACGCCGTCGCTGGACCAGCGGGCGAGCGGAAGACCGGGGACGTCGGCGATGTCCGCCATGGACAACGTCGTGCGCGCGGCCAGGGGGTGCCTCGCGGGCACGATGGCCACCTGCTCCTCCGTCATCAGCTCGACGCTGTCGAACCCGGCGAGGGAGTTGAACGGCGAGTGCATGAGCGCCACGTCCGCGCGACCGTCGCGCAGCATCGCCTCCTGCTCGCACGTGCCGCTGGGCAGGATCTCGACCTCGGCGGCGCCGGGTTCGTGCGCGTAGGCGTCGAGGAGCTTGTCGAGCAGCTCGTGGAACGCGCCCGCCTTCACCGCCAGCACCAGGCGGTCCCGGCCGTCACCCGACCTGCCCACGCCCCCGGCGCGGCGGGTGCGGCGGACGGCGGCGGCGGTCGCGTCGAGAGCCGCCCGGCCCTCCTCCAGCAGGACCTCCCCGGCGCCGGTCAACGAGACGCCGCGCCGGTCGCGTTCCAGCAGGGTGACGCCGAGGCGGTGCTCAAGCCGCTGGATCGCCCGTGACAGCGGGGGTTGGGCGATGCCGAGCCGCTCGGCGGCCCGGCCGAAGTGCAGCTCGTCGGCCACGGCGACGAAGTAGCGCAGTTCGCGGGTCTCCACGGTGTCCATGCCGGAGCGTACCTCGCCGTGATACCTCCCGAGTATCACGGCGAGCCGCCCGGCGGTCGGTCACAGAGCGCGGAAGGCCAGCACCTCGTGGCTCGGGTAGCTGTGGAAGTTGTTGGCGGGCTCCACGAGGAGGAGCCGGGTGCAGCCGGTGTCGCCGTAGAGGGCGAGCCCGCGCTCCGTGACGTTGATGAGCGCCTTGGCGACGAACGGGAGCGCCGTGCAGCCCGCGCCGGGGTCGGCGTACCTCGCGGGCGTGGTGTTCGCCCAGACCGAGTCGTAGAAGCAGGCGACACCGGGCGAACAGGCCGTGCCGCCGGACGTGGAGGCCTGTGCGGCGGACGGCGCGCCGGTCACGGCCAGGGCCACCGCGGCGAACGCGGCGAGGACGTGCTTCTTCATGTCATACCTCCGGGTGGTGGTGGCGGCGGACCCCCTGGTCCGCCGGGTACGAGGAGCGCGGTGCCGGGTTCGCGGGGGTCACCCGTCCGGCCATCCCATCCTGGCGAGGGTCGCCCCGTCGGCCATTCCGGTCGCCAGCACCGCGCTGATCTCGCTCAACGCCTGCTGCTGCTCGCGGCTGAGGCGGTCGAAGACCAGCTCGCGAACCTGCTCGGCGTGCCTGCGCGCGGCACGCCTCACCTCCTTGACGCCCTCGGCGGTGAGGACGGCGCACTGCCCCCTGGCATCGGTGCCCGCCTCCTCGCGGCGGACCCAGCCGTCCCTGGCCAGGCGGTCGATCGTGTGGCTCAGCCTGCTGCGGTCGAACACGCACGCGGCGGCGAGGTCCGCCATCCGCATCGACCGGCCGGGCGCTTCGGACAGCCTCGCCAGCACGTCGTAGTAGGCGAAGGAGAGCCCGGACTCCCGCTTCAGGTCGCGCTCGACCCGGTCCATCAAGAGCTTGCTGGCCATGAGGAACCTGCGCCAGGTCACCTGCTCCTCGTCGTCCAGCCACCGGGTCTTCGGCATGGTTGTCCTCCGCGACTGGATCCTCGGTCCCCGGCGCGATCCTACCGGTCGCGCTGAATTTTCAACCACACCGCCGGAGCCGCGCTCAGGCCGCGGGCCGCTTGCGGCGATCCGACAGCGTCGGCAGGTGCCCGGTCAGCCCGCCGTCGACGTGGATCAGCTGACCGGTGATGAACTTCGACTCGTCCGACGCGAGGAACACCACGGTGTTGGCGACGTCGGCCTGTTCGCCGACGGTGTCGAGCATCTGGGAGTCCAGCACCATCCGCAGCGGTGCGGCGGCTTCGAGCTGGTGCGCCGCACCACCCTCCCGCTCCACGGCGGGTGGCGGGATCAGTCCGGGGACCACCGCGTTGCTGCGGATGCCGAGGTGCCCGAACGAGGTGGCCACCGACCTCGTCAGGTACTCGACCGCCGCCTTGCTCGTGCCGTAGGCGACCAGGGCCAGGTCCCCGCCCGCGGCCTGGATCGACGAGGTGTTGATGATCGATCCCCCACCGGACTCGGCCATGAGGGGGACGGCGTGCTTGCTGCCGAGGAAGACGCTGACCGTGTTGACCTCCAGGGTCCGCAGCAGGAAGTCGCGGCTGACCCCGACGACGTCGGTGTCCTGCTCGATCCACCCGCTGCTCACCAGTCCGGCGTTGTTCCACAGCACGTCGAGCCGTCCGTAGGCCTCCTCGGCGAGCGCCACGACGCCCGCCACGTCGCTCTCGACGGAGACGTCACCGACGTAGGACGTGACGTCGAGGCCGCTCCCCGCCAGTTCCTCCGCCCGGTCGCGAACGGCCGGGGACAGGTCCATCATCACGACGCGCGCGCCCTCGGCCGCCATCGCCCGCACCCCGGCGAACCCCAGCCCACCGGCCGCGCCGGTGACGATGGCCACCTTGCCCGCCACACGGTCCATCGACGAACACCTCCGCATGTAGTTGAAATTTCAGCACCCATCGCACGCTAGCACGGGATGCCGGAACCCCAACCGGACGACGGCGGGCGCTCAGCGCGGCGCGTGGGCCAACCGGGTGATCACGTCCACCGCGCCGATCAGGCTCCGACCCCGGTCGGTGAGGTGGTAGAGCACCTGCACGGGCGTGCTCGGAATCACCTCGCGGTGCACCAGACCGTGCTGTTCGAGCTCGGTCAACCGCGCCGACAGCATGCGGTCGGAGATGCCGTCGACCAGGCGGCGGTACTCCCCGAACCGACGCGCGCCCCTGGCCCCGGCCAGCAGGATCGCCGAGGTCCAGCGCCTGGAGACGAAGGCCATGATCCCGCCCGCCGCCTCGCAGCCCGCCGAGTCGATCAGGTGCGTCTGTACTTCAGCAGAACTAGTCACTTCTCCAAAGTAAGTAGGTTACCGGCCGATTGGCAAGGGAGGCGCACCGCCCGAAGCTGAGAACCATGTGTGAGACCAACGCTTTCCTGCCGCTCCACGTCGGCACCAC
This sequence comes from Umezawaea sp., assembly GCF_036375055.1. Classification (GTDB taxonomy): domain Bacteria; phylum Actinomycetota; class Actinomycetes; order Mycobacteriales; family Pseudonocardiaceae; genus Umezawaea. Next base: position 43,071 of record NZ_DASUSQ010000046.1, read on the forward strand.
CACCATCCGCAACCGCCTGTCCATGGCCCCGATGACCCGCAGCCGGGCCACCGAGCAGGGCCTGGCCACCCCCTCGATCGCCGAGTACTACCGGCAGCGCGCGGGCGCGGGCCTGATCGTCACCGAGGCCACCCAGATCAGCCCGCGCGGCAAGTCCTACCCGACCACGCCGGGCATCGGCACACCCGAGCAGGCCGAGAGCTGGCGGCAGGTCACCGACGCCGTGCACGAGGCGGGCAGCACCATCCACCTCCAGCTCTTCCACGGCGGCCGCACCGGGCACCCGACCATGCGGGGCGGGCTGGCGGGGCACGCGCCCTCGGCGGTGGCCGCGCCCGGCCAGACCTTCACCCCCGACGGGATGAGGGACCACGAGGTACCCGTGGCCATGACCGTCGAGGACATCCGCGACACGCTGCGGGAGTTCGCGGCGGCCTCGGCGCTGGCGATCTCGGCGGGCTTCGACGGCGTGCAGCTGCACGCGGCCAACGGCTACCTGCCGCAGCAGTTCCTCTGCCGGAACTCGAACCTGCGCACCGACGAGTGGGGCGGCAGCACGGAGAACCGCATCCGCTTCGTCGTCGAGGCCGTCCGGGCGATGGCCGGTGCGGCGGGCGCGAACCGGACCTCGCTGCGGATCTCGCCCGCCAGCACGATCCAGGGCATCGACGAGGGCGACAGCGAGGAGCTCTACGAGGCCCTGCTGGGCGAGCTGGCGGACGACGGCCTGGCGTTCCTGGACATCTCGGAAACCCCTGGCCACCGCGACCTGACCGCGGTGCTGCGCAAGTCCTGGCCGGGGGTGCTGGTGCTCAACCCCCACCGGGTCGCCGAGCCGGAGGCCCCGCACGACCGGGTCGCCGACGCGCTCGCCGCGGGCGCGGACGTGGTGGCGCTGGGCGCGCCGTGGCTGGCCAACCCCGACCTGGCCGAGCGCATCGCGCGGCGCGGCCCGTACAACGACCCGGACGGCTCGACCTTCTACGGCGGCACCGACGCGGGCTACCTCGACTACCCCCCGCTGGCGGCCTGACGTGGGCAAGCTGACGAACCGCACCGCGGTGATCACCGGTGGCACCGCGGGCATCGGACTGGCCACCGCCCGCCGCTTCGTCGCCGAGGGCGCGCACGTGGTGCTCACCGGCCGCCGCCCCGGCCTGCTGGCCGAGGTCGTGGCGGAACTCGGCTCGGCGGCCACCGGGGTGTGCGGCGACGCGAGCGACCCGGACCACCTGACCGAGCTGCTGGCGGTGGTGCGTGCCGGGGGCAGGGGGCTCGACGTGCTCTTCACCAACGCGGGCGGCGGCGCGTTCACCCCGTTCGGCCAGGTCACCCCGGAAACCGTGGACGAGGTGCTGGCGCAGAACCTGAGCGCGCCCTACCTCACCGTGCAGACGCTGGCCCCGGTGCTCAACGAGCACGCCTCCGTGGTGCTGATGTCCTCCATCGGCGCCACCGCGGGCCTGCCGGGCCTCGGCGTGTACTCCGCGGCGAAGGCGGGCGCCCGTGCGCTGGCCCGCACCCTCGCCGTCGAACTGGGCGGGCGGGGCGTGCGGGTGAACGCGGTGAGCCCCGGCTACATCGACACCTCCAGCGACCCGGAGGCCCGCGAGTACCAGCGGGTGGGCTCGGCGGGCATCCCGCTGGCGCGGGTGGGACGGCCAGAGGAGGTCGCCGGGGCGGTGCTGTTCCTCGCCTCCGACGACGCCAGCTACGTCACCGGGTCGGACCTGTTCGTCGACGGGGGGCGCAACCAGGTCTAGCGCACGGCGGAGGGCCGCCCCCGGTACCGGGGGTGGCCGGCCTGCGCCACCTCGGTAGACTGGAAAAACGTTGGTGGCTCACGAAGTCCACCACGTCGACCGGCCGGACGAGCGGGAGTGCAGGCTTCTGGTGGCGGAGCTCGTGGAGCGGGACGCCGAGCTGCGGGCTCTGCACCGGCTGGTGCTGCGGGTCAGGGCGGGGCACGGTGGCCTGGCGGTGCTGGACGCGGGGGCGGGTCTCGGCAAGACCGCGCTGCTGCGCCACCTGCGCGGGCTCGCGGCGGAGCAGGGGTGCGTCGTGCTGTCGGCCCGCGGTGCCGAGCTGGAGCGGGAGTTCGCGTTCGGCGTGGTGCGGCAACTGGTCGAACCCGTGCTGCCGCACGACGGGGCCGAGCGGCGGCAGGTCTTCCGCGGCGCGGCCGGCGCCACCGAGGGGCTGTTCGGCGCTGACGGCGGCCAGGCCGTTCCGGGGTCGCCGTTCCCGCTGCTGAACGGCCTGTACTGGCTGCTGGTCAACCTCGCCGAGCGGGCTCCGCTGGTCGTGCTGGTGGACGACGCGCAGTGGGCCGACCAGCCCTCCCTGCGGTTCCTGGGTTTCCTCGCGCGGCGGCTCGACTCGGTGGGGGTGCTCGTGACCGTGACGATCAGGTCCGCCGAGCACGGCGATGACGAGCTGGTCGACGACCTGCTGGCCGCCGACGACCTGACCCTGTTGCGCCCCAGGGACCTCAGCGCTCGCGGCGTCGCCCACCTGGTGCGCCGCGAACTCGGTCCCGGCGCGCAGGACGAGTTCTGCGCCGCCTGCCACGCCATCACCGGCGGCAACCCGCTGTTCGTCCGCGAGCTGCTGCGGGTGCTGGTGGCCGACGGGGTCACGCCGGACGCCGAGCACGCCGCCACCGTCGCGGAGGCGGGGCCGGGTGCCGTCCACTGGTACGTCGCCGCCCGGCTGCGCCGCCAGACGCCGCAGGTCACATCGGTGGCGCGGGCCGTCGCGGTGCTCGGCAACGACGTGGACCTCGCGGTGGTCGCGGCGCAGGCGCACCTCACGTGGGGGGAGACCGCGGCGGCGGCGCAGCGGCTGACCCGGCAGGGGATCTTCGAGCAGGCCGATCCCCCGGCGTTCGTCCACGCCGTCGTGCGGGACGTGGCGCTGTCGCTGATCCCCGCGGCGGACCTCTCGGCCGAGCACGAGCGGGCCGCGACCGTGCTGCTGCGGGCGGGCGGGTCGGTGACCACGGCCGCCTCGCACCTGCTGCGCACCGTCCCCGCGGGCGAGCCGGACCGGATCGGGACGCTGGCCGCCGCGGCCAGGCAGGCGTTCCAGCACGGCGCTCCGGAGAACGCGGCGGTGTTCCTGGTCCGCGCCAGGGCCGAACCTCCGCCTCCCGCGCTGCGTGCCGAGATCAGCAGGCAGCTGGGCAACTGCGAGGCGCACCACCTCGCCGTCGACGCCGCCGGGACCCACCTGCGGGAAGCGCTCTCCCTGGCGGACGCGGGGAGGCAGCGGGCGCTCTGCGCGTACAGCCTGGCCCGGTTCCACAACGCCTGCGGCGATCCCCGGCAGGCCATCCCCCTGCTCCGCCGGGCGTTGGACGACCTGGCGGGTGTGGACGACCCCGCGCTGGAACCGGAGGTGGAGGCCGAGCTGATCGGCGTGGCGCGGTCCGACCTCGCGGGGCGCGAGGTCCTCCTGCGGCACCTGGAGTCCTTCGACGCCAGGCCGGACCGCCCGGACGCGGTCCTGGACTCGCAGCGGTCGGTGGAGGCGGTCTTCGCCGGGCGCCCGGCCGAGGAGGCGGTCCGGCTCGCGCGGTCGGCGCTCGCGGGCGACGCGCTCACCCCGGAGCGGTCCGGGCTGTGGTCCGCCGTGCACACCCTGATCGTCACCGACCGGCTCGACGAGGTGGAGCGGCGGACGCAGCGGGCGCTCGACACCGCCGTCGACCGCGGCCTGCTGTTCCCGATGGGCGTCATCCGCGGTTACCTGGCGCGGATCGCCCTGCTGCGCGGCGACCTGCGACTGGCGGCCGAGCACGTCGAACTCGGCACGGCGGCGGCCCCCCGGCCGAACGTCGGCCTCCCCCTGCTCGACTCCACGGCGGTCCACCTGCTCGTCGAACGGGGCCGCCTCGACGAGGCCGAGGCCGTGCTGGCCGACGGCGAGCTGTCGGGCGACCGGCTGCCGAGGTCGTCGACGCACCTGTGGCTGCTCGAAGCGCGTACCCGCCTGCGGCTCGCCCAGGGCGACCACGTCGCCGCGCTCGCGGACGCCGTCGCGTGTGGACGGTCGTTGCGGGGCTGGGGCGTGGGCGGCGTCTGGGACGTGCCCTGGCGACTGCTGGCCGCGCACGCCCACCGCCTCGCCGGGAACCACGGGGAAGCGGCCTCCCTCGCGCACGAGCAGCTGCGGCTGGCGCGCGACTTCGCCGTGCCGCGGCACATCGCGGTCGCGCTGCGCGCCGCGGCCGGGTCCGCGGCCCCGGCCGACCAGCACGGGCACCTGGTGGAAGCCGCCGACCTGCTGCGCGGCGGACCGGGCAGGCTCGAACTCGTCCACGTCCTGGCGGACCTCGGCGCGGTGCGGCAGCGCGACGGCGACCGGGAAGCGGCCAGGACGACGGTCCGGCGGGCGGCCGAACTGGCGGCGGAGTGCCACGCGGTCGAGCTGGCCGAACGGCTCCGCGCCGGGCTGGCGGCGAGCGGTGGTCGTGCGCCCCGGCTGCGCCTCACCGGCCTGCACGCCCTCACCCCGTCCGAGCAGCGCGTCGCCAAGCTCGCGGCCGACGCGCTGACCAACCGCGAGATCGCCGAGCGCCTCTTCGTCAGCGAGAAGACCATCGAGGCCCACCTGAGCCGCACGTTCCGCAAGCTCGGCGTCCGCTCCCGCACCCAGCTCGTCACCCGCCTGACCGCGACCCCCTGAGCCCCCCGCACGGGCTGAGCGGCCAAGACGAGGGGTTCCTGTAGGGGTTTCCCGGACGAGCGCGGGTACCGCCCGCTCCTAGCGTCAGCGGGGTCAGGGACGCCGGTGAGACCACACCACCGGCCGTCGAGAACTCCACCAGCAGGGGGCACCCAGATGCCGATCCGCACGAACCCGGCGACCCGACGGCGGGTCACCGGGGACACCGGTCACCACGACCTCCTCCTCCACCGCATGGGCACGTCCGGCAACTCCGACCGGGACATCCCCGGCCGCGTCACCGTCGTGCTCGCCGACGAGGGCCACCTCTTCCTCGACCAGGTCCCGATCCCGCGCGACGCGTGGACCTACGACGAGCACGACCGGGTGCTGACCTGGAGGGGCGCCTACGGCGGCGGCACGCTGCTGCTCGCCCACGACGGCCGGGGCGCGCACGGCACCGTCGGCCCGGCCCACGACCTCTGCTCGGTCGCGGCGGGTGCGCGGGCGCAGTTCCTGTGCGACGTCGCGCTGGACTGCGGCGCCGGCTACGTGTCCGCGGGCAACCAGATCGTGGGTCTGGCCTGGGACCCGGCGTCGACCGAGTGGACCGGTGCGACCTGGGTGCCGAAGCGCCTGCTGCTCACCTACACCGTGACCCCCGGCGGTCCGCTCCAGCCGCCCACGTTCACCTTCGAGTTCAACGACACCGGTGCCAGGGGCGGGCCGTGGGACCCCGGCTCCGGCGCCTTCAGCGCGACCCTGCAACTCGGGGAGCGCGGCGACGAGCAGGCGTGGGACCTGACGTTCCGGTCTCTCATCCCGCCGCAGCCCGACCGGGGGAAACCCGGACCGGCCAGCGTCTACCCGTGGTGGCTCCAGGCCGCGGAGGACACCGCCGCGCTGGGCATCGACGGCGTCCTGGTCGTCGACGAGAACGCCCCCGACGGCACGCTCGTCGGGTTCCGGGGCCTGCGGCCGAACGCCGCCGTCGCGGGCTACTACCGCACGTCCACCCGGACCGCGCCGTTCGGCGTCTTCGACGGACGGCTGGTCGTGGGCGGCGCGCCCGTGCCCGACGCGGTCCTGGTCGGCGACCGGTTGACGTGGGCCGACCTCTCCCCCGCGCTGCGCGAGCGCACGGGGCTGCCCGCGAGCGGGAGCCTGGTGTTCGCGGACCTCGGGTCGACCGCCACGACCGAGGACGGCACCGTGCGGGCCGTCCGGCTCGACGCCGCGACGGCGCTGACCGCGATCACCCAGCACCGCGACCTGCACCGGGCGGCGCACCGGTTGTCGCTCGCACACGCGAAGGCCATCGCGGACCCCGCTCTGGACATGTACTCCCTGCTCGCGATGACCCCGTTCGCGAAGGACGACAAGGGCGTCCTGCGCGACCAGGTCCAGGGCGCCGTGACGCAGGACCTCAGCGACATCATGAACTCCTTCATCCCCACCGACCTGTGGAAGCTGGTCTTCCCGGACACGAACCAGACCACGCTCACCGGTGACCTCGCCGAGATCGCCAACAGCCCGGTGGCCGGTGTCGACGACCCGGTCGGCTGGTACCGCTCGCTCGCGACCGCCGTGCTCACGCACGGCCTGGCGAACGGTTCGGAGGAGCACTGCCGCAACCTCAACGGTCCCCGCGCGCAGGCCTGGCTCACCACCGAGGTGGCGAGGTCGAAGGTCTACGCCGCGCACGGGCAGCGCCTGTTCACCCTGCGGTGGCAGGAGCACTGCCCGCTGACGGCGTCGTACCTGCGGGACCAGATCACGAACGCCGCGACCTACCGGGACACGATCACGACGGTGGTCGCCGACGCGATCACCGACATCCAGGACAACGTGATCACCGACAGCACGTCGGTCCCGGACCTGAAGAAGACCATGATCGCCGACGTCCAGGAGGCGGGCCAGTACGCCGACACCAACGAGCTCTACTGGGCGTTCGCGTACTACACCTACAACACCGCCCCCGCGATCCTGGCCAACATCGCCGTGCAGATGGCGTACGGCACCGGGTCCGGCGACGGGACCGGCCTCTCCCGGCTCCTCCAGCAGAACGTGGCCGTGCTGACGGCGCTGGACCCGTCGGGGTTCTTCGCGCAGCGCTACGTGCGCACCCTCAACACGTTCCTGGCCACCAACGTCCTGCCGAGCATGTTCGGATTCCTCGGCGACGCCATGAGCTTCGACCTCATCGAGGAGTACCTCCAGCAGTTCGTCGCGAACAACATCGCCAACGAGGACCGGCAGATCGCCGAGGCGGCCGCCCAGATCGACGCCCTGCTCAAGTCGAAGGACGCCGACACGATCCTGCACGACTCCATCGAGGCGTTGCAGGAGATCTCCTCTCTCATCAACGACACCCTGGCGCTGCCGTACATCGCGTCGAAGTGGGTCGACTGGTTCACCGAGAAGTACCCCAGGTTCTCCGCCATGGGATCGATGTTCGGCACCGCGCTCATCGGCGGGATCACCATGCTCGGCGTCTCCAACCTCATCAACGGGTTCAAGAACTGGTCGGACCTCGACAAGGACGAGCGCGCCGACCTGGTGCTCAACGCCGTCCAGTTCGGGGTGCAGCTCGTGGCCGCGGTGGTCAAGAGGGGCATCCGGATCTACGCGATCTTCAGCGTCGAGGGGATGACGTCCAAGCAGCGCACCGCCGCCGTCAGCAGGATCCTGATGACCGGTGAGGCGGACCGGCTGGAGAGCGGCCTGATCAAGATCGGCAACTCCACGGCCCGCTGGCTCGGCGACACCCAGGGGATGGCCGAGTACCTCAAGGAGAACCCCGAGGTCCTCGAACGCCTGCTGGACACCCAGCTGACCACCGACGCCGAGGAGGTCGGCTGGGCGGCCAAGGTGTTCGGGGCGAACCTCGACGAGTTCCTCGCCAACAGGCTCGGCCCGGTCCTCATCGTCGCGGGCATGGTGGTGAGCGTCGTCCGCCTCGCCGAGGGCGAGTCGACCATCGACACCTGGGCCGACGCGCTGAACATCGTCGGCGGGGCGCTGATGCTCATGGCGTTCGCGGGTGAGGGCATGGCCGAGGGCGCGCTGGCGAGCGCGCTGGCGTTCGCCGGACCGCTGGCGATCCTCGTCGCGCTGGCGGGCCTGGGCCTGATGCTGTACGAGATGTTCAAGAAGCAGCCCGACCCGGTCGAGGACTTCGTCGACGGCTACGCCAAACCGGCGGGCTTCTGGGTCCCCTCGTCGAAGACCGCGCTGGACTACGCCGTCCCGTTCGAGAACCCGGACCGGGGATCGCTGATGATGATGGGCTTCACGCTGTCGACGAAGGACGGAACCCTCCGGGTGCACGGCGACGGCTCGGTCCTCCCGGAGCAGAGGACCGCGCTGCCCGACTGCGTGTGGCAGGCCACGACCGACGGCTTCGGCATGAGCACCATCGCCACGGTCGTGCAGCAGGACCAGGGCAAGCCGCCGGTCGTGCGCTACCTGAGCCTGCTCGAGGACGGCACCGTCGCGTTCCGGCCGCGGTGGAGCCCGCTGGAGGAGCTCGTCCCGGTCTCGACGCCCCGCCCGAAGCAGCCCGACGTCATCACCCAGGTCTGGTTGGGCGAACCGTGGCGGGACGCCACGCTGACCAGCGACGGGAAGGACATGGTCTCGCTACCGCTGAGGTTCCAGCCCGTGCCGCCGGACGCCAACGGCGGTCACTCACCCGACCGGGCGCGCGACTGGCTCGCCGTGCTGGACGGGAAGCTCGTGGTGACCGACCAGGTCCTGCCGACCGGGGACCCGTTCACGCCGGTCGTGCACGGATCGGTGTTCACCCTGGACATGTCCGGCATGGCGCCGAACTACACCACCATGGTGGACCTGACGTTCCGGCTGGACACCACCCCGTCGACCGTCCAGGTGTTCGGCCCGTCGTTCGCCGTGGTGCCCAGCACACCCCTGTCCTACACCTACCAGGGCGACGCCCTGCCCGCGTTCCTCGGCTTCGACCCCAAGACCGGCACCTTCCGGCCCAACGGCCAGAAGGCCGACCACGGGTCGCGGACGAGGGACTCGATCATCGCGACGAACGCCTGCGGCAGCGGCTCGGCGACGTTCTCCATCACCGTGGCCCAGCCGATCTCCCCGCTGATCCCGAACAGCTGACCCGCGACCAGTCCGACGTGGAGCAACGATGACGTCCTACCGGCAACACCAGCGCAACCTCGTCGGACTCGTCGTGGGCGGGTGGGAGGACGGCGTGGACGACCCCGCCGTCCTCCCCCGGCTCAAGACCCTGCTGAAGGCGCTGCCCCACTACGGGAACCCCGCCGTCGAGGCGGCTCACCGCGGCGTGCTGAGCACCGTGCTCGAGGTCAGCGCGCCGAACGACCGGATCGCCGCCCAACCCGACGAGACCGGCTGGGGCTACTACACCTCCTACGCCTACCGGGGCCCGTACTCCGGTTACGGGGACGCGTTCTTCCCCGGCCGGACGACGACCTCCGCGGCGGCGGAGGTCGTGGCCTCGGTGCGCGAACCGCGATCCGGGTGGTGGCGGGACTACGCGCTGACCGTGCTCACCGACGCGGCGCGGCAGTCGGTGTCGCTGTCCCTGGACACCGGCAGGCTGACCGCCGACCTGGCGACCGCGCACGCGGAACTCCTGCCCGCCCTGACCGCCACCTACCTGTCCACGCTGCGGCACGCCTACGAGCCCACGGCCTCCGCGCTCGCCGCGCTGGCCGCCGCGGGCGAGGTGGACCGCGCCCGCGCCGAACTCGGCGACGCGCTGTCCTCGGGCGCGTTCACCGCGAACGTCGACCAGGCCATCGCGATGGGCGGCGACGACACCAACGCCGTGGTGTGGTTGCTCTACAACACGTGGACCACGCTGAAGGCCCTGGACTGCCCGAACGTCGACGCCACGATCCGGACCCTCCAGGCAGGCGGGCTCACCGTGCCCGCCCAGGTGGGTCCGCGCCGCTGGTGGGACGGCGGCTACACCACGTGGTACCACCCGCTGGCGGGGCCCGACCTCGCCACGGGCGCGCTCACCGCCGGGATGCCCCAGACTGCGACGACGTCCTTCTCCCCACCGCCGACCACACCCCCCACGAGCAGCGCCGTCACGACGGCGGGCGGCTACTCGCAGAGCCTGTGCCTGTGGGGACCGCTCAACCGGTACCGGCCGCGGAGCAGCAGCTGCCTCGGGACGGGCACCGGCGTCCTCATGGCCGACGGCTCCGTGAAGCCCGTCCAGGACGTGCGGATCGGCGACGCGGTGAGGTCCCCCCGCGGCACGGGGAAGGTCGTGCTCGTCGAGCGGCCCGCCCGCCGGGGCCGGGTGCTGCACTCGATCAACGGCCTCGACGTCCGCGCCACCTCCGGCCACCCGTTCCGCCTGGACGGTCCCGGCCCGGCGCGGGCGGCCGTGGACCCGTGGTGCCTCGTCGACGAGGTGCCGACGATGATCGCCGACGGCGTCGCGGCACTCGTGCCGGGAGTCGTGCTGGCGGGCTCGGTGACCGTGCGCGAGGTGACGCCCCACGAGCCCGAGGGTGGTGACGACGAACCGGTGTACGACCTCGTGGTGGACGACGGCCACCGCGGCCACGCCGCCTACTACGTGGGAGGCCCCGACACCTTCCTGGTCGTGGACTCGGAGACCGCCGATCCCCTGCACCACGTCGCGGCCACGCTCGGGGTCGTCGCGGCGATGGAGGTCGCGCTCGACGCCGTGCGGGACCACGTGCCCGATCCCCACACCGCGCTGCCGGCCCTCCTGTCCCGCGTGGACCTCACGGGCGCGCCGCCCACGACCGGACGGCCACCGATCCCCGGCCCCGACCTGTACCACCGGGACGGGGAGTGGGACCCGCACGCGTCGGCGTTGGAGAGCCACCTGGTGCGCCGGTTCGGGCGGGTGTTCCGCAGGCACCGCGCCACCGCGCCGCGGCCGGGTCCGGCGTCGCCCGACGACCGGTTCGTGGTCCACGTCCGCGACGTGGAGCTGCTGGGCGACACGCCCCTCACCTCGTCGGAGGTGGTCGTCGACCTCGTCCTGCGCGGCGAGGACCAGGCCGGGGACCGGGTCCGGCGGGTGGTCGTCGGGACGGACGGCGCACGCTGGCACCTCACCCCCGACGCGGCCGTGGACTTCGGCGCCCCGGCCTGGGGAGCCACCCTGGCCGGAACGCTGCGCACCGGCGACGCGGTGCTCGGCGCCTTCCGCGCGACCGCCACCGAGGGCGAGCGCGAGCACTTCCTCTTCTCCCCCGGCGGCACGGTGGTCGGACGCGTCGCCGTCGACCAGCTCCTCACCCGACCGGCCGAGCGGGCGCGGGCGTGGAGCGAGCGCGACGCGCGGGCGGCGGCGGTCGACCTCGGCCGCCACCTGGGCCAGCAGCTCGTGGACCTGGTTCGACCGCCGCGGTAGCCGCAGGCGGGTCAGGTCCCGGACGGTCCCCCGACGCGGTGGAGCAGGGGGTGCTTGGCCGTGCGCTGGTCCCCGGAGGACTGGCCGCGCAGGCGCCTGCCGAGCCAGGGGCCGAGGAAGGTGGCCGCCCACCGCAGTTCGGCGGTGGCGCGCCACCGCGGCGGCGGGCCGGGCAGCGGTGGCGGTGGCTGGTTCCACGAGTCGTCGCTGCCCGGCACCCGCAGGGCGTGCGCGACCGCGGCGGCGATCAGCCGGTGCCCCAGGGGGCTGCAGTGCAGCCGGTCGTCGGCCCAGAACCGGCGGTCGGCGACGGCGGGGTGCCGGGCGATCTCGGCGACGGCGACCCCGTGCCGGTCGGCCGCGGCGCGGATCCGGTCGTTGATGTCGAGGATGCGGGAGCGGACCGGTCGGGCGAGCGGGATGACCCTGGTGAGGTCGGGGAAGGTCACGGTCGCCACGCGGGCCCCGGAGTCGGTCAGCGCGGCGAACATCGCCTCCAGGTGACCGACCACCGTGGACGGCTCGACCCGAAGGCGGAGCAGGTCGTTGACCCCGGCGACGACGGTGGCCACGTCGGGGCGCAGGGCGAGGGCCGGCCCCAGCTGCTCGGCCCGCACCTCACCCGCGCGGCGGCCCCGGACGGCGAGGTTGGCGTACTGGAGGTCGGGGTTGTCGACGGCGAGGTGCTCGGCGAGCCGGTCGGCCCACCCCCGCAGGCCCACGACGTCGTCGCCGTCACCGAGGCCTTCGGTCTGGCTGTCGCCCAGGGCGACGTAGCGCAGGTACCCGCCGGACCGGGCGGGGTCCGGGGTGCTCTTCTCGTGCGGCGTCACACCGTCTCCCTAGTCAGAAAGTTGACTAATCATAATCATGGCTATGGCGGGCGTGTCCACCCCGTCGGCGGCGAGGAGGCGCGCCGGGACGTCCGCGGAATTGGCCGAACCCCCAATCGGCCGACGTGGTCGAATAGCCGGATCGAATTCATCGAAATCGCGAACACATTCACCGGAAAACCGATTCCGATTGACACGGGGTTGCCAGCGGAGCGATAGTCGTCGGTACCGCCCCGCACATCCGGCACTCGCGCGGCGAAACGGCCGCGTTCACTCGGGCGACGACGCCCCGGAAAGCGGAGCCATGGTCAACGGAATTCGATCGGTCGTGACGGCGGTCCTCGTGGTGGCGGGTCTGATCGGTGCGACCGGGGTGGCGCGGGCCGCCGCCTGGTCGTCCACCGACAAGTGGGGGACGTGGTCCAACGGCGGCTACACCGTCCGCAACGACGTGTGGGGGAGCGGCGTCGGACCGCAGACGATCTGGGCGAACTCCTACGGCAACTGGGGCGTGTGGGCCGACCACCCCGGCACCGGCGGGGTGAAGGCGTACCCGCACTCGGCGAAGGCGATCAACAAGAGGGTCAGCGCGCTGACCAGGCTGTCGAGCTCGTTCAACGTCAGCAGGCCGGGGTCGGGGGCCTACGCCACGTCCTACGACATCTGGGCCGACAACAACGCCTACGAGATCATGATCTGGGTCAACAAGCAGGGCGCCGTGGGCCCGATCGGGTCGAAGCAGACCACCGCGTCGGTCGGCGGGCACACCTGGGACGTGTACCGGGGCTCCAACGGCGCCAACCAGGTCTTCTCGTTCCTGCGCACCGGGAACACCAACTCCGGCACGGTCGACGTGCTGGCGGTGCTGAAGTGGATCGGGTCGCGCGGCTGGTACGGCGACGTGACCGTGGGCGAGGTGCAGTTCGGTTTTGAGATCACCTCCTCACCCGGAGGCATGGACTTCGTGTCCAACAGCTATTCGGTGACCGCGTGAACGCTCGTCCGCGCCTCTTTCGACACCGAGTCCGACCAGCCCGTTGAACCCGGATCAGACCGGTGTCGGGCGCACGGCGGCGAGAGTCGGTGGCACGGACGGAACCACACCGCGGAAGGGACGTGGGCGTCATGGAGGTCACGAGAACGGGCACGGGCACGGGCACGGGCACGGGCACGGGCACGGGCACGGGCACGGGCACGGGGAGCAGGATCGCGGTGCTGGTGGCCGGGATCGTCGTCGCACTCGGCGCGGTCGCCGCGCCCGCGAGCGCGGCGACCGGCTACGACAGGTGCGCGCACGGCAACTTCTGCCTCTTCGAGGACGGGGCGGGCCAGGGGAGGATGCTCGTCATCTACAGCCCCACCAGCGGCACGAGGGTGAACGTCCCGCTGGACTTCAACGACAGGACGTCGTCGGCCTGGAACCGCGGCGGGCGGGCGGTGGCCCTGTTCCGCGACGCGAACTGCCAGTACCGCCTGCTCCAGATGAACGCCTACGGCGCTCCGCTCGACCTGGCGCTGGGCCCGTACAACGACGTGATCAGCTCCTTCTGCGTCCACTGACCGTCCCCTGACCGGCCCCTGTCCGGCCAGGGGACGCGTGCGGCACCAGACGGTCCGCCCGCCCTCGGCCCAGCCCGCCGCGCGCACGCCGTCGAGGCCGGTGCCAGTGGGGTCGGCGAGGTGTGGCGGCCGTCGGCCGGGCCGGGTGTCCGCACGGCGGAGCCGGGAGGCGGGGCGTTCCCGCGGAACGGGCGGCCGCGAATCGCCGTACCCCTCTCCCGGCGATGCGGGCCGCCCGTTCCGGCGGAGTCCGGGAGTTCGACTCCCCCGGTGACCAGTACGGTGCCAGTCGGCGGTCCACCGCCGGTCCACTGGCCGCGCCGCAGGCGGTGGACCACGCACCAGGGAGTCACGGGGGTCCGGTTGTTCGGCGTGCTGGGGAGTCTCGACGTCGTGCGCGACGACGGCGAGCGCGTGGCGATCAGGGCGGCGAAGCAGCGGAAGCTGCTGACGACGCTGCTGCTGCACGCCAACCGGTGGGTGTCCGTCGACAAGATCGTCGACGTGCTGTGGGACGGCGCTCCGCCCCGGTCGGCGGCGGGCAACACCAAGACCTACGTGTGGAAGCTGCGCACCGCGCTCGCGAGCGGGCGCATCGCCAACGGTCCCGGCGGCTACCGGGTCGACGTCGGCCGCGACGAGGTCGACGCCCTCCGGTTCGAGGACCTGCTCCGGGCGGGTCGCGACGCGCTGGCGGCGCACCGGGAGCAGGACGCGGCGCGACTGCTCGCGGAGGGGCTGGGCCTGTGGCGCGGCGAGCCCTACGCCGACCTGACCGACGACGACGCGGAGGCGGCCAGGAGCAGGCTCACCGAGCAGCGGCTGAGCGCGCGGGAGGACCTGGCCGAGGTCCGGCTGGCGCTCGGCGAGCCCGTGGTCGTCGAGCTGGGCGGCCTGGTGCGGGCGAACCCGCTGCGCGAGCGGCCGTACGGCCTGCTCATGCTGGCGCTGTACCGCGACGGCCGCCAGGCCGAGGCGCTGACCGTCTACCGGGACCTGCGGGCGGTGCTGGACCGCGAACTCGGTCTCGCGCCGAGCGAGGACCTCGTGCTGCTGCACCGCGACATCCTCAACCAGGCGCCGCGGCTCAAGCCCGAACCGCGCACCGCGGTGTGGCGGCACGTGCCCGCGCAGCTGCCCGCGAACGTGGCGGGGTTCACCGGTCGCGACAAGGCCCTCGCCCGGCTCGGCGACGACGCGGACGTCTGGGTGGTCACCGGTCCCCCTGGCGTCGGCAAGACCGCGCTCGCCGTGCGCTGGGGCCACCACAACGCCGACCGGTTCCCCGACGGCCAGCTGTACGTGGACCTGGGCGGCTTCTCCACCGGAGCGCCCCTGACGACCCGCGACGCGATGGGCAGGCTGCTGCGCTCGCTCGACACGCCCCCCGACCGGATACCGCACGACGTCGCCGAGCAGACCGCGCTGTACCGCTCGCTGATGACGGGCAGGCGCGTGCTCGTGGTGCTGGACAACGCCCGCGGCTCGGAGGACGTCCGGCCGCTGCTCCCCGGCCGCCCCGGCTGCGTCGTGATCGTGACGAGCCGCAACGACCTGCACGGCCTGGTCGGGCTGGACGACGCGCGGGCGCTGTCGCTGGGCGCCCTCGGCGACGACGACACGATCGGCCTGTTCCGGCACGTCCTGGGCGCCCACCGGGTCGAGGCCGAACTCGACGACGTGCGACGGCTGTCCGGGCTG
This sequence comes from Umezawaea sp., assembly GCF_036375055.1. Lineage (GTDB taxonomy): Bacteria > Actinomycetota > Actinomycetes > Mycobacteriales > Pseudonocardiaceae > Umezawaea. Next base: position 58,242 of record NZ_DASUSQ010000046.1, read on the forward strand.
TGCGGCAACCTCCCCCTGGCCGTCCGCCTCGCCGCCGCCACCCTCGCCGCCCAGCCCGACCGGCGGATCGGCGACCTGGCGGACCGGATGGAGAACGGCAACCGGCTCACCGCGCTGGCGGTCGGCACGGAGAGCGAGACCACCGTGCGCGCGGCGTTCGACCTGTCCTACGCCGCGCTGCCGCCGCGGGCGCGCGTCCTGTTCCGCAGGCTGGCGCTGGCGCCGGGCCCGGACTTCACCGCCCACGTCGCCAGGGCGCTGGCGGGCGACACCGCCGACGGGCTGCTCGCCGACCTGTGCGGCGCGCACCTGGTCGACCACTACGCGCCCGGCCGCTACCGGTTCCACGACCTGCTGCGCGCCTACGCCGTGGAACGCGCCGACGACGAGGGCGACCGGCACGACGCGCTCGACGCGGTCCTCCCCCACTACCTGCGGTGGACGCGGGCCGCGGTGAACACGGTGTTCCTGGTGGGCGGTCCCACCGCGACGGTCGACGGCACCGGGGCGGCACCCGAGTTCGAGGACGAGGCGTCGGCACTGGCCTGGCTGGACGCCGAGCACGCCAACCTGGTCGCCGCCGTGGACCTCGCGGCCGAGCACGGGCCCGCGCACGTCACGTGGCAGCTCGTCGACGCGCTGCACAACTACTTCTGGTCCCGGCGCAACGAACTGGACTGGACGGCGACCGCCGAGACCGCGCTCCGCGCCGCCGAGTCCGCGGAGGACGGACGCGCGCAGGCCACCGTGCACCGGACGCTGGGGCTCGCGCACTGGGCCCGCGGCGACGGCGAGTCCTCGATCCGCCACAGCAAGCGGGCGCTGGAGCTGTCACGGGCGACGGGCTACCTCCTCGGGGAGGCGAGGGCGCTGACGAGCCTCGGACTCGCGCACGGGGACCGGGGCGGTCCCGCCGAGGCGGCCGACTTCCAGGCCGCGGCACTGGCCATCGACCTGGCCAACGGCAACGACTACCGGGCCGCGGTGTCGCGGTGCAACCTCGGGTTCGCGCTGACCCACCTCGGCTACCCGGGGGACGCGGTCGAGCGGTTCGAAGCGTCCCTGGTGACCATGCGCGCGCTGGGCAAGCGGTACGCCGAGGCCAGCGTCCTCAACGGCCTCGGCGTCGCCCGGCTCGAACTCGGCGACGTCGACCTCGCGGCGGACCTGCTGGAGGAGTCGCTGCTGGCGGCCCGCGAGACCAGCCACCACCACTGCGAGGTCGGCTCGTTGACGGCCCTGGTGGACGTGCGCCGCGAGCAGTCCGACCACGAGGCCGCCGCGCGCTGCGCCGAGCAGGCGCTGGAACTGGCCCGCGACCGCGAGATGGCCGCGGAGGAGGGCACGGTGCTGACCGCCATGGCGGAACTCGCGCTGGCCGGGGGCGACCACGACGCCGCTCGACGGCACGCGACCGAGGCCCTGCGGATCCAGCAGGAGGCCGGGTACCCGTACGGCCGCGCGCGAGCGTTGCGCGCGCTCGGGTGGGCGCTCGGCGACGGGGCGGGCGGCCCCTACCTCGTGGAGGCTCAGGCCGTGTTCGACACGTTCGGCACCCCGCGGGCGGAGGAGCTGCGCGGGCTGGGACCGCGCAAGCCGTTCACCGGGACCTGAGGACCCGGCCGTCGGCGGGACCGCGGACGGGGGCGCACAGGGGATCGCCCACACCGTGCGGGTGTGTCCCCACGTCCGTACGGCGGTACGGCCGGGCACCGACCTGGCACCACCATGGTCGGCATGGACCCACCGCGCCGGAGCACCGGCCTGCTGCTCGCCGCGATCCTGCTCGCCGCGGGAGTGGCGGTCCCCGCCCTGGCCGCCACCGCGTTCAAGGTGTTGCAGATGAACCTCTGCAACAGCGGCGTCGCGGGCTGCTACCAGAACGGGCTCGCGGTCGGCGAGGCCGTGACGGTGATCCGCGACCGGCAGCCGGACGTGGTCTCGGTGAACGAGGTGTGCCTGTCCGACCTGCCCGGCCTCACCGCCGCGGTCGGCGCGGGCGCCCAGTACCGGTTCGCCTTCGTGCGCGACAGGTCCACCGGTTCCGACTACCAGTGCACGGCGGGCCGCGGCGCGTACGGCAGCGGGATCATCGTCAAGGAGGGCATCACCTCGGGCGGGACCGGCGTGTACTCGGCGCAGGACGGCGGCAACGAGATGCGGGCCTGGGCGTGCGCGCTGAGCGCGGTGCGCGGGTTCACCGCGTGCACCACCCACCTGAGCACCACCGCCACCACGGCGCTCGCGCAGTGCCGCGAACTCCTTCCCGCCACGGTCCTGTCCTTCGACCCCACCGGCTCGCCCACCACCGGGCACGTGGCGGTGGGCGACCTGAACCTGAGGTACCGCCCCGGTTCTCCCACCAACGCGCAGAACTGCGTCCCGGCGGGCTGGTTCCGCAAGGGCGACGGCGACGTGCAGCACGTCACCGCCCGCACCCTCACGTTCGTGTCGACCCAGACCTACGCGATGTCCCGCACCGACCACCCGGCGTTCGTCGTCAACTACACGTTCTGAGGCGCGACGGGGGGAACGGGCTCGCTCCGGCCGTCGTGGCTCAGCGGGTGCGGTGCGGGGTGGGCGAGGACGATCGGCGGCATGTCCCCGGCGAAGACCCCGACGTCGCGTCGGGGTCGAGGACGATCCCGTTCAACGCCCGCGCCGCGCCGCGGCCCGACGTCAGCCGGCGCGGCAGACCTCACCCGCGGGCGGGAGGACGCCGGTCGTCAGGAAGGTGTTCACCGCACCGCGGACGCACCGGCTCAGCAGGTAGGCGCCGTGGCCCGAGCCGTCCAGGGTGAGCAGGCGGGCGTTGTCGAGCTGGGCGGTCAGTTCCGTGCTCCAGCGGTAGGGGCCCGCGGTGTCCCCGGTGATGCCGATGACGAGCACCGGGGCGACGCCGGGTGCCCTCAGCCGGTGCGGCGGGACCGGTGCAGGCGCGGGCCAGTGCCGGCAGGGCGCGCCGGAGGTCAGTTCCAGCCCGTACACCGGTGCCGTCCGCGCCACCCCGGTGGCGTCGCCCCGCACCTGTGCCGCGGTGCGCGGGTCGGGTAGGTCCTGGCAGGTCGTGGCCGTGTTGCCGATGTCGATCGTCGGTCCCCGCGTCGTGGCCGCGAGGGTGCTCGCGTCTCCGGCCAGCACCCCGGCCAGCTCCTCGTCCAGCCTCTCCCTGCCGTTCTGGTCCGAGACGTCCCGCGTCAGCGCGGTCATCAGCCGCGCCTGGTTCACGACCTGGTCGCCGCCGCGGATCGGCCTGCTGTCGGTGTCCCGCACGAGCTGCTGGATCCACGCTCGGGCCGCGTCGGGCGGGATCGTCGCGAAAGGACACGCGGGGCGGTCGGCGCAGCCGGTGAGGTAGGCGGTCAGGGCCTGCTCCTTGGCCTCCGCCACCCCGGCCATCCAGGACCCGTAGGTCTGGTCCGGGTGGCCCGCGCTGTCCAGGACCACGCGGCCGACCCGCTTCGGGAACGTCTCGGCGTACCGGCCGCCCATGACGGTGCCGTAGGAGATGCCCAGGTAGTCCAGCCTCGGTTGCCCCAGCACCGCGCGCAGCACGTCCATGTCCCGCACGGTGCTGCCCGTGTCCACGTGGTCGAAGATCGGTCCGGACGCCTGCCTGCACGCGTGGGCCCACCGCCCGACGGCCGCCTCGTAGGCCTCCACCTCCGCCGGGGTGTCCGGCGAGCCGTCCACCTCCTCGACGGCCTCGGACGCCTCCGCCGGGCAGGTCAGCGGCGCCGAACCCCCGACTCCGCGCGGGTCCCAGCTGACCAGGTCGTACCCGGGGGGCGCGTGGCCGCGCACCTGCCCGCCGAACAGGAAGTCGATCCCGGACCGACCCGGCCCACCGGGGTTGACCAGCAGCGAGCCACGGCCCTCGCCCCGCAGCCGGGCCACGGCGAGTTCGACCGCGGCCCCGGCGGGCCGCGCCCAGTCGACCGGCACCGTGACGTTCGTGCACTCCGCGCCCGCGGGCCCGCACGGCTGCCAGTCGGGTTGTTGCCGGTAGAACCGCGCGTACGCGGGCGTGGTAGCCGGGTCCCGCGCCTCCTCGGGCGCCGATGGACGGCTCTGCGCCGCGGTCGCCACCCAGACGGTCGATGCCGCCGCGACCAGGACCGCGGCCAGCAGGTGGTGCTTCTTCGTCATCATCATCCGCTCCCTCGTTCCGCTCGCCCGGAAGCCTCTCGGGTGGCGGTGGAGCGCCACAGCCGGCTACCCGGCCGACCGGTGGTGGGGGTGCCCCTACCCGACCAATTGAGGAACGTTCGTTCTTGACTGATCGTTCCTCAAAACGCTACGGTCGTGCCATGGGCAGGACGAGGACGTTCGACGAGGACGAGGTGGTGCGCGCCGCCGCGACGCTGTTCGGCGGTCGCGCGTACGACGGGGTGTCGGTGGACGACCTCGTCACCCACCTCGGCGTGCACCGCAACAGCCTCTACAAGACGTTCGGCAGCAAGCGCGGCCTCTACCTGGTCGCCCTGCGCCGCCACCTCGCCCACGACGTCCGTCCCCTGGTCGACGCGCTCGGCTCGGCACCGGACGCCGCGAGCGCGCTGCGGCTCATCACGTCGGCAGACCTCGGACTTCTGCTGCTCGCGGCGGTCGAACGGGCACCGGCCGACACCGAGGTCGCCGCCGAGGTGGCCGCCGCGCTGGACGCCGTCGACCAGGCCGTCGCCGACGCGCTCGGCGTTCCCGCCGACCTGGCGGCCGCTCTCACGTCCGCCGCGCTGGGCATCCTCCTGCGCGGCAACCCCCACGGGGTCGGCACCGCGCTGGCCCACCGCCTCGATCCTCTCGGCTGACAAGGAGAACCACATGGCACTGGTCCACATCGAAGGCGACGACCTCGTCGTCGTGATCGAGGGTCTCGACAAGCTCTGGGCCCTCAAGAGCAGTCTGACGATCCCCCTGGGCAACGTCCGCGGCGCGACCGCCGACCCCGGCATCGCCGCCGAACCCAAGGGGATCCGCGCGCCGGGCGCCCACGTGCCCGGCGTCCTCACGGTGGGCACGTTCCACCTCGACGGCGAGAAGGTCTTCTGGGACGTCAAGGACCCGTCGAAGGCCGTCGTGGTCGAACTCGCCGACGAGCACTACGCCCGCCTGGTCATCCAGGTCGACGATCCCCGCGCGACCGTCGCGCTGGTCGAGAACGCCCTCATCGGGAAGGGGTGATCCGGTGTTCCCCCGCTCCGCCGCGGTCGTGGTGGCCCTGGCCGTCGCGACCGCCACCCCCGCCGGGGCGACGCCCGGCTTCGTGCCCGCGGCCGACCGCGAGGTGGTCTTCACCGTCGACGGGACCACGACGTACGGCACCCTGCACGTTCCCGCGCACCGCGCCGGGCAGCGGTTGCGCGCCGCACTGCTGCTGCCCGGCAGCGGACCCACCGACCGCGACGGCAACCAGCCTCCCGCGGCGTCCCCGAACACCCTGGCGCAGGTGGCCGACGCGCTCGCCGTCGACCGGGTGGCCACGCTGCGGTTCGACAAGTACGGCACCGGCCGCACCGGGCTCGGTGCCTACCGCGACCACCCGGACACCCTCGACCACCCGGCGTTCGTCCGCCAGGCGGCGGCTGCGTACGAGTCGTTGCGCGACCAACCGGAGACCAACCCGCACGCGCTGTCGGTCGTCGGGCACAGCGAGGGCGCGATGACCGCGCTGCTGCTCGGCGGCACCGTCCACCCGCGCCCGACCGGCCTGGCCCTGCTGCAACCGCAGGCGATCCGCTTCCTGGACCTGGTCGCGCTGCAACTGCACGCCCAGGTCGCCGAGGCGACCCGGCACGGCCTGCTCACGCCGGACCAGCAGCGCACGATCGACGCGGCGGTCGACGCCGCCGTCACGGCCCTGCGCGAACACCGACCGGTCGACACGACCGACCTGCCACCCGCGGTCGGCCGGCTCTTCCAGGCGTTCCAGGGGCCGAGCGCCCGGTTCGTGGACAGCGACGACGCCGTCTACCCGCCGGAGCACGCCGCGGCCCTGCGGCCGGGGACCAGGGTGCTGCTCACCTGCGGCACGAACGACGTCCAGGTCCCCTGCTCGACGACGGACGCGCTGACCACCGCCCTGCGCCGCGCGCACGTCGGAGGACCGGGCCGGGTACCGCTGTCCGGGGTGGACCACCTGCTGCACGACACCGACCACCCGGACGCCCTCGCCCCAGCCGTGCTCGACGCCCTGCACCGGTTCGCCGGGCGCTGAGGGCACCCGGCGGGCCGCCTCCACCGGCGCGACACCGGTTCGTCGACGGTCGTCAGCTCCGCGCGGGCCAGTGGCCGTGCACGCGTTCCCGCTCGGGCACCGGCTGGTGCACGTTGCCCGCCGCGGGCTCCGCGGGCTTGCGGGTGAGGGCGGCCAGCCGGAACAGCGGACCGACCAGCCTGTCGTAGAGCAGCGGCAGGAGCCGGAAACCGGCGATGACGAGCGGATTCCCCGGCCCGACCGCCACCGAGACGTGCCTGCGGGGGCGGTCGGCCAACCGCACGATCGCCGCACCCACCCGCTCCGGCGACAGGACCGGCCACGGCGGCCGAGCGCTCCGGCCGGTGTAGTTGGCGGCCTGGTAGTAGATGGGGGTGTTGATGCTTCCGGGGCTCACGATGCAGACGTGCACGCCGGGTTCGTCCCGCGTCTCCTGCTGGAGGGTGCGGAGCACGGCGCGCTGCCCCCACTTCGACGCCGCGTAGGCCCCCATCTGCGGGACGGTGACCGAGCCCAGCAGGGAGTTGACCCCGATGAACGTGCCCGCGCGCTGGCGGCGCATGACCGGGAGGACCGCGCGGCTCAGGTGGACCGTGCCGTGCACCGCGGTGTCGACGACGGTGGTGAACACCTCCGCGGGCATCGTCTCGACGGTGCCGTAGCCCATGACCGTCGCGGTGTGCACGACGACGTCGACGCGCCCGTGCCGGTCCAGGGTCCGCGCCACGATCCGGTCGGCCGCCGCCGGATCGCGCACGTCCTCGACGAGGACGTCCACGGCACCGCTCCCCGCGTCCCGGCACGCCGCCTCCGCGGCGTCGAGCGCGCCCGCGCTGCGCGACACCAGCACCAGGTCGTCGTCACGAGCGGCGAACGCGACCGCGGCGGCCAGACCGATCCCGCTGCTGGCGCCGACGACGACCACGACCCGTCCGGTCACGGGTTGAGCACCACCTTGACGCAGCCGTCCCGCTTCTCCCGGAACATCTCGTAGCCGTTCGCGGCCTCGGCCAGGGGCAGGTGGTGCGTGACGAGGTCCAGCGCGCCGAGCGGGTCGGCCGGGTCGAGCAGCAGCGGCAGGATCTGATCGGTCCACCGGCGCACGTGGGCCTGCCCCATGCGGAGCTGGATCCCCCGGTCGAACATCTCCATCATCGGCATCGCGTCGACCTCGCCCCCGTACACGCCGGACACCGAGACCGTCCCACCCCGCCGCACGCCCTTCAGCGCGGCGTGCAGGGCGTCGAGCCGGTCGACGGCCATCTTGTCGGTCACCTTCTGCGCCAGGGCGTCCGGGAGGAGCCCCACTGCCTTCTGGGCCGCGGCGACGAGCCGACCACCGTGGGCCTCCATCCCGACGGCGTCGATGGTGGCTTCCGGACCGCGACCGTCGACCATCTCGATCAGCGTCGCGGCCACGTCGTCGACGTCGTCGAGGTTGACGGTTTCGGCGCCGTACCTCGCGGCCAGGGCGAGCCGCTCGGGCACCCGGTCGACCCCGATGACCCGGCCCGCGCCCAGGTGCGCGGCGATGCGCACGGCGAACTGCCCGACCGGGCCGAGGCCGAGCACCGCCACCGAGCCACCGGGCGGCACGTCGGCGTAGCGGACCGCCTGCCAGGCGGTCGGGAGGATGTCGGACAGGAACAGGAACCGCTCGTCCGGCGTGTCCGCGGGCACGATGACCGGTCCGAACTGGGCCTGCGGCACGCGGAGGTACTCGGCCTGCCCTCCGGGCACGGAGCCGTAGAGCGAGGTGTAGCCGAACAGGCTCGCGCCCTTGCCCTCACCGCGGACCTGGGTCGTCTCGCACTGCGCGAACAGTCCGCGACCGCACATCCAGCAGTGGCCGCACGAGATGTTGAACGGCACCACGACCCGGTCCCCCACCGACAGGTGGCCCGCGGCGTCGGGGCCCACCTCCTCGACGACGCCCATCGCCTCGTGGCCGAGCACGTCACCCGGTGCGAGGTACGGGCCCAGCACGCCGTAGAGGTGCAGGTCGGAACCGCAGATCGCGGTCGAGGTCACCCTGATGATCGCGTCGGTGGGCTCCTCGATGCGCGGATCGGGCACCTCGGTGACCTGAACGTTCTGATTTCCCTGCCATGTGAGTGCTTTGATGTCGACTCCTCGATCGGTGGTTCGACTGGGGCGTCGCAGAATTTTTCACGTTCGCGTACGACGATTCGTTCCAGGAGTCGAGTCAAGCACCACCTCGCGGAATCCGCATGACGGCTCGGCCGCGGAACGCGCTGGTGGGAATCGTCAAAAAAGCTCCCCCAGCGCGTTTGAACATCTGGTGGGCGACCGAAACACCCTTTCGCGGGAATTTCGAGCGGTGCCGGTGCCCGAACCGCACCCACGGGTCCGCACGGCCGTCGCCGTGGTCACCGGACCCGTGGGTCGACCGGGGGGCCGGAGGTCACGTGGCGTACTCGGTGGACGGTTCGGTGGCGTAGTTCTCCCAGATCGGCGCCATGGTCTCGCGCGTCATCGGCTGCCCGGACTCGACCATGGCCTTGAGGTCGCGGAAGTACTGCACGTACAGGTCCGGCGTGAAGGTGCTCAGCATGACCAGCGGGTCGTCGCCGATGTTGGCGAACGTGTGCGGCGCCCCCGGCGGGACCAGGACCCACGTGCCCGCGCCGACGTCGTGGTCGTCCTGCCCCACGGTGAACCGCGCGGTGCCCGAGAGCACGTAGAAGCCCTCGTCGTGCTGGGCGTGGCGGTGCTGCGGAGGGCCGGGGGTGTGCGGGGGGATCGTGATCTCGCCGATCCCCAGGCGGTGCTCGGTGTTGCCGCCGTCTTCGAGGATCCGGATCCGCGCGGGCCCGTTGGCGATGACTTCGCCGTCACCGGGGCCGACGACCGATACAGCGACCATGGAGGAGCCTCCCGAGTGAAGTGATTGCAGCTTGTGCAATCACTGTAGCACCGATGACTGCACATCGTGCAGTCGCTAGGCTCGGACCATGCCGCGATGGAAACCGGACGCAGCCGAACGCCTGCAAGCCGCCGCACTGGAACTGTTCGACGAGCAGGGGTTCGAGAGCACGACGGTCGCCGAGATCGCCCAGCGGGCGGGGCTCACCCAGCGGACGTTCTTCAACCACTTCACCGACAAGCGCGAGGTGCTGTTCATCCTCAGCTCGGAGATCCAGCGGGCGGTCGTCGGCGAGATCGCGGCCTGCGACGACGCCGTGCCGCCGCTCGACGCGGTCGTGCGCGCGCTGGAGGTCGTCGCCGACGGGCTGTTCGAGGAACGCCGCGCCGTGGCGACCCGCAGGCACGCCGTGATCGCCGCCAACCCGGAGTTGCAGGAGCGCGAACTCGGCAAGAACGCCGCGCTCACCGACGCCATCGCGGCCGAACTCCACGCACGGGGGTGCGACCCCGACACCGCGTTCCTCGCCGCGGGCACCGCCGTGCTCGCGCAGCAGGCGGCGTTCCAGCGGTGGACGCGGCCGGGCGAGACCCGGACGCTGCGCCACCTCCTGTCCGAGGCGGTGCGCTCCCTCGGCACGATCGTCAGCGAGGACCCGGTGACCTCCTAGCGCGATCGCGGGTGCCGCCCGATCAGCCGCCACCCGGACGGCGCCCGTCGACGTCCTTCCGCGTGGCGTCGCGACCGGCGACCAGTTCGGGGTGCGGCACGGTCGGGTCGGCGTAGACGTTGCCCGCCCGGTCCCGCCCCCGCGCCAGGAAGATCTGGTGGCGCTCGCCCACCTCCTCGTGGTTGAACCGCACCGCGGTGCTGATGTAGCGCATGGTGAACCCGGCCCGTCGGCGGTCGCCGCGGTTGGCCCCGCTGCCGTGCACGAGCGCCGCGCTGTGGACGCTGCACTCGTTGCGCCGCAACAGGATCGGCACGGCGCGGGACTCGTCCACGCACTCCGGGTCCAGTTCCTCGTCGAACACCCCGTCCGCGCCGCGCGTGGGCCGGTACCGCCGCTCGCCGGGTGCGTGGCTGCCCGGCACCACCCTCATGCAGCCGTTGCCCTCGTCCACCTCGTCGAGCGCGAGCCAGATCGTGACGGCCCCGGCGGACGGGGTGATCATGTTCCGCCAGTAGTAGGCGTCGTCGTGCCACGGCACGCTCCTGCCGTCACCGGCGGGCTTGCAGAGGAAGTGCGACGAGAACACCGCGATGTCCGGCCCGACGAGCTGCTGGACCAGGTCCAGCACACCGGGGTCCATGAGCCACTCGAACAGGCGCGGATCGGTGAAGTGCGGGACGTCCATGTCCTCCGGGCGCGTCCCGTCCGGCAGCTCGGCGAGCGTGCGCTCGAAGTGCTCCCGCAACGCCTCGTACTTCTTCGGCGGCAACAGCTCCGGCAGCGTCAGGTACCCGTTGTCGCGGTAGAACGACAGGTCCCGCTCGGACAGGTGCCTGCTGGTGGCGATGGTCATGTCCGCTCCTCCTGGAGCATCGGCTCGGCGGTGGCCGACACGTCACCGCCGGGCTGGCGTCGACGGCGCAACGCGTTCGTGCGCCTGGACTCCGAGCGTGCCACCGGTCGGCCCGATGACAAGGCCCTCAGCAGCTCCGGGGACTGGGAAATGGTGGATCCCTTGTGCCCTTACGGGATTCGTCCGCCCGGCAGTACCCTGCGATCACCGGCGCCTCGCCGCCGACACGCACGACGTGAACGGTGCCGACAACCAACCTCCATTCGCAGGACCGAGGTGGACCCGATGCCGCATCAGATCACCGATCGCAAGTTCGACATCCTCTTCGACTGGTTCGACCACACCAACGACAACTGGCTCACGCACGAGGACTTCGAGCAGATGGCGGAGTTGTTCACCGCCGTGGCCCGTCCGGACGACCACGAGAACCGCGGCGCCATGCGCGAGGCGTTCACCGCGTGGTGGGACCTGCTGCGCGACGCGGGCGTCACGGACGCCCAGGGGCGCGTGGGACGGCAGGGGTTCATCCAGGTCATGCGGTCCGGCGTGACCGAGCCGAAGAACTTCGAGCACGTGATCATGGGAATCGTGAACGCGCTCATGAGCGCTCTGGACACCGACCGCAGCAACGAGCTCAGCGCCAGGGAGTACGTCCGGATGTACGAGGCCCTCGGGATCAGCCCGGAGACCTCCGACGCCGCGTTCCGGCGCCTGGACCGCAACGGCAGCGGCAGCATCACCCACGCCGAGTTCCGCAGGGCCATCGAGGAGTTCTACCTCAGCACGGACCCCGAGGCTCCCGGCAACTGGCTGCTGGGCGACCCGCTGTCGGCAGAGTGAGGAGTTGAGCAGCCGCTTCGACACCCTGGCTCGGGTGTACGAGGAGATGTTCGCCCTGCCCTGGCGGCGGCACCTGGAGTCGTACACGGTGCTGGAACTGCTCGGGGACCTGTCCGGCAAGGCCGTCGCGGACCTGGGTTGCGGTGCGGGCGACTACTGCCGACTGCTCAAGCGGGCAGGGGCCGCCAGGGTGGTGGGCCACGACACCTCCGCCGGCATGATCGCCCACGCCGCGGCGCGCGAGGCGCGGGAGGGGCTGGGCGTCGAGTACACGACGACACCGCCGCGGGCGGGCGCGTTCGACGTCGTCCTCGGCGTGTACGTCCTGCCCTACGCCGAGGACTACCGCGCCCTCGCGCGGTTGTGCGCGGTCGCGGGTGACGCGCTGCGCGACGGCGGCCGGTTCGTCACCCTGCCGGTCAACCCGGACTACGACGGCGCACCGGACCACTACGCGCGCTACGGGTTCCGGCTGCACGAGGCCGAACCCCGCGCGGACGCGTCGAAGGTCGTCCTGGAGTTGGCGTTCGGCGCGCACCGCGACACCATCACGGCCCGCTGGTGGAGTCGGCGCACCCTGCACCGGGCCCTGGCCGAGGCCGGGTTCACGGACGTCGCCTGGCCCGGCTTCCGGGTCTCGCCCGACGGCGTCCGGGAGCACGGCACCGAGTTCTGGTCGGCGTACCTCGACCGCCCCCACGCCGCGATCGTCACCTGCCGGAAAGGAACGCCGAGCCGCCATGTCGACGCGAACGACGAAGACCGCGGCGGGCCGCGCGTCAGCACCTGACCACGTGTCCACGCGCGTGGTCCCCGACATCCTCGACGTGCCGGGTGCGCGGTGGGACCGGCTCGTGGGCCCGGACGGCTTCTACAGCACGCACCGCTGGCTGCACGGCCTGCGCCACGCCTTCGGCCCCGACCGGGTCCTGATCGCCGAGGGCCGCGGCGGGGAACTGCTGGGCGGGCTGCCCACCTGGTCGGGCGAGGCCGACGGGTCCGGCCTGTTCGACCTGTCGCGGGTGCTGCCGGGGGCGGGCGCGGACTGGTTGTGGCTGGGTGCCCGCCGGGCGACCCGCAACGAACTGGTCGCCTCGGCGCGGCCGGTGCTGCGCGCGCTGCTGGAGCACGCGCTCGCCCTGGCCCGCGAGGAGGGACGTGCCGGGCTGGTCATGCCCTACCTGCCCGCCCGGCACGCGCTGCTGCTGGCCGCCGCCCACCCGCGCGCCCAGGTCTTCCTCCACAGCGCGGACGTCGTGCTGCCGATCCCACCGGGTGGCCTGGACGTCCACCTGGCAACGCTGTCCCGGCGGGACCGGAACCGTCGCAGGCGGGAGGAGCGTGCCGTCCGGGAAGCCGGGGTCGAGGTCGCGTGGCTGCCGTTCACCCGCGACCTGGAGGCCGACGCCGTCCGGCTGGTCACCCAGAACCGGGCCCGGTACGGGGGTACGGCGGACGAGGGGTGGATGCGGCGGGTCTTCGAGGGCCAGCGGGCCGCGGGGCTGCTGGACGACGCCCACGCCGGTGTCGCGGCCAGGGACGGCCGCCCGCACGCGGTCATGATCTTCTACGGTCGCGGGGACCGGCTGCACGCCCGCTACTTCGGCTTCGACTACGCCCACGCCCGCCCGGCGGGCGAGTACTTCCTGCTGCTGCACCGGATGCCGCTGCGGCACGGGGCCGCGGCCGGGTTCCGCCACTGCCACCTGGGCATCTCGGCCTGGCACGGCAAGGTCCAGCGCGGCGCGGTGCTCTCCCCGCTCGCCGCGGTGGTCCTCTCCCCGAACGGCACGATCCCCGGCGCGGAGCACAACGCCGCCGCGCTCCGGACCTGGCGCGCGCTCGCACCGGGCCGCCCGGAGGCCTACGACCCGGACTGGGACCTGTGGGACCGGAGCCGCTGAGCGGACCCACCGCGAGGGGAAGGGGCACCACGTGCTGCACCTGGTCTACCGCATCAAACCGTCTCCGGCCGCCGAGCGGGACCCGCACGCCTTCTGGGCCTGGGTGCGGGACCGCGAGCGGTGGTTCTACGACGGGCTCGACACCGTCCTCGCCACCCGGTGGCGGGTGCGGACCATCGGCCAGGACGTGCACACCCTCGAACACACCGTCACCTTCGCCGACGAGGCCGCGTGGGGCCGCTACCGCCGTGCCGTCGCCGACCGCGGCAGCGACCCGGAGTGGGAGCGGCGCCGCGTCGAGCAGGGGCGCTGGTGGACCCTGCTCGACGCCGACCTGCTCAGCGACCCGCCGGTCCCCCTCGGCATCACCCGCGACACCCCCGAGGACGCGGCGGGGCCCGCCGACCGCGTCCGGCACCTCCTGGGCACGGGGCGCCGGGCCACGCTCGCCACCACGGACGGCACCACACCCTGGATCGACACGGTCGACGTCACCGTCCTGCGCGATCCCCTGCGGCTGCTGTGGCGCTCCCCGCGCGAGGCCCGCCACTCCCGCGACGTCGCCACCCACCCGGACGTCTCCGGGATCGTCCACGCGGACGGGTCGGCGGGCGGTGGGGTGCGGTTCACCGGCACGGCCCGCGACAGCGACCCGCTCGGCCGCCACGTCCTGCACGTCGCCCGCCTGTGGTGGTCGGACGACGAGCAGGACGTGGAGGTCGACCCGCGCGCCCTCGGCTGAGCGCTCGTCGGGTCACGCGCGGTCCTCGATCCGTTCGAGGACGGCGGTGGTGCTGCCCGCGGCGTCGAGCCCGTGCGCGCGCAGCCTGGTCGAGGCCCAGCCGGACCGGATCGCGGGCGACCGGGCGCACGCAGGCGGATGACGTCCGGCTCAGGGCCCGAGCACCAGCTTCTGGTACTGCTCCCGGTCCAGGTCGTACACCTCCAGCGTGACCTGGGTCGGGAGGCCGTCCACCGGCGCGAGGTGGTCGCGGACGATGCCGATGCCCACCCGCCCCACCTCCTGCTTGAGCCCCACCGGCCGCCCGGACAGCAGGCCGATCCGCACGTGGACCATCGCCGCGGGCGCCCCGTCCCCGATCACGGACTCCTCGATCCGCCGGAACCGGGTCTTGAACGCGGCCACGTCGGAGTCGACCAGCGGCGCGACGGTCCGGTGCAGCGCGAGGGCGAGGGCTCGGCGGTCCAGGGCCCCGCTCAGCTCGGCGGAGTACTCGACGGTGATCTGCGGCATGGGCTCACGCTACCGGCGCGGTGAGGACCGGGAGTTCGGTGCGGCCCCAACCGGAACCCGACCCCCGCACGGTCGAACGGCGCCCGAGCGGTGGACGTGCTCCCGGAGGGTAGATCGCCGCGGCACCGTGAACGCCTGACCAGTGCGTGCACGGCCGCGAAGGATCTTCGAGCGATCTGTCGAACGTGGCCGGGTTCGTTCGACGCAGAGATGACAGCACAGCAGGACTACCCAGGAGCACCCGATGCGCACCCTGATCAGCACCGCGTTCGTCTCGCTCGACGGGGTCGTGGAGGCCCCCGGCGGCGAGCCCGGCCACCGCAGCTCCGGCTGGACCTTCAAGGACATCGAGTTCGTGGAGGCCGCCTACGAGCTGAAGGCGCGCGAGCAGGACGAGGCCGCCGCCATGATGATGGGACGCGTCAGCTACGACGCCTTCTCGCCGGTGTGGCCGACCATGACCGAGGAGTTCCCGCGCTACAACGCGATGCCGAAGTACGTCGTCTCCACCACGCTGGAGGACAGCGACCTCGTCACGAACTGGGGCGACATCACGATCCTCCGCTCCCTCGACGACGTCGCCGCGCTCAAGGAGACCGACGGCGGGCCGATCCTGGTCCACGGCAGCGCGAAGCTCAACCGCGGCCTCGCCGACGCCGGTCTCGTCGACCGCTACCACCTGCTCGTCTTCCCCGTCCTGCTCGGCGCGGGCAAGCGCCTGTTCAGCACCACCGACCGGGACAAGCAGCGGCTCACGGTCGTCGAGAGCGAGACGTACCGCAACGGCGTCCAGAAGCTCGTCTACGAGGTCGACCGCTGACCGATCGACCACGGTCACCCCCGACGATCGTCGGGGGTGACCGTGGTCGATCGGCGGATCCGGCACCACCCCGCCGATCCCTAGCGTTCCGGCCCATGAGGACACTCGTGGCCGGACTGGTGCTGGCCCTCTCCCCCGCACCCGCGCCCGCGTCGATCGACAGCTACCTGGCCCTGGCCCTCGACGCGACCGGGCTGCCCGGCGTCTCGGTCGTCGTCACGCACGGCGACCGGGTCGTGCACGCCACCGGCGCCGGGCGCGACGGGCACGGCGACCCCGTCACCGCGAACACCGCGATGCGGGTCGCGTCGGTGAGCAAGTCGTTCACCGCCGCCGCCGTCCTGACGCTCGTCGAGGACGGCCGTGTCGGGCTGGACGACCAGGTGCACGACCGGCTCCCCCAGCTCCCGCCGCGCATCACCGTGCGCCACCTGCTCAACCAGACCTCCGGCATCTCCGACGCCTCCGTCGACATCGGACGGCTGACCGGGGCCCGCACGCTCGCCGAGTACGTCGACCTCCTGCCGCCCGTCGACGCCGCCGAACCCGGCACCCGGTACGCCTACTGCAACGTCAACTACGACGTCGCCGCCCGCCTGGTCGAGGTGGTCTCCGGCCAGTCCTACGAGGACTACCTGCGGCAGCACGTGTTCGAGCCGCTCGGCATGCGGGACAGCAAGGCGGGCGGCGACGCGCCGAACGGCTTCAACTCGCTGTACGGGATCTGGCTCGACCGGCCCGAGCTGGACGACGGCCCGGCCGTCGGCGGCGCGGGTTCGGTGATCACGACCGCGCACGACATGGGCCGCTGGCTCGTCGCCCAGAACGGCCACGGCCCGTTCGCCGCGGCGTCGCTCGACGCCATGCACTCGCCGTCGGACGTGCACGAGTACGGCATGGGCTGGCAGCCCGACGACAACGGCCTGCTCGTGCACAGCGGCAACCTGTGGACGTACAACGCGATCCAGGCCATCGACCCCGAGACCGGCTACGGCTACGCCGTGATGACCAACGGCGCCCCGCTCGTCGACGACACCGCCACGATCCTCGACGGGCTGATCGCGCTGAGCCGTGGCGGGACGCCCGCGGAGCCCGGCAGCTCCCGGCAGCTCGTCGAGTGGGTGCTCGCGGCGGTCGGGCTGCTCGCCGCGGCGCTCGGGGTGCTCGGGGTGGCGCGGGCGCGGCGCTGGGCGGAACGCGAGCACGGGCGGCGACGGTGGCTGACGGTCGCGCGGCTGCTGGTCGTGGCGTCGCCCGCCGTGCTGTTCGCGCTCTACCCGTGGTTCGTGTCGTTCATCAGCTCCGGCCGGACGGTGCTGTGGGCGCAGCTCGGCTACTTCGCGCTGCCGCTCACGATCACGCTCGCCGCCGCGGGGCTGTCCGGGCTCGCGGTGCTGACCGCTCGCGTCGTCCGGCTAGTGTCGGTCCGATGAGCCTCGGGGTCCTCGCCGTCCTCGGCCTGATCAGCGGGCTGAACATGGAGGGCGGCCTGCCGGTGTGGCGGGTGTGCGCGTTCGCGGTGCTGGCGCTGCTGGCGTACCTGCACGGCAGGCACGTCGACGCCCGCTTCGGCTGGCAGGTCCTCACCGGGGTCGGCGTCGTCGGCTGCTCGGTCGTGGCCGTGCTGGACCGCACCGAGGTGACGTCGGTGCTGCTCATCCTGGTGCTCACGGTCGTGCTGCCGCGGCTCGCGGGCCGGTACCGGCGGCAGCAGGCGCTGCTGATCGCGGCCGAGCGGGAACGGGTGCGGCAGCTGGAGCGGGAGCGGGAGCACGTCGCCGAGCGGGCGCGGCTCCAGGAGCGGGGCAGGCTGGCGGCGGAGCTGCACGACTCGCTCGGCCACGACCTGGCGCTGATCGCGCTGCGGGCAGGCGCGCTCGAACTGTCACCCGGCCTGTCCGGCGAGGACGCGGGCACGGCCGGCGCGGTGCGGGCATCGGCGGTGGCGGCGACCGACCGGCTGCGGCAGTCGATCGCGATGCTGCGCGAACGCGACGAGGTGCCGCCGGTCGCGGCCCTGGTGGCGAACGCGCGGGACGCGGGCATGACCGTGGCGGTCGACGGTCTGCAGGACCTGCCGGACGTGGTGGACCAGGCCGTGCGCCGGGTCGCGCGGGAGGCGCTGACGAACGCCGCCCGGCACGCGCCGGGCGAACCGGTGACGATGACGATGACGGTCGCGGAGCGGCTGGTGACGCTGGAGGTCGGGAATCCGTTGAGGGGTCCGGTCGGCAGGGGCAGTGGCCTGGAGGGGTTGGCGGAGCGGCTGCGGCTGCTGGGCGGCGAGCTGGTCGTGACGACCGAGAACGGGTCGTTCACGCTGCTGGCACGGGTGCCGCTGACGTGATCAGGGTGCTGCTGGCCGACGACGAGGCCATGATCAGGGCGGGGCTGTCGGCGGTGCTGGCGACGGATCCGGAGATCACCGTGGTGGCGGAGGCGGCCGACGGGCGCGCGGCGGTGGAGCTGACGCACGCCCACCAGCCGGACGTGGTGCTGATGGACATCCGCATGCCGCGCCTCGACGGCCTCGCCGCGGCCCGCGAACTGCGGGACGTCGTCCCGGTCGTGATGCTGACGACGTTCGACGAGGACGAGTACGTGGCCCAGGCCCTTGAGGACGGCGCGAGCGGCTTCCTGCTGAAGGCCGCGGACCCCCGTGAGCTGCTGATCGCGGTGCGGGCGGTCGCCGACGGCGCGGCGTACCTGTCACCGCGGGTCGCCCGCCGCGTCCTGGCCGGGTTGCGGACGGGCCTGACCAGGCCCGCGGCGGCGAAGCGCAGGGTGGCGGCGCTGACCCCGCGCGAGCGGGACGTGCTGGCGCTGGTCGGGCAGGGCCTGTCGAACCAGGAGATCGCGGGACGCCTGCACCTGGCGGAGGGCACGGTGAAGGCGCACCTGTCCGCGATCCTGCGCGGGCTGGACGTGCAGAACCGCGTGCAGGCGGCCATCACCGCGTACGAGGCCGGCATGACGGAGTGACCGTCGTCAGCCGGTCGCGAGCAGCGGCGCGGGCGCCCACCCGGCCGGCCGGCGCACCGTGCTCACACGACCTCCTCCGCGGTCACCAGCGCACCGGTCACCACCACCACCATCGCGACCGCGACCCGCACGTCGGCGACGAGTCCTGGAACCAGGACGGCGGCGACGGATCCCTTCGCGGGCACCGGGGAACTCCTCCGGCCAGCGGCCCGTCACGCGGCCTCGGCTCGGTCTCGATCCGGTTCGACCAGGAAGCCACAGGCCGGCGAGTGCGCCACCCTCAGGGCGCCGACGCCCAGCGGGCGCGGCCCAGGACTCTCGGCGAACGCCGCCACGGCCGCCTTGACCCGCGCGCAGCCGCGCGGAGCAGGAGTCGGTGGAGGTCGGCGGTCGTGGAGGTGTCCGTCACGGATCGTCTCCGTCGTCGATCGGTGGTGGGTCGTTCTGCTTCAGGCGCGCCGCCGCGACACCCGCGGCCGTCAGCCCCGCTGCGGTCAGGACGAGGACACCGGAGGCGCCGGTACCCGCCGCCAGCAGGCCCGCGACGCTGGGCACGAACACCTGGCCGACCCGGTTCCCGGTCAGGCGCAACGACATCGCCCGGCCCCGCAGGCCCGGCGGAGTGGATTCGGCGAGCCAGGACATGGTGAGCGGCTGGCCGACGCCGAGCCCGAGGCCGATCGCGAGGACGACCACCGCCAGCAGCCACACCGGCATCGGCACCGCCGCCGCGACGAGGCCGACGGCGGACAGCGCGATGCTGCCGACGAGCAGCGGGCGGCGGCCCAGCCACGCGGCCAGCCGCCCCAGGAACAGCCGCGACCCCATCGACGCCACGGCCCGCAGGGTGAGCAGCCCGCCGACGACACCGGAGGCGATCCCGCGTTCGGCGCCCAGCGCGGGCAGGTACACCAGGGTGATGTCGACGGCCGCGATCACCACGCAGCTCACCGTGAGCGCGCGGAGCAGACCGGGGCGGCGCAGCAGGTCGCGCAGCCCGGCGGGTTCACCGTCCGCGGCGGGAGGTCGGCGCACGGCCGGTGGGCGGAGCGCCAGCGTGACACCCAGCAGCACCACCGTGATCGCGACCGTCACGCCGAAGATCGTGCCGGTGTCCGGGATGGTCCGCGAGCCGCCGAACAGCAGGATCAGCCCCGGTCCCACGGCCTGCCCCAGCGACGCGGCGAACGTGTAGTAGCCGAACGCCGCGTCGTAGCGGTGCGGCGCGGTCACGTTCGCGACCAGCGCCTGCTGCGCGACCACCGAGCACAGGTGCCCCGTGCCCAGCAGCACGCTGCCCACCAGCAACCCCACCACACCGCCGCCGACGAGCACGAACGCCCCGGCCGAGGCGCACACCAGCAGCGCGCCCGCCAGCAGCACCCGGCGTTCCCCGAACCGGTCCACGGCCTGCCCGGACGGGATGGCCAGCAGCAGCGGGGCCACCGCGAACGCCGCCGACAGCACCCCCAGCCACGCCGGGGGCACGTCCAGCTCCAGGGCGCGGTAGGTGGAGGTGGGGCGCAGCACGAACGTCACGAGCTGGACGAGGACGGTGTGCGCGAGCAGCAGGACCAGCATCCCGCGCCCGCCGCCGACGCCGTTCAGGGCAGCGCGCGAGGTGTCGCGACCGGGCCCACGCCCAGGCGCGACGCGGCCTTCGCCCCGAGGCTGGTGGAGATGTGCTGGTGCATCACGGCCGCCGCCGCGTCGGAGTCGCCCGCCACGACGTGCTCCACGAGCCGGTGGTGCTCGGCGGTCGTCCGCGCGCGCTCCTGCTCACCGCGCACGACCTCCAGGCCGAGCCTGCGGTAGCGGTCCGCCTTGTCCCACAGTCCGTCGAGGGTCGCGATGAGCAGGTCGTTGTGCGACGCCCGGTAGAGCGCGGCGTGGAACCGCCGGTGCGCGATCAGGTCCTCGACGCCGGGGTTGCCCGGCAGCGGTTCGAGGCCCTGGACCGCGGCGCGGATCTCCTGGATGTCGGACTTCGTGCGGCGCTGCGCGGCCAGCGCGACGGCCAGCGGGTCCAGCGACCGGCGCAGCTCCAGCAGGTCGCGCGCCTCTTCGGCGGTCAACTCGGTGACCCGCGCGTCGCGGTGCGCGTCCAGCTCGACCAGGCCCTCGGACTTCAGCCGCCGCAACCCCTCCCGCAGCGGCGTCGTGCTGATCCCGATGGTGCGCGCCAGCGTCGCCTGGTTGAGCACCTCCCCCGGCCCGAACTCGCCGGACAGGATCTTCTCGCGCAGGGTCGTGTACGCGAAGTCGCTCTTCGTCATGAAGGGCTCAGCGGGTTCCGCCATCCAGGACCTCCCTCAGGGCTAGGTTATAACCTACATGCTGCCCCAGTGAGCCTGGCCAGAGGGACTACCAGCGGGAAAATCCCTGACCGGAGGGAAGCCCGACCGGCAGGAGGCATAGGTTATAACCGGCAGCGTCACACGGAGCTGGTGGCCGACGAGTCCCGCGGCCGGGGTCGGCACCGGCTCGAAGCGGTGGGGCGGGCCCCGCACAGGGACCGCGCGGGGCGGGCCCCACCGCCGTTCAGGGGTTCGGCACTACGTCGTGAACACCACGTCCACCCAGTAGTTCAGGTCGCGGTAGGTCTTGTCCGGGAAGCTGCCGCCGACGTTGTACACCCCGTTCCCGCCGCTGCCGACGGAGGACGGCGCCGTGAGCGGACCACTGGTGCGGGCGGACGTGAAGTAGTCGTAGTCGTACGAGTACCGCCCGCCGGGACAGAGGTACGACGCGACGTACGTGCTGCCCGCGACGACCGTGACCGGCGTGGGCAGCTGCACCGTCTGCCAGCCGCTCGGCGTCTCGTTGGTGGCGGTGGCCGTGCCGAGCCGGGTGCCCGCGGACGACCACACGCTCACCGTGTGCGTGCCGAGGTTCTGCGGTCCTTTGTAGAACTTGACCGCGGTGATCCTCCCGTTGACCGCGGGGGTGAACTTGACGCCCAGCTCACCGGTGCTGGTGTCGGTCGTGGTGATGTTCCCCGGCGGGGTGGAACCCGACCAGAACGAGGCCGGGAACGTGTGCGGCGTGTAGACCGCGCTGAAGTTCCCCGCCACGACCGGGAACATCGCGTACGTGACGCCCTTGACGGTCTCCTGCGCGTGGGCGACCGCCGTGCCGTTCCTGGTGATGGCCGTGAGCGCGCCCTTGACCGACTGCACCGGCAGCATCCCGCGCAGCATCCCGTTGGTCCGACCGTCCACGGTGGCCGTGAAGGTCAGGTTGTTGCCGCTCCAGGCGATCTCCGAGAAGAACGAGTTGTTGCGGCCGTCGGTCCAGTCGAGGATCTGCTTCGCGGTGATCATCGGCACGCCGCGGGCCTTCGCCGAGGCGATCACCTTCGCGCCGAAGTCGTCCGCGAAGTAGTAGTGCGTGCCGAAGACGCCGTAGTAGCCCTCGACGCCGAGGGCGCGGTCGAGCATGGTGTCGATGCCCGCCGGGTAGGTCAGGCCGTTCTCGTCGACGAGCTGCGAGACGACCTGGTAGACGTCGATCATCGTGCCGTCGAGGTCGGCGAACCGCATCGGCAGGCCGGAGCCGGTGAACATGCCGGGCCGGTTCTGGACCCACCAGTGCGGTGCGTAGTAGTAGTTCAGGTCCATCCGGATGCCCTTGCCCAGCTCGACCTTCGGCTGGGTCGCCCAGTCGCTCCACGCGATGCAGTGCGTCCGGTTGCCCTGCTGCGGCGGCAGGCTCGGGAAGGCGGAGGCCCACGCCGCCAACTCGGAGGTGAACGTCGCCTCCAGCGAGGCGGGCGTCCAGTTCGCGCAGCCGGTGTTGACGTGGACGCCGAGGTCGAACCCCTGCGCCGCGTAGGCCGCCGCCTGCGCGTCGGTCATGGTCGTGCCGTCGACGAACATCCAGGACGTGGCCCGCAGGCACTCCCACCCGTCCAGCGCCGCACCCGCGGGCGTGTTGGTCTTGAGCAGCTCGAAGTAGTCCCGCGTCCCGGTGGCGGTGCCGTGGTCGTCGAGCGCCATGACGATGGCGGCCTTGAGCCCCTTGGGCAGGTACCACGTCCTCGGGATCGGCTTCTTGGCGTGGTTGATCGACGCGAGGACGTTCACCAGCAGGCGCTGCTGCTCGTCCGCCTGGGGGATGGCCACCCTGCTGAAGTCGATCCAGTCCGGCTGGACGTCACCGGCCCTCGCGCCGAAGAACAGGTCCACCGGCCGCAGCGGCGGGTCCGCATCGCGCTCGTCGCCCGCCCAGGCCGGATTCCCCTGCCGGGTCTGGACGACCGAGCGCGCCAGGTCGTAGGTGAACGCCACCGCGTGACCGCCGCCCGCCGTCTGGCGCACCGTGACGGCCGGGCTGGTGGTAGCGGTCGTGGCGGTGCTGCAGAGCGTGGCCACGGTCGTCGCGTTCGTCGCCGCGTAGCGGTCCGCGGTGCCGTGGTACTGGAGGGTCGCGGTCGGCAGCCCCGGCACCCGCGCGCTGTCGATCAGCAGGTAGCCGTTGTCCAGCGTGGTCCCCAGGTCGGTGAGCCCGAGCAGTCCGCTGAGCTTCTTGTCCGGCCGGGCCGCGACGAGGTTGCCACCGGCGTCGACCCAGTCGGTGAACATCGTGACCTGCGCCTGGGTCAGCGGGACGTCGCCGAGCACGGCCACGTCGTGCTGGCCGAGGACGGTGGCGTCGACCGCGGACAGGTCGACCGTCGTGAACGAGCCGATGCCCTCGGCGCGCAGGATCTCGCTGTAGTACCGGCTGTACGGCCGCGCGTCCGACTTGATCAGCAGGACGGGTCCGCCGAACCCCTGGTCCAGCGGCGCGGGCTGGAAGAGCACGTCGACCCAGTAGTTGGCGCTCGCGTGCGTCGAGTCGGGGAACCCGCTCGTCGGCCCGTACCGGAACACGCCGTTCGGCTCCGCCGGTGTCGACGCGGGCGCGTGCAGCAGCCCGCTGAGCCTGCCGGTGGCGAAGTAGCCGTAGTCGACGCTGTAGTGGCCCTGCGGCGCGAAGTACGAGGCGATGCAGGTCGTGCCCGCCTGGACCGGGACCGGGGTGGCGAACGTCGCCGTCTGCCACCCCGTCGCGGTCTCGTCCGTGAAGACCGCGCTCGCCAGCCGCACCCCGTTCGCCGTCCACACCGAGCCGGTGTGGGTGCCGTCGTTTCCGACGCCTTTGTAGAACCTCACCCCGGTGATGCGACCGGATCCGCCGACTCTGAAACGAACTCCCAACTCCAGCGGTTCGGCGTCCGCCTCGGAAATGATCGAGGGCGTGTCAGATGGTCTCCATATGCTGTAAGGCCCTTCGGTGGCGACCAGGTTTTCCACCTGGACAGCGGCCGCTGAGCCAATCATTTGATCAGCTGTCATGCACGACTCTACCTCCGCAAACACGCCCGCTGCCTGCATGGTTGCGCAACTGTCACCAATCAAGGATTCGAATGGGTGCCATTTAATTGACGATTTCCGCAAAAAGATGATCTCGCCCGCGGTGATTGGGCCGACCAGCATGTCGGAGGCTTTGAAAGGATTGCCGACGATCCCGTCCCTGCGGGTCGGCACAAATGGATGTCGGGTCCACCCGCTCCACCGGTTCAGCGGACGTCGGCGGTCGACCGCTCCTCGCGCGCGGGCTCCCGCGGCTGGAGGGTGGCGCCCTCCACGTCGAGCCGGGGCAGCCACCGCAGCCGGCGCGGTAGCCACCAGGCCCGTTCGCCGAGCAGGGCCATGGCCGCCGGGACGAGCACCATCCGGACCACGAACGCGTCGACGAGGATGCCCGCGGCCAGCGCGAACGCGATCGACATCATGGTCGCGTCCGCTCCGGGGAAGAACCCGGCGAAGACCGCGAACATGATGGCCGCCGCCGCGACCACGACCGGGGCCGCCTGCCGGAAGCCCGTGCGGATCGCCGCGGTGTTCGGTTCGCCGTCGCCGTGGGCCTCGTGCATCCGGGACACCAGGAAGACCTGGTAGTCCATGGCCAGGCCGAACAGGATGCCGACGACGAGGATCGGGGTGAGGCTGATCAGCGGGCCGGGGTCGTCGATGCCGAACAGGTCGCTGAACCAGCCCCACTGGAAGATCGCCACGGAGGAGCCGAGCGCGGAGCCGATGGTCAGCAGGAAGCCCAGCACGCCCACCAGGGGCACGAGCAGGGACCGGAACACCAGGACCAGCAGCACGAACGCCAGGCCGACGACGAGCGCCAGGTAGCCGGGCAGGGCGGCGTTGACGGTGGCGGCCACGTCGACGCCGACGGCGGTCTGCCCGGTGACGTAGGCGCGGGGGTCCTCGCCGCGCAACCGGTCGCGGATGTCGTCGACCAACCGCTCCGTGGCCGCGCTGGCCGGACCGGACCCCGGGATGACGGTGAGCAGCGCGGCGGTGCCGTCGGCGTTGGGCACCGGGTCGGTCACCACCGCGACGTCGGGCAGGGCGGCGAGGGAGGCCTTGGCGTCGGCGGCGGCCCGCGGGGCGCCCGCGCCGTCGAAGAACACGGTGAGGGGGCCGGTGAAACCCGCCCCGAAGGCGTCGGCGAGCATCAGCTCGGCCCTGCCCTGGGTGGTGCTCCCGGTGGGCGTGGCGGCGAGGGTGGTCCGCAGCGAGAACAGCGGGATGCTCAGCGCGCCGAGCGCCGCGGTGGTCAGCACCAGCGCGACCACCCGCCTGCGGGTGACCCCGTCGACCCAGCCGCGGAAGAAGCCCCGGTCCCGGTGCGCGGGAGCCGGTTCGCCGGTCGGCGCGGCGCGCTCCCCGCGGGGGAGCGCCCGGCGGCCGAGCAGCGCCAGCACCGCGGGGACGAGCGTGGTGGCGATGAGCACCGCGATGACGACGGTGAAGGCCCCGGCGACACCCATCTGCGTGAGGAAGGGGATGCCGGTGACGAACAGGCCGACCAGTGCGATGACGACGGTGAGACCGGCGGTCACCACGGCGGCGCCCGCGGTGCCCACCGAGGTGGCGACGGCGGTGCCGACGTCGTGGCCGCGGCGCAGCTCGTGGCGGAACCGGCTGACGATGAACAGGGCGTAGTCGATGCCGACCGCCAGGCCCAGCATCGTGGCCAGCAGCGGCGTGGAGGAGGTCAGGTCGACGAAGCCGGTGGCGATCTGGATGCCGCAGACGCCGACCCCGACGCCTACCAGCGCGGTCAGCAGGTTCATCCCGGCGATCGTCAGCGCGCCGTAGGTGACGACCAGCACGACGAGGGCCGCGAGCACGCCGATGAGTTCGGCGGAGTGCGCCCCGCCCCCGCCGACCTGGACGGCGTCCCCGGACGCCTCGACGGTGAGCCCGCCGCTCCGCGCTCCGGCGACGGCGTCCGAGAGGGCGTCGTGCTGGGCCTTCGTGAGGTCGAAGGAGCTGACCTCGTAGGTGACGGTGCTGTAGGCGGTGGTCAGGTCCGGCGACAGGGCGGTGGGCGTCGGCTGGAGCGGGTTGGTCGCCGAGGCGACCCCGTCGAGGCCGCCCAGCCTGGTGACGAGGTCGCTGACGGCGGCGGTGTTGGCCCCGGTGGTCAGCGTCTGCCCCTCCTGGGCCTTGACGACGATCCGCGCGGTCGCGGTGCCACCGCCGCCTCCGCCGAACTCGCGCTCGATGAGGTCCATCGCCTCGACCGACTCCTGGCCGGGCAGCGAGAAGGTGTTCACCGTGGGGCCGGACAGCTGACCCGCGCCGACACCCGCGCCGATGAGCACCACCAGCCAGGTGAGGATGAACAGGGCCGGGCGCCGGTAGGCCGCGGCGCCGACGCGGAAGAGCAGGCGTGCCACGGTGATCAGCCCTCCGCGCGGTCGCGAAGGGACGGACGGGGGGCGGGGGTGCGGTCGGCGAGCGCCGGAACGTGGAGGCGGGACATGGTGTCCAGCCTGTCTCCCCCCACCGCGGACGGCATCGCTCGCCAGGTGGCTTTCCGGGCCCCGTCCGCTAGTCCTCGCGAGCTACGTCCCCGGCGTCGCGGGCACCGCCGCGGTCGCTCCGCGACGTGGACGTCCTGGTGCGCCGTCGTCCCCCTTCGACATCGCGTAGTCCTGGAGGACTAGTGGCGACGTCCGGGTGTCGATCCGGCGGCCGATGCGACGAGGGCGCGCGGAGAGCATCCTGGGGAGGTGTCGTCCACAGTGGAACCACCCGACCGGTCGTCCCGATGGCCCCCGCACGAGCAGGTCGGCACGACGACCCCGCTGAGAGCGGCCGTCCGCGACCTCTGGCCGCTGCTCGCGGTGGTCCTGCTGGGTCTGCTGGTGCTGCGCGATTCCGGGATCACCGCTCCGCCCTGGCTGGTCGTGCTGGTGGTGGTCGCCCCCCTGCTCCCCGCCCTCGGGCGGCACCGCCGTCCGGTGCCCGCCTTCCTCGGCACCGCCGCGTGCGCGGTCGCCGCCTTCGCCGCCCTCGGGCTCAGCGGTCACGAACTCGTCGTCCCGGTCCTGGCGCTCACCGTCTGCCTGGTGACCGTCGTGGACCGGGAACCGGACCGGGTGGTCGTCCCGGCGGTCGTGGCGTGCCTGCTGTTCGACGCCGCCACCGTGCTGACGCCCATGGCGCCCGCCCCTGGGGCCACCAGGCCGGTGTACGCCCTGGTGGCGCTCACCGGGGCCGCCGTGCTGCTGGGGCGCAACCGCCGGGCCCGGCGTGCCGTGCTGGCGGGGTTGCGGGAACGCGCGGAGACCGCCGAACGCACCAGGTACACGCTCGCCCAGGCCGCCGTGGCCGAGGAGCGGCGGCACATCGCCCGAGAGGTGCACGACATCGTCTCCCACAACATCGCCGTGATGACCAACCTGGCCGACGGGGCCGCCGTCGCGTTGCGCCGCAACGCCGAACCGCCCGGCGCGCTCACCGCGGTCGAGGCCATCGCGAGCACCGGGCGGGAGGCGATGGAGGAGATGCACGCCCTGCTCGGGGTGCTGCGGGACCCCGGTGAACGCGACGAGCCCACCCGGCCGCCCGCACCGGGGATCGACCAGCTGCCCACCCTGGTGGAGCAGGTCAGGGCCGCAGGCCTGGACGTCGCGCTGGTTCGGCACGGGAACTCCCGCTCCGTCGGCGGCGGCACCTCCCTGACGGCGTACCGCCTGGTCCAGGAGGCGCTGAGCAACAGCCTGCGCCACGCCCGCGACGCGCGGTCGGCCGTGGTGACGCTGCGGTGGTCGACCGATCAGCTCGTCCTCGACGTCGTCGACGACGGGGCGTCCCCCGGCGCGGCCCCGGCAGGCGGCGGGCACGGCCTCATCGGGATGCGAGAACGGGTGCTCGCCCACGGCGGCACGATCACCGCGGGGCCGGGTACCACCTCCGGGTGGCGGGTCACCGCACACCTTCCGCTGGCCACACCTCACGCGGGGAGCCCGACATGACCACGGTGGTGCTCGTCGACGACGAACCGCTCGTCCGGCTGGGCCTGGGCATGGTCCTGGACGGCAGCGACGACATCGAGGTGGTCGGCCAGGCGGGCGACGGCGAGGAGGCCGTGGCCCTCGTCGCGCGGTTGCGGCCCGACGTCGTGGTCATGGACATGCGGATGCCGGGGACCGACGGCGTGCGGGCGACGCGGCGGATCGTGGCGTCCGGACTGCCCAGCCGGGTCCTGGCCCTGACCACGTTCGACCTGGACGAGTACGCGTTCGCCGCGCTCCGGGCGGGCGCCAGCGGGTTCCTGCTCAAGACCTCCGACCCCCGGCTGCTGGTCGACGCGATCCGCACCATCGCCCGCGGTGACGCGGTGGTCGCGCCGCGGGTGACCCGGCGGCTGCTGGAGACCTTCGCCGAGCACCTGCCGACCGGCGACGCCCCCACCACCGACCCGAGGGTGGCCCGGTTGACCGACCGCGAACGGGAGGTCCTCGTCGAGATGGCCACCGGCAAGTCCAACGCCGAGATCGCCCGCGACCTCGTCGTCTCCGAGTACACCGTCAAGGCGCACGTCGCGCGGGTGCTGGGCAAGCTCGAACTCCGCGACCGGACCCAGGCCGCCGTCTTCGCGTTCCGGCAGGGCCTCGCCCGGTGATCCGCCCCTCGTCCCCCGGCCGCGGTGCGGCTCGGCCACCACCGCGGCCACCCGACCGTCGACGACGCCCACCCACCGGCGTGGAGCCCGCGGGCCGGGCCGTGGACCCGGTCCTGTCGGGTGCGGGCCGCTCGCGGCCGACACCCGACAGCCGGGTCAGACCGCGATCGGCCCGAAGATCCAGTTGCCCGTGGAGCTCTCCTCCGGGCTGCGGAAGAACTGCTCGTTGGCCGCGTGCAGCTCGTCGCGGCTGAGCCAGCCGTTGCCGTCCAGGTCGAGCTTGTCGAACGCGGTGCTGCTCGCGTCCTCGGACAGGCGGAACGCGCTGGCCGTCATGCGCACGTACTCGGTCCGGGTGATCCGGCCGTCGCCGTCGACGTCCATCAGGTCGTAGAAGGCGTCGGCGATCGGTGCGATGTGGGTCCGGTAGCCCTCGTCGGACGTGGTCACGAACCGGTCCATGCCCGAGGAGTACTCCCCGACGTCGACGCGCTCGTCCCCGTCGGCGTCCATCGGGAGCGTGACCGCCTCCCACAGCCTGTTGTAGCGCTCCCGGACGAGCCCGCTCTCGGACGAGCCCGGCGCGTACCCGAACGCGGTGACGAACCGGTCGGCGGAGGCCGTGTAATCCATCTTGTCGATGGTGCCGTCGTCGTCCACGTCCAGCAGTGCGAAGAGGTGTGCGAATTTTCGTCTTTGCAACTCGTTGAGCATGGGACGCGACCCTTTCATCTCGGGCATTGCCGTGACAGCATGAAACACTACTTTCCGTGATGCCGCCAGGGGAAGGTCGTTCTCATGGATTACCACGTCGTGGACGGGGCCAACGGTTTTGTGGCCTCCCACCTCATCGCCGCGCTCGTGGCGCGCGGCGATGAGGTGGTCGCTTTGGCGCGCGCCAGTGGGGAAGTCGTCCGGAGAAAGGTCGCGGACGCCCTGACCACACTGCACCTGGATCCCGACCTGGTGAGGAAAGTCCAGTTCACAGCCTTCTCGCTCGCTCGATCCGACCTGGGAGCATCAGCGCCTGATGTATTCCGGAAACCGTGCGCGTATTGGCACGGCGCCGCCCTCATCACGTTCTTCCCGCGCCGCGAGGCGGAACTGCACGCCGTCAACGTGGTCGGCTCGGCCAACACCGTGGCCGCGTTCACCGAGCACGCCCGACCCGGCTCCAGGTACGTCCACGTCGGCACCGCATACCAACACGGCACTACTCAGGGTAAAGCGATTGAGCAATGGCCTGACTATAGTCACCCGTCCGAGTTCAGAAATGACTACGAGCATTCCAAGAGAGTGGCCGAGGTCGAACTCTCGCAGTCCGGACTGGCGCGGAACGGTGACGTGCTGGTCACTCGACTAGGTGTCATGGTCGGACACTCCGGAACCGGCAGGGCGCTGTCCGACCTCGGGATCTACGACTTCATCAGGGTCATCGCGCTGTTCGCGAGGCGGAGCCCCGGCGAACGCGTCCGCTTCGTCTGCCACCCAGGGGCGGCGCTGCACCTGACCCCCGTCGACGGCACCGTGGACCGGATGCTGGCGCTGGCCGACGGTCCGCTCGACCGGCCGGTGCGTCACCTCGTGCCCTCGACCGCGGTACCGGTCACCGACCTGTTCGCCGCGATCTCCGCGCACCTGCCCGTCGAACTGGTCGCGGTCACCGCCGCCGACGTCGAGGCGGAGCCCTTCGGCAGGTTCGAGGCGATCGTCAACATGCGGTGCAAGTTCACCTCCCCCTACCTGAGGTACGAGTACGAGTTCGAGTCCCACCCGGACGCCGAGCCGCCACCCGTCACGCCTCGGATCCTCGACCTCCTCATCTCCTGGTACATCCGCGAAGGACTCCCCGAATGACGGACTTCGTCACCCGCTTCCGCGCCCGCCCGCGCTCCGACCGGAAGGTCACCTACCTCCCCGACGGACGCCCGCCGGTCGAACTGACCCACGCCGAACTCGACCGGAGGGCAAGGGCCGTGGCGCACTGGCTGACCGGGTCCGGGATGGCGGGCGAACCGGTGCTGCTGCTCTACCCCGCCGGGCTGGACTTCCTCGTCGCGTTCCTCGGCTGCCTCTACGCGCGGGCCGTGGCGGTGCCCGCGCCCCTCCCGCTGTCCGGGGCCTCGCGCGTGGACCGGGTGGGGCTCCTGGCCGAGGACTCGGGCGCGCGGATGGTGCTCACCGACGAGGCGCACGTGGCCGCGCTGGGCGGTCTGGCGGCGCGGACCTTCGACGAGACGGCCGACCCCGGTCCCCTGGAACCGCCGGAGGTGGACGCCGACACCGTCGCCTACCTCCAGTACACCTCCGGATCCACCAGCAGGCCGCGCGGCGTCGAGGTCACCCACGGCGGTCTGACGCACAACCTGGAGCTGTTCGGGAAGGTCAGCGGCGCGGTCCCCGTGCGGCGGCTCGGCGGCTGGCTGCCGCACCACCACGACATGGGACTGGTCGGTCTCCAGTTGCAGGCCCTGCACGCGGAGGCCGACCTGGTCCTGCTCTCGCCGGAGGCGGTGGTGGCCCGTCCGATCCGCTGGCTGCGCGCGATCAGCGACCACCGCGTGGACTGGACCGTGGCCCCCGACTTCGGCTACGCGTGGGCGACCCGCAGGGTCGGCGACGAGGAGCTCGGCGGACTCGACCTGTCCTGCCTGACGATGGCGGTCAGCGGAGCCGAACCGATCCGGATCGCCACGCTGGACGCGTTCGCGGACAGGTTCGCGCCGGTCGGGTTCCGGCGCACGGCGCTGAACCCCGGCTACGGGCTCGCCGAGTCCACCCTGGTGGTGACCTGCACGTCACGCGGCCTCGGGCCGACCGTCCTCTCGGTCACCCCGGCCTCGCTGGCGGCGGGCGAGGTCGTGCCCACCCCGGACGCCGACGGTGTGCCGCTGGTCGGGTGCGGCGAGCCCGACGCCATGGACGTCCGCGTCGTGGACCCGGCCACCGGCGTCGAGGTGGGTGACGGCACGGTCGGCGAGATCACGGTGTCCGGGCCCAGCCTCGCCGCGGGCTACCACGGCGACCCCGCCGCGACGCGCGCCGCGTTCGTCACCGGCCCGGACGGCCGGTGGCTGCGCACCGGCGACCTGGGGTTCCTGCTCGACGGGCAGCTGTACGTCACCGGGCGGCTCAAGGAACTCCTCATCGTCCGCGGCCGGAACCTGTACCCGCAGGACATCGAGCTCTCGGCGCGGGAGGCGCACCCGGACGCGGGCAGGGGCGCGGCCTTCGGCGTGCGGGACGCCGAGTCGGTGGAGCACGTCGTCCTGGTGCAGGAGATGCGCCGCGCCGCGCGGGGCGTCCCCTCCGAGTTCGCCGACGCCGTGCTCGACGCCGTGACCGAGCAGTTCGGCGTGTCCGCGAGCATCGTCGTCGTGCGGTCGAACGCGATCCGCCACACCACGAGCGGCAAGGTGCGTCGAGGGCACATGCGCGAGCTGTTCCTCACGGGCGGACTGCCGTCCCTGCACAGCGCCCTGTCCCCCGCGGTCACCGCCGTCGTCGCCTCGGAGGGGGTCCATGTCTGACGAGTCGTTGAGGGCGTGGCTGGTCGACGCCGTGGCGGGCTACCTGGGGCTGCCGCCGTCGCGGGTCGGCACCGGGGTGAAGCTGCGGTCGCTCGGCCTGGACTCCGTGCACGCCATGGGGCTGTGCGTCGACGTCGAGGAACGCTGGGGGATCCTCGTGGAACCCACGCTGGTGTGGGACTTCCCGACCATCGACGCCGTCGTGGCGCACCTGGGAGGGCGGATCGACCGGACGTGAGCGCCGGGTCTCGGGGAACCGTGCGCCGGGTCGGCGGCGGACGCGGGGCGTCCCCACCGGGCACCCGCACCGATCGCGGGAGGAGTGGTCGACGCCCTCCACCCCGCGCAGGCAGACCAGTGCCCCGTGGTGGAGCGCCGCCTGAACCGGGCGGCTGAGGTGGCGGGGAAGAACAAGACTGTTCTTCCCCGCCGTCGCCGTGCACGCTCGACGGCACTGATCACCGACCTCGGGGGGACCGCGTGGCCGTGTCCGGTGGTGGCATCGACCGTGAGATCGACGTCGAGCAGGAGTACCTGACGGCCCTGTACGTCCGCCTGGACGCCGTGCGCGAGGAGGCCGCCGAGCGGCTGGCGGCCCGACGGGCCGAGGGGGACCGGGACGCCGCCGCGGTCTGGCGGGCGGAGGTGGCACGGCTCGACGCGGCGGAGCAGGGGTTGTGCTTCGGGCGGCTGGACCTGCACGACGGACGGCGCGTCCACGTCGGCAGGCTCAGCCTGTTCCGGGACCAGGACGGCGAACCGCTGCTGGTGGACTGGCGCGCTCCGGCCGCCAGGGCGTTCTACACCGCGACGGCGGTCTCCCCGGACGGGGTGAGGCGACGGCGGCGCATCACGACGCGGGGCCGGACCGTCGTCGCGCTGGACGACGAGTTGCTGACCCCGGACGGTGCCCGCGACGACGACCTGGTCGGTGAGGCGGCGCTGCTGGCGGCGGTGACCGCCGAGCGGACCGGGCGGATGCGCGACGTCGTGACGACCCTCCAGTCCGAACAGGACCGGATCATCCGGCACGGGACCAGCGGGGTGCTGGTGGTGCAGGGCGGTCCCGGCACGGGGAAGACGGCCGTCGCGCTGCACCGGGTCGCGTACCTGCTCCACACCCGTCCGCACCTGCGCACCCGCGGTGTCCTGGTGGTGGGTCCCAGCCGGGTCTTCCTCGACTACATCGGCCAGGTCCTGCCGGGTCTCGGCGAGCACAGCGTGGTGACCGCGACCATCGCCGACCTGAGACCGGACGTCGAGGTCAGCCGGGTGGACCCGCCGGGGATCGTCGAGCACAAGGGCGAGGCGGTCATGGCCGAACGGCTGGCGGCGGCCGTGCGGTCGCGGATCCGGACACCGGACCACGTGGTCGACGTCGAGTTCGAGCAGCAGGTGCTGCGGCTCGACCCGCGCTGCTGCGACCGCGCCGCGCGGAAGGCCCAGCGGTCCGGGCTTCCGCACAACCAGGCCAGGTTGGTCTTCCAGCAGGCGGTCGTGGACGTCCTCGCCCAACGCCTGACCGAGTCGATGGAGGCCGTCGTGCTCACCGACACCGGCGAGGCGATCGACGGCGGCGACCCCGACGGCGGGCTCGGCGAGGCCGATCTGCGTGCGCTGGCCGCGGCGGGTGTCGTGATCGACCGGGACGATCGCGACGACGGGCCGAGGACCCTGTTGGACGAGGACGACCGGGCCGGTCTGCGGGACTCGCTGCTCGCCGACACCGGCGTCCGGGCCGCGCTCGACGCGCTGTGGCCGCCGCTGACCCCGGAGCGCGTCGTGTCGGACCTGCTCGACGAGCGGGCTGACGGCTGGAGCGCGGCGGACGTGCCTCTGCTGGACGAGGTCGCCGCCCTGATCGGCCAGGGCACCGCCCGCGCGACGTTCGGGCACGTGGTCGTCGACGAGGCGCAGGAACTGTCCGAGATGGCCTGGCGGATGCTGATGCGCCGGTGCCCCAGCAGGTCGATGACCATCGTCGGGGACCTCGCGCAGACCGGGAACCCGGCCGGCACCTCGTCGTGGGACCGCGTGCTGCGGCCACACGTGCGGGACCGGTGGCAGCTCGCCCGGCTCAGCGTCAACTACCGCACACCGGCGGAGGTCATGGCCGCCACCGCCGACCTGCTCGCGGCCCACCACCCCGGAACGCCGCCACCCCGGTCCGTCCGCTCGACCGGAGAACCACCGTGGCGCACCGGCACCGCGGACCTGGTCGCGACCATCGCCGACCTCGCCGCGGCGCACACCGACGGCCGACTCGCGATCATCTCCCCAGGGGTCCACATCGAGTCCCTGGCCGCCGCGCTGTCCCTCACCACCCCGCCGGACCTGACCGGCGAGGTGGTGCTGCTCACCCCCGACCAGGCCAAGGGCCTGGAGTTCGACTCGGTCCTGATCGCGGACCCCGCCGAGATCCTCGACTCCGCACCACGGGGCCACAACGACCTCTACGTCGCCATGACGAGGGCGACCCACCGGTTGGGCGTCGTGCACCCCGGCCGACCACCAGCCGAGCTGTCCGCGCTGCGGGAGCTCCACCCGGACGCGACCGGACAGGCCCTCGGCACGGCACCACCCATCGACTAGACGACCGGTCTAATTGAGTGCTACCGTCCGCCCATGCCGACCGCACCAGGGAGCACCGACACCCGCCGGGGCATTCTCGACGCCGCTCAGCGGATCATGGCGCACAAGGGGTACGCCGCGGTCGGCATCAACGAGGTGCTCGCCGAGGCGAAGGTGCCGAAAGGCTCCTTCTACCACTACTTCAGCTCGAAGGACGCCTTCGGCGAAGCCATGATGAAGAGCTACTTCCAGGAGTACCTCGCCGACATGGAGCGCGTCCTGGAGCAGGGTGGCCGGTCGGCCGCCGAGCGGCTGATGACCTACTGGCAGCAGTGGTACGACACGCAGAGCGTGGACGAGTGCCACGGCCGGTGCCTGGCCGTGAAGCTGGGGGCCGAGGTGTCGGACCTGTCGGAGGCCATGCGCCTCGCGCTCAAGGAGGGCACGACGGCGATCGTCGACCGCCTGGAGCGGACGATCGACCAGGGGCTGCGGGACGGCTCCCTCACGATCACCGGGCAGGCCCGCGCGACGGCGGAAGTCCTGTACAACACCTGGCTCGGCGCCAGCGTGATGGCCAAGATCCACCGCAGCGGCGCACCGCTGGACACCACCATGGCGGCCACCCGCCTGCTGCTGGGCCAGTAGAGCGCCGCGTCGTCCACCACCGGTCCCAGGCGTGTGCCCACATCAAGACGACCGGTCTGCTGAAGGAGTACCAGTGAAGGTTCTCGTAGTCCTCACGTCCCACGACGAGCTCGGCGACACCGGGCGCAAGACGGGCTTCTGGCTCGAAGAGCTGGCGGCCCCCTACTACCGCTTCACCGACGCGGGCTGGCAGGTCGTGCTCGCCTCCCCCGAGGGCGGGCGGCCGCCGCTCGACCCGGTGAGCAACGAACCGAACTCCCAGACCGACGACACGCGCCGCTTCGAAGCCGACCCCGAGGCCACCGCGGCCCTGGCGACCACCGCACGGCTGGACTCCGTCACGGCCGACGACTTCGACGCGGTGTTCTACCCCGGTGGGCACGGGCCCCTGTGGGACCTCGCCGAGGACGCGGACTCCGCTCGGCTGATCGAGAACACCCTGCGTTCGGGCAAACCGGTCGCGCTCGTGTGCCACGCGCCCGGCGTGCTGCGCCACACCACCAACGAGGACGGCACCCCCTTGGTGCGGGGCAGGGACGTCACCGGCTTCGCCAACACCGAGGAGGCCGGGGTGCAGCTCACCGACGTCGTCCCCTTCCTCGTGGAGGACGAACTGGTGGGGCTGGGCGGGAACTACTCCAAGACCGACGACTGGCAGCCCCACGTCGTCCGCGACGGACTGCTGATCACCGGCCAGAACCCGGCCTCCTCCGCCCCCGCCGCCGACGCCCTCATCGCACTGCTCGACGAGCGCTGAGGGACCCCGCGCGGGTCCGTCCCGTCACGGGCCGGACCCGCGCGGGTCCGTCCTCGCCGGAGCGGGTGTCCGGGCCGTCCTCGGCGGTGTTCGCGGTCCTCGGATGAACGCGATCACGGAACGGTGGTGGCGGACACGGAGATCCGGACGAGCCCCCCGGTCCCCCACCACAAGCCGAGTCGGTGCTCGGCGAGGTCGTAGTTGACCGTGACCTCGCCGGTGGCGCGGTTCTCCCAGCTGTTGTGCACGGGGGCGCCGTGCGCCCGCACGTAGGCGTCGACCGGTTCGCGGTGCCCGACGAGGTCGAGCCCGGAGATCACGCGGTCGGCGCCCCGGCAGAGCGCGACGTCGACGGTGACCTTCTTCACCAGCCCGTCGAGCAGCGCGACGTCGACGCCGCCGGGACCCGGGACCACGGGATCCAGAGCACTCCGCCGGACGGTCGCGCCGGGGAAGAGCCTGAGCAGCTCCGCGTACGGCGCGGAGCCCTCGGACGAGCCCAGGGCGGCGTACACCGTCGAGATGGCACCGGTCAGGGACGTCCCGGGGACAGGAGGCAGGTCGGTCGGGACTTCCTCGACCCTCCGGGGTGCCGGCCGTGGGTCCGACCCGCCGAAGGCGGCCACCCGGTCCCAGACCCAGTCGGCCATCGACGCGGCGACGGGTACGTCGGGATGTCCGGGTCGACGCTCGACCAACTCCCCGAACGAGACGACGACCAGGTACGCCCCGGCGTCGTCGGTCATCACCTGCTCCCAGGCCTCGTTCTCCGGCCAGTCCGGGTGCGCCGCCGGGTCGGCCCCGATCTCGGCGCTCGTGTCGACGATCTCGGCTGCCGACATCAGGCGGAACGGCGCGGCCAGCCCCCAGGCAGCGCCGGATCCGGGCCGCTGGCCGTCGTGCCAGGCCACCAGGTCCTCCGCGACCATGGAGCCGACCTCGTCGCCGTGAGGCACCTCGGAGAGCGAGACCCCTGGCCGCAGCGCGGCCCGCAGGTCGGCGGGCGCCACCTCGTCCAACGCCGCCAACGCGGAGGCCAGGTCGGTGCCGGTCACCTGGTCGCGGAGCTGCCGCCACCCCAGCTCGATCACCCCGGTGCGGCGGACGTCCTCCAGCGTGATGTCCTGGGCGTGAGCGTTCTCGACGATCCTCAGCATCGTCCGAGCCGTCCCCACCAGGTTGTGCAGCAGGTCCTCGGTCGGGTTCTCCCGCAGCAGGCGCAGACCGAGCTGTTCGGCATCGGTGAACCGGTACCGCACCAGGTAGGACCAGCCGAGCACCAGGGCGATCCAGGGGTTCGCCGCACCGGCCCGCACGGCCTCCTCGGCCGAGGGGACGAACCTGTCGAGCGGTGCGAAGCTCCCCAGGAGGTACGCGGCGCGCTTCCCGAGCGCGTTGCCGAGCGCGTCCGGCGCCGTCCGGGAGCACAGTGCCACCGCCTCGTCGAGGTGGCGCCACCCGTCCTCGTGCTCCCCGTGGAGCGCCAGGGCGAACCCCAGCTCCATCCAGTCGTCCCACTCCCCGTGATCCTCGGCCAGCACGGTGCGCGCCCACCGCAGCGCCTCGGGGTGATCGTGCTCAGCCAGCGCCAGGTGCCGGAGGGCACGAGCCGCGTTGGTGAACTGGCCGTCGCGGCGACCGGCCACCTGGAGGAAGAGGCGCCGCGCCTCGTCCGCCTCGCCGCGGACCTCCCGGTGGTTGCCGAGCAGCAGCGACGCGCTGCTCCGCTCCGGCTGGGCCGCGAGCACCCGCGACGCCAGCACGGCGACCTCGGGGTGCGACGGTTGTGCCGCGAACAGCTCCCAGGCCAGGTCCAGGTCCCGCTCCACGGCGTCGCCGTCGTCGGAGGCCGTGCGGCCGACGTCCCTCACCGCATGCCTCGCCGGACCCGGTACGCCCGCAGCTGCTCGAAGGTGCCGTCGTCGACGCCGTACTCCAGCACCGGCGCCACCTGGTCGAACCAGGACGTCGTGGACGGGGTGACGCCGCCGACCGCGGCCAGCACCGCGTCGGTGGTGACCGGCACCAGCTCACCCCTGTCCATCGACTCGATCATCGCCTGCTGGAGCACGGTGGTCGTCAGGTGAGTGAGGTCGGCACCGGAGAGCCCCTCGGTCACCGCCGCGACGGCGACCGCATCGACACCGTCGGCCGGTCTGCCCTCCAGCACACCCCGGACGATCGCCGCCCTGGCGGTCGCGTCCGGCGGCAGCACCAGCACCGTCTTGTCGATCCGACCCGGTCGACGCAGCGCGGAGTCGATGTCCCACGGCCGGTTCGTCGCGGCCAGGAAGTAGACCCCGTCGTTCACGCCTGCCACGCCGTCGAGCTCCTCCAAGAGCTGGGTCACGAGCATCCGCATCGACTGCGATCCGCCACCACCGGAGGTGCGCCGCCCGCCGAGCGCGTCGAACTCGTCGAAGAAGATCACGCACGGCGCTGCCGCGCGTGCGTTGCGGAACACGCTCTGGACGGCCTTCTCGCTCTCCCCGATCCACTTGCTGAGCAGGTCCGCGAGGGTCACGTGGATGAAGGACGCTCCGAGATCGCCCGCGATCGCCCTGGCGATGAACGTCTTCCCGCAGCCGGGCGGGCCGTACATCAGCAGCGACCCGCCCGGCTTCTGCCCGAACGCCGCCGCCAACTCGGGATTGCGCAGCGGAGCCAGGAACACGGTGTCCAGGTGCCGCTTGACCTCGGCGAGACCCGCGACGTCGGCCAGCGTCACCGCCGGGCGCTCGGCGTCCCACGCCGACGCGGCGGCACCGCCGTCCCGGCGGTCCTCGTCGACCGGCGTCGGGACCGGTCCACCGGGGCGCCCCGTCGGCGCGGACAGCGCGCTCTCGGCGGGCGGCGGCGGGTTCGAGGCGCGCAACCGCGCCGCCAGCAGCCGGGCGCGGAGCAGGCGGACCCGCGCGGGATCGCCGCCGAGGGCCTCCAGCGCGTCCAGTTCGACGGCGGCCCGGCCCGGATCCCGCTCCAGCAGCAGCGTGACGAAGTCCTCGCGCAGCGCCGGGTTGCCGGGGTCGGCCTCCACCTCGCGCGCGATCACCTCGACGAAGCCGTCGCCCGGATCGGCGCCGTTCACCGCGCGGCCCCGTCGACCCAGCCCTTGAGCAGACCCAGGTTCGCCAGCGGGATGTAGTGGCCGAGCCGCGGGTGGTCCAGCGTCACGCCGAAGACGCCTGCCTCGCCGAACGAGGCGACGTAGTCGATCGCTCCCGGCACCGGGACGCCGAACAACGGCACCGCACCGCCCTCCGCGTCGGTCAGCCCGAGGGCGCGGGCGGCGTCACCTGCCCGTGCGGCACTGCTGTAGAGGCAGATCATCGGCCCCTGCTCGGCCGCCGCGGCGTAGGGACGGGGCTGCTCGGCCGAGCCACGCGCGATGAAGAACCAGTGCTCCAGCGCGGTCACCTGCCGCCACAGCGCGATCTGCGCCGCGGTGTCCCCGGCGGGCGCTGCCCTGACCGCCTCGTCGAGGCGGTCCAGCTCGGCGACGGTCTCGGGGTTGTTGTCCATGGCCACTCGGTTCTCTCGTCTGCTCGGCTGTCCGCGCGGCGGTCGCGGCCCCGAGGGCAAGCATGCCTCCGAGCACGGCGAACAGGCGGTTGGACATGTCGTCGTGGCCCTGTTTCTCCTCACATCGGCCAGGTCGCCCCCGCGCAGCGGCGCCCGTACGATCCCCGCACATGACAGCGCGTCGTTTCACCGGCACGGTCCGCGAGGAGGGGCGGGGTCGGGTGGTCGTGCCCGTCCCGTTCGACCCCGACCAGGTCTGGGGTGTGAAAGCGCGGCACCACATCACCGGCACCGTCGACGACGTGCGCGTCCGCGGCGTCGTCGAGGCTTCCGGCACCGACCGCTGGGTCGTCCTCACCCCCGCCTGGCTGCGCGACCACGCCCTCGCCCCCGGCGACCGCGTCGCGGTGGTGCTGGCCCCGGAAGGCCCGCAACGCGCCGACCTCGCCGAGGACATCGCGTCCGCGCTCGACGCCGCACCTGCGGCGGCCGCGCACTTCGACTCCCTCGCCCAGTTCTACCGCCGCGCCTACCTGCGCT
The DNA here is from genome assembly GCF_036375055.1 of Umezawaea sp. Taxonomy (GTDB): domain Bacteria; phylum Actinomycetota; class Actinomycetes; order Mycobacteriales; family Pseudonocardiaceae; genus Umezawaea. Next base: position 98,219 of record NZ_DASUSQ010000046.1, read on the forward strand.
GGATCGACGGCACCGCGCGCCGCCCGGAGCTGCGCGCGGCGCGGATCGCCGAAGTGGTCGACCTCTTGGCGGCCGGGATCAAGCAGCGCCCCAAAACCTGACCGCTCAGCCCGCCGGGCAACCGCCCCTCACCGCGACACCGCGGAGCCGAGCCCCGTTCCGGGACGACGGCCGCGTTCACCGACGCCCGCTCCCGCCGGTGCGCGGGTGCAACGCACCTCCAGACCGGGACGTGGGGCCGTCCGGTAGTCCGTTCCACGCTCCGTCCCGCTCGACACGACGGTCAGCGCTGCCGGCGGGCCCCGGAACGCCCGGCGACAGCCGGTTCGGGCGTCGCGATCGCCACCGGCGCGAACGCGCCCGCGGGGGACGACCGCGGCGGTCCTGGCCGAGTGCCCCGCACGACGCGGAACGTCCACCGGGGCACCTCGGAGACCGTCGTCCAGGCCGGGAGCATCGGTTCGGTGGTCTTCACCGGGGACCGGAAGGTGGCGATCGCCATCGTGGCCGCCGCGGTGGTGGTCGCGGCGGCCGTCGTCCTCAGCGGCGGGGATGCCGAACCCGCTGTCTCCGCGCCCCCGCCGACGACCACGGGTTCCCCGGTGCCCACCGAGCCGCTCCTCGTCACGCCGGAGAGGAACACCCACATGTGCGAGGGCGACTGGACCACGCCCAAGGCACCGCACCAGCTCAGCCCGCCGCCTGCCGGTGCGACGCGGTGGACCGAGTGGGGCCTGGTGTCCGACGGGGCCGCCACGGAGCACAACCACGTCACGGTGACCGTGCACGGCGCTGCCGGTCCCTACAGCGTGGTGCTCACCGGTATGTCGGTGACCGTCGACCGTGCCGCCCCGATGACCGGGACCCGGCTGACGAAGCGGTGCGGTGGACCCGAGCACGTGCGCCTGGTCGAGGTCGACCTCGACGAGCCGGAGCCCCGGCCGACCGGGCTCGACCTGACGCCGACGATGCGGACGTGGGCCGAGGAGAACGCCCAACCCGCCGAACCGGTGCGGTTCCCCTACGAGGTGAGCCCGCTGGACAGCGAGACGTTCGCGGTACGGGCGCACACCACCACGTGCGACTGCGCGTGGCGGCTGGAGATCCACTGGGCCGGCGGCGGACGCCGCGGCACCACCGTGGTCGACGACGACGGGCGTCCGTTCCGGGTCACCGCCTCCCCCGCGGGCACCACCACGTGCAGCGTGGTCACCGACCCCCCGCTCTGCGAGGCGCACTAGTGCACGTGATCGTCAAGGCCACGATCGCGGCGAGCGCGTTGGTGCTCGCCGCGATCGGCATTCGGATCGCGCAGGACGCCTCGACCACGGCGCCCCCTCCGCCGACCGCCGCGGCACCACCGTCGACCACCTCCGCCACCACGCCCGCGCGGCGGCCGTGCGGCACGGTGCTGACCGAGGACGCGAGCAGCCTCCCGCTCGACCAGACCACCCTCACCCTGGTCCGGTCGATCCACGACGCCGCCTGCCGGCACGACCACGACGACCTCGTCCTGCTCATGGAGCCCCGGTTCGGTGGCGGCACGGCGCACGAGGCCATCGCGGGGACGCTCGCGGCGACACCGGAGGGGGCCGCGTTCGACACCCTGGCCGCCGTGCTCGGAACGGCGGCCGAGGGCGGCCAGGGCGGGATCACCTACTGCACACCACGGGGTGACTTCGCGTCGTTCGACCGGGGCACGATCACCCGGCCCGGCGGCTGGAGCGACTTCGGGATGGCCAGGGGCGAGAACGCGCCCTGCCGCTGAGGCACCAGCCCACCGGCACCGGCGCGCGACGGCGACCTCCGACCGGGTCGCGGTGGTGCCCGTCGCCCGCTGTCACGCCCGCGTGGACGGGATGTCCAGCCGCGGCAGCACCAGCGGGTCCTCACCGGGGTCCCGGTCGGCGGGGCGATGCCGGTCGGCGGCGTCCACCCGGTCGCGGCCACGCGGTCGGGATCCCCGGCAGGCGCCCCGGCCCGGAAGTCGACGATCGACCTCGGCGACGGACATAGCGGAGCGGTCCACGTCAGCGCGTCCGCGACCGAGCGCTGCGGCTGGTCCCGCACGTCTCGACCGGGTCGGTCGCGGGCGCCGGAGCACAGGCCACGGGCGCGGACGAGCGCGGTCGTCTCGTCGCGGACCGCCCTGCTCGTCCCCGTGGCCGGGCTGCGCCGCTCTGGCACGGGAACCTCCACCGGGCTACCTCAGGTCGCGCGGTCGGGCGACGGGGGCAGGGGCTGGAGGGACTTCCACGTGAGTTCGGGGAGCGGGCCGCTGGTGATGTCGAGGTCTCCCCTGGCGCGGGCGTAGAACTCGTTGCGCAGCCGCATGGCGTTGCGGTAGGCGTTCAGGAACGCGGACGGGTCGGGGTTTTCCTCGCGGAGGATGTGCTCCAACTGCCACACCTGCTCGCTCCACGCCCGTGCGGCGGAGATCGTCGCGGGCTCGCCGAGGAGCAGGACGGTCTCCCACCGGGCGGCGCGGTCGGTCTCCCCCTCGGCGAGGGCGGTGAACGCGGTGTCGAGGTCGACGGGCTGCCCCGTGGCCAGCAGCCCCTTGGTCTCCGCGATCCGACGGCACAGCCGGACCATGTGCTTGACCGCGCCCGCGTACTCCGAGTACGCGAGGAGGCGCTTGTCGTCCCAGCGGGCGGACTGCGTCCGCCGCCAGCGGGCTCGCTCGATGGTGGAGGTGAAGAGGAACGTGGCGGCTGATCCGAGCAGGACACCGGCGATGGTCAACACCTGCGCAACGATCGGGTTCACAGGTCGCAGCCTGCCACCTCCCAGGACGCCCCACACCCCGTTCGGAGAAGCGGGCAGGGTGTCCGGGGGGATTCGTCCCAGCCCTCCCGAGCGGACCGCGGTTCAGGCCCGCGCCTCGCGGACGTCCTTGCCGCGCTCGGCGAACGCCTTGAAGTCCTCCATGTGCCGCAACGACTGCTTGCGGAAGGAGCCGGGCATCACGAGCCCCACCAGCCGCATCGCCAAGCCGCTGAACCGGTACTCGTTCTCGTTCACCCAGAGCGTCGTCCCCTGGCCGGTTTCGGTCAGGCGGTCGCTCACGGCGCTCCACATTCCCTTGCCGACGATCTCGCGCTCGAAGTGGACGACGGCGTCCCCCGCGATCCCGTGCAGGTCCACCGGTTCCCGGCGCGTGACGGTCTCGGTGCACTCGAACTCCTGCCGCCCCGTCCGCAGCACGACCCGCGACGTGGTGCCGACCTGCCCGTGCTCCCCGCTCAGCGGCTCGTGCAGCACCAGGCCCCGCAGCCACTTCGGCAGGTGCTCCGGGTCTGCGAGCAGCTGAGCCACCTTCTCCCGAGGCAGGGCGATCTCCATGGAGACGGTGTACTTCACGGCGGCACGCTCCTGTTCTCGGGTGAACGGACGCACACCAACAGCCTCGTTCTACCTGAATCGGCCCTGCTTCATCGTCGCACCGGCCGAAGCGCCGCGCATCTTGGTCCGGTAACTGGAACTCACCACCCCGACTCCTTTCGACCGGATCGCCGAACCGAACCGTAGCCGCGCGTTTCGGGACGGGTCCCAGGACGGGAACCGCAGGACGGGACAAGGGAGCGACACGCCGGAGAACCGGTGCGGTCCACCGTGGTGGACCTGGTCGGCACCGGTTCAGCGCCGGTTCAGCGCGGTGCGCGATCTTCCCGTCGACCCGTGCGACGAACAGGAGGAACGACCCATGACGCTGTACCGAAGGAGATGGCTCGCCGGTGCGGGTGCCCTCAGCGCCGCGACCGCGCTGGTCGTGGCCGGTGTGGCGATCGCGCAGCCGCCGACCGGGGCGGGCACGAACGTCTCGACGTGCAACAACCCGGTGCTGAACAAGACTCTCGCCGAGTGGGGCTCGCTGCGCGGGGCGAGCGCGGTCCGCGAGGCCGTCGCCGACCACCGGTCGGCGAGGTTCGCCTACGCGCAGAGGAACAACTCCGTGCTGAACCCCTCGTTCTACCTGCCGCAGCAGCAGGTCACGAGCGGTGAGGTGTGGACCTTCTCCTACGACGTGGCGGCCGAGCAGAGCGGGCGTGCCCGCGTCGAGGTCGACTGGTACTCCACGCCCGAGGGCGACAACAGCGGGTACCTCGGGAACGTCCCCGGCACGTGGGTGTCGTTCGCGGCCGGTGGGTGGACCCGCGTCGCGGGCGAGTTCACCGTTCCGCCCGGTGCGGTGCGGGCGAACGTGGTCACCGACCACGAGTACACCGCCACCGGCGCGAGCTTCCGGGCGACCGCGTGCGACTACCGCGTGGGCTCCACCACGACCACCACGACGACGACCACCACGCCCCCGTCCAACGACCAGGCGCAGGCGGCCGTTCGGCACGGATGGGGCGCACCGCTGCCGAGCTCCGACGAGTTCAGCGGCACCGGTGCCGTCGACCCGGCGAAGTGGTCCGTGCCCAGCGGCACCGTCGGCGGGACGGCGGGCTGCTGGGAGGGGCACAACGGCAACGGCAGGCGCTGCGCGAAGAACGCCGCGGTGTCGGGCGGGATCATGAGGATGACCGGTGAGGCGAACGGCGACACGGGCTGGCTCAAGCACCGGCTCGACCGGCAGTACGGCCGCTGGGAGATCCGCTCGCGCTCGCAGAACACCGGCACCTCGGGCGGTCGGTACCACGTGCTGCACCTGATCTGGCCGACCTCCGAGCGGTGGCCCCAGGACGGCGAGTACGACTGGGTCGAGTACACCGATCCCGACGCCCAGTGCCTGTCGGCGTTCCTGCACTACCCGCACCCCTCGAACGTCGGCGTCCAGCAGGAGTACCGCGAACGCTGTCCGGTGGACATGCGCCAGTGGCACAACTTCGCCTTCGAGTGGACCGCGTCCGGCTTGGTCGGCTACGTGGACGGCGTCGAGTGGTTCCGCGTCTCCGGCGGTGGCGGCCCGAACGGGCGGCAGAACATCCAGACCATGCCGTCGGGGCACCTCAACATCCAACTCGACAACTTCACCGGCGACAGCGGCCTGCGCGCGGCGGTGTTCGAGGTCGACTGGGTCCGCGTCTACAACTGACCCGCCCACGGCGGAGGAGGCGCGGCGGTGGTCCCGCCGCACCCACCGGGTGCGGCGGGACGCTACCGGGCGGTCACCGCGACCGGGCGGTCCAGGGCGGGGTCGTTCCGCAGCATCCGCTCGTACAGGCGGTGCAGGTCAGGTCCGGGGCCGGTGCCCGTCGCGACGCCCGACGCCCGCCGCGCGTGGTGGAAGGCCCGGAACGCGTCGGTGGGCCGTCCCGCGCGGTACAGGGCCACCATCAGCAGCCCGTGCAGCCGCTCGTGCCACGGGTGGGCGGCGACGAGGACGCGCAGCTCCGGAACCAGCTCCGCGTCCCGTCCGGCCCGCACCTCCAGGTCCAGGCGCTCCTCCAGCACCGCCAGGCGCTCCTCGGTCAACGCCTGCTTGATCGAGGCGACGCCGGGCGCGTTCACGTCCTCCAGCGGCTCGCCCCGCCACAGGTCCAGCGCTCGGCGCAGTGCCGCCGCCCGTCCTTCGCCGCGGGACCGCGCGACGAGCGCGCGAAACCGGTGGAGGTCGATCAGCGCCGGGTCCACCTCCAACACGTAGCCCGCGGTGTGGTGCGCCAGGCGAACGCCCGGATCGATCGACAGGATCCGCCGCAGACCCGACACGGCCTGCTGCACGACGTTGCGCGCCGTCCGCGGCATCCGGTCGTCGTCCCACAGCGCGTCGACGAACCGCTCGAACACCACCACACGGCCGACGTCCTTCAGCAGCAGTGCCAGCACGCACCGCTGCTGCGCCTTGGGGACCGCGACCTCCAGGCCCCGGTGCCACACCGCGACCGGCCCCAGCAGACCGAATTCCACACGCACCCCCGGTCATCCCTCCACCACCGACCCCTCGGCGCCCGTCTTCGCCACGGCGGCTCCAGCGGGTCTAGCCGGAACCTCCTGGTCGCCCCTTCCTCAGGATTTCCGCCAACTCCCTGGCCGTGTCGTCGGAAATCACGTCCTGCGCGGTGACCACGCTCTTGACCGCGGCGCGGAACGCCCGGCTGAACTCGGTGTAGTTGGCGGTCCTCGGGCGCAGCCCGGCGTCCCGCAACGCCCCGCGCACCTGGCCGAGGTGCTCTCCCCTTGCTCGGTCGTACACCGAGTCCCTGGTCGGTGCGAAGCCACCGATCTCGGCCAGGATCTGCTGGCTCTGCGCGCTGGTGAGGAACTCGACGAGGGCCTGCGCGGCCTTCGGCTCGTCCGTGTGCGCCGAGATCGCCAGGTTCTGACCGCCGAGCACGCTCGGCGTGGGCGGGATCGCGGCGCGGAAGGTGACGCCCGCCGCGTCCAACTCGTCCCGCCGGTCGGTCAGCTGCTCGCGGGCGACCGCCCAGTTCCGCATGAACGCGGTGCGCCCCTTGGCGAACTGCTCGACGGCGTCGGGGGCGGTGGTGTCCTCGGGTAGCGGGTCGTCCAGGGCGACACCGGGTGTCCTCGTCTCCGCGTTGAGCTTGCGCATGCCCTCGTAGTCGTTCTTCGTGAAGCGCACGCGGCTCTTGTCGGGGGTCAGCGTGACGTCGCCGTCCTCGGTCACGACCTCACCGCCCGCCGCCCGGATGGCCTCCAGCGCCTCGACCATGAACATCTCGCCGGAGAACTGGGCGGTGTTCGCCGCTTCCAACCCACCTCGCGCCTCGGCCGCGGGGATGCCGGAGTGGCCGTCCCAGCTGGTCGGCGGGGTGATGCCCGGGATGTCGGTGCGGTGGTAGATCAGACCGACGTCGGTGTTGAGCGGTAGCGCCCACAGCTCGTCGCCCACCTCGCAGGTGCGCCGCGCAGGGGCCATGAAGTCGTCCAGGTCGTCGCCGGAGTTCGACCGGTCCACCGCACGGAGGTAGCCGTTGTCGATGAACTCCGTCATCCACACCACGTCGAGGACGTAGATGTCGGCCTCGTGCTCACCGTCCTGCCTCGCGTCGCTGGTGATGCGTTCGTGCTGCTCGTCGGTCTCACCGGCCGCGGTCACGATCCTGGCCCTGTGTCGCGGGCGGGATTCGTTCCACTGCTCGACCAGGGTGTTGCGCGGGTCGCCGGGGCTCAGGTCCGACGCCGTCATGATGACGAGTTCGCCGGTCTCCAGCGGGGACGGCAGCAGGACGCAGCTGCCCAGGCCGAGGACCAGGACCGTGCTGACGACGCCGACCGCCTTCAGCGGGCGGACCAGTGCCTTCAGAACTCGCTCCGCCACCGAGGGGAACGGTCCCGACCACTGCCAGAACTCCTTCGCCGCACGGGGCAGGGCGGTGATCAGCACGCTCGACACGACCAGCATCACCCCGGTCGCGGCGAGGTGGGGGATGCCGTCGACCCGCCACCACTCGTCCGCGTCCGCGGCCAAGCGCGCGGACGTCGAGGTGACCACGAGGGTAACCAGGACGAACAGGACGATGAGCGGAACTCGACAACCGGGCCGTCGGCCCACCGGATCAGTCATGCCTTCCTCCGGTCGAAGCGGTCGCCCCCCGTCGAACGCGAGTCGCGGGACGAAGCGACGCCCTGGCCGGAACGGGCCGTCGGCGCACGTCGCCCGGCCACCGCCGCGGACGTCACCACGCGCTCGCGGGCAGGTCCCACCACGTCCTCCTCGTCGGGAACGATCCGCACGCAGCATGGCGGTAGAGGTCCGGGAGGGTTCCCGCGAAAGCCTGGAGAGCTGCTTGTTCGACTGGATACGATGCGGAGAAGGTCACACGGGGAGAGCGAATCGTGCAGACGGAGCAGCTCGTCGCCAACAGGTACCGGCTGGAGGAGCAGATCGGCTCCGGGAGCGGCGGAGTCGTGTGGCGGGCCACGGACGAACGCCTCGGCAGGCCGGTCGCGCTGAAGCGAGCGCTGTCCGGGGACGGGGACCCGCAGCGGTTCCGGCAGTTGGAGCGCGAGGCGAAGCTGCTCGCCCAGCTGAACCACCGGCACGTCGTGACGATCCACGACGTGCTCGACGACAACGGCGAGTGCTGGCTGGTCATGGAGTACGTGCCCGCGCGGAGCATGGCCGAGCTGGACGTGGTCGCACCTCGGCAGGCCGCGAAGCTGGGCGCGCAGATCGCCGACGCGCTCGCGGCGGTGCACGCGAAGGGGATCCTGCACCGCGACATCAAACCCGGCAACGTCCTCATGATCTCCGACGACGAGGTGAAGATCGCCGACTTCGGCATCTCCCGCGGCGCCACGGGTGAGCAGACCGTGACCTGCCCCGGTCTGCTCACGGGGTCACCGGGGTACGTGGCGCCGGAGGTGGCCAACGGTGCCGCGCCGACGGCGGCGTCCGACGTGTTCTCGCTGGCGTCCACGCTGTTCGCCGTGGTGGAGGGCGAGTCACCGGTCGGCGCGACGAACGACGACGTGCAGCGGCGCCTCCGCCGGGCCGCCAACGGGGCCATCGCCTCGCCGCGCAGGAGCGGCCCGCTCGCGCCGGTGCTGGAACGGATGCTGCGGGTCGACGCGGACCAGCGTCCCACCGCGGCCGAGGCGCACGAGATCCTCGCCGACGTCGCGGGCGTGGAGGCGACGCGGCGCGCACCCCGCCCGAGGTCCCCTCGGCGCCGCGGACTCCTCGTGACCGCCGGGGTGCTGGTCGCGGTCGCGGCGGTGGTGGCGAGCTGGATCGCGTTCTCCGGTGGACCCAGGACACCGACGGGGCCGGTGCTGGCCGACCCGAGGACCGCCGATCCGTGCGCGCTGCTGCGCGACGCGTCCCAGGCCCTGGAACCGTTCGGGAACCCCAACCTGGTGTCGGACAACTCCGGGTTCAACCAGTGCAACGTCATCGTCAAGAAGCGCGGGAGGGAGGCGAACGTCGTAGCGTTGATCGACAACACTCCCAGCGATCAGCCCCTCGTGCAGGAACAGGACAGGGGGCGGTACCGGCTCGTGACCGAACCGGCGGGTGAGGGGTCCTGCAAGCGCAGGTTGCTGTTACCCGACCGCTACGAGATCAAGATCGAGGTGACCAGGGCCAACGGGATCGAGGCCAACGCGTGCGACATGGCCGACGCCACCGTCCGGAGCGTCGACGCGGTGATCACCGAAGGACCGGTTCCCACGCGCCGAGCCGAGAACCCGGCGTTGCGGCCGGACTCGCTCAGCCGGACGAACGCGTGCAGGGCCAAGGACTCGCCGTCGTTCCCCGATCGGTCCGGGATCGACCGCGCGAATCCGGAGGTCGGCTTCGGCCGCTGGAAGTGCACCTGGACCAGTACCGCCGACGGGACCGTTTACCTGCTGCGCTTCACCCGTGCGGAGCTGTTGGGCAAGTCCGGTGCGACGATTTCGATGATCGACAACCGGCCTTCCGCGACCAGCTACCCCGGAGACAAGCCCAGCGACGACAAGTGCGAGATCGAGGTGTACAACCTCACCTACGTGGACTCCTACGGCCACGAGAAGAACGAGGTGCTGGAAGCCACTGTCATCGGCAAGCACCTGCCCCCGGACGAGCGGTGCGGGCTCGCGACCCGGTTGGCCACCGCCTTCTTCCCGTCACGGTGACGCGGGAACCCTCCCGCGGGTCTCGGACAGGCTGACGGACGCGCTGCTCACCCGAGGTGCCAGGAGGCTGACATGCCAGAGGAACGGCCGAACGAGCTCCCGGCGAACCACCACAGCCTCGCCCTCGGCGTCTCCGTCGGCGTCGCGCCCGGCATGCTGCACGTGCTGGCGGCGACCGGCGGCATCACCCTCGGCCCCAAGGAGGGGCGGACCGTCCTCTTCGGACGGAGCAGGCCGGACGTGCACGTCTGCGTCGGCGAGGACGACCTGCGCGTCAGCAGGGAGCACGGGGCGCTCACCTGTCGCGGTGACCGGTGGTGGATCAGCACGCTGGGCCGCCTCCCGTTGCGGCTGCCCGAATCCCGCCTGCTGTTCCGGCAGGACGACCCGATCCCGTTGCGAACGGGGTACACCCCGCTGTTCGTCCGCGGCTCCCACGAACGACTGCACCTGCTCGAAGTGCACGTGCAACCCGAGGAGGGCGACCGACCACCGACCGACCACCACGCGCCGACCCGGCCTCCGCGCACGTGGCACCTCAGTCCCGTGGAGAAGCGCGTGGTCGTCGTGCTCGCCCAGCGGTACCTGCTGCACGAGCTGCACCCGATCCCCCTGTCCTGGCGCCAGGTCGCGGAACACCTCAACGAGATCCGGCCGGACGACGACTGGAACCACAAGAGGGTCGAGCGCGTCGTCGCCGAGGTGCGGAACCGGTTGAGCAGGAACGGTGTTTCCGGCCTGACCCGCGAGGAGGTCGGCGAGCCCATCGGGAACACGCTGAACCACAACCTCATCCGCGAGCTGATGGAGAGCACCACCCTCGTCCCACCGGACCTGCGCGTCCTCGACCACGACGGCTGACACCACCGCGGTGCCACGTCCCGGTTCGGCGCGGAGGAGCACGAACGGGTCTTCCCGGTCGGCGGACGCGGTGGTCGAACCCCACGATCCGCCGCCGGAAGACCCGCACCGCGGTCGCGCGCCTAACTGCCGAGCGCGTACCCGTGGTTGGCGGCGTACCAACCGGCACCGCAGTCGGCGACCGAGGTCTCGTGGACGCGGACACTGCGTCCGTACACCACCTTCTGCGGCACCAGGTCACGCCGGCAGTAGGCGATCGCCATCACCGTGCTCAGGGCGCCCGCACTGCTCGTGCACCGCGCCCCCACCCTCGGGGTGTCGATGAAGTAGCTGGAGCAGTTGGTGATCGCGCCGGCAGGAGACGCGCTGAACACGGTCACCCCCGCGATGGCGAGGGCTACTGCGAACGCCGCCGTTGTCTTGCGCATGCTCACTCCGATCGACGGGGGTCAGGTCGTGCACACCGCCGATCGTGACGACGTCCGCGGGGAGCGGTCCCGCGGTCTCGTTGTAGGGGCCGCGGACGAGGGGGTGAACGGCACCAGCCCGTCCACTTCGAACACGTCGTCACCGGCGTGGTGACGGGGTGCGCCGCGGTCTGGTGGCCGCCGCGAACCCAGGGTTGCGGAACCGGGTGCGCGCTGATCGAATCCATCACCCACCTCGTCCTCCACGCGGACGGGCCCCAGGGCGATGGCCGTCGCCGGAGAGATGCCCAGGACCGACCGTCACCCGATCGAACACACCCCCGAGGAGCACCCGACCATGCGCGGAGCTGTCATCCACGCCCCCGGCGACGTCCGCCTGGAGGACCGTCCCGACCCCGCCGTCCAGTCCCCCACCGACGCCATCGTCCGCCTGTCCGCCACCTGCGTGTGCGGGTCGGACCTGTGGCCCTACCGCGGCGTCGAAACCGTGTCCGGGCCCACGCCGATGGGCCACGAGTACGTCGGGATCGTCGAGGAGGTCGGCGGCGAGGTCACCGGGATCAGACCCGGCCAGTTCGTGGTCGGCTCGTTCTTCGCCTCCGACAACACCTGCGAGATCTGCCGGGCCGGGTTCCAGACCTCCTGCGTGCACCGCCAGGCGGTCGGCGTGGACGGCGCCCAGGCCGAGTACCTGCGGGTCCCGCTCGCCGACGGCACGCTCGTCGCCACCCCCGAGGTGCCCTCGGACGACCTGCTGCCGAGCCTGCTCGCGGCCTCCGACGTGCTGGGCACCGGGTGGTTCGGCGCCGTGGCCGCGGACGTGGGTCCCGGCAAGACCGTGGCCGTCGTCGGCGACGGCGCCGTGGGCCTGCTCGGGGTGCTCGCCGCCCGTGAGCTGGGCGCGGAACGGATCATCGCCATGAGCCGCCACGAATCCCGGCAGGAGCTCGCCACCGCGTTCGGCGCCACCGACATCGTCACCGAACGCGGCGACGACGGCGTCGCGCGGATCAAGGACCTCACCGACGGCCTCGGCGCCCACAGCGTGATCGAGGCCGTCGGCACCCAGGAGTCCATGACGCAGGCCATCCGCTCCACCCGGCCCGGCGGCTCCACGGGTTACGTCGGCGTCGCGCACGACGTCACCCTCCCCGGCGAGGAACTGTTCTTCAGCCACGTCCGCCTCCTGGGCGGCCCGGCCCCCGTCCGCCGCTTCCTCCCCGACCTCATCGACCGCATCTGGACCGGCGCCATCGACCCCGGCAGGGTCTTCGACCTCGCACTGCCCCTCGACCAGGTCGCCGAGGGCTACCGGGCCATGGACGAACGCCGCGCCATCAAGACCCTCCTCCGCCCCTGACCCCTGGCGCGGACGGCGCTACCAGCCCGGAACCCCGCCGCTGGGCCCGCGGTTCACCCGGCGGGCGTGCCGTCGGCGACCTCTCCGGAGGCCGACCCGGTGGACGAGAGCAGCGTGAGGTTGAGGCGGATCCGCTCGACCGGCTCGACCTCCAGGTCGGCCACCGTCGGCACGGTCAGCACCCCGGTCAGCTCCCCGCGCGGGATGCTGGCCAGCGGCTGCACCCGCGTGCTCGACAACGGCCGCGAGGGCAGCGGCTCCTCCTGGGAGACGTTGCGGCGGAACCACAGCTCGTCGACGTCCGTGGTGGACAGCTCGGCCCCCTCGGGGGCGGTGGGCCTGCCCGTGACCAGGAGCATCCGGTCGGCGGGCGCGGACAGCGTCATCCGCCACGCCAGGGTGCCGCCCTCGGTGATCGCGTCGGTGACCGGGGTGGCGGTGAAGGTCGGCTCCGGGTCGTCGTTCGGCACGGTCAGCCTGTCGGCGTACCGGCCGACGACCGCGCCCCGCACGGGTTTGACCAGCACCGTGCGCCGCGCGTCCAGGTTCCAGCGGGTGTTGCCGGTGATCCGCACCAGGACCTCCAGCTCGCGCTGTCCCGGCTCGATCGCCACCAGCTGCTCGGTGTACGCGGCGTCGCCCTCGTTCTGGACGAACACCCGCACCGCGCCCGCGCCGCTCCCGGTGACCGAGACCGGGAACCGGACGGTCCGCACGCCCGAGTCGCCCTCCTCGGCGGTCAGCGCGCCCAGGTCGACGCGCGGCAGCGCGACCGGCCGCGGGGCGGGCAGGCCGGGAGCGTAACCGTGGGCGTCCACGAGCCACGCCTGCCCGGAACCACCGTGCGGGACCAGTTCCAGCTCGGCGACGCGGCCCAGGTCGATCCCCTGCGCGGGCAGCGGCACGCGCACCTCCTGCGCCCAGCGGGCGGAGATCCGGTCGGTGGCGGGCAGCCCGTCCAGCGCCACCGACCCCAGCGCCGCGCGGCGCCCGGCCGCGTCGGTCACGGCCACGTCGAAGCGGGTGGTCGGGCTGTTCGGCGGCACGGCCAGCCTCAGCGCCAGCTGCCGCGCCCCCTCCAGCGACACCGGCGTGCCGGGTCGCGCGGTCGCGGCCTGCCCGTCGGCCGTCCACCCCAGCGCCACGGCGAACCGGCCGGACTCGGGCACGATGCGGTTGAACCGGACGAAGTGCGGCGACGGGCGGCCTGCGGCCGGGTCGACGCACGCCGCGGCCGGGTCCGCCGAGACCTGCGCGCACACCCGTGCCGAACCCGCGGCCGAGGTCGCCTCGTCGGGCACGACGAACGGGGAGCGCGCGCCGCCGACGGCGTGGGCGAGCACGCGCGCCGGGTCGGCCGAGGGCGCTCGGACGCCCGAACCGTCCAGCAGCGGCAGCACCCGCCGGTCTCCGGCGACGAACAGGCGTGCCGCCGCGGCGATGTAGGTCGCGCCCGCGGTCTGCTGCTGCTCGGCGGTGAGCCGGGTGGGCGTCCCCGGCGAGCACACCGGGTCCTCGGGTGGGGAGAGGAAGTCGTCGGACGCCGGGGCCTCCGCCTGGCCGGGCGTCCACTCGCTGTTGAAGAAGTTGTGGTTGGCGCCGACGAAGTACAGCGCGCTGTGCAGCGCGGCCCCCCGGCTCACACCGCGGGTGGCGTCCACGTACAGCTGGCCCTGGAGGTCGGACACGTCGCCGTCGCAGCCGGGCAGGATCGTCACCGACGGCACGTCCGGCGCCGGGTTGTGCGCGAAGACCGTCGGGCCGATCAGCAGTTGGCCCTTGATCGTCCAGAGCACCGGGCCGTCGTGGCCGCTGCCCGGCGGCGGCGGGGAGAGGCTGTCGACCGCGGCCCGGTTGACGCCCTCGCCGCCGCGGGAGTGCCCGACCAGCAACACCTGACGCAGGTCGGCGACCGGTGCGGCGCGGACCACCTCGGGCGCGGAACCGCGACCGGCCCCCGCCCAGTCCGCCCACCGCGCCAGGTGCGCGCGCACCAGCGCCGACCGGGCGCCCGCGCCCAGTTCCACGTCCAACCCGTCCTGGGCGTTGACCGAGTTGGCGGACACGGACACCGTCACGTAGCCCTGCGAGGCCAGCAGCCGCTGCGCCCCCAGGTAGCCGCGGTAGCTCGGCACCGGCTCGGCGGGCTCCGGACAGGGCCACGTCAACAGCATCTGGGTGCCGTCGTAGCAGGTGATGTGCCTGCCGTGCAGGAACAGCGCCACGGGGCGACGGCCCGTCGCACCGACCGGCGCGACGACCACGGCCCTCATCTCCAACGGCACCGCGTAACCGGGCGCGGTGATGGGGTCGAGCTCGTACTCCCCGGTGGACGTGGCGAACGGGCCGGGCGTGCCGGGGTCGGTGCTCCCCGCGGGCAGGAGCGCGGGCGGCGGCGCGACCGAACCGGCCGACGGGAGAACGGGCTCCTCGACGTCCAGGCGCCTGCCCGACAGCCGCACCTGGAGCGCGTCGACGCCCTCGACGTCCGCCGCGTCCAGGGTGTAGGTGCGCAGGTCCGCCGACGGTCGCGGCACCCCCAGCAGCCGGTCGCCGTCCCAGAACTCGACCGCCGCGCCACCCGGCGGGACCGGGGCGGTCGCCGTCCACACCAGCCCCGTAGCGGTGATCGCCCACCCCGGCCGCGGCGGCGCGTCGGGCGCTCGTCGGACCTGGGCCGTCGCCGTGACCGGCGCGACGAGGGTCGCCGCCACCAGGACGGGCAGCAGCAGTTTCGCCCAGCGCATGTGGTCCCCCCGGATCGACTGGCGGTCGACCAGTTCTAGCGCTGCCGGACACCGCGGCACAAGCGTTCTCGAAACACTTTCGCACCTTTGGCCGAAACACCTACCGGCCTGAAAACCACCGCACCGGTGGTGCGGACCCTCGCCACCGGTACGCGTAGGATCACGGTATGCGCAGGTCAGGGCTCGTGGAACATGCTCGTGATCTGGGGGTTCACGATCACGTGTGCTGGCGGTACGACGACGTGCTCGAATTCCAGGCCCGCGCGCGGGAGTTCTTGCGCGAAGGCCTGGAGCAGGGCAGTCGCATCCTCTACACCGCTCCCGGCCCGGTGGACGCCCTGGTGGAGAGCTTGCGGGGGATCGACGGGATCGACCGGGCGTTGCGGGACGGCGCCGCCCACGTGGCGTCGGTGGACGCGGTGTACTCCGCAGGCGGGGTGGTCGACCCCGTGGCCCAGGTGCGGACGTACGCCAACGCCACCGAGGCAGCCCTGGCGGACGGGTTCTCCGGACTGCGGGTGGCCGCGGACGTGACTCCCCTGGTGCGCTCCGCGCGGCAGTTCGACGCCTTCGCCCGCTACGAGCACCTCGCGGACCGCTACATGGCCGATCACGCGTTCTCGGCGTTGTGCGCCTACTCCGCCGCGGACGTCGACGACCGGGCGTTCGCGCACGTCGCGAGCTTGCACCCGAACACCAACACCGACACGTCCGGTTTCCGGCTGCACGCCCTCGGCGGAGGCCTCACCGCCCTGGGTGGCGAGGTGGACTCCTCCACCGAGCTGTTCACCGCGGCCCTGGACCGCGTCGACCTACGTCCTCAGAACGGAGAACTGGTGCTCGACGCCACAGCGCTGACGTTCCTCGACCACAACAGCTTGCTGCGCCTGGTCGATCGTCTCTCCGACCGCGGCTCCCCGGTGGTGCTGCGCACCTCCTGGCCCGGTTTGAGCCGACTCGTGAAGCTCCTCGACCTGCACTCCGTGCGAGTCGAGGAAGTCGCGTGACGCTCCAGGCGACGCCGCCCCGCGGTGGATTCATCCACCCGGCCCTGTTCTACGGCTCCGACGACGACTACCTGAGCACACTCGTGCCCTTCATCACCGACGGCGTGGCGAACGGCGAACCCGTCGCCGTGGCGGTGCCCGGCGCGCGGCTGGAGCTGCTGCGCGAGGCGTTGGGCACGGCCGCGGACGACGTGCGGATGCTGGACATGGAGGAGGTGGGCCGCAACCCCGGCACGATCATCCCGACCGTGCTGCGGCGGTTCGCCGACACCCACCGCGACCGGCACGTGCGCATCATCGGCGAACCGATCTGGGCGGGCCGCACCGCCACCGAGTACCCGGCCTGCGCCCAGCACGAAGCGTTGATCAACCTGGCGTTCGCCGGGCGTGACGTCACCATCGTCTGCCCCTACGACACCTCGACGCTCGACGACCGGGCGCTGGCCGACGCCCTGGCCACGCACCCGACGGTGTGGAACGCCGACGAGCGCCGCGACAGCGACCACTACGCCCCCGAGGCCGTGGTCAGCCTCTACAACCAACCCCTGGACGTGGGCCAGGACCCCGTCGACCTGGTGATCACCACCACCGCCGAGATCCGGGACGTCCGCAGGCTCGTCGACGCGTGGGCGCCGCGGTGGGGACTGGCCACCGACCGGGTGGCCGACCTCCAGCTCGTCGCGACCGAACTGGTCACCAACAGCCTCCGGTACACCGGTGCCGGGTGCCGGGTGCGGTTCTGGCTCGACGGGGAGACCCTGGTCTGCGCCGTCGAGGACACCGGTCGTCTCACCGATCCCCTCGCCGGTCGCCGCCCACCCGAGCCGGGGCAGCACGGAGGACAAGGACTCCTGCTGGTCAACCAACTCGTCGACCTCGTCCGCGTGCACACCAGCCCGCGCGGCACCACCGTCTACACGTTCCTGGCCCTGTCCGCCCCGTAGCGCAGGCCCCGAACAGCGTTCCGCGCGCTGTTCGGGGCGACCTCGGACCGCGACCGGCCTACCGGTGGGACCGGGTGGTGATCCCGTGCGCGCGCAGGGATTCGAGCCAGCGCTCGGCGTCACCGGGGCTCTCGGCGGCTCGGTGGAGACCCGCGGGCAGCCGTCCGGCGAGGATCTCGCCGACGCCCACCGCCGCCGTCGTGGAGACCAGGCGGGCCATGGCGCTGTCCTCGTCGTCGCCGACGAGGTCGAGCACGTGTTCGCCGGACCACGAGGTCCCGTCGGCGCCGTCGACCCGCAACGCCACGGCCAGCACGACCCTGTCGCGGTCGGCGCTCGTGGTCGGGTAGCGAGTGGCCAGCTCCTCGGCCAGCTCGGTGATCCGGTCCTGGTCACCACCGCGCAGTTCGGCGAAGACCGGTTGCCACGCCGCCTGCCAGCCGTCGAGGCGGAGCGTGCCGCGGACGAACTCGTCCAGCGTCCACCCCGCGTCCATCCCGTACTGGGCGACGAACGGCACGCTGTCCCGGTTGGGGTAGACCTCGAACCGCTCTCCGCCGATGACGTGCGGGCGGACCGCCTCCCACGGCCTGTCCGCGATCCGCTCGGTGCCGTCCTCGACGTACCGGGCAGGCGAGCACAGCGCGGTGAGGACACCGCGCGGCGCCCAGCTGAAGCGGTACCGGAAGTCGTTGGGCACGGCCGGAATGCCACCGCAGTAGGAGGTGAAGGCGACCCGCGCCGGTCCCTCGACCGCGGCTCGCGCCTCCGCGACGAGGCTGTGGGCCAGGAGGTGGTCGATGCCGGGGTCGAGCCCGGCCTCGGTGAGCACCACGACCCCGGCGTCGCGGGCCTGCTCGGCGATCTCGGGGGACACGTAGCTGGTGTTGGCGAAGTGCGCGCCCGCCGCGAGGCAGACCCCGAGGAGTCGCCCGTGCTCGGTGGCGGGCAGCATCGAGACCACGACGTCCCCCGCGGCGGGAGCGAGGTCGTCGAGGGCGGCCGTCCCCACCCGGCCCGCCAGTCCGAGCCGCTCCGCGCAGGCCGCTGCCTTCGCGGCCGTCCGCCCGTGCACGACGACGTCGGCGATCTCGCTGAGGACGCGGACACCGCTGCCGGTCGACAGGCCGGTCCCGACCCAGTGCACCCTAGGCATCGACGTTCTCCTTCACCGCGTCGTGGAAGTGCTTCACCGCTCGGCGCCACGGAGCGGCGTCGAGGTCCAGCAGTTGGGGCGTCAACTCGGCGGAGAACGCCGCGCTGGCCTCCACGGGCAGCAGGGACGGCAGGTTGTCGATCGCGATCACGTCCACGGGCCGCTCCCCGTCGCGCAGCCTGCGCGCGGGTTCGTCCCAGGACGTGACGCGGTCGTTGACCGGCAGGACGTTGTGCCGCGAGGTCACGTCGCAGGTCACGTCCGAGACCACCCGCAGCGAACGCCCCGGCGCGTCCAGGTCGGCGTCGGTCAGGAACGGGGGCGACGGGCGGGTGGTGAGCACCGTGTTGACCAGGACGTCGTGCCCGATCAGCGCCGCCCGGTCCAGGTTCGCGGTCTCGGGCAGGTCCCACTCGGTCGGGACGAGGCCCGCGACGACCAGTGCGTCCCTCGCGCCTCGCCCGCTGCGGCCGAGCGCGCCGATGACCAGACCCCTCAGCGGATCGCCCGGCACCCGCAGCGCGGCGTCCAGGTCGGCGCGGGTGGTCGGCAGCAGCGGTGCCGACAGGCGACCGCGCGCGTGCAGCACGGCCAGTGCGGCGCCGACGTAGCCCGCCCAGTAGCCGAACGCCGCGAGCCGTCGTCCCGCGTCGTCGGTCAGGTACTCCAGGTCGAGCAGCGTTCCGCCACCGGAGTGGAACCGGTCGAGCAGGTCGCGGGCGCCCGCCTGGCCCTTGAAGGCGTGTCCGAAGAACACGTGCCGGTGGCGGAGCTCCCCCGGGTGGTCGGGCAGTTCCTTCAGCCCGACCACGACGACGTCGGACGGCGCGTCGACCCAACTGCCCTCGGGAGCGACGTCGCAGCCCGCGGCCCGGTAGTCCTCGACCGGGAACGCCCGCTGCGCCGACGCCTCGACGGTCACGTCGATCCCGGCCTCGACGAGGACGTGCACGTCCTCGGGCACGACCGGCGCGCGCCGCTCCGTCGCCCGAGCTTCCCCTCGGATCCACAACCGGGTCATCGCGAAGAGTCCTTTCGAGACAGAGGTGCGGAGTTCGGGGGCGGGACGTCGTCGTCGGATCGATCGACGGATGGTCGCACGCGCTCGCGGGACATCATTTCCCGACAGGCCAAGGGGTTCCCGGACCGCGGTTCCCCCCACCGCACGGGTGCCGAAACTACCATGATCCACTGTGGTCGACAACGAGATCCGACCACCACGCGGGGGGTTCGGACCGGGCCGCGCCCGCGCCCAGCACACCACCTCCCCCTGGCGCAACCGGTTCCACCCCCTCACTGCGGCTTACCGAAATATCGGGCAGCCCCACGGCCGGTACCACGTTTTTTCGTAACTTGGTTGAAATGGGCGCGCGGCCGCTGTAGCCTCGAACGAGGGGAATATCAGGTGCTCATCCGTCTGGGGAGAAGCTTTGAGCTCTGGGGTTGATCTTTTTTCTGCGACTTCGACCGAGTGGTCGCACGAAGTCGATATGCATCAGTAGACGATCTTTTCCATAACGTCGGGCGGCCGGTTTCGGCAGCCCCGCGTTGTGCTGCGCGACCTTCGTGAACCGTCGGTCGCGCGCCTTGCCCTGCCCTGCGCGTTCGCGTTCCTGGGTCGTATGGACTATGGGGGTCTTTGCAATGCGCGATGCTTCTGTGCGCACGCACTACGATTGTATTGGAATTGGCGCTGGCCCGGCCAACCTGAGTTTGGCTTCACTTCTGCACTCCCGTCCGGAGATCACGAACCTCTTCCTGGAAAAAAGGGCTGAATTCGGCTGGCACGACGGTCAACAGTTACCAGGAGCGACGCTTCAGGTGTCGATGCTCAAGGATCTGGTCAGCCTGGCCGATCCGACGAGCAAGTTCTCGTTCCTGTCCTACCTGCACTCGTGCGGCAAGATCTACCACTTCATCAACGCCCAGTTCGACGCGGTGCCCCGCCAGGAGTTCCGCAACTACATGCACTGGGCGAGCGACCAGAACGAGAACGTCGTCTTCGGCGAGGAGGTCCTCTCCGTCGACTTCGACCAGGTCTTCGTCGTCCGGACCAACAAGCGAACGCTGACCGCGAACAACATCTCCGTCGGCGTCGGCACCAAGCCGTGGGTGCCCGCCGTCGCGCAGCTCGGTGAGCAGCAGTTCCACGTCAGCGACATCGTCGAGCTGGGGGCGAACCTGCGGAGCAAGCGGGTGTGCGTGGTCGGCGGCGGGCAGTCCGGCGCCGAGGCGTTCCTCGACCTCATCAGCAGGCCCGAGCACGAGCGGCCGCGTCGCGTGTCCTGGGTGACCAGGCGGCGCAACTACTTCCCGATCGACGATTCGCCGTTCACCAACGACTTCTTCGTGCCGAGCTACTCGGACTACTTCTTCAACCTCGACCGGGCCAAGCGGGAGGAGTTCATCTCCCAGCACGTGCTCGCCAGCGACGGGATCTCCGAAGCCACCCTGAGGGAGATCTACCAGCGCATCTACGTGCTCAGGTTCATCGAGGGAGCACACGACGCCGTCGCCCTCTACCCGAACCGCGAGGTGTTCGACGTCGGTCCCGGCAGCGGGCAGAACGACCTGGCGATCAAGGTGTCGAACAGCAACCACCCCGGTGTGGTGGGGCAGGTCGACGCCGACGTGATCGTGTGGGCGACCGGGTTCCGGTCCGCGCCGTCGGACTTCCTCGACCCGATCGCGCACCGGTTCGAGCGCGAGGGCGCCGAGCTGAGGATCGACAAGGACTTCATCGTGCGGTGGGACGGTCCCTCCGACCGCAACGTGTTCCTGCACAACGCGGCACCGACGCAGCGGGGCCTGCCCGACCGGAACCTCAGCCTCATCGCGTGGCGCAGCCAGCGCGTCGTCGACCGGCTGCGCGGTGTCCGCAGCGACGAGCAGCTCGCGTCGTTCATCGAGTGGTCGGCGAAGCTCGGCACCGAGGACGCCACGAAGGTCGTGTTCGGATGAGCGGGCCCGACGTCGACGTCGCGGTCGTGGGCGGCGGGATCGTGGGCTGCCTCATCGCCCGCGAACTCGTCGCGCGCGCACCGCACCTCGCGGTCACCGTGCTCGACCGCGACATCGCCGGGTCGGGAGCCAGCAGGAGGTCCGCGGGCGTGCACTTCCCGCGCGGGGCAACCCCGCGCGTGCGGCGGATGACCGAGTACAGCCACCGCCACTACGAGCGGCTGGCGGAGTCCGACCCGGCGCTGCCGATCTTCCCGCTCGCCGCGTCGGTGGTGTCCGCGGACGCCGCGGCCGTGACCGGCGCGTACCTGGAACTGGCTCGGCCCACCGAGCGGCCGGACGGCTCCTGGGACGTGGCCGGGTGCCACTACGCCGATGTCGGCGCGCTGACCACCGTGCTCGCCGGTGAGCTGCGGTCGCGGGTCAAGTTCCGCGAGGGTGTCGCGGTGACGGCCGTCGAGCCGGGGCCGGACGGGGTGCTGCTCCGGCTGGGCACCGGCGAGTCGCTGCTCGCGGGGCGGGTCGTCATCGCGCCCGGTCCGTGGGTGCACGCGCCCGCCTGGCGCGACCTCCTCGAACCGCTGGGCGTGCGGGTGAAGCAGGTCGTCGCGCTGCACGTCGACCAGGTGCCCACCGCCGAGGACCGCCTCGTCGTGTTCCAGGACGTCGACGCGTTCCTGCTGCCCATGGCGCACCGCGGCCACCAGCTCTTCAGCTTCACGAGCAAGCACTGGGACGTCGTGCCCGACGAGTTCACCGACGGGCTCAGCGAGCGGGCGCTCGCCGAAGGACGCGAGGTGCTCGGGCTGCTCGCGCCGCGGCTCGTGGAGCGCACCACGTCCGGTCGGGTGTTCTGCGACGCCTACAGCCCCACCGGGGAGCCGCTCGTGCGCACGGTCGACCCGAGCGGTCGGGTCGTCTTCGCGGGCGCGGCCAACGGCTCCGGATACCGGCTCGCTCCGGCCATCGCGGCGGAAACCGCCGACCTACTCCGCATCGGCTCAGGACAAAGGATCAGCGCGTGATCGTCAGCCAGTACAACACCGACGAGCTGTCCAAGGCGTTCGGCATCGACATGAGCTCGGAGTCCGGGTTCGGACCCGGCGCGGGCTGGGGCCGGGTCGTCCCCGGTGCCTCCAGCGATCCGCACCAGCACGACGAGACCGAGGTCTTCGTCATCGTCCGCGGCACGGGCGAGCTGGTCGTCGACGGCAGGCGCAGCCCGGTCGCGCCCGGCACCGTCGTCCGGTTCGAGCCGTTCGAGACCCACGTCATCGAGAACACCGGCGACGAGGACCTGATCTTCTTCGACCTGTACTGGCGGGACCCCGCGGAGGCGACCTCGGCGGCCGCGGGCAGGAACCGGTTCGGCGACCGCCCCGTCTTCGTCTTCTCCACGCCGCCGACGCCGAACGGCGACCTGCACCTCGGGCACCTGTCCGGGCCGTACCTCGGCGCGGACGCGTTCGTCCGGTTCCAGCGGCTCAACGGCGTCAACGCCTGGCACCTCACCGGCAGCGACGACTACCAGAGCTACGTCGTCGACCGCGCCGAGCGCGACGGGAGGTCCCCGGCGGAGACGGCGGCGCACTTCTCGTCCGAGATCGCCGAGACGCTCCGCATGATGGACATCGAGGTCGAGCAGTACACGGTCACGAACGCGGACGAGACCTACCGCGCGGGCCTGCGGCGCTTCTTCTCCCGCGTGGTCGAGTCCGGTGTCGTGCGACCGCTGGAGGCGCCCGCGCTGCTCGACGACGAGACCGGCGAGTACCTCTACGAGGTGGGCGTGTCCGGTGGCTGCCCCGGTTGCGGCAACGGCACGAACGGCAACATCTGCGAGGAGTGCGGCGAGCCGAACGTCTGCGCGGACCTGGTCGACCCCCGCACGCGGCGCACCGGGAACCCCGCCGCGCACGGCGTGTCGACCCGGTACTCGTTGCCGCTGCACGAGTTCCGCAAGGAGGTCACCGCCCACCACAACCTCGGCCGGGTGCCCGCGCGGCTGCGCGAGCTGACGCACCGGGTGTTCGCCCGCGAGGAGTTCGAGCTGCCGATCACCCACCCCTCGCAGTGGGGCGTGCCGCCCGCTGAGTCCGGTGTGGACGGTCAGGTCATCTGGGTGTGGCCGGAGATGGCGTACGGGTTCCTGCACGGCATCGAGGCGCTCGGCAGGAAGCTCCAGACCGGGTGGCAGGCCGACGCACCCGAGCAGGACTGGAAGGTCGTCCACTTCTTCGGCTACGACAACAGCTTCTACCACGCGCTGCTCTACCCCGTGCTCTACTCGCTCGCGTTCCCGTCCTGGCAGCCCGACATCGACTACCACGTCAACGAGTTCCTCCTCCTGAACAACGAGAAGTTCTCGACCAGCCGCAAGCACGCCATCTGGGGCAAGGAGGTGCTGACCCCGGAGAGCGTCGACGCGGTCCGCTACTTCCTCGCGGGCACGCGGTCCGAGGGCAGGCGGACGAACTTCGACCCGACCCGGTACGACCAGGTGCTCGGCGACACGCTGATCGGGTCGTGGCAGCGCTGGCTGCACGAGCTCGACGGTCGGGTGCGCGAGTGGTACGGCGGCGTCGTGCCGGACGCGGGTGTGTGGACGCCGGAGCACGTCGCGTTCCTCGACAAGCTGGCCAACCGGCTGTCCGCGGTCACCGGCGGACTCGGTGCGGACGGCTTCTCGCTGAACCGCGCCGCCGCCGAACTGGACGGCATCGTGCGGGACGTGCGCGAGTTCGCCGAGTTGGAGCACCAGGTCGCGGGCATCGACACCTGGAAGGACGAGACCCGCAGCGTCGTCGCGCTCGAACTGGCGGCCGCGCGGCTGCTGGCGAGCGTCGCGGCACCGGTCATGCCGGGCTTCGCCGCCCGGCTCACCGCCGCGCTCGGCCTGCCGGGGGCGACCACCTGGCCGACCACGGTCGAACTGGTCCCGGCGGGCACGCCGATCGAGCTGGGGGTCACCTTCTTCCACGGGGGGACCGCCTGATGCTCGACGTCGTCAACGCGATCGCGTTGCAGCGCAACACCGACACCCGGCACCGCTTCCACCACGCGCACGAGGGCGAACTCCGGTCGCTGAGCCTGGCCGAGGTCGACGCACGGGCCACCGCGGTGGCGCTGCGGTTGCGGGAACTCGGGATCGGCCGCCGCGACCGGGTCGGCATCATGGCCCGCAACAGCCGCGAGTGGGTGCTGCTCGACATCGCGGTGCTCAAGCTCGGTGCCGTCACGGCGGGGTTCGAACCGGGGCGGTTCGACTCGGAGGAGGTCGTGCGCGACTTCGGTCTCTCCGCGCTGTTCACCGACTCCCCCGACGCCGACGGGCGGGTGGTCCTCGACATCGCCGTCATCGCCGACTGGGCGGGTGACGGCGCGGAGAGCGAGCCGCTGCACACCGGCTACGACGCCGCCGACATCTGCGCGATCAAGTTCACCTCCGGCAGCACCGGCATGCCGAAGGGGCTTGAGGCGACCGTGGCCAGCGTCAACAGCGCGCTGGACGCGACGCAGGACATGTTCGCCCACGGTGACGGCGACAACCTGCTGGTGTTCCTCGGCAACTGGTTCCTCCAGCAGCGGTACTGGATCTACTCCGCGCTGGTCTTCGGGCACGACGTCACGCTCGCGTCCGTCGACGACGTGCTGGACGTGGCACCGCTCGCGGCGCCGACCGTCGTCATGGGCGTGCCCGGCTTCTACGAGGACGTGAAGACGCGCATCGAGGCCACCGGCGCCACCCCCGGCACCGAGGTGATCCAGAAGTGGCTCGGCGGCCGGATCCGGTACCTGTGGACCGGTTCCGCGCCGGCGAGCCGGGCCGTGCTGGAGTTCTTCAACGACAACGGGGTGCCGCTGTACGAGGGGTACGGTCTCAACGAGACGTGCATCGTCTCGAAGAACCACCCCGGCGCGTTCCGGCTCGGCAGCGTCGGCAGGGTGCTGCCGGGCAAGAGGGTCCGGTTCGACCAGGACGGTGTGCTCATCGTCGGCAGCACGCACCCGATCAACACCAGGTACACCTGGTCGGCTCCGGGCGTGAACGAGAAGACGTTCCTGCCGACCGGTGAGGTGAAGACCTACGACGTCGGGTACGTCGACGACGACGGCTTCCTGTTCGTGCAGGGCCGGGTGGACGACGTCATCGCGCTGGGCACCGGGTACAACGTGCTCGCGCCGATGATCGAGCACCTGGTGCGCGAACACCCGGCCGTCCACGAGTGCGTCCTGCACGGCAGCGGCAGGCAGTTCCTCTCCGCGGTCGTGTCGCCCGCCTCACCCGACGTCGACGAGGCCGACCTGCGCCGGTTCGTCCGGTCGCTCAACGAGGGCCTGCTGGAGGAGCAGCGCGTCCAGGCGGTCGTGCTCGCGGCGGAGCGGTTCTCCATCGAGAACGGGATGCTCACCGGCCAGTTCAAGCCGCGGCGCAAGGACATCCACACCCGCTACGCGGCCGAACTGGAGTCGATCTACGCGGGTGCGTTGCCCGACGACGTCCCCCTGCTGGTCACCGAGCAAGTCAAGGAGCACGCATGAGCTGGGACAAGTTCACGGACCTGGTCCTCACCAACAGCAGGGTCGAGCTGCGCCGGGTGCGGATCACCGACAGGGAGGCGTTCGAGCGCATCTCCTTCGACGAGAGCATCTGGACGTACTTCGTGTCCCGGATCTCGACGCAGGACGACCTCGACCAGTTCATCGAGACCGCGGTGCGCGACACGCTCACCGGGACCCGCATCGTGTTCGCCATCATCGACCGCGAAACCGGTCGGGTCATGGGCAGTTCCGCCTACGGCAACCTCAACGAGGCGGACCGCAGGCTGGAGATCGGCTGGTCGTGGGTGGCACCCGAGGCGCGCCGGACCGGCGTCAACCGCGGGGCCAAGCTCGCGCTGCTGGACCACGCGTTCGGCGAGCTCGGCTGCGAGCGGGTCGAGTTCAAGACCGACGTGCTGAACACCGGCGCCCGCGACGGGCTCAAGGGGATCGGCGCGACCGAGGAAGGCGTGCTGCGCAGCTTCAACTACATGCCCGGTGGGCGCCGTCGCGACGTCGTCTACTACAGCATCCTGCGCAACGAATGGCCGTCCGTGCGGCAGGAGCGGTTTTCCGCGCTCGGCACGTGAGGCGAAACCCGGGGGAGGACAATGAACACGGAAGAACTGACGTTCGTCGTCGGTGAGCACCGGCTCGCCGCCACGAAGGTCCTCGGCGACGACGGGCGCGCCCCGAGCGTCGTGCACCTGCACGGGCTCGGGCCGACCGCGGACCGGCACGGCGTCCGCTACCTGCTCGACGAGCTCGCCGAACACGGTCACGGGTCCCTGACCTTCGAGTTCTCCGGCAACGGGGACAGCACGGGCGTGCTGGAGGAGTCCACGCTGGGCATCCGGCTCGCCGAGTCGCGGGCGGCGGCCGCCCAGCTGGGCTCCGACGAGGCGCCGGTGGTGATCGGCACCAGCATGGGGGCGCACCTCGGTGCGGCGCTCGTGCCCGAGCTGCGGCCACGAGCACTGGTCCTGTTCGTGCCCGCCGCGTACCCGGCGGGCTCGGACGACGACCGCTTCTACGACACGCTCGCCAAGCCGGGCAACCACCCGGACTCCCCCGCGTTCGCGGGGATCCGGGAGTTCGACGGCGACCTGCTGATCATCGCGGGCACGCACGACCAGGTCGTGCCCCCCGACGTCGTGGACGGGTACGTCGCGAACGCGGTGCGCGCCCGATCGGTCGACGTCGTCGAACTCGACTGCGACCACTTCGTCCACCGCTGGCTCCCTGCACAGGACACCGTCCTGAACGACGTCCACAAGGCGATTCTGCAGGTCGTCTCCGCACACATCTCACGCTGACACGAAAGGCAATCGAGTGGTCATCGAGGAAAACATTCTCCGACGCCATGACAGGGAGAGCCAGGACGCCGTCGAGGCGGGCTTCCAGTCCGGCCCCCTCGTGGACGCGCTGGCTTCGGCGCCCGTCCTGGAGACGCGCGGCGGCCTGTCGAAGGAGGAGTTCGACGAGGAGTACCGCACGCGGCTCCGCCCGGTCGTGCTCAAGGGCTTCGTGAAGGACTGGCCGTCGGTGCAGACCTGGTCCTTCGAGCACCTCGCGCAGCGGTGCCCGGACGTCAAGGTCACCGTCAACAGCTACAACTCGAAGGAAGCGCGCACGGTCACGTTCCCCGAGTTCGTCACGCTGCTGAAGGAGAACGAGGGCAACACCGAATCGCCCCTGTACCTCCAGGAGTGGTACTACCAGACGAACGCGCCGCAGATCGCGGCCGACATGCCGGAACTGGACGTCGCGCAGTACGACTTCCGGCAGGACCTCTACGGCGAGAAGGCCTCCACGAACCACCAGCTGTGGCTGGGCCAGGAGGGTGGCGTCACCCGCCTGCACCAGGACTCGTACTCGGTCGACGTGATGCACGCGCAGATCGTCGGTTCGAAGCGCTGGTACGTCATGGGCCCGAAGGCCGAGCTGCGCCTCGGCGCGGACGGCAAGCCGGACTGGGACGGGCTGCTCAGCTCGCCGGACACCCAGCTGCACCAGTTCGACCTCATGCCGGGTGACCTGCTGTACCTGCCCGCGAACTGGTTCCACCGCATCCAGTTGCTGAGCAACTCGATCGGCCTCGGCCGCAAGTGCCTGGACCAGGCGCACCTGCGGGTGCACATCAAGCAGCGGATGAACGAGCTGCTCGCGCTGCTGCTCAACTTCGACGAGGTCAAGGAGACGCACCCGGAGCTGGTGCCGGTCCTGATGTCCCGCAGCCGGGCGTTCGCCGACCGTCTGGGCGTCGACCTGTCGAGGCTGCGCCCGTAGTCGCACGAGTTCCCCGGACCCCCACGGGTCCGGGGAACTCGACTTTCCGAGGAGATTCGTGGTGAAGCACGTTCTGGTGGTTGGTGGACCCAGCTCCACCCTGGACAAGCTGGACAAGCTCGGGGTTCGGTACTCGATGGTGCAGATCCCGCGCATGGTGGACGAGCGGCAGTTCGGCGGTGCCGAGCGCTACGCGGTGCTCGACTACCGCGACCTCGGCGAGCTGTCCGCGGTCGCGCGGGCGTGGCACGCCATCGATCCCTTCGACGCCGCGGTGTCCTTCACCGAGTACGGCCTGGAGCCCGCCTCCCGCATCGCCCGCGATCTCGGCATCGCGGGCGACAACCTCCGCGCGGTGCTGGCGACGCGGGACAAGACGAGGACGCGCGCGCTGCTCAACGAGCACGGCCTGAGTTCCGTCCGGCACCGCGTGTGCGCGACCCTCGAGGACGCCCGCGCGTTCTTCCGCGAGCTGGGTGGCGATCCCATCGTGCTCAAGCCCACCGACGGCGGGCTCAGCGAGGGTGTCTTCGTCGTCGAGGCGGAGGACGAGCTCGACGAGCGGTGGGCGTGGACCAGCGCCGCCGCCTCGGGCACCGTGCTGGCGGAGGAGTTCCTGAACGGTCCCGAGTACAGCGTGGAGACGATCTCGTTGGACGGTGCGCACGAGATCGCGATGATCACCGAGAAGCTGACCACCGAGCTGCCGCGGTTCGTCGAGCTGGGCCACCAGGTGCCCGCCCGCCTCGACCCGGCCGTGCGCGCGCGGGTCGAGACCCTGATCCTCGACTTCCTCGACCTGATCGGCCAGACGACCGGCCCCGTGCACACCGAGGTCCGCGTGACGGCGGCCGGGCCGAAGCTCATCGAGTCCCAGACCCGCGTGGGTGGCGACCAGGTCTGGGAGCTGTGCGAGATGGTGAGCGGCATCGACCTGATGGCCGAGGGGATCGCCCGGCAGGTCGGGCTGCCCGCACCGGCCAGGACCCCGGTCGCGCCCGCCGCGGCGATCCGGTTCTTCGGCCACGAGAACGTGCGCGTGCTCGACGTCCAGGACGTCGCGTCGGCCGAGGGCGCGCGCGGTGTGGTGCGCGTGGTGTGCTCGCTGGAGCCGGGGCAGGAACTCGGGCCGCTGGAGTCGTCCAACTCCCGGCAGGGTTACGTGCTGTGCACCGGTGACGACCCGGAGGACGCGGTCGCGAACGCCGAGGCCGCTCGTCGCCTGGTGCGGGTGAAGGTGGAACCGCTGGCATGACCAGGACCGCACCGCCGCCCGTCGACAGCGCCTACACGCGCCGGGCGACGACCTACGTCGTCACGCACTACCTGCTGGTGTACCTGGGGTACTACGGCGTGGTGTCCACGCTGGTGGTCGCGTTGACGGCGGCCTCGTTCAACACGGCGCAGATCGCGGCGCTGGTCGTGGTGTTCTCGCTCACCAACAAGATCGCGAACATCCCGCTGGCGCCGTGGCTCGACCGCATGCCGGCCGCGCAGTCGGTGCTGCTCGGCTGTTCGATGGCGGGCGTGGGCTTCGTGAGCCTCCGCTTCTCCTCCGGCATGACGATGACCGTGCTGTCGCTCGCGTTCGCCGGCGCGGGCATCTCGATCAACGCGCTGGCGACCAAGCAGCTCGCGGCCGCGGCCAGCGACCGGATCGCCAACCACTCCACGCTGTTCTCGCTGATCAGCATGGGTGTGAACATCGCGGCCGCGGTCGCGGCGCCGGTCGCGCTGTTCTTCGTCGACCGCGAGATGCACGACCAGGTGCTGCTGGCCATCGCGGCGATCTACGTGGCCGCCGGCGTCGTGGCGTTCCTGCGGCGCGACACCGTGCGGACGCGGCGGACCACCAAGGCCACCTCGTTCCGCAGGTACCTGGACGTGCTGGTGGAGCCGGGGATGCGCCGGTTCCTGCTGATCAACTCGTTCTACTGGATCATCTACGGCCAGCTGTTCACCGTGCTGGCGGTGTACGTCTCGTCCACGCTGGGGTCACCGAGGCTGCTGGGCTGGCTCTACACGGGCAACGCGCTGCTGGTGGTGTTCCTCCAGCTGTTCGTCACCCGCTTCGCGAACAGGGTCGCCAAGGGCAGGGCCCTCACCATCGTGGTGCTGTCGTACGGGCTGTTCGCGGTGTCGTTCCTGACGCCGCAGCTGGTGCCGGGCTACCTCGGCGCGGTCCTGTTCGTCGTGCTGTTCACGATCGCCGAGATGATGTTCGTGCCGAGCGGTGACGTGCTGATCGTCGGCCTGATCAACCCGGAGAGCCGGGCCGTGGGGTACAGCCTGTTCGCCATCAGCACCGCGCTGGGCGAGGCGCTGGGCTCCGGTGCCGGTGTCGCCGCGTACCGCTACCTGGTCGACCAGGGCCGGGGCGGCTGGTTCTGGGTGGCCGCCGCGGGGCTCGCCGTGGTGTTCGCCGTGATCACCCAGAGCTTGCGGGGCACGTCCCTGGCGGGCAAGTGATGGTTTGATCGACGCATGGTTGAGGTGAGCCCGTTGCGTCAGGACGATCGAGCGGCATGGGAGGTGCTGGCCCGCGCGTACAAGGACTTCTACGACACCGAGGTGCCGGACACCGGGTACGACGAGGCGTGGCGCCGTCTCGGGGAGGGCACGGAGCTGTTCGGCTTCGCGGCCCGGCTGGACGGTGAGGTGGTGGGCATCGTGCACTACCTGTTCCACGCCAACGTCTGGTCGCCCGGCGCGTGCTACCTCCAGGACCTGTACGTGGACGAGAGGGCGCGGGGCCACGGTGCGGCACGCGCCCTCATCGAGCGGGTGGCGCGGGAGACCGAGGAGCGCGGGCTGTCGCGGCTGTACTGGAACACGAAGCAGGACAACGCCCTCGCCAGGGCGCTCTACGACAAGGTGGCCAGGTTCCGGGGTTTCATCACCTACGAGTACAAGTTCGACTGACACCGCACGCGAGAGGCCCTCGACCGCACTGGTCGAGGGCCTCTCGCGCTGGTCGCGGGTGACCGCGCCGCACCGGCCTCGGGGTCAGCGCGGCGACGCCGAGAACGGGTCCGCCATGCCGACGACCACCTTGCGCGCGCCCGTGAACGGGGCACGGCCGTGCGCGGCGAGCATGTTGTCGAGCAGCAGGACGTCCCCCTCCCGCCACGGGAACTCGATCATCTCCGCGTCGTAGGCCGCGCGCAGCTCGTCGAGCACGTGCGGCTCGATCTCGGCACCGTCGCCGTAGTAGGTGTTGTTCGGCAGGTTGTCGGCGCCGAGCGCGTCGGTCAGCGCCGCCGCCATGTCCGCGCCGAGCGTGGAGACGTGGAAGAACGTGATGTGGTTGAACCACACCCATTCCCCGGTCCTCGGGTGCTGGGACACCGCGGTGCGGTGCTGCCTGGTGCGCAGCTCCCGCGCGGAGCGCCACTCGGTCTCGATGCCGTTGGCCGCGCAGTACCGGTCGACCTCGGCCGGGTCGTCGGTCTGGAACGCCTCCTGCCAGCTCAGGCCGAGGCCCGAGCCGAAGTTGCGCACGTAGAGGTAGCCGCGTTCGGCGAAGTCGTCCCTGATGCGGGCCGGGATCCGGTCGTGCACGCGGCGGCAGTCCGCGATCGGCGTCATGCCGCCCCCGCTCGCCGCGGTGAGGCAGCAGAAGCAGATCCGCAGCGGCCAGACGAGGTTGTAGGACTGCTCGTTGTGCAGGTAGATCCGCTCGTGCGACGGGTGGTCGGTCGAGGTGAACACGTTGCCGTGCACCGCGTGCCGCGGCGAGGAGCGCTCGACGTAGTCCAGCGGCTCGCCGCAGACGGTCCGGACGACCCGCTCGAACGCCTCCGCCGTGACGCCGCCGAACCCGCGCAGCAGCACGGCGCCGTAGGTCGAGACCCGGTCCTGGAGCAGGTCGCGGGCGTCGGACGCCCAGTCCACCAGGTCGGGGGGCGATCCGACCGGCTCGACGACCAGCGGCATCGTCCGTCCGTCGACCAGCAGTCCCTCGGTGATCTCCAGCCCGGCGGTGGTGTGCTCAGCCATGGCAGTCCTTCCCGGCCGCCGCCCGTGGCGCGCGGCAGTGGTGGTCGAGTCCTCGTCGGGTGCCGCCGCTAGGAGCGCTGGGCTCCGGGCAGACCGCGCGGCAGCGACCAGGTGAGCAGGAGTGCGGCCACGGTGACGCCCGTGACCACCCAGAACGTGACGCCGAAGGCTTCGGCGCCGCCCGAGCCGATCTGCGACTGGAGCACGACGGCGAACAGGGCGGCGCCGAACGAACCGCCCACCCGTTGCAGGATGTTCATCGCGGAGGAGGCGCGCGGGATCGCCGAGTCGGGCAGACCGCCCTGGAACACCGCGGCCATCAGCGGGCTCACCGCGAGACCGAGTCCGGCGCCGCGCACCAGGAGCGCCAGCCACAGCAGCACGGGGTGCGGGTCGGACGGCAGCAGGGCGAACACCAGGGTGGCCAGCGACATCACCGAGAGACCGGCCAGCATCGCGGGGCGCGGACCGAGCTTGTCGGACAGCTTCCCGCCCAGGAACAGCATGAGCAGCATGCCGACGCCGTGCGGCGCGACGTCGAGACCGGCCTGGAGCGCGGTGTGTCCCCGCGCCTGCTGGAAGTACAGCGGGAACAGGTAGACCGCGCCGTAGAGGATCGTCCCGCAGACGACCATCATCGCGGACAGCGTCCAGAACCACCGGGACGAGAACAGCCGCAGGTCGATGATCGGCGTCACCGTGGTGCGCAGCGCGTGCACGACGTAGCCCCCCAGCAGGGCGAGCCCGCCGATCACGGAGACCAGCACGGCGGTCGAGGTCGCGCCCGAGGTCGGCACCCGCGACAGCCCGTAGACCAGCAGCGCCAGGCCTGGCGAGAGCAGCATCAGGCCGACGACGTCGAGCGTCTTGTCCCCCGCACCCTCGTCCGCGGGCAGCATCCGGGCCGCGATCACGCCCGCGACCAGGCAGATCGGCAGGTTGATGTAGAAGATCCACCGCCACCCGACGGTGTCCACCAGCAGGCCGCCCAGCGTGGGGCCGAACACCGAGGCGAACTGGGTCGGGATCGTCACCAGCGCCATCAGCCTGCCGACCCTGGTCGGACCGGCCGCGCGGGCGAGGATCATCTGCGCGAGCGGCACGATCATCCCGCCCCCGAAGCCCTGCACGACGCGGAACGCGATGAGCGAACCCGCCGACCAGGCCAGCCCGCACAGCAGCGAGGCACCGACGAACAGGCCCAGTGCGGACAGCCACATGGTCTTCGCGCCGAACCGGTCCACCGCCCACCCCGTCACCGGGATGACGGTCGCGATGCCGAGCAGGTAGCCGGTGATGATCCACTGGATGGTCGACACCGGCGTCGCGAAGTGCGCGCCTATGCCGTTGAGCGCCACGGAGACGATGGTCGCGTCCAGCGCGGCCGTGAAGGTGCCCACCGCGATGACGGCACCGAGCACGACCAGGCGGCGGTCGATCCGCTCGACCTCCGACACATCACTTGGCATGGTGGCATCTCCCCAGAGTCACTTGTAGACACCATGGCGGGTCACCGCCCGTACGTCAACACTCTTGCGCGGAGCCGAAAACACCCCTTCGGCTCGGGTGCGAACCCTGGTGTTGTTGTGCCATAGTCGGAAAGAAGCCGCGGTTCCACCGAACCCGGCGACACTGGGGCAACTACTGGGGAGTAGCAACCTTTCGCCGTGGCAGTGCCACGTGGAACGCCGTCGACGACGCACGCCTTGACGACGGTCCCGAGAAAGGATCGTCATGCACGACAGGCCTAGACCATCCGCGGCACAACTGTCCACAATGGACTTGAGTGATCCGGGGACGCACGCCGAGAACGACCTCACCGACGCGTGGCGGGAGCTTCGGGCCGAACAGCCCGTGCACTGGCACGCCCGGTCCGGTGGCAGGAGGGGGTTCTGGGTGTTGAGCCGGTACGACGCCGTGCTCGCGCTGCACCGCGACGACCGCTTCACCTCCGGGCGGGGCAACGTGCTCGACACGCTGCTGGCGGGCGGGGACTCCGGCGCGGGCAGCATGCTGCCGGTGACCGACGGGCCCCGGCACGCGGCCCTGCGGCGGTTGCTGCTCAAGGCGTTCACCCCGCGCGCGCTCGACGCGATCGGGGACCAGGTCCGCAAGACCACCCGCGGGCTGCTCGACGACGCGCTCGCCGCGGGCGAGGTCGACTTCGCGCTCGACGTGGCCGCGCACGTCCCCCTCGCCACGATCTGCGACCTGCTGGGCGTCCCCGAGGAGGACCGGCGGTTCATCCTCGACCAGACCAAGCAGGCGCTGGGCTCCGAGGAGGGCGGGCACTCGGCCGACGACTCCTGGCTGGCGAAGAACGAGATCCTGCTGTACTTCGCCGAACTGGCCGCGCAGCGGCGCGACGTCCCGCACGCCGACGTGGTGAGCCTGCTGGCGACCGCGCAGGTCGACGGCGTGGACCTCAGCGACGCGGACGTGGTCCTCAACTGCTACAGCCTGATCCTCGGCGGCGACGAGACCACCAGGCTGACCATGACCGGCGGCGTGCTCGCGCTGATCGAGCACCCCGACCAGTGGCGTGCCCTGCGCGCCGGTGACGTCGGGCTCGACGAGGCCGTCGAGGAGGTCCTGCGGTGGACCACCGCGACCACCCACCTCGGCCGCACCGCGCTGGTGGACACCGAGATCGACGGCGTGACGATCGCCGAGGGCGACGTCGTCACCGGCTGGACCTCCTCGGCCAACCGCGACGAGCGCGTGTTCACCGACCCCGACCGGCTCGACCTCGGCCGCAAGCCCAACCGGCACCTGGCGTTCGGGCACGGCCCGCACTTCTGCCTCGGTGCCCACCTCGCACGCGTGGAGATCGGTGTGCTGCTCGACGAACTGCGCTCGTCCGTCCGCTCCGTGCGGCAGACCGGCGCCCCCAGGTACTTCCACTCCAACTTCCTCTCCGGCGTGAGCAGCCTGCCGGTGGCGCTGGAGGCCGTCCGATGACCGACCTCATCACCCTCTTCGAGGCGCGGGTCGACGCGGACCCCGAGCGGACCGCCGTGGAGTTCGGCCCCTGGACGTGGACCTACGGCGACCTGGACGCGCGCGCCAACCGGCTGGCCAACCACCTGGTCGAGGCCGGGGTGGCCCGCGGCGCGTTCGTGGGGATCTGCACCGACCAGCGGTCGGACATGGTGGTCGCCGCGCTCGCGATCCTCAAGGTGGGCGCGGTGTACGTGCCGCTGGACGTCACCTACCCCGCCGAGCGCCTCGCCTGGATGGTGCGCGACGTCGGCCTCGCCGCCGTGGTGACCCAGCGCAGGTTCGCCGATCTGCTGCCCGCCACCGGGACCGCCGTCGTGCGGCTGGACGTGGACGGGCCGCGGATCGCCGCGGCGTCGCCCGCGCGCCCCGGCGGCCAGTCGGCGACCACCCCGGTCTGCCTGATGTACACCTCCGGCTCGACCGGGCTGCCCAAGGGCGTGCTGGTACCGCAGCGGGGCGTGGTGCGGCTCGTCGTGGACGCCTGCTACCTCACCGTCTCACCGGTCGACCGGGTCGCGTTCGCGGCGCACTTCTCCTTCGACGCCGCGCTGCTGGAGGTGTGGGGCGCGCTGCTGAACGGCGCGTGCCTGGTGGGGCTGCCCAAGGACGTCCTGGTCTCCCCGCGCGACCTGGCCCGGTTCGTCCGGCGCACGCGGATCAGCACGATGTTCCTGACCACGTCGCTGTTCAACGAGGTGGTGCGGGCGGACGCGACCGCGCTGGCGACGGTCGCGCGGCTCCTGGTCGGCGGTGAGGCCGCCGACCCGGACGCGATGCGCGCCGCGCTCGCCCACCACGGCGGCGGGGAGCTGCTGAACTGCTACGGCCCCACCGAGGCCACGACGTTCGCGGCCGTGCACGAGGTCACCGCGGTCGACCCCGGCGCCCGGTCGGTCCCGATCGGCACGGCCATCGACGAGACCGTCCTGCACGTGCTGGACGAGCGGATGCGGCCGGTCCCGGACGGCACGACCGGCGAGCTGCACATCAGCGGCTCCGGCGTCGCGCTCGGGTACTGGCGGCGGCCCGCCCAGACGGCGCTCGCGTTCGTGCCCGACCCGTTCGCCGGGGACGGCAGCCGGATGTACCGGACCGGCGACCTGGTGACCCGACGGCCCGACGGCGTCCTGGAGTTCGTCGGCAGGGTGGACGACCAGGTCAAGGTCCGCGGGTTCCGGATCGAGCTCGGCGAGGTCGAGAACGCCCTGCGCGCGCACCCGGCGCTCGACGCGGTCGTCGCCGCGGTGCGCGAGGAGCGGCCGGGCGACAAGCGGCTGGTCGCGTACCTGCTGCCCGGCGCGCGGGCGGCCGAGCACGTGCCCGCCACCGAGCTGTGGCGCACGCTGTTCGACGAGACCTACGCGGGGCCGGGTGCCGGTGGTCCCGGCATCGACGCGACCCGCTGGACCAGCAGCTACGGCAAGCCGTTCAGCGAGCTGGAGATGGAGGAGTGGCGGCTGAGCACGCTGCCCCTGCTGCGCGGGCTGCCGCACGACAGCGTGCTGGAGATCGGCTGCGGCGCGGGCAACGTGGCGCGCGACCTCGCGGCCGAGACCCGGCGCTACGTCGCGACCGACTTCTCCGCGTCGGCGCTGGAGCGGTTCCGCACCCGGATGTCGCGGGACGGCCAGCGGATCGACCAGCTGGAGCTGGTGCTCACGGCCGCGGACGACCTGTCCGGGATCGACCCGGACCCCGTCGACATGGTGCTGCTGGAGTCCGTCGTCCAGTTCTTCCCCGACCTCGACCACCTGCTGCGGGTGCTGACCGACGTCACCTCCCGCGTCCGCGACGGCGGCGTCGTCGTGGTCGCCGACGTGCGCAACCTGGCCCTGCTGGAGCACTTCCACGACTCGGTCGGCGACGACCCGGAGTTGGAGGACGAGCTGGTCGTGCACCCCGCGTGGTTCCGGGCGCTGCCGGGTCTCCTCGACCGGATCGGCCACGTCGAGGTGCGGCACAAGCGCGGCACCGTCGCCAACGAGCTGACCCGCTACCGCTACGACGTGGTGCTGCACGTGGCCCCGGCCTCGGCGGCCGAACCGGTCGAGTGGCTGGACTGGTCCGACGTGGGTGACCTGGAGCGACTGGCCGCGCTGGTGGCGGGCACGCGCCTGCTCGCCGTGGCCCGCGTGCCCAACGCGCGGCTGACGGCGGGCGGGGTGGAACCCGAGGACCTGTGGGTGCTCGCCGAGGGCGCGGGCCGCACGGTCGACGTGCTGCTGTCCGATGTGGACGCGATGGACGTCGTCTTCTCCCCCGCCACCGAGCCGCGACCGCTGGTGGCGCAGCGAGAACTCGACCGGCCGGACGTCCTGGCCAACGAGCCGCGCGCGGGCAGGCTGCGCCGCAGGCTGCCCGCGCTGGTGCGCGAACTGGCGCGGACCGCGCTGCCGCCGCAGATGGTGCCGAGCGCGTTCGTCGTGGTGGACCGGTTCCCGTTGTCCCCCACCGGCAAGGTGGACCGGGCGGCACTGCCCGCACCGGGCAGGACGGCCGCGGCGGAGGTCGCGCGGTCGACCCGGGGCGCGGTGGAGGACCTGATCGCGCGCATGTGGTCGGAGGTGCTCGGCGTCGACGAGGTCGGCGTGCACGAGAACTTCTTCGACCTCGGCGGGCACTCGCTGCTCGCGACCCAGGTGGTGTCGCGGATGCGCACCGCGTTCTCGGTCGACCTCCCGCTGCGCGAGATGCTGGACGGCCCCACCGTGGCCGGCCTGGCCGAGGTCGTGCGCGGCCTGGCGGGCACGGGTCGTGGCAGGAGGCTGCCCGCGGTGCGGGCGAGGCGGCACGAGGGCGCGAGCGCGCCGTCGTTCGGGCAGGACCGGTTCTGGTTCCTGGACCGGCTCCAGCCCGGCAACGCGCTCAACAACCTGGCGCTGGGCTTCCGGCTGCGGGGCGCGCTCGACGTCGACGCGCTGCGGTCCGCGCTGGACGTGCTCGTCGCCCGGCACGAGGCCCTGCGGACCGGCTTCCAGACCGTGGACGGCGGCCCGAGGCAGGTCGTCGTGGAGCCGGTCCCGATCGTGCTGCCGATCGTGCCGCCGGGCGAGGACCTCGACGCGACCCTCAGGGCGGAGGCGCGCAGGCCGTTCGACCTCACCGCCCCGCCGCTGGTGCGCGCACTGCTGGTGGCCATGGGCGAGCGGGACCACGTCCTGCTGATCACCGTCCACCACATCGTGTCCGACGGCTGGTCGCTCGGCGTGTTCTACCGCGAGCTGGCCGCCGCGTACGCGGGCGAGGCGCTGCCGGACGCGCCGCCGGTGTCCTACCGGGACTTCGCGGACTGGCAGCGGGACCGGATGACCGGCGACGTGCTGGCGGGCCAGCTCGCCTACTGGCGGGAGCAGCTGGCCGGGGCGCCGGAGCTGCCCGCGCTGCCGACCGACCGGCCGCGTCCGGCCGCGCAGTCCTTCCGGGGCGCGACCCACCGGTTCACGCTGGCGCCGGACCTGGTGTCCGCGCTGGAGGAACTGGCCAGGCGCCGGGAGGCGACCCTGTTCATGGTGCTGCTGGCGGCGGTCAAGGCCGTGCTGCACCGCTACACCGGCGAGCACGACGTGGTGCTCGGCACCCCCATCGCCAACCGGCTCCGACCGGAACTCGAAGGGGTGCTGGGGTTCTTCGTCAACACGCTGGTGCTGCGCACGTCACTGGCGGGCGACCCGACGTTCGACGACCTGGTCGACCGGGTGCGCGAGACGGCGCTGTCCGCCTACGCCCACCAGGAACTCCCGTTCGAGAAGCTGGTCGACGAGCTGGCACCCGCCCGCGACCTGAGCTACCCGCCCCTGGTGCAGGTGCTGTTCGCCCTCCAGAACACCCCCGGCGAAGGTCTGCGGCTGCCGGGGCTCGACGCGGAACCCGTGCACGTCGACCGCCGCGCGACCCAGTTCGACCTGGTGTTCTCGCTGGAGCAGGAGAGCGGCGGCGGCATCACCGCGACCATCGAGTACAGCACCGACCTGTTCGACGAGGCCACCGTGGTGCGGCTGGCCGGGCACCTGCGGACGCTGGCGGCCGGTGTCGCGTCCACTCCGGGCGCACCGATCTCGGCGCTCCCCCTGCTCACCGAGGAGGAGCACGCCCAGATCGCCGGGCTCAACGACACGGCCGCGTCCGACGACGGTCCGCGGCTGCTGCACCAGCTCGTCGAGGCGCAGGTCCGGCGCACGCCGGAGGCCACCGCGCTGGTGCACGAGGGCGAGAGCCTCACCTACGCGGAGCTGGACGCGCGCGCCAACCGCGTGGCCCGGTGGCTGAGGTCGCGCGGGGTCGGGCCGGAGAAGGTCGTCGCCGTCCTGCTGCCGCGCTGCCTCGACCTGCCGGTGGCGCTGCTCGCGGTGCTCAAGGCGGGCGGGGCGTACCTGCCGATCGACCTCGCCTACCCCGAGGAGCGGCGCGCGTTCATGCTCGCCGACTCGCGGGCGACCGTCGTGCTCACCGAGTTCGGGACCGCGCTCGACGAGGCCGTCGCGGGCCTGCCGGACGAGGACCCGCGCACCAGGGTCGACCCGGCGAACCCGGCGTACGTCATCTACACCTCCGGCTCCACCGGGCGTCCCAAGGGCGTCGTCGTGCCGCACTCGGGCGTGGTGAACCTGCTGGGCGACAGCACGTTCGCCGAGATGGTCCCGCGCGGCGAGCGGGCGAGCCTGTGGACGAGCACGAGCTTCGACGGGTCGGTCCCGGAGCTGTTCCTCGCCCTGGGCCGGGGTGCCGAGCTGCACGTCGTCCCCGAGCACCGGCGCACGGTGCCCGCCGACTTCGTGTCCTGGCTGGCCGAGCACGACATCAAGGCCGGGTACCTGGCGCCGTTCATGGTCGCCGAGGCCGCGAGCGCGCCCGCGCTGCCCGCGCTGCGCGGGCTGACGCTGGCGACCGAGCCGATCGCGGCGGGCACGTACGGCAGGCTCGCGGAGCGGCTGGACGGCTGCTACGTGGTCAACGCCTACGGCCCCACCGAGGCCAGCGTGGCGGCGAGCGCGTACGTGGTGCCGACTCCCCCGCCCGCCGACGGGATCCTGCCGATCGGCAGGCCGCTGCGCAACGTCCGGCTGCACGTCCTGGACGCGACCGGGGCGCCGGTGCCCGCCGGGGTGACCGGTGAGCTCTGGATCGCCGGTGCCGGACTGGCCCGCGGCTACCACGGCGACCCCGGTCTGACCGCGGACCGCTTCCGGCCCGACCCGTTCGGGCCGCCGGGCGGCCGGATGTACCGCACCGGCGACCTGGCCTGGCGCCGCGCGGACGGCGAACTCGTGTTCGCGGGCCGGGCCGACGACCAGGTGAAGCTGCGCGGGCTGCGGATCGAGCCGACCGAGGTGCAGGCCGCGATCGAGCGCCACCCCGGTGTGTCCGACGCGCACGTCACCGTCCACTCGGGGCGGTTGGTCGCCTACGTCGTCCCGGCGGACGGCACCGGTGTCGACGTGGACGACCTGCGGGCACGGCTCGCGGGGTCGCTGCCGCGGTTCCTGGTGCCGAGCCACTTCGTCGAGCTGGCCGCGCTCCCGCTGCTGCCCAACGGGAAGCTCGACCGCGAGCTGCTGCCCGCGCCGAGCACCGCGCGCTCCGGCAGGGGTCGCGCGCCCCGGACGGAGCTGGAGCGGCTGGTGGCGGGGATCTGGACCGACCTGCTCGGCGTCCGCGACCCGAGGGTCACGGACAACTTCTTCCGCGAGGGCGGGGAATCGCTCACCGCGGCCCGCGTCGTGGCACGGCTGTCGGCGGAGCTGGGGGTGGAGGTGCCGGTGCGGCTCGCGTTCGAGCACGAGACGCTCGGCGACCTGGCCGCCGCGGTCGCCGACGTGACCACCCGTCCGACGGCGTCGATCCCGCTGGTGCGGACGGCGCCGACCACGCTCGCGGAACTCGTCGCGGCCGACACGACCCGGAGGGCCTGACCATGGCGGAGCTGCGCAGCGCGAGACCGTCGTTCGGCCAGGAGCGGTTCTGGTTCCTGGAGAAGCTCGTACCCGGCAAGCCGGTGTACCACCTGCCGGTCGCCCTGCGGCTGCGCGGCGACCTCGACGTGGCCGGGGTGCACACGGCGCTCGCGGCGGTCGTCGCCAGGCACGAGTCGTTGCGCACCAGGTTCGTCGAGGTCGACGGCCGGGTCTACCAGGTGGTCGAGGACTCCGTCGGGGTGGAGCTGCCGACGGTGTCGGCGACCGAGGAGGAACTGCCCGCCCTGCTCACCGAGGCCGCGGCGGTCCCGTTCGCGCTCGACCGCGCGCCGCTGCTGCGGGCGCTGCTGGTGCGCCTGGCCGAGGACGACCACGTGCTGCTGGTGACGACGCACCACATCGTCTCCGACGCGGTGTCGCTGGAGGTGTTCCTCACCGAGCTGGGGGACGCCTACCGCGGCGCCACGTCGGCCCCGCCGCCGTTGCAGTACGTCGACTTCGCCGAGTGGCAGCGCGCCCGGCTGTCGGGGCCCGTGCTCGACGAGCACCTGGCGTTCTGGCGCGAACGGCTGGCGGGCGCGCCCGAGCTGCTCGAACTGCCGTCGGACCGGCCTCGACCGGCGACCCAGAGCTACGCGGGCGCCACCCACCGGTTCGACCTCGACCCCGCGCTGATGACCGCGCTGCGGGACCTGGGCACCGCCCGCGGGGCGACGCCGTTCATGACCCTGCTCGCCGGGTTCCTCGCCGTGCTGCACCGCTACACCGGCCGCACGGACCTCGTGGTGGGCACACCGGTGGCCAACCGCACCCTCCCCGAGCTGGAACGGCTCGTCGGCTTCTTCGTCAACACGCTGGTGCTGCGGACCTCGCTCGACGGCGACCCGTCGTTCGCCGAACTCCTCGACCGGGTGCGCGGCGACGCGCTCGACTCCTACCGGTTCGCGGACGTGCCGTTCGAGAGCCTGGTGGAGGCACTGGCCCCGCCGCGCGACCCCAGCCACTCCCCGCTGGTCCAGGTGCTGTTCGCGCTGCACGACTCGGCCGCGCTCACCCTGGCGCTGCCGGGGCTGCGCGTCGACCCGGTGCCCGTCGACAGCGGCGCCAGCCAGCTCGACCTCGCGCTCACCGTGGAGACCCGCGCGACCGGCTCCACCGGTGTCGTCGAGTACAACACCGACCTGTTCGACGAGGCGACGATCGTCCGGTTCGCCGGGCACCTGACGACGCTGCTCGCGGGCGCGGTCGCCGACCCCGACCGGCCGCTGTCCCTGCTGCCGCTGACGACGGCGGCCGACGCCGACGTGGTGCGAGCCCTCAACGCCACCGACCTCGACCACGCCCGCGACGCGCTGGTGCACGACCTGGTCGCGGAGCAGGCGCGGTCGCGACCGGACGCGCCCGCGGTCGTGTTCGGCTCCACGACGCTGACCTACCGGGAGCTGGACGAGCGGGCCAACCGGGTGGCACGGCACCTCGTCGAGCGCGGCATCGGGCCGGAAAGCCTGGTCGCGGTGGCGATGCGGCGTTCCCAGGACCTCCCCGTGGCGCTGCTCGGCGTGCTCAAGGCCGGTGGCGCCTACGTCCCCGTCGACCCCGAGTACCCGGTGCGGCGCAAGGAGTTCATGCTCGCCGACTCCGGCGCGTCCGTGGTGCTCACCGGGCTGGACGGCATCGGGGACCACCCCGCCGACGCCCCCGCCGTGCCGGTGCGGCCGGACAACCCGGCGTACGTGATCTACACGTCGGGCTCGACCGGCACGCCGAAGGGCGTGACCGTGCCGCACCGGACGCTGACGAACTTCCTGCACGCCATGGACGAGCACATCACCGCGGGCCCCGGATCGGTGTGGCTGGCGACGACGAGCGTCTCGTTCGACATCGCCGCGCTCGAACTGCTGTGGACGCTGGCCCGCGGCGTCACCGTCGTGGTGCAGGGCGACGCCCCGGTGCCCCCGGTGGACTTCAGCCTGTTCTACTTCGCCAGCGCCGACAGCGGCACCCACGACGCCTACCGGCTGCTCCTGGAAGGGGCGAAGTTCGCCGACCGCAACGGGTTCACCGGCGTCTGGACGCCCGAGCGGCACTTCCACCCGTTCGGCGGCCCCTACCCCAACCCCGCCGTCACGGGCGCGGCCATCGCCGCGGTGACCGACCGGATCGCCATCCGCGCGGGCAGCGTCGTGCTGCCGTTGCAGGACCCGCTGCGGGTCGCCGAGGAGTGGTCCGTCGTGGACGGTCTGTCCGGTGGGCGCGCGGAGGTGTCGTTCGCGTCGGGCTGGCTGGCCGACGACTTCGTGCTGGCGCCGGACAACCACGCCGACCGCAAGCGCGTGCTGGCCGAGGGCATGGCCACCGTGAGGGCGCTCTGGCGCGGCGAGGCGGTCACGCGGGTCAACGGGGCGGGCGAGGAGATCGAGGTCCGCACGCACCCCCGGCCGGTGACCGCGGAACTGCCGACGTGGCTGACCTCCGCGGGCGACCCCGCGACGTTCGAGGCCGCGGGCCGGGAGGGCGTCAACCTGCTCACCCACCTGCTCGGCCAGGACCTCGACGAGCTGGCGGTCAAGATCACCCGGTACCGCGAGGCGTGGACCGAGGCGGGGCACGCGGGCACCGGCAGGGTCGCCCTCATGGTGCACACCAGCGTCGACCGCGACCCCGAGGTGGTGCGCGAGCGGGTCCGCGAACCCTTCATCGCCTACCTGCGCAGCTCGCTCGGCCTGATCAAGCAGCTGCTCACCGGGCCGGACGGCCCGGTCGACCTCGACTCGGTGCCGCCTGCCGAGCTGGACGAGCTGCTGTCGGTGTTCTACGACCGCTACGCCACCGAGGCCGGTCTGTTCGGGTCGCCGGAGTCGTGCCGTCCGATGGTGGACCGGATCGTCGCCGCGGGCGTGGACGAGATCGCCTGCCTGATCGACTTC
The DNA here is from genome assembly GCF_036375055.1 of Umezawaea sp. Lineage (GTDB taxonomy): Bacteria > Actinomycetota > Actinomycetes > Mycobacteriales > Pseudonocardiaceae > Umezawaea. Next base: position 141,886 of record NZ_DASUSQ010000046.1, read on the forward strand.
GGCATCGACGCCACGACCGTGCTGGAGTCGCTGCCGCGGCTGGACGAGCTCCGCGCGGCCTACGCCCGCACCGACGGGTCCGACGACACCGTGCCGACCCAGCTCGCCCGCCACGCCGTCACGCACGTGCAGTGCACGCCGTCGCTGGCGCTCGCGCTCACCGGCACGGACGCCGGGCTCAGCGCGTTCCGCGGGCTCGACCAGCTCGTGATCGGCGGCGAGGCGTTCCCCGCCGCGCTCGCCACCCGGCTGGCCGAGTCCGGGCAGCGCGCCGTGCTCAACGCGTACGGGCCCACCGAGACCACGATCTGGTCCACCCTGCACCCGGTGGACCCGGCCGCGGGCGCACCGCCGATCGGGCGGCCCATCGCCAACACCCGCGTCCACCTCGTCGACGCGGCGGGCGAGCCCGTCCCGGTCGGCGTGCCCGGTGAGCTGCTGATCGGCGGCGAGGGCGTGGTGCGCGGCTACTGGGGCAGGCCGGGGCTGACCGCCGACCGCTTCGTCCCGGACCCGTTCGGGCCGCCGGGCCAGCGGCTCTACCGCACCGGGGACATCGCGGTGCTGCGGCCGGACGGCGTGCTGGAGTACCGGGGACGCGCCGACGGCCAGGTGAAGCTGCGCGGCAGGCGGATCGAGCTCGGCGAGGTCGAGTCCGCGATCGAGGCGAGCCCCGACGTCGACCAGGCCGTGGTGCGCGTCGCGGACGAGGGCACCGACCGCGCCGCGCTGGTGGCCTACGTGAAGCCGCGCGGCGGCGTGGACGCGGGCGACGACCCCGAGCTGGTCGCGCTGCCGACCGGCGGGGTGCTCGCGACGGTGGACCGCCGGGGCGCCGCCGAGCTGCACCAGGAGATCTTCGTCAACGAGGAGTACCTCGACGGCTTCCTGCGGCTGTGGGACGGCGCCGTCGTGGTCGACGCGGGCGCCAACGTCGGCGCGTTCACGCTGTTCGCCCACCGGCGGTGCAGGCCCGCGCGGATCATCGCGGTCGAGCCGATCCCGCCGACGTTCGCCCGGCTGGAGAAGACCGTGCGCGCCAACGGCATCGACGCCGTCCTCGTCAACGCCGGGCTGGCCGCCGAACCGGGAACGGCGTCGTTCACGCACTACCCGGAGCTGACCGGGCTGTCGGGCCGGTACGCCGACCCGGTCGCCGACCGCGAGCGGGCGGCCGTGCTGTTCGACGGGCCGGAGCGGGACGTGGAGCAGTTCCTGGACCAGCGCTACCGCAACGAGTCCTACGACTGCGCGCTCACCACGCTGTCCGAGGTGGTCCGCGAGCACGCGCTCGACCGGATCGACCTGCTGAAGATCGACGTCGAGCGCGCGGAGATGGACGTGCTCGACGGCCTGTCGGACACCGACTGGGACCTGGTGCGCCAGGTCTGCGTCGAGGTCGAGGGCGACGACCGGCGCGACGAGGTGCTGGCCGTGCTGACCAAGCGCGGGTTCGAGACGCACTCGCTGGTGCTGCTGGACGCGCTGGAGGTCTCCATCGTGCACGGTCGCCGCGCGGGCCTGCCCGCGCGGCCCGCGACCCGCGCCGACGCGCCCCTGGACCTCGCGGCGCTGCGGACTCGGCTCGCGGACGCGCTGCCGGGGTACCTGGTGCCCGAGCGGTTCGTGGCCGTGGCGGGTTTCCCGCTCACCCCCAACGGCAAGGTGGACCGGCGCGCGCTGGCCGCGACACCCACCGCACCGCCACCCGCGCGGGCTCCCGTCGCACCCCGCGGCGACCTGGAGCGGAGGCTGGCGGCGGTGTGGTCGTCCGTGCTCGACGTCGACTCGATCGGCGTGCACGACAACTTCTTCGACGCGGGCGGCAACTCGCTGCTGCTCATCAGGGTGCACGCGAAGCTGGCGGAACTGGGCGCCGGAGCCCCCCGGCTCGTCGACCTGTTCTCGCACCCCACCATCGCCTCGCTGGCCGCCTCGATGGAGGGCGCGGCCCCCGTGGCGCACGAGGACATCGAGGACATCGAGGACCGGCGCTCCGGCCGCAGCCGGTTCCTCCAGCGCAGAAGGGGAGGTTCCGGTGCTTGACGACGACCTGATCGCCATCGTCGGGATGGCGGGCCGGTTCCCCGGCAGCCCCTCGGTGGCCGAGTTCTGGGCCAACAGCCTGGCGGGCGCCGAAGGGGTGTCGTTCTACGGCCGCGACGAGCTGATCGAGGCGGGGGAACCCGCCGAGCTGGTCGACGATCCCGCCTACGTCCCGGCGAGCGCCCCGCTGGCCGACCACGACCGGTTCGACGCGGAGCTGTTCGGCTACAGCCCGCGCGAGGCGCGCGTGATGGACCCGCAGCAGCGGGTGTTCCTGGAGTCGGCGTGGGAGGCGCTGGAGGACGCGGCCTGCGACCCCGACCGGCTGCGCGCCAGGATCGGCGTGTTCGCGGGCACCGGCATGACCCGCTACCTGTGGCAGAACGTCGTGCCCGCGCTGGGGTCCTCGCTCAACCCGCTGGAAGCCAGGCTGCTCAACGACAAGGACTTCCTGGCCACCACCACGAGCTACAGGCTGAACCTGCGCGGTCCGAGCGTGAACGTGCAGACCGCGTGCTCCACGTCCCTGGTCGCGGTGCACCTGGCCGCGCAGAGCCTGCTGTCGCACGAGTGCGACCTGGCGCTGGCGGGCGGCGTCACGATCGAGCTGCCGCACCGGGTCGGGTACCTCTACCAGGAGGGCGGCGTCAACTCGCCGGACGGGCACTGCCTGCCGTTCGACCACCGCGCCGCCGGGTGCGTCGGCGGCAGCGGCGTCGGGGTCGTCGTGCTGCAACGGCTCGGCGAGGCGAGGGCGCAGCACCGCCGCGTGCACGCCGTCCTGCGCGGGTCGGCGGTCAACAACGACGGCTCCGGCAAGGTCGGCTTCACCGCGCCCAGCGTGACCGGGCAGGCCGCCGTGGTCCGCGACGCGCTGTTCATCGCCGAGGCCAAGCCGGAGAGCATCGGGTACGTCGAGACGCACGGCACCGGCACGCCCATCGGCGACCCGATCGAGGTCGAGGCGCTGCGCGGGGCGTTCGACGGGGTGGCCGCGGGCAGCGTCGCGCTCGGCTCGACCAAGGCGTCCATCGGACACCTGGACGCGGCGGCGGGCATCGCCGGGCTGATCAGGGCCGTGCTGGCGGTGCGCGAGGGCGTGCTGCCGCCCAGCCCGTACTTCGAGGCCCCGAACCCGCTGCTGGAACTGGACGGCTCACCGTTCTACCTGCCGACGACGGCCACGGCGTGGCCGGGGGGCGACACCCCGCGCCGGGCCGGGGTGAGCTCGTTCGGCATGGGCGGCACCAACGCGCACGTCGTCGTCGAGCAGCCCCCGGCGGTGCCCGACAGCGCGCCGGACGTGCCCGGCAGGCAGCTCCTGGTGCTCTCCGCGGCGAGCGAGCGGTCGCTGGAGGCGTGGCGGCTGCGGCTGGCCGACGCGGTCCCGGACAGCGGGCTCGCGGACGTCGCGCACACGCTGGCGACCGGCCGCCGCCGCCTGCCGCACCGGCTGGCCGTGGTGGCCGACTCCCCGGAGCAGGCCGTCGACCGGCTGCGCGACGTGAGCGCGCGGCGCATCCGGATCGCGGGCGACCCGCCCTCGGTGGTGTTCCTGTTCCCCGGACAGGGCGCGCAGCGGCCGGGGATGGCCGCGGGCCCGCACCGGGTGGCGCCGGTGTTCCGCACCGAACTGGACCGGTGCGTGGAGCTGTTCGAGCGGCAGGGCGTCGCCCTGCGGGACCCGCTGCTGGACGCGGGCTCCGACCCGGACGCCCTGCGGCGCACCGATCTCGCCCAGCCCGCGCTGTTCGCGCACTCCTACGCGCTGGCGCGGCAGTGGGAGCACTGGGGTGTCGCGCCGGCCGCGATGGCGGGACACAGCGTCGGCGAGTACGTCGCCGCCTGCCTGGCCGGTGTGCTCGACCTGCCCGACGCCGTGCGGCTGGTGGCCAGGAGGGGCGCGCTGATGGCGGCGCTGCCCGCCGGGTCGATGCTCGCCGTCGCGCTGCCCGAGGACGAGGCGGTCGCGCTGCTGACCGACGGCGTGGAGCTGGCCGCGGTCAACGGACCCCGGCAGTGCGTGCTGTCCGGCCGGACCGACGCGATCGAGCGGCTGCACGGGACCCTGTCGGCGAACGGCGTGCGCTGCAAGGTGCTGGAGACCTCGCACGCGTTCCACTCGGCGATGCTCGACCCGGTGCTGGAGCGGTTCGAGCAGGAGGTGCGCCGGACCCCGCTCCGGCCGCCGTCGATCCCGTTCGCCTCCTGCGTCACGGGAGCGCTCATCGAACCGGGCCAGGCGACCGACCCGGCCTACTGGGCGCGCCAGGCACGCCGGGCGGTCCGCTTCGGCGACGCCCTCGACCTGCTGGCCGCCGATCCCGGCACGCTGTTCATCGAGGTCGGCGCGGGCCGGGGCATGGCGGAACTGGCGCGCAGGCACCTGCGGGCACTCCGGCACGCGCCGATCAGCTCACTGCCGCTCACCGGCGGCGACCACGACGAGCACCTGCTGGCGGCGCTGGGCCAGGCCTGGGAGCACGGCGTCGACGTCGACTGGACGGCGGTGCACGGGGACGGGCCCCGGCGCGTCGCGGCGCTCCCCGGATACCCGTTCACCCGCAAGCGGCACTGGATCACCGCACCCGGCAGGTCGTCGACCGCGACGGCCCCGGTCGACGAGCCCGCACCGGTGGTGGCCACGACCGGGCGGGCCACCACGACCGAGGCCGAGGCCATCGTGATCGCGGTGTTCCGGGAGGCGTTCGGCGTGGACGACATCGGCCCCCAGGACGACTTCTTCGGCCTCGGCGGGACCTCGCTGCTGGCCGCGGAGGTGGTGCACCGGCTGCGGAAGCGGTTCGCCGTCGAGTTCCCGGTGCGCTACCTGTTCGAGGCGCCGGGCGTGGCGGACCTGGCCGCGCTGATCAGCGGCACCGACCAGGGCGACACCGAGGAGGACCTCGACGCGCTCGTCGCCGAGCTGTCCGCGCTGCCCGACCACGAGATCGCCCACCTGCTCGCCGACGGCACGGACGGAGCAACGCCATGACGCGGACCCTGCGGCAGCGGCTCGCGGCCCTGACGCCCGCGGAACGGGCCGCTCTCACCGAGCGGCTGCACACCCGCTCGGCGAAACCGGCCAGGACGCTGGACTTCAGCCTCTTCTACTTCGCCAACGCCGCCGAGGACGAGCCCCGGTACCGGTTCCTGCTCGACACGGCCGCGCTGGCCGACAGACTCGGCTTCACCGCGGTGTGGACGCCGGAACGGCACTTCCACTCCTTCGGCGGCCTCTACCCGAACCCGTCCGTGCTCAGCGCGGCGCTCGCGATGGCCACCGAACGGGTGCGGATCCGCGCGGGCAGCCTCGTGCTGCCGCTGCACCACCCGATCCGGGTCTGCGAGGACTGGTCGGTCATCGACAACCTGTCCGGCGGACGCGTCGGCCTGTCGTTCGCCACGGGCTGGCACGGCACCGACTTCGCGCTCGCCCCCGACCACTACGAGGACCGCCGCGAGCGGACGTGGGACGCGATCGACGTGGTGCGCAAGCTGTGGCGCGGCGAGACCGTGGACTTCCCCGGTCCCGGCGGGACCACCGTGACGCCCACCCCGTTCCCCCGCCCCGTCCAGCCGGAACTGCCGGTGTGGGTCACGGCGTCCGGCAACCCGGACAGCTTCACCAAGGCGGGCGAGCTCGGCGCGAACGTGCTGTCGGCGCTGATCGGCCAGTCGCCCGAACACCTGGCCGCCAACATCGCCCGCTACCGCGCCGCCCGCGCCGCGCACGGGCACGACCCGGACGCGGGCACCGTGACCGTGATGCTGCACGCCTACCTCGACCGGGACGCGACGGCCGCTCGGGACCTGTGCGCGGCACCGCTGCGCGAGTACCTGCGCGGCTACCTCGAACAGCAGCGGGACATGGTCGGCGACCAGGACCCGGAGGTCGACGTCGAGGCGCGGCTGGACTTCGCCTACGAGATGTACTCCACGCAGACCGCGCTGATCGGCTCGCCGGACACCGTCCGCCCGCTGCTGGCCCGGCTGGGCGACGCGGGCGTGGACGAGATCGCCTGCCTGGTGGACTTCGGCGTCCCGCTGGACAGGGCGGTCGAGAGCATCCACCTGCTGGCGGGGGTGAAGGACGGCCAGACGGCCACCACCGCGCCGGTCACCACCGCACCGCTGGGCATCGACCAGGACCGCATGCGCAGGCTGGAACTGGCCAACCCCGCCGGTCCGGCCAACTACGTCACCACGGGGCTGCGGATCCGCGGACCGCTGCGCGCCGACGCGCTGGACGACGCGCTGCGGTTCGTCGGCGGCAGGCACGAGGCGCTGCGCACCACGTTCGACACGCGCGACGGCGTTCCGCTGCAACGGATCGGCACCGACTTCGCGGTGCGGCTGGAGCGGTTCGACGTGACCGACGTGCCACCGGGGGAACGGGTGCGCGCCGCGCGGGAGCTGCGCACGGAGTTCGCCCGGCGCCCGTTCCCCGACGACCGGCCCGCCGTGCGGGTGGCGCTGATCAGGCTCGCCGAGGACGACCACCAGCTGGCGGTGGTCAAGCACCACATGATCACCGACTGGGTGTCGTTCACCGTCTTCCTGCGCGAGCTGTTCGGCGCCTACCGGGACCTCGTCCTCGGCCGCGCACCGGACCTCCCGCCCGCGGTGCCCTACCGGGCGTTCGCCGAACGGGAGCGCGAGCGGTTGCGCGGCGGGAAGCTGGACGACCAGCTCGACCACTGGGTCGAGCAGCTCGCCGGAGCACCGGACCCGGTCACCCTGCCGATGGCCGTGGAGCGCCCGGCGAAGCAGACGTTCGAGGGCGAGCGCGCCTGGATGCTGTTCTCCCACGAGACCACGGCCAAGCTCAACGCGGTCAGCCGGGCGGAGCGGGTGACGCCGTTCATGACCGCCTACACCGCGCTGGTGGCCTGCCTGGGCCACGTCACCGGCGAGTCGGACCTGGTGCTCGGCTCGCCGACGGCCAACCGCGACTGGGCGCCGGAGAACCTCCTGGGGCTGCTGCTGCGCCCGATGCCGCTGCGCACCCGGCTGCGGCCGGAGCAGACCTTCCGCTCGGCGCTCGCGGACGTCCGCGCGGTCACCTCGGCGGCGCTGGCCAACGCCGAGGTCCCGTACCAGGCGCTGGTGGACCGGCTGGCGCCGGAGCGCGACCTGGACTGGCTGCCGCTGTTCAAGCTGCGGTACCTGTTCCTGCGCTGGGACGAGCCGGTGGCGATCTCCGGGCTGACCCTGAGCCCGCTCGACACCGACCCCAGGACGTCGCTCTACGACGGCACCGTCTCGCTGTGGGACGACGCGCACGGCATGTTCGGCCGGATCGAGTACAACTCCGACCTGTTCGCGCGCGACACCGTCGTGTCGACCATCGAGACCTTCGCGACCATGCTCGACGCCGCGGTCACCGATCCCGACCTGCGCGTCGGCGACCTGCCCACGTCGGGCTCCCGGCGCTTCCACGTCGACCAGGACGAGCTCGAAGTCCGCCTCGGCGACCAGCGCCCCCGTTCCTGAGGAGTACCACAGTGCACACCCGCGACGAAGTCCACGCGGCCGTCACGCCGGTATGGCGCGACGTCCTCGGCAGGTCCGAGCTGCCCGCGGACGCCGATTTCTTCGAGCTGGGCGGCGATTCCATCCAGGGCGCCCGGCTCATGGGCAGGCTGCGCGAGCTGTTCAGCCTGCCCCTCCCGCTCCAGCTGATCTTCTTCCACCCGGCGCTGCCCGACTTCACCACCGCCGTGGGCGAGGCGGCCGAGCGGCTCCGGGCGGAACCGGCGGTGGACAGCGCCGCGATCAGCGCGGGCCCGCTGCCGCTCTCGGCGCAGCAGGAGGAGCTCTGGGTCGCCGACCAGCTGACGCCCGGCAACCTCGCCTACACCGAACTGCTCCCGCTGCGGCTGACCGGGCCGCTGGACGTGGCCCGGCTCCAGGCCTCCGTCGACGCGCTGGTGGCCCGGCACGACTCGTTGCGCACCAGGTTCCCCACCGGCCCGGACGGCGTCCCGCACCAGGACGTGCTGCCCGCGCTGGAGGTGGCGCTCGACCGGGTCGACGTGTCCGATGTGGACAAGGCGCGGCAGGTCGCGCTCGACCGCCTCACCGAGCCGTTCGACCTCGCCGAGGGGCCGCTGGTGCGCGCGGTGCTGCTCGCCCTCGACCCGACCGACCACGTGTTCCTGCTGTACGCGCACCACATCGTCGCCGACGGCCTGTCGCTCGCCGTGCTCTGCGACGAGCTGGCCGACCACTACGCCGGACGCGGGCTGCCGCGGCCCGCCCCGACCACCCGAGACCGCGGTCCGGTCGACCTCACCGGTCAGCTGGAGTACTGGAAGGAGCAGCTCCGGGGCGTGCGGCCGCTGGACCTGCCGCTGGACCGACCGCGCGCCGCGGTGCGCGACAACGGCGGGAGCAGGCTGCGGACCACGATGTCCGGCGAGCTGCGCGACGCGGTGCGCGCGCTGGCCCGCGACGAGGGCGCGACGCAGTTCGTCGCGCTGCTGGCGGCGTTCCAGGTGCTGCTCGGCCGCTGGGCGGGCACCGAGGACGTGGCGATCGGCTCGCCGGTGTCCGCGCGGTCGGCACCGGAACTGGAGCGCGTGGTCGGCTACCTGGTCACCATGGCCACCTTCCGCGGCGACCTGTCCGGCGACCCGAGCTTCCGGGAACTGCTGCGGCGCACCCGCGACGTGGCGTTCGGCGCGCTGACCAACAGCGACGTGCCGTTCACCAGGGTGGTGGCGGAGCTGGCGCCGGAGCGCGACCAGTCGCGTCCGCCGATCTTCTCGGCGACCCTGGTGTCGCAACCGACCCCGCCCACCCTGGTCGCCGACCTCGGTGACGTGACCGGGGCGTCGTTCCCGGTGCCCCGCCGGTACAGCACCTACGACCTGACGCTGTACGCCTGGGACGCCCCCGACGAGCTGATCATCGACATCGAGTACGCCACCGCGCTGTTCGACACCTCGACCGCGCGGCGGCTGGCCGAGCAGTTCGCCCGGCTGGTCGAGGGCGCGGTCGCCGCGCCGGACGCCCCGCTGTCGACGCTGGAGATCCTGCCCGAGCCGGAACTGCGGCGGGTGGTGCGGGACTGGAACGACACGGCGGCGGCGTTCGCGCTCGACCGACCGGTGCACGAACTCGTGACCGCGCGGGCAGAACGCGCCCCGGACCGGATCGCGGTCGTCGACGGCGAGCACGAGATCACCTACGCCCGGCTGCACGACCGGGCCGCCGCCCTCGCGCGACGGCTCCGCGAGGGCGGTGCCGGGCCGGACGTGGTGGTGGCCGTGCGGATGGCGCGGTCGGTGGACCAGCTCGTGGCGCTGCTGGCGGTGTGGCAGGCGGGTGGCGCGTACCTGCCGCTCGACCCGGCCTACCCGGCCGAGCGGCTCGACTTCATGATCACCGACAGCGGGGCGCGGCTGCTCATCACCGCTGCGGACGGCGGCGGGCACGAGGTGCTGCCGCTCGGCGACGCCCTCCCGGCCGCCGGTGGGTCCACCGTGGACAACCTCGCGTACGTGATCTACACCTCCGGCTCGACGGGCGAGCCCAAGGGCGTGCTCGTGCCGCACCGGGGGATCCTGAACCGGATCCTGTGGATGCAGCACGAGTACGGGCTCACCGAGGACGACGTGATGCTCCAGAACGCGGCGTACACGTTCGACTTCTCGGTGTGGGAGTTCTTCGGGCCGCTGGTGCTGGGCGCGCGCGTGGTGCTGCCCGACGCCGACGGGCACCGCGACAACGCTCAGCTCGTCGAGCTGATCGCCCGGCACGGCGTGACCACGGTGCACTTCGTGCCGTCGATGCTGCGCTACTTCCTGGCGGAGCCGGGGCTGTCCCGCCTCACCGCGCTGCGCCGGGTGTTCAGCGGCGGCGAACCGCTGCCCGCCGGGCTCGTCGCCGAGTTCTCCGCGCGGTTGGGCCACGTCGAGCTGCACAACCTCTACGGGCCGACCGAGACCAGCGTGGACGTCACGCACTGGCCGGTGGCGCCGGACGAGGCGGCGGTCATGCCGATCGGCCGCCCGGTGGACAACACCACGTGCTACGTGCTCGACGACCGGATGCGCCCGCAGCCGATCGGCGTGCCGGGCGAACTGCACATCGGCGGCGTGCAGCTGGCGCGCGGCTACCTCGGGAGGCCGGGGCTGACCGCGGACCGGTTCGTGGCCGACCCGTTCGGGCCGCCCGGCGGCAGGCTGTACCGCACCGGCGACCGGGCTCGGTGGCGCGCGGACGGCGTGATCGAGTTCCTCGGGCGGATCGACCGGCAGGCCAAGGTCCGCGGGTTCCGCGTCGAACCCGGCGAGGTCGAGGCCGCCCTCACCGCGCACGCGGGCGTCCGCGAAGCGGCGGTGGTCGTGCGGGAGGACGAGCACGGCGAACGGCGGCTGGTCGCCTACCTGGTGGGCGACCCGGTCGGCACGGCGGCGCTGCGCGCGTGGCTGGCCGACCGGCTGCCCGACCACTCGATCCCGACCGCGTACGTCCAGCTGGACCGGCTTCCGCTGTCCCCCAGCGGAAAGCTCGACCACGAGGCGCTCGCGGCCCCCACCGGCGACCGGCCGGACGTGGCCGCGGGGTACAGCGCGCCCGTCGGCGAGCGCGAGGAACTGCTCGCCGGGCTGTGGTCGGACGTGCTCGGCGTGGACCGCATCGGCCGCGACGACAACTTCTTCGAGCTGGGCGGCGACTCGATCCGGGGCATCCACGTGATCGCCAAGGCCAGGCGCGCGGGCCTCGCGGTGACCGTGCCGCAGCTGTTCCGCCACCAGACGGTCGCGGAACTCGCCGCCGTGGCCACGGCCGTGGTCGACGCGCCCGCACCCGCCAAGCCCGTGGGGGCGACGTTCCCGCTCACGGCGTTGCAGATCGGCATGGTGCGGGAGGCGGCCCTGGCACCGGGCAAGGGGATGTACGTCGTGCCCGCGGAGGCGCTGCTGTCCGGCGACGTCGACCCGGACGCGCTCCGCGCGGCGTTCGCGGCGCTCACCGCCCACCACCCGGTCCTGCGCACGTCGGTCAGCGGGGACACCCAGACCGTCCACCCGGCTGTCGAGCCGGTCTTCACCCACGAGGACTGGAGCGCGTACCCGGAGGCCGAGCAGGAGCGGCGCAGGCGCGAGCGGATCGAATCCGAGTGGCGCAGGGGTTTCCGGCTGGACACGGCGCCGCTGTCCCGGCTCTCCCTGGTGCGCCTGGCCCACGACCGGCACAGCCTGGTGTGGACGCGGCACAACGTGCTGCTCGACGGGTGGAGCTACGCGCGGCTGTTCGACGAGCTGCTCCGGCTGCACGCGGCCATCCGCGACGGCGAGCCGGTGCCGGAACTCGCCGCGCCGGAGTCGTTCGGGCGCTACGTCGACTGGCTCGCGCCCCGCGCCGAGGCGGCGGCGGACGCGCTGTGGACGGAGTTCCTCGCCGACCTGCGGCCCGTGACGCTGTTCGACCCCGCACCGGTCGCACGGCAGGCCCCGTACGAGGAGCTGCGGTTCGAGCTGCCCGCCGAGGCCGAGACGTTCGTGCACCGCGCCCGGCTGACGCTCAGCGCGATGCTGGAGGGCGCGTGGGCGGCGGTGCTCGCCCGGCACACGGCCACGACGGACGTCCGGTACGGACTGGTGTTCTCCACCCGCCCGGCCGAGCTGCCCGCCGTCGAGGACATGCTCGGACTCCTGATCAACACCGTGCCGTCCGGCCTGCGGGTCGACCCGGCGCTACCGGTGGTCGAGTGGCTGCGGTCGCTCCAGGAGCGGGGCATCCGGCTCAAGGAGCTGGCGCCCGCCAGCCTGGAGGTGCTCCGCGACCGCGCGGGCGGCCCGCTGTGGGACACGTTGCTGCTGCTGCACAACTACCCGCACAACTTCGACGACACGATGCCCGGTGGCCTGCGGATGCTCGACACGCAGGGGTTCTCCAGGGTCGGCGCCGCCCTCATCGTGTCGGTGGACCCCCGACCGCTGCGGGTGGCGATGCTCTTCGACACCGCCAGGGTCGACTCGGACACGGTGCGGCAGCTCGGCGCGGACCTCGCCGAGCTGCTCACCGCGATGATGGCCGATCCCGACCGGCCGGTCGGGGAACTGCTCGCCCAGCGCCCTCAGGACGGCTGAGGCGGACCGGTCACGGTCCCGGTGGCGCTTCCAGGTCGGATTCGACCGCGGAAGTGATCATCGGGACCGACTCCGGCCGGAAGAACGCCCCGTCGTCACCGGGCAACAACCGGAGCCGGAATGACGAGGCGGTGTGGGACTTCCATTCCGCCACGTCATCCTGCGGGACAATTTCGTCGAATTCACCGACGAACGCGGAAATCGGGCAGCGCACGACACGATCAGGAGGCGACTGGTACCTCTCGACCAACAGCGAGTCCGCGCGATAGGTCGGCAGCATGAGTTCGACGAAGAACGGATCGGCCTTCAACGGGCTGTCCTCGCGCACCCTGATCGGGTCCGCCAGGAATTCGGCGTCGCTGAGCCGGTCATTGGTCACCGCGGGCGGCACGATCAGGTGCGGCGCCGATTCGGCCGACACGAACAGGTGGAGCGGGCCGGGCGCACCCGACTCCTCCTCCAGCTTCCGCGCCAGCTCGAACGCGACGAGAGCGCCCATGCTGTGCCCGAAGAACGCGAAGGGCACGTCCAGCAACCCGCGCAGCCCGTCCGCCAACCGCGCCACCAGTTCGTCCATGTCCGCGATGGCGGGTTCCCGCAGACGAGCCTCCCTACCAGGCGTTTGCACCAGAACAGGCTCGATCTCCTCGCCCAGCCGGTCGGCCAGTTCGCGGTAGCCCGAGGCCCCCTTGCCCGCGTACGGGAAGAAGAACAACCGCACCGGGCGGCCGCTCTCCACCGGCCGCCGGTACGCGATCCAGTCGTTCTTCGCCACTACCGCACCTGCTCTTCCATGAGCCGACGCAGGCTGAGCGGCCGCATGTCGCTCCAGACCTCGTCGATGTGCGCGAGGCATTCCTCCTTGGCCCCGACGAATCCGTCCGGCCGCCACCCCTCCGGAATGGCCTTGCCCTCGGGCCAAATGGAATACTGCTCCTCGTCGTTGAGGACCACGACGTACTGCGACGTTTCACCCATGCTGTTCCTCCCCAGTAGGCAGAACTAGATTATGGCATAGCGGAGGGCGGCCATGAGGAAGTCGAATGACCTCCGAACCACGCCGGTTGTCGCACCCCCACCGCGATGGTACGGTGCTTTTCCGGTCATCCGCCGCGGACCAGGCGCCGTAATCCTGGGTTTAGTCGAACCGAATCATCCGACCAGTTCGGAACCACGCGCACCGGCGCGGCTCGGCCAGAAGGGATTTCGACCATGTCTCCGTGGCAGCGCACCATCCCGGTCCTGCTCCTGGCGCTCGTCTCAGCGGGGGTGGCGCCCGCCCGGGCCGACACGTCGCACCACCCGGTGACCATCGCCAGGGCGCGGACCCTGCCGCTCGGCACGGTGGTCACGGTCGAGGGCACCGCCACGACCCCGTCGGGCGCGTTCGAATCCAGCTTCTTCGACAAGGGCTTCGCCATCCAGGACCGCTCCGCGGGCATCTACGTCAGCGTCGCGACCGACCTGCGCGTCACGCCCCGAGCCAGGGTGCGGGCCACGGGCACGCTGCGCGACAGCTCGGGCCTGCGCGTCCTGGTCCCCGACACCCCGGCCGCGGTGCGCGTGCGCGGTACGGGACCCGCGGTCCCCCCCAAGCGGCTGGCCACCGCCGCCGTCAACGAGACCACGGAGGGCCTCCTGGTGCGCGTGACCGCCACGATCACCCGAGCCCCCGAGTCGGACCTGCCCTACGGCCACAAGTTCTTCGTCGACGACGGCTCCGGCGAACTCACCATCTTCGTCAACACCCAGACCGGCATCGACCTCACCGGCCTCGCCGTGGGCAGGCGGGTCGGCGTGACCGGCTTCAGCAGCCAGTACGACACCCACTACGAGATCGACCCGAGGTTCCCGGCGGACATCACCGTCCGGTGAGCGGACGCCTCCACCCTCCCACCAGGCGAACCGGAGCAGCACTGCCGGCGGCCGGCCGACCTCGGCTCGACGGGCGGAGGCGGCGAGCCGCGCGCGGTTCGCCGCGCCGGACTCACCGTCTCCCCGTGACCCGGCCGCGCCGAGGACCCGCACCCGACGGCGGTCGTGCGGAGGTGTCTCCGGGCATCCCGAACGGCGAGCGGAGTCAGGTCACGCGAACAGGGCGCGCAGCGCCTGCCACCCCTCGGGGACGACGCTGAAGTACGCCCAGGTCCCCCGGCGCTCACGGGACAGCAGGCCGGCGTCGGTGAGCACCTTGAGGTGGTGGCTGACCGTGGGCTGGCTCAACCCCAGCGGTTCCACCAGGTCGCAGACGCACACCTCACCCCCCGGAGCGCCGTGGATGATGCTGAGCAACTGCAGGCGAGCCGGGTCCGCCACGGCCTTGAGGAGCTTGGCCAACCGCTCGGCGGTCGACCGGTCCAGCGGTTCGGCGGCCACGCTCACGCGAGCGCAGCCGTCGACGAGCGCCGGGAGCCCGCGCGTGCTCGTCGCATCCACACCCGTCACAGTACGCAGGTCACGGCCCTGGTGCCGTGGGCGGTGCCGCGTCCGAGGCACCGAGCGGGCCGCCCGTGCTCAACTCCCGCTCCGCGCGACCCAGCGGCGGCGCAGCCGCAGGCTGACGTAGACCAGCCCCACGAGCACCGGCACCTCGATCAACGGCCCGACCACGCCCGCGAGCGCCTGACCGGACGTGACGCCGAAGACGCCGATCGCCACGGCGATGGCCAACTCGAAGTTGTTGCCCGCGGCCGTGAAGGCGAGCGTGGTGGTGCGCTCGTAGGACAGCCCGGACGCCCTGCCCAACGCGTACGACCCGGCCCACATGATCGCGAAGTAGACGAGCAGCGGGAGCGCGATGCGCGCCACGTCCCACGGACGGGACGTGATCGTCTCCCCCTGCAACGCGAACAGGACGACGATCGTGAACAGCAGGCCGTACAGCGCGACCGGACCGATCCGGGGCAGGAACGTCGACTCGTACCAGCTCCGCCCGCGACGCCGTTCGCCGAGCGTGCGACTGAGGTAGCCGGCGGCCAGCGGGATGCCGAGGAAGATCAGCACGCTCTTGGCGATCTGCCACGGCGAGAAGTCGACCGACGCCGTGCCCAGGCCGAGCCAGGCGGGCAGCAGGTCGAGGTAGAACCAGCCGAGCACGCCGAACATGACCACCTGGAAGACCGAGTTGAGCGCGACCAGCACCGCGGCGGCCTCGCGGTCACCGCAGGCGAGGTCGTTCCAGATGATGACCATCGCGATGCACCGCGCCAGCCCGACGATGACCAGCCCCGTGCGGTACTCCGGCAGGTCGGGCAGGAAGGTCCACGCCAGCGCGAACATCAGCGCGGGTCCGAGGACCCAGTTCAACACGAGCGACAGGGCCATCGTCCGCCTGTCCCGCGTGACGGTGTCGAGCTTGTCGTAGCGGACCTTCGCCAGCACCGGGTACATCATCAGCAGCAGGCCCAGCGCGATCGGCAACGACACCCCGTCGACCTCGACCGCGTCGAGGACGCCCTGGAGCCCCGGCACGAACCGGCCGAAGGCCAGCCCGACCACCATCGCCACGCCGATCCACACCGGCAGGAACCGGTCGAGGAAGGACAACCGCTGAAGGACGTCGGACTCCGCCGCGACGGGCTGGGCGTCCTGGCTCAACCGGGCCTCCGAACTCGGTGGTGGGCGCCCGCCACGTCGGCGGGCACGCACAGGCGATCCTTGGATCGACTGTCATCGATCCGGAGAGTACATCGACATCGGTCGATCCGTCAGGTGGCGTCGCCCACGCGGGCGACGCCCACGCCCGACCCGTGGACACGACTCCCCTCACATTGACATACGTCGATCCAAGCTGGTCTGCTCTGCGTCGACGGCGCCGAGGGGTCGCCGTCCGATCGGCGGGCGGCGAGCCGCACGCGACGTCCCACGACCAGCGCCACGACGAGGAGAACGACGGTGGGCAAGATCCCGGAAGTGCTGTTCGTGTGCGTCCACAACGCGGGCAGGTCCCAAATGGCCGCGGCGCTGCTCCAGCACTACGCGCTGGGCAGGATCGCGGTCCGCTCAGCGGGTTCGGCACCGGCGGAGAAGGTCAACCCGGCCGCCGCCGAAGCCCTCGCCGAACTCGGCCTCGACATCACCGCCGAGATCCCGACCAAGCTGTCCCACGCCGACGTCGAGGCCTCCGACGTGGTGATCACCATGGGCTGCGGCGACACCTGCCCCGTGTTCCCCGGCAAGCGCTACCTCGACTGGCCCCTCGACGACCCCGCGGGCCGGGGTGTCGACGCCGTCCGCCCCATCCGCGACGACATCGACCGCCGCGTGCGCGCGCTCCTCGCCGAACTCCTCGACCGGAGGAGCCACGTCGAACCCCTGGCGTGACGGACGCGCCGCTCACGGCGCTCGGCCGATCGAGACCAGCGGGCGGTCGCACCCGTGGGACGGCGGCCGTCGGCGACCTGCCGTCCGGCGTCTTCGACTCGCCCATCTCGACACCGGGACCGACGATCGCGCGCCGCATGACTTGAAGAAGTTTGCAATTCATAAGATGATGTAACTCGCAACCTTCAGGGGGTCGTCGCACAGGAGGGAACGGATGAGCGAGTTCGCCACCACGGTGCGCGCCAGGGTCGAATCGGCCCACGAGTCGGCCCGCGCGGCACGGGCCGCGGGCGACGAGGAGCTCGCGGGCCTGCACGAGGCCGACCTCGGGAACCTGCTGCGCCTCGCCCGCGAGCACGGCGTCGACCTCGACGACGAGCAGGCGTGCTGACTCCGCCGTCGCACCTCCGGAGCGTCCGCTGATGCCGCGGTCCCTGCTGCCGGGCCGGGCCGAGTTCACGTCGTTCACCCTGTCCCCCCGACGCGATCTGCTGGCCGGGGTGACGGTGGCGGTCGTCGCGCTGCCGCTCGCGCTGGGGTTCGGCATCGCCTCCGGGCTCGGTGCCGCCGCCGGCCTCGTCACAGCGATCGTGGCGGGCGCGGTGGCGGCCGTGTTCGGCGGCTCCAGCCTCCAGGTGTCGGGACCGACCGGGGCCATGACCGTCGTGCTGGTCCCGATCGTGGCGGCTCACGGTCCAGGAGGTGTGCTGACGGTCGGCCTGATGGCGGGCGTGCTGCTGGTCGGGCTGGCCGTGGCGCGAGCGGGCAGGTACGTGCGGTACGTGCCGGCTCCGGTGGTCGAGGGGTTCACCCTGGGCATCGCAGGGGTGATCGCGTTGCAGCAGGTCCCCGCGGCGCTCGGCGTGCCGACGCCGCACGGGGAGCAGGTCGCGCTGGTCGCGGCGAAGGCGGTGGCCCGCTTCGCCGTGAACCCGACCTGGCAGGCCGCCACCCTCTCGCTCGGCGTGGCGCTGGTGGTGCTGCTCGGCGCCCGGTGGCGTCCGGCGATCCCGTTCTCGCTGGTCGCGGTGGTCGTGGCGACGCTCGTCGTCTGGGCGGCGCACCTGCCGGTGGCGCGCATCGGGGCCTTGCCGTCCTCACTGCCCGTGCCGTCGCCGGCGTTCCTGGACCTGACGACCCTCACGACCCTGCTGCCGTCGGCCGTGGCGGTGGCGGCGCTGGCGGCCCTGGAGAGCCTGCTGTCCGCCACGGTGGCGGACGCGATGAGCGTGGGCGAGCGCCACGACCCGGACAAGGAGCTGTTCGGTCAAGGCCTGGCCAACCTGGTCACCCCGCTCTTCGGCGGCGTGCCCGCGACGGCCGCGATCGCCCGCACGGCGGTCAACGTCCGGGCTGGGGCGAGGTCGAGGCTGGCCGCCCTGAGCCACGCGCTCGTGCTGGCCGCCATCGTGTTCACGGCGGCCCCGCTGGTGGCCGCGATCCCCGTCGCCGCGCTGGCCGGGGTGCTGCTGGCCACCGCGATCCGCATGGTCGAGGTCGGGTCGGTGCTCGCGCTGCTGCGCTCCACCCGTTCCGACGCGCTCGTCCTCGTCCTGACCGCCGCCACGACGCTGGCGCTGGACCTGGTCACGGCCGTCGTCGTCGGCCTGGTCGTCGCCTGCGGCCTGGCGCTGCGCTCGATCGCCAAGACCGCCAGGGTCGAGGAGGTCGTCCTCGACCACAGCCACCACGGCGAGGAGGAACGGTCGCTGCTGGCCGAGCACATCGTCGCCTACCGCTTGGACGGGCCGCTGTTCTTCGCCGCCGCTCACCGGTTCCTGCTGGAGCTCACCGAGGTCACCGACGTCAAGGTCGTCGTCCTGCGGCTCTCCCGCCTCACCACCGTCGACGCGACCGGCGCGATCGTGCTGCGCGACGTCGTCGAGCGCTTGGAGCACCGGGGCACCGCCGTGCTCGTCTCCGGCATCAGACCCGGCCACGAACGCGTGCTCGACGCGCTCGGCCTGGCCACCCGCCTCCGCGCGCTGGGCCGGGTGTTCGCCTCCACGCCCGAGGCCATCGAGCACGCCCGCACCCTGCTGCGCGAGGAGGGCGGGCAGCGGCGTTGCTAGAGTCCGATGACCAGACGGCGGAACGGGGGCGGCACGTGACGACGACCGCCGCACCAGGCCCACGACGCGACGACGGCGGACCCGCATGAGCAAGCCCCTGTACCAGCTCAAGGCGGAGTTCTTCAAGACGCTGGGGCACCCGGCCCGCATCAGGGTCCTGGAACTGCTCAGCGAACGCGAGCACGCCGTCGCGGAACTCCTGCCGGAACTGGGCATCGAGCCGTCGAACCTGTCGCAGCAGCTCGCGGTGCTCCGCCGCGCGGGCCTCGTCGTCACGCGCAAGGAGGGGTCCACCGTGTACTACTCCTTGACCAGCCCCCACGTGGCGGAGCTGCTGGCGGTGGCGCGCACCATCCTCACCACCGTCCTCTCCGGACAGGTC
The DNA here is from genome assembly GCF_036375055.1 of Umezawaea sp. Classification (GTDB taxonomy): domain Bacteria; phylum Actinomycetota; class Actinomycetes; order Mycobacteriales; family Pseudonocardiaceae; genus Umezawaea. Next base: position 160,815 of record NZ_DASUSQ010000046.1, read on the forward strand.
GAGCTGCTGGAGGACCTGCGCACCCCGGATCCAGCCCGGAGCCAGGTCACCGGCTAGCCGCGCTGCCGCGGGATCGACCAATGCTCCTTTCCGGGGAGCGCGGCGATGAGTTGTCGAACGGACCTCTGCGGAAAGCTGCTTCACGGGGACCTCCGCCCCTGTTCGACGAGCCTCGGCGGTGACCACGATGGGTAGGCCGACCGCATAGGGATGCCGGGAAACCCCGACCACCGGTTCACCACGACGAACGCACCGCCGCGGCCTGGGTCCTCACCGAGCCGGGGCCGGCCACGACCGTCGCGGCGACGAGCTTCCCAGGCTGGTGTCCCTGCCCGCGCCGGGCGCTCCTCCACGGCTTGATCCTCCCGACGCGACCCCCTTACCAAGATCCATGTTAACGCTAAATATTTAGCAAACGATCCACCCATAGAATCGGACATCAAAAACGCCTGATAAAAGCCCTAAATCACCCACAATTACTCTATTCAGTCCACTCACAACAAGTACCTTGGCGTTAAATTGTGATCGCTAACATCCGCACTGGCCGTTATCGGACGGGCCGCCGGACCGACAGGGCGGCCCTGCCGATCAGTCCCGCGTGCTGCCGCGACCACCGCGGGAAGCACGGGGATCGAGCCCTGTCACGCACCTCGGGCCTCGTGCGGGCCCTGATGCCGAAGGAGAACCACCGATGAGTTCGATGGGCCAAGCCCCGCCGACCGTGCCACCCCGCCGTACGGGTCGCCTCCGACGCGGCCGATGGGGACGTGCGCTGACCGCCCTGCTCGCGACCGCCCTCGCGGCCTCCTCGGCGGTCGCGCTCGACACCGGCGTGGCGTCGGCGGCGACCGTCGACACGAGTGCGTGGTACGCGCTGGTCAACCGCAACAGCGGCAAGGCGATGGACGTGTCGGGCACCTCCACCGCCGACGGCGCGGTCGTCCAGCAGTGGGCACGCCACGACCTCGGCAACCAGCTGTGGCAGTTCGTGGACTCCGGCGGCGGCTACTACAAGCTGAAGTCGAAGAACTCCGGCAAGGTGCTCGACGTCGACAGCAGGTCGACCGCCGACGGCGCGAAGGTCCAGCAGTGGGCCGACCTCAACGGGACCAACCAGCAGTTCAGCCTCGTCGACACCGACAGCGGGTACGTCAAGCTGATCAACCGCAACAGCGGCAAGGCGCTGGAGGTGACGGGCTCGTCGACCGCGGACGGCGCGGCCGTCGTCCAGTACGGCGACCAGAACGGCGCCAACCAGCAGTGGCAGCTCGTCAAGGTGGACGCCCCGCCGACCGGATCGTGCACGCTCCCGTCGACCTACCGCTGGTCGTCGACCGGCTCGCTGGCGAACCCGAAGTCGGGCTGGCTCTCGCTCAAGGACTTCACCAGCGTCATCCACAACGGCAAGCACCTCGTCTACGGGTCGACGGTCAACTCCTCGGCCCAGTACGGCTCGATGAACTTCAGCACCTTCACGAACTGGTCCGACATGGCCTCGGCCGGTCAGAACGGGATGAACTCCGGCACCGTGGCCCCCACGCTGTTCTACTTCGCCCCGAAGAACGTCTGGGTGCTCGCCTACCAGTGGGGCGGGACGGCCTTCAGCTACCGGACGTCGAGCGACCCCACCAACGCCAACGGGTGGTCGGCGCAGCAGACCCTCTTCACCGGCAGCATCCCCAACTCCAGCACCGGACCGATCGACCAGACCCTCATCGCCGACGGCTCGACCATGTACCTGTTCTTCGCCGGTGACAACGGCAAGATCTACCGCGCCAGCATGCCCATCGGGAACTTCCCCGGCAGCTTCGGCTCGTCGTGGACCCAGATCATGAGCGACACGCAGGCCAACCTCTTCGAGGGGGTCGAGGTCTACAAGGTCAAGGACCAGAACCAGTACCTCATGATCGTCGAGGCGATGGGCAGCGGCGGGCGCTACTTCCGCTCGTTCACCTCCAGCAGCCTGGGCGGCTCGTGGACTCCGCAGGCCGCCACCGAGAGCAACCCCTTCGCGGGCAGGGCGAACAGCGGCGCGACGTGGACCAACGACATCAGCCACGGCGACCTGGTCCGCAGCAACCCCGACCAGACCAAGACCATCGACCCCTGCAACCTGCAATTCCTCTACCAGGGCAAGGACCCGAACGCGGGCGGCGACTACAACCGCCTGCCCTGGCGACCGGGAGTGCTGACGCTGCAACGCTGATCGTCCAGCGCGGCCGGGTCGGCGCCCCCACCCCTCCCCGGGTGGGGGCGCCGACCCACCGGTGCCGAGCGCCGTGCTGGTTCAGCCGCGCCGCACGCGGTCCCGGACCGCGAGCGCGGCGGCGAGCGCGTACGGGCCGAGCAGCGCCGTCGCGCACAGCAGGGCGTACCAGAACCCGCCGGTGAGCGGTCCCGGCGCCATCCGCGTCGCCGCCCAGCTCAGCACGGTCGCGAGCACCGGCAGGACGAACACCGCGAACCAGGTGAGCACGCCCGCGAAACCCGCCAGCCACAGCCAGCGGAACCAGCCCGCGGCGCGGCGGTCGGCGGTGGAGGCTCCCGCGAGTTCGGCGGCCTGGTCGGCCGTGAGCGCGCCGAACGCCTCGCGCAGCCGCAGCGTCTTGACGCGCCACAGGTCGTGGCAGCCCAGCAGGTTCACCAGCACCGCGTACAGGTCGGTGCGCAGGAACACCATGCACTGCCACAGCAGACCCGCCAGCTTGAGGTACACGCCGACCGCCAGCACCGCGTCCACCGGGTCCGCCGCGGACCAGGCACCCGTGTGGATCAGCAGCCGACCGGCCAGCAGGAGGGCGAGCAGCACGACGTCGAGGGCCATCCCTCCCAGCAGCGGGCCGTAGCGCGCGCGGCGCGGGACGCTCCACAGCTGGGTCAGGTCGGTCTCGAAGACCAGGAGCATCATCCGCCGGTCCACGCCGAACCGGGCGCGCAGGCCCGCGGCTCGGGCCGCCAGCCAGTGCCCGCACTCGTGCAGCGCCATCGTCGACATCGACAGCGGCACGAGCAGCACCGCGTTCAGCCCGGTGTCACCGAGCGGGAACGCGTCGCGGGTCGGCTCCGGGAACAGCGCCGGGACGGTGGCGAGGACGGCCGTGCAGAACACGGCGAGCGCGGCGTAGCAGGTCCAGGCGACCCGGCCGAAGAACGGCCGCACCAGGCGCGGACCGACGCCCGCCACCCAGCGCCTGCCCTGGATCGGCGCGGTGGCGGGCGCCTCGCGGGGTTCGCCGGTCCCGTCGTCGACGAACCCCAGGTCGGTCAGCACGGCCACGAACGCGGTCACGTCCACCGGTTCGCCCGCGGCGGCCTCGGCCTCGGCCGCGGCGGCCTCCACGCTGTCGCCGCGCCGCAGCGCGGCGACGACGAGCCCGCCGATGGCGGGCACGGTGACGAACGTGCCGGTCTCCGGGTCGCCGATGAGCACGTCATCGCCTTCGGCCACCACGCTGAGCGGCCGCAGGCGGACCACCTCGGGCGCGTTCACGGCCGGGTGACCGGTTCGGCCGCGAGAGCGCACGCCGGGCACAGCGGGTCGCGCGGGAACGGCTGCCAGGTCGGCACGAGCCCGGTGCGCAGGTCGAGCACGACCTGCGCGCCCGCCGCGCGGGGCGGTTCGAAGCCGCTCAGGTAGCGCAGCGCCTCGTAGGCCATCAGCGATCCGAGCTGCATGGCGATCGGGCCGATGAGCGCGTTGTTGAACCGCAGGGACCTCGACAGCTCCTGCGCCACGCCCGCGGAGGTCGGGTCGCCGGGGGCGGGGCGGTCGGACTCGTCGCACAGCAGGCACGGGCTGGTGCCGGGGTCGACGGAGAAGTACATGAACTGCGTCCGCTGCATCCCCCCGCCGACGTACGGGACGCCTGCGCGCAGCGCGGCCTCGTTGACCCACAGGTGGGCGCCCTGCTCGGAGTCCAGCCCGCCGACGACGATGTCGACGTCGCCGGTGAGGTCGGCCAGGTCGGCGGCTCCGGTGATCCACCGGTCGACCGCGCGGACCTCGATGGCCGGGTCGTACTCGCGCACCCACTCGGCGGCCCGCTCGACCTTGGAGCGCCCGAGGTCGCGGTGGCGGTAGACGAACTGGCGGGCGAAGTTGCGCGGCTCCACGTCGTCGCGGTCGACCAGCGTCATGGCACCGACGCCGAGCCCGGCGAGGCACTGCACGATGCTCGACCCGACCCCGCCCGTGCCCAGGACCAGCACGCGGGACTCGCGGACCCGGCGGACGAACTCCGCGCGGGACTGGTCGCGCCGGGCGTAGGACGCGAAGAACGTCAGGTTCGAGAACTGGCGGGCGTCCAGTTCCGGGTCACCGAGCGACCGCTGGTCCGGCCGTTCCAGCAGGCCGAGCGAATCGAGCCCGTCCAGCCCGGAGGCCACGTCGTCCTCGGTGATCTCGACACCGCGCGCCACGAGGGCCCGCGCGAGGTCGGCCGCCGTCGCGGGTCCGCGGCGGAGTTCGTCGAGCAGCGCCGCCACCCGGCCGTCCGGGTCGGCCAGCGTGAGCGCCTCGCGCGGATCGCGGACCAGGACGAGGTCCCCGTCCAGCGGCTTCCACGCGCATTCCTTCAACACCACTCGCATCGGTTCTCCCCCTCTGTCGCCGACCGGACGGCACGGGGTGGGGCCGACGCGCGACCCCACCCCGTGCGGGCGACCGGCTCAGCCGTCGTTGCCGGTGGCCTTCACGGACTCGACCCTGCGAACCTCGATGGTCATGGCGACACCCCCCTTCCGCGCACGCGCCGGTCCCCCTGACCGGACGCCGGACCGGCCTCGTCGGCCTCGGTGCCGAGCTTGCCGCCCCCGGCCCGGCGGAGGCGGTTCTCGAACGAAGTCGAACGGGGCCGCGTGCTCAGCGGTCGCGCAGTCGGGCGCGGACGGTGTCGGCTTCCGCGACGCCCAGCCGCTCGTAGAGGGACAGCGCCTGCCGCCACCGCTCGCGGGCCTGGTCGTGGTCACCGAGGACGTGGTGGGCGTGGGCGAGGCCGTCGCAGGCGCGGGCCTGCTCCTGCTGGTGGCCGATCTCGCCCGCGCACGCGCACGCCTCGGCGTGCGCGGTCAGCGCCGCACGGGGAGAGCCCGTGGCGAGGGCCGTCTCGCCGAGCCCGTTGAGCGCTGCGGCCTGCCCACCGGGGTCGCCGAGGTCGCGGTAGAGGGCCAGGGCCAGCTCGTGGTGTTCGACGGCGAGGTCGAACCGCCCCGCCGTCCGGTGCAGGTCGCCCAGGTTGTCGAGCGCGCGGGCCTCGTCGTCCCGATCACCGATCCGCCGGGACAGCTCCAGTGCTCGGCGGTGGTGGTCGTGGGCCTGGTGGAGGCGGCCGGTGAGCCGTTCGACGACGCCCAGGTGGTCGTGCGCCGACGCCTGGCCTTCGAGCGCCCGCACGTCGGTGAACAGGTCCAGGGCCCGCCGGTGGTGCTCGGCCGCCTCGGAGTACCGCCCGAGGAGCCGGGCGAGGGTGCCGAGGTGGTTCAGCGCGCGGGCCTTGTCCTCCAGCGCGCCGAGGGCGTCGAACACGACCAGCGCGCGCCGGTGGTGGTCGGCGGCCTCCGCGTAGCGCCCGGTCAGCTGGTGGACGACGCCGAGGTTGCCCAGGCCGCTGGCCTCGCCGGGTCGGTCGCCCGCCCTCCTGCTCACCTCGACGGCCTGCTCCAGGTGGTCGATGGCGCGGTCGTAGTGGCCGGTGAACTGGTTGGCCATCGCGAGGTAGCGCAGCGCGCGGGCGACGGGCAGGGGCCCGGCGAGCCCGTCTGGCAGGGCCAGGGCGTCCCGCACGTGGTCGATCGCCAGGTCGTACCGCCCGGTGCGCACGTCGATCTCGCCGAGGTCCAGCAGCGCGCGGGCCTCGGCGGCGGTGTCGCCCCGCCGTCCGGCTCGGGCGATGACGTGCTCGTGCAGCAGCCGCGCGTCGGTGTAGCCGCCGGTGACGGCCAGGTGCCGGTGCAGGACCGCGGCGAGCAGCGCGCCGTCCTGGTCCGGCTGGGTGGCGACGGCGAGGAGATCGGTCCGCTCGACGTCCAGCCAGGCGCGGGCGGCGGCCGGGTCGGCGAGCGGCGCGGGCGGCACCCGCTGGTCGGGGATGCGCGGTCGGCGGTCCCGCTCGTGCGGGTAGAGCAGGTCCACGGCGAGGCCGGTGGTGTGCAGGTAGTGCCCGACCAGACGGGTCAGAGCGGCGCGGCGGGCTCCGGCGGGGTCCTCGTCGTGCGCGCGGCTGGTGGCGTAGGTGCGGATGAGGTCGTGGAAGCGGTAGCGGCCGGGCACGGGCTGCTGGAGGAGGTGGGCGGCGGCGAGCTGGTCCAGTTCGCCGCGCGCCTGGTCGGGGTCGGTGCCGGTGAGCGCCGCGACGGCGGGCGGGGTGAGGTCGGAGCCGGGGTGCAGGGCGAGGAGCCGGAACGTCCGCCGCGGCGCGGCGGGGAGGTCGCGGTAGGACAGGCTGATCGCCACCTCGACGCCGGTGTCCAGGCGCAGGCCGCGCCGGTGGTGCAGGAGCCTGTCGAGGTGGTCGGACAGCGCCCAGTCCGGGTTCGCCCGCATCCGCCCGGTGAGCAGGTCCAACGCCAGCGGCAGGTGGCCGAGCAGTCCGGCGATCTCGGCGGCGGTGCCGAGGTCGGCGTCGACGGCGTCGCCCGAGGCGCGGCGCAGCAGTTCGACCGCCTCGTCGGCGGCCAGCACGTCCAGGGTCAGCGAACGCACCGAGGGCAGGTCCGGCAGCCTGCGGCGGCTCGTGATCAGGGCGAAGGAGCCGGAGGTGCCGGGCAGCAGGGGGGCCACCTGCTCGGCGGAGGCGGCGTTGTCCAGCAGCAGCAGCGCGGTGCGGCCCGCCAGCAGTTCGCGGAACCTGTCCGCCCGGCCCGCCAGGCCGAGGTGCTGGACGCGGTCGCCGGGCACGCCGAGCTTGCGCAGGAAGCCCTCCAGCACGGCGCTCGGGTCGGCGGGCGGCCGGTCGGGGTCGTAGCCGCGCAGGTCGACGGCGAGCCGCACGTCGTCGAACCGCCCGTCGGCCATCAGCCGGTGGCCCGCGTGGACGGCCAGCCTCGTCTTGCCGACCCCCGGCATCCCGGCGATGACCCACCCGAGGGCGGCGTCCGGCGCGAGGACGCGGCGGAGGTCGTCCTGACGACCGGTGAACGCGGGCAGGTCGTCCGGCCAGGTCCCCGCGACGCCGACGATCGCGGCGGCGGCCGCCGTGCTCGCGACCAGCAGGCAGCCGTGCCGCCACTGCTCGGCCGCGTCGTCGTCGCCCAGCAGGAGCCGCGCGATGTCCACGACCAGTTCCACGTCCAACCGCGACCGACCGGGTTGGAAGCACCGGTAGACGGTGTTGAGCACGGGCCGTTCCGGCACACCGCGCGCCACCCGGTCGCGCGCCAGCTCGCGGTGGATGGCCCGGTAGGACATCCCGGACCACGCCTGGAGCAGTCGCAGCCGCTCGGTCAGGTGCTCGACCGTCGTCGCTCCGGCGGGTGACGGCGCCTCCCCGTTCGCGGCCACGGGCACTCCCCCTCGCATCGCCCACGCGTCCCCGACGTCCCCCGACGTCCCGTGGTGCTGCTCGTCAGGTGGAAACTACCGGCCGACGGGCCCGCGGTGTCCCGGTCCAGGCCCTCCGACCTGCCGAATCCACCGGCTGCACCAGGGCGATTGTCGCCGCCCCCGGCCACCCGCATACCGTGACCGGCGTGACCATGGCTCGAACCTCCGCCCCTCCGCCGCCCCTCTCCCCGGACACCCTCCGCGTCGTCGCCCTGGGAGGACTCGGGGAGATCGGCCGGAACATGACCGTGTTCGAGTACGACGGCAAGCTGCTCGTCGTCGACTGCGGGGTGCTGTTCCCCGAGGAGCACCAGCCCGGCGTGGACGTGATCCTGCCCGACTGGAGCCACTTCCGGGCCCGCCTGTCCGACGTGGTCGCGGTCGTGCTGACGCACGGCCACGAGGACCACATCGGCGCGGTCCCCTACCTGCTGCGCGAACGCCCCGACATCCCGGTCATCGGGTCCAGGCTGACCCTGAGCCTGCTGAAGGCCAAGCTCGTCGAACACCGCATCACCCCGGTGACCGTCGAGGTCACCGAGGGCAAGCTGCTCGCCCGCGGCCCGTTCGACCTGGAGTTCCTCGCGGTCAACCACTCCATCCCGGACAGCCTCGCCGTCGCCATCCGCACCTCCGCCGGCCTCGTCCTGCACACCGGCGACTTCAAGATGGACCAGTTCCCCCTCGACGGGCGCATGACCGACCTGCGCGGCTTCGCCCGCCTCGGCGAAGAGGGGGTCGACCTGTTCCTGGTCGACTCCACCAACGCCGACGTGCCCGGCTTCACCACCTCCGAACGCGAACTCGCGCCCGCCATCGAGGAGGTGTTCCGCACCACGCGTCGACGGGTGATCGTCTCCAGCTTCGCCAGCCACGTCCACCGCATCCAGCAGGTCCTCGACGCCGCCCACGCCCACGGTCGCAAGGTCGCCTTCGTGGGCCGCTCGATGGTCCGCAACATGGGTGTGGCGACCGAGCTGGGCTACCTCAAGGTGCCCGACGGTCTGGTCGTCGACGTCAAGCGCATGGACAGGATGTCACCCGAGAAGGTGACCCTCGTCTGCACCGGCTCGCAGGGCGAGCCGATGGCGGCGCTGTCGCGCATGGCCGGTGGCGACCACTCGATCCAGGTCGAGGAGGGCGACACCATCCTGCTGGCCAGCTCGCTCATCCCCGGCAACGAGAACGCGATCTACCGGGTCATCAACGGCCTGACCGACCGCGGCGCGAACGTCGTGCACAAGGGCAACGCCAAGGTGCACGTCTCCGGGCACGCCAGCGCGGGCGAACTGGTCTACTGCTACAACATCGTGCAGCCCGCCAACGTGCTGCCCGTGCACGGCGAAGCCCGCCACCTGCGGGCCAACGCCGAGCTGGCGGTCAAGACCGGCGTGCACCGCGACCGGGTGCCGATCGCCTCCAACGGCCACGTCATCGACCTGCACGAGGGCCGCGCCCGCATCACCGGCAAGGTCGAGATCCACAACGTCTACGTCGACGGGCAGACCGTGGGCGGCGTCACCGAGGAATCGCTGGCGCAGCGCCGCACCCTCGGTGAGGAGGGGGTGATCACCGTCGTCGCTCTCGTCGACCTCGACACCCGGCAGCTCGCCGAACCGCCGGACTTCATCGCCCACGGCTTCGAGCACGACGCCTCGACCTTCCGATCCGCGACCACCGCCATCGAGAAGGCGCTGGCCAACGCGGCCGGGCGGGACGCGACCGACATCCAGCGGCTCGAACAGGTCATCGCACGCGAGGTGCAGAACTGGGCGTACCGGACCCACCGCCGCCGACCCGTCGTCATCCCCGTGGTGGTCGAGGCGTGACAGCAGGCTGATCGACGACCCACCCCTCGTGGTGGCCACGGGTGAACGGCGGCCGGAGCCCGCCGTTCACCCGTGGTCGAGGGTCCCGACCCGACCACCGCGCGTTCCAACCCCGGCCAGGCGGGGTGGTCGCCGTCATCGATCCCCCAACCGGTAGACGCGGGTGGCCGTGCCGCCGAAGACCTGGTCGCGCTCGGCGGCGCTCAGGCCGTCGGTCACCTGCCGGGCCGACTCGACCACCTCGGCGTAGGACGCGGCGAGCAGGCACACCGGCCAGTCGGTGCCGAACATCAACCGGGACGGCCCGAACTCCTCCAGCGCGACGTCGACCCAGGGCCGGAGGTCGTCCACCGTCCAGTGCGGCCCCGCCTCGGTCACCAACCCGGACACCTTCGCGGCCACGTTGCGCAGAGCGGCCAGCTCCGCCAGCCGGGCCGCCCACGGTTCGAGCACGAGGCCCGCGATGTCCGGTTTGGACAGGTGGTCCAGCACGAACACCAGGTCCGGCAACGCCTTCGCCACCGCCACGACCGCGGGCAACTGGTGCGGGCGGGTCAGCACGTCGTAGACGAGTCCGGCGTCGCGCACCGCCCGCAGTCCGGCGACCACGTCGGGACGCGTCAGCCACTCCGGGTCGGGCTCGGGCTCCACCAGGTGCCGGACGCCCACCAGCTTGCCGCCACCGGGTCCGCGCCGCAGCCCGTCCAGCTGGTCGGCGACGTCGGGCGAGGTGAGGTCGACCCATCCCACGACCCCCGAGACCAGGTCGGACTCCCCGGCCAGCGCGAGGAACTCCACCGTCTCCCGGACGTCGGGCAGCACCTGGACCAGGACCGTGGCGTCGATGCCCGCGGCGCCGGTCGCCGCGCGCAGGTCGGCCTCGCCGAAGTCGCGGTGGAGGGGTTCCAGCCCCGCGAGCCACTCCTGCGGCCGGGCGGCGAGGTCCCACAGGTGGTGGTGCGCGTCGATCCGGCGCGCCGCGCTCACGCCTGTCCGATCCGCTGCCGCCGGACGCCCTGGCGGTCGATGCCCGGTCCGTCGAAGTCACCCATGCCAGATCGCTCCGTTCCTCGGCGTCGTCCACCGTGCCGGTGTCATCGGAACCCTCCGCGTCGAGCGGGTGCGCCGCGAAGAGCTGGTGCGGTGACCGCGATCCCACCGGGTCTCGCGCGGCTCCACCCGAACGGCGCGACACCCGACGGGGTCAGCGGTCACCGCACCAGCGCTCCAGGCGGCCCGGCTCCCCCGCCCCGCCCCGGCGCACGAGCCACGCCTCGGTGATGTGGGTCGACATCGCCTCGGCGGCGCCTGCCGGGTCGCGAGCCGCGATCCGCTCGTAGACGCGGCGGTGCCCCCTGTTGGACTCCGCGCAGAGGTCCGGGTCGGTCCTGCCCGTGTAGCGGGCCGTGTTGCCGACCTGGCTCTCCAGCGCGCGCACCACGCCCCTGGCGATGCGGTTGCCGGACGTCCGCATGATCCTGTCGTGGAACGCCCGGTCCTGCTCGCGGTAGGCGAGCGGGTCGTCCACCAGCCGGTCCATCAGGTCCACGAGCGCGCGCAGCGCGTCGACGGTGTCCTGGTCCGCGGTGCGAGCCGCGACCCCGGCCATGTCCGATTCGAGCAGTCGACGGGTGACCACCACGTCGTCCAGGACGCCCAGGGTCTCGTCCTCGGCGACGACGGCCCCGAGCACGACCTCGTCGAGCGTGTTCCACAGCGCCCGCGGGGCGACCACGGTGCCCGCGCCCTGGCGCACCTGGACCATCCCCTTCGCCTGCACCACCTTCACCGCTTCGCGGACGACGGTCCTGCTCACCGAGAACGCCTCGCACAGCGCGGGCTCCGGCGGCAGCGACGTGCCGGAGGGGTGGTCGCCGCGCACGATGCGCGCCACGAGTTCGGCGGTGACCGCCGTGGCCAGGTTCGCGGGACGCCGCGCCCAGTTCGGGGCGACCGGTGGGCTCGCGATCGGGTCGAGGCCTGGCGCCGTCATCGTTCCTCCGGTGTGCCCGAGCCGGTGCGTTCGGGCGTGGCGGCGAGTCTAGCCACCCCGACCCGTTGACGTAATACGTCATACGAATTACGTTCACCGTAGTTCGTCGGGCCGTCTCCGGAGGTGAGCCGCACCGCGCTGGGCAACGTCGGCGTCACATCGCCGCGAGGGCAGCACTCCGAAGGGCTGACATGCGCATCACCGGGTACCGGCTCCTCACCACGGTCCAGGACTGGGGTCGACCGATCGGCGACGCCAACGGCGTGCACGCCGACGGCCGCGTCCGGGTGCCGATCGTCGTCGTCGAGACCGACGCCGGCCTCACCGGCGTCGGTCTCGGACCGCACGTGGAGGTCGAGAGCGTCTTCGCCGCCATCGAGGGCGAGGACCCGCGCTGCGTGACCGCGCTCTACGACCGGATGCTGCGCCGGACGTTCAAGGCGGGCCACGCGGGCCCGGTGTTCGGCACCATCGGCGCGCTGGACACCGCGCTGTGGGACATCAAGGCCCAGGCGGCCGGAGAACCGCTGTGGCGGCTGCTCGGCGGTCGCGACCGCCGGGTGCCCGCCTACGCCTCGGGCCTGGACATCGGGCTGGACGACGAGGAGTTCACCGCGGTCCACCTCGCCTACGCCGACCGGGGCCTGCGGGCGGCGAAGGTCAAGGGAGGCCTCGACGTCGACCGCGACCGCCACCGCCTCGCCCTGGTCCGCGACATCCTCACCGAGGCGGCCCGAGGTACCCGGCCGAGCCTGATGCTCGACGCCAACGAGACCTGGACGCGCAAGCAGGCGGTCCGCCACGTCGCGGAGATCGAGCGGACGCTCGACCTGACCTGGATCGAGGAACCGGTGCGGCGCTGGGACGTGGAGGGCCACGCGGCCACCGGTCGCGGCATCCGCGCCTCGGTCGCCACCGGCGAGAACCTCACCGGCCTCGAACAGCACCGCCCGCTCATCACGGCCGGAGCGGTCGACATCGTCCAGACGGCCGCGGTCTGGGGCGTCACCCACTTCCTCCGGGTCGCCACCCTCGCCCACGCCCACGACCTGCCCGTCAGCCCCGTCGGCAGCACCCCGGTCGGCCTGCTGCACGCCGCCACGTCGGTGCCCAACCACCTGGTCAGCGAACTCCAGGACATCGAGCCCGCGCTGGGCGTCTCGCTCGACCACCACGTCGAGGACGGGGCGTTCGTCCTCGGCGACCGTCCCGGCCTCGGCATCCGCGTCGACGAGGGGACGATCGCCGCGGCGGCCCACCTGCTCCCCCACCCGACGTCCGGCGGGGCGCACATCCGGCCCGAACGCGCGGGGCACCGCCTGCACGCGGCCGACGTCGACCGGGAAGCCGCGGGCGCCGTCCTCGGCGCGTGACCCGGCCGGTCCAGGAGGACGAAGCAGGTCCTCGTCGTCCGGTGGCCGTGCGGGCGAGGACGGTCAGCCCCTCCCCACCCCGTCGACGCACGGATCGCCCGCCGCGCCGCTGAGGAGGTCGGCGACGGTGTGGGCGCGGACCCCGGTGAGCGGGTCGGTGGTGAACCGGCCGACGATGGCCCGGACGTGGTCCTGGGCGGGTGCGGCGAGGCCGTCGTAGACGGCGGCGAACAGGTCGCGGGCGGCGTGGCGCGGCCAGTCCGGCGGGAGCAGCTCCAGGGGCAGCCGCGGGTCGAGGATGGGCAGGCGGCGGTAGGTGTCCATGACCTCGGTGCGGGCGCGGACCGCCTCCACCCCGCTGATCGAGGTCCGGACGTCGGGCAGCAGCGTGCTCCACCGCTGGATGAACGCCTCGTACTGCCGGGCGATGGCCGTGGTGTCCCAGGCGTCCAGCGGATCGCGGCCGGTGGAGGCGCCGAGGTCGACGTGCCGGGCGCGGAAGACGGTCACCGCGCCGAAGGTGAGGTCGGCCAGTTGCGCCTCGGCCTTCGCGGTGAGGTCCTGGGGCGAGACCCACAGGCCGTCGTAGAGCGGCGCGCAGCCGAGCCAGCGCAACCGGCTGCGGAGTTCCCGCCGCCGCGCGACCTCGTCCTGGGGCAGGGAGAACGCGACCAGGGTCCACGTCCGGTCCCACGCGCCGGTGTCGGTGGCGGCGGAGACGATGGCGCGCCCGCCGACGGCCAGGTTGAGGGCCGCGGCCGAGGTGAGCCGGTAGGAGCTGTTGCGCCCGTGCTTGCTGCCCTCCAGCACACCGCGGCGGGACAGGCGGCTGATGGTGGTGCGGGCTCCGGCGTGGCTGACGCCCGCCTCGGCGAGCAGGGCGACGATGGCCGCGGACGGGATCCAGGCGCGGGTGTACAGCGTGAAGTCGGCCAGCAGGGTCACGGCCAGGCCCTGCGGCGAGTTGCCCGACTGCCGCCGCGGGAGCCGAACCGGTCCGGAGTCGTCCGGGAAGATCTCGTCGATGTCGTACGGGCTCGTCACGGCGGCTCCGGCACGGGTCGCGGGCGGGTGCCACGACTGTAATCGGCTCCGAGTGGAGCACGCGCCCGTCGAAATGGTTGATTGACAGTCTTTCGGCCGGCAGGCAGGCTAAGTGTCACACGATGGTCTTCGACTCGACCAGCCGGAGTTCGTGCCTGCCGGGGCACCCCACCCGTGGACCTCCCGTTCGGCCGCACTGGGTTCCCAGGCGGACGTGCGCGGAACGAAGGACAAGCACATGAAGATCAAACTCAGTCTGCTGCTCCTCGCGGTGACCTCGCTGGCCGTCGGCGGTCTCGCCGTCACCGCACCCGCTCCCGCGTCCGCGGCGTCGTTGACCGAGGTCACCAGCTTCGGCGACAACCCCGGCGGGATGCGGATGCACGTCTACGCACCGGATTCCCGACCGGCCAACCCGGCGATCGTGGTGGCCATGCACGGCTGCGGCGGCTCCGGCCCCGGTTTCTACTCCGGCAGCGAGTTCGCCTCGCTGGCCGATCGGCACGGGTTCGTCGTCATCTACCCGAGCGCCCAGCAGGAAGCCGGGTTCGGCAAGTGCTTCGACACCTGGTCCGCCGCCTCGAAGCGCCGCGGCGGCGGCAGCGACCCGGTCTCGATCATCTCGATGGTGACCTACGTCCAGCAGCGCTACGGCGGCGACCCGAACCGGGTCTTCGCCACCGGGTCGTCCTCCGGCGGCATGATGACCAACCACATGCTCGCCGTGTACCCGGACGTCTTCAAGGCCGGGGCGGCGTTCATGGGCGTGCCCTTCGACTGCTTCGCCAACGCCGCCGACTACCCGCCCGGCAGCAGCCGGTGCACCGGTGGCGGGGGCGCGAACCGCACACCCCAGCAGTGGGGCAACTCGGTGCGGCAGGCCAACCCCGGCTACACCGGACCACGCCCGCGCGTGCAGCTGTGGCACGGCACCAACGACACCCTCGTGCCGTACTCGCTGCTCCAGGAAGCGATCGAGCAGTGGACCGACGTGTTCGGCCTGAGCCAGACGCCGACGTCCACCGACACCCCGCAGCCCGGCTGGAACCGGCGCCGCTACGCCAACACCTCCGGCACCACGCAGGTCGAGGCGTACAGCGTCCAGGGCGCCGGGCACAGCCTCCCGTCCACCGGCATGGCGGCGCAGGCCGTCGCCTTCTTCGGTCTCACCGGCTCCGGCGAGCCCACCACCACGACCACCACCACGACGACAACGACCACGACGACCACCACGCAGCCGGGCACCGGTTCGTGCAAGGTCACCAGCAAGGTCAACGCCTGGAACTCCGGCCTGACCGAGAGCATCACCATCGCCAACACCGGCGGCACCGCGATCAACGGCTGGTCGCTGGCGTTCGCCCTGCCCAGCGGGCAGTCCATCACCTCCGGCTGGAACGCGACCTTCTCGCCGACCACCGGGCAGATCACCGCGCGCAACGCCTCCTACAACGCCACGATCCCGGCGGGGGGCTCGGTCGACATCGGCTTCCAGGCGACCCACAACGGAACCACCGCCACGCCCTCCTCCTTCACGCTCAACGGCTCGGCCTGCTCCACGGCCTGATCGGGCGCGGGCCGGGTCTCACCCGAGACCCGGCCCGCGACGACTACCTGATCTGGTCGGCGGTGTAGTAGCCGGAGTCGATCAGGACCTCCTGGTAGTTGGCCTTGTCGACGGTGACCACGGGGAGGGTGAACGTGGGCACGACCTTCTGGCCGTTGTCGTAGTCGGTCGGGTTGTTGATCTCGGGCTTCTCGCCCTTGAGCACGGCGTCGGCCATCTTCGCCGCGACGTCGGCGAGCTGGCGCGTGTCCTTGTAGATGGTGGAGTACTGCTCACCGGACACGATCGACTTCACCGAGGCGACCTCGGCGTCCTGACCGGTCACGATCGGGTAGGGCCGATCACCGCTGCCGTAGCCGTTGCTCCTGAGCGCCGACAGGATGCCGATGGACAGGCCGTCGAACGGCGAGAGCACGCCCTGGACCAGCGCGCCGCCGCCGTAGCTGGAGGTGATGACGTCCTCCATGCGCCGCTGCGCCGTGGCCGGGTCCCAGCGCAGGATCGCGATCGTGGTGAAGTCCTTCTGGCCGCTCTTGACCACCAGCGTGCCGTTGTCGAGGTACGGCTGGAGCACGGACATGGCGCCGTTGAAGAAGAACGTCGCGTTGTTGTCGTCCGGCGACCCCGCGAACAGCTCGACGTTGAACGGCCCCCTGGCGTCGCCGTCCGAGCCGTCGGCCTTCTTCAGCCCCAAGCCGGTCAGCAGGGAAAGGGCTTGCTGGACACCGACCTTGAAGTTGTCGAAGGTGGCGTAGTAGTCGACGTCGGGGCTGTTGAGGATCAGCCGGTCGTAGGAGATCACCGGGATCCCCTTGTCCGCCGCCTGCTGGATCTGCGTGGTGAGCGCCTTGCCGTCGATCGAGGCCACGATGAGCACCTTGGCGCCCTTGGTGATCTGGTTCTCGATCTGGTTGGCCTGCGTCGGGATGTCGTCCTGGGCGTACTGGAGGTCGACCTGGTAGCCCTGCTCCTCCAGCGCCGCCTTGATGTTGTCGCCGTCGTGGATCCACCGCTCGGACGACTTGGTCGGCATGGTCACGCCGACCAGAGACCCGGAACCGGGCCCGGCCTCGACCGTCTGGTCGACCGTCTTGGTCGACGAGCCGCAGGCGCACAGCGCCGCGGTGAGCGCCAGAGCGCCACCCATCGCGGCGGCACGGGTGAACTCCATCGTTCCCTCCAGGGGTTCGGAACGTCCTGTCGTCGGCCTCCAGCACGTGCGCACCGCCGCGGAGCTTTCGAGGAGTCGACCGACGACGTCGCCGACTCGAACCGCGTGCGTGCCAGGGAATCGGTCGTCTTGACGTGACACCGTGGTCCGCACGGGTCGCCACCGCCGATGTTATCGCTAACATCCAGGTCGTCGGAAGGAGTCCGTCTCAACGGCGACCGAACCGGATCGCGCCTCGGGCGACGAGTCGCGCGCGGACCCCCGTGCCCGGTGGTCCGGGGTGGACGCTCCCCCGGAGACGGACCGGCGCTCGCCGGGTGTCCCGGCACCAGGTCGCCCGACAGCGGTTTGCGCCTCCCGTGAGCGGGGAATCCGGGCCTGTCCCGGTCGCGACGAGAGGTGTGGGCCGTGCCGCTGCCCGAGAACGGCGAGTTGCTCGCCGACCGGTACGAACTGGCCGAGGTGATCGGGGCGGGCGGCATGGCCGTGGTGCACCGGGCCTGGGACACCCGGCTGCGGCGACCCGTGGCCGTCAAGCTGTTCACGGCGACCGCCGACCTCGACAACGTCCGCCGGTTCGACAACGAGGTCCGCACCCTGGCGGGCCTGTCCCACCCCGGTCTGGTGTCCGTCTACGACGCAGGCGTGTGGGCGGGGACGTCGTTCGTCGTGCTGCGCCTGGTCGACGGACCCACGCTGCGCAACCGCATGGCCAACGGTCCGCTGCCCGTGGACGAGGTCAGGTCGACGGGGGCCGCCGTGGCCGACGCCCTCGCCCACGTGCACGCCCGCGGTGTGGTCCACCGCGACGTCAAGCCCTCCAACATCCTGCTCGACGACGACGGCACGCCGTACCTCGCCGACTTCGGGCTGGCCCACTCGGTCGGCAGCACGCGGCTCACCCGCACCGGCCTGATCGTCGGCACCGCCGCCTACCTGGCCCCGGAGCAGGTGCGCGGCGCCGAGGTCGACTCCGCCGCCGACGTCTACGCCCTCGGGCTGGTGCTGCTGGAGTGCCTGACCGGCCGGTGCGAGTACACCGGCAGCGACGTCGAGACCATCGTGTCCCGCCTGCACCGGTCCCCGGTGGTCCCGGAGCACCTGCCCGCCGACCTCGTGCGGCTGCTGACGCTGATGACGTCGCGGTCCCCCGACGACCGCCCCACCGCCCGGCACTGCGCGGAAGCCCTCCGCGCCGAACGGCCCACCGCCGTGTCGGCCGTCCCGCCGCTGCCGCGCGGGAGGGCGCTGATCGCGTCCGCCGCGGGTCTGCTGGGAGCCATCGGCGTCGGCTGCGCCCTCGCCTCCGGTCCGACCGCACCAGCGTCCGACTCCCCCGGTGCCGCCGTCGTCCAGCAGGTCCCGTCCACCGTGTCGACGCCTGCGGTGACGGACACCCCGGCACAACTCGTCGCGATCCCCAGCACGCCCCAGCCGACCCACGACGTGGTCGAACCCGCGCAGGCGCCCGCCCAGGCCCCCGCTCAGGCGCCCGTGCGGCAGCAGAGGCCCGAGCAGGCCGCGGGTCCGGGCCCCGGTCAGGGGAACGGACCGGGCAAGGGCGAGAAGCCCGCTCCTCCCGGCGCCGCGCACAAGGGCAAACCCTGACCGGGTCCTCGCCCGCCTACTGGTCGGACACGGCGCGAAGGGCGGGGCCGACACCCTCGCCGACGATCTTCCGCACGTCGGTGCCGGGCAGGTTCGGCCAGTAGGCCCAGTGCGTCACCACCTCGTCGGTCCCCCCGCCGGGCGGGCGGCGGAGCACCCGGTCGGAGTCGACGAAGCAGTTCAGGACGACCTCCCCCGTCTCCTCCACGGGATGGACGTCGCGGAAGTACATCGGGAGCACGATCCAGAACTCCGGACCCGTCACCGGGTCCGCGCCGGGTTCGGCGGGGTAGCGACCGGTGACGGCCGCGACGACGCCCGCGCCGTCGAAGGGCAGTCGCTCGTCCGCCGGGATCCAGTCGATCATCATCTCCACGTGAACCGCGCTCTCTCGTCGGGGGCGTTCGTCAGCGCCAACCGAACCCGATCCGACGGCCCTCCGCATCAGGGATCCCCCTCGGTTCACCCCCGTCTCGTCCGAACGGCGCGCCACGACTGCTCCCTTCGCCGCGGCGGTGACCACAAAACGTTGTTCAGCGCACCGGCGACGAACCTGAACACCCGCTCCGCCGCTTGACTCGGGAACCCCGTGTCGCGTCCACCGTCCTCGGCACGGGTTCCCCGACGACGAGGAGATCCCCGTGGCACGAAGAGCGGTCGCGCTGGTGCTGGCCTCCGCACTGGCGGGGGCGGCGGCCCCCGCGCACGCGGCTCCGGACAGGACCGCACCGGGCACGACGAGCACCGTGCGGGCGAGTGCTCCCAAGACCGTCACGCTCGTCACCGGCGACGAGGTCGTCCTCGACGGCGACCGGCTCGTCTCGGCCACCCCAGGCGCCCACCGGGACGGCATCTCGTTCCAGGTCACCCGGCACGCGGGCCGCGTGCGCGTCGTCCCCTCCGACGTGGCGGGGAAGCTGGCCGGGGGACGGGTGGACCAGCGGCTGTTCGACGTCACCGGGCTGGTCGAGGCCGGGTACGACGACGCGCGGCGCGACACGGTTCCGGTGATCGTCACCGGCGGCGGTCCGCCGTCGGGCGCGGTGGCGGCCGAGGCGCTGCCGACCGTGGACGCGGTGGCGGCCGAGGTGCCGAAGGCGACCGGGTGGCGGGAGCTGCCCGAGGGCACCGGCAAGGTGTGGCTGGACGGGGTCGCCCGCCCGCTGCTGGACCGCAGCACCGCCCAGGTCGGCGCTCCGGCGGCGTGGGCGGCGGGGCTGACGGGCGCGGGCGCGACGGTCGGGGTGGTCGACACCGGCGTGCAGGGAGATCACCCCGACCTGGTCGGGCGCGAGGTCGCCGAGCGCGACTTCACCCACGAGCAGGACGGGGTCGACCACTACGGCCACGGCACGCACGTCGCGGCCACGATCGCGAGCCACCGCGCGCCCTACCGGGGCGTCGCTCCGGACGCCCGGCTGCTCGACGCCAAGGTCTGCGACGCCGAGGGGTCGTGCCCGGAGTCGGTCATCATCGAGGGGATGCGGTGGGCCGCGGAGCAGGGCGCGGACGTGGTCAACGTCAGCCTCGGCCTGACCCCCACCGACGACGTCGACCCGGTCGAGGCGGCCGTGGACGCCCTGTCGGCGAGCCACGGCACGCTGTTCGTCGTCTCGGCGGGCAACTCGGGGCGAGGGGGCGCGGGCACCGTGATGTCCCCCGGCACCGCAGGCTCGGCGCTCACGGTCGGCGCGGTGGACCGCGACGACTCGCTCGCCGAGTTCTCCAGCCGTGGCCCGAGGGTGCCGGACGGCGCGGTCAAACCCGACATCACCGCGCCGGGTGTGGACGTCGTCGCGGCCAGGGCGAGCACCGGCTGGATACCCGGCCTGCCCGCCGACCAGGAGCACACCAGCCTGTCCGGCACGTCGATGTCCTCCCCGCACGTCGCGGGCGCCGCGGCGCTGCTGGCGCAGCGGCACCCGGACTGGAACGGCGCGCGGCTCAAGTCGGCGCTGACCGCCTCCGCGCGGCCGAACCGGGGCCTGGGCGTCTTCGAGCAGGGCTCCGGCAGGCTGGACGTCGCCGCCGCCCTGTCCACGACGATCACCAGCGAACCGGCGTCGGTCGCCCTCGGCCTCCAGGAGTGGCCTCACGACGACGACGTGCCCGTGGTGGCACCCCTGCTCTACCGCAACGACAGCGCCCAACCGGCCGCGCTGGACCTGTCGGTTCGGACGCGTGGTCCGGACGGCGCGGAACACCCGGTGTTCTCGGTGTCCCCGGCCAGGATCACCGTCCCTGCGGGCGGCACGGCCGAGGTCGCCGTGACCGGTGACGCGCGGCGGGGACCCGTGGACGGCGTGTACTCGGGGTCGGTGGTGGCCACCACGGGCGGCGCGGAGGTGCTGCGGACACCGGTCGGGATGAACCGCGAGGTGGAGAGCTACCCCGTCACCTTCGACTTCCCCGGCGCGCCCGGCGGTGGAACGTCCACGGTCGTGACGAACGTGGCCACCGGCGCGTCCACCTACCTGCGGGCCGGCTCCGCGCGGCTGCCGGGGGGCGACTACCTGGCGCAGGTGCTGCTGGGCCCGCAGGAGGGCCCGCACACCATCATCACCAGACCGGACCTGCGGGTGGCCGGACCGACGCACGTGGTCCTGGACGCGCGCTCGGCGGGGCCGCTGGAGGTGGTCGCGCCCGATCCGGCCGCGGTGGCCGGTCCGCACCGCCTGGTGGTCGCGCGCAGGCTCGGCGGGAGCAGCACGGACCTGACCGTCGTGTACCCCGGCCGCTTCCCTGGGGGAACGCGGGTCGGCCACGCCGGACCACCGCTGCCCGCAGGCGAACTGGACGTGTTCGTGACCGCGGAGCTCACCGGTCCGTCCGCGTCCTACGTCCTGGGGTGGACCGAGCAGGGCCGGGTGCCCGACGGGTTCGTGCGCAGGCCGCGCGGATCGGACCTGGCGGAGGTGCGCACCACGATCGCCCTGGAACCGCGGGGGCAGCAGCAGACCGTCATGGACGTCCTGGTGTCCCGGTCCGGGGCGCTCGGTCCCGTCCTCCTGACGGACGTGCCCCCCACCCGCACCGTGACGAGGTACGCGACACCGGGCACCGCCTGGCTCCCGTTGTTCTCCGGAGGAGGGACGTTCATGGTCGGGAAGCAGGAGCGGTACCGCGCGGGCCGGACCCACGAACGCTCCTTCGGCGCGCCCGTCGTCGGACCGGTGATGTACAACGACGGCTCCCCCAGCCTGACCCGCACCGGCGACGAGGTCGAGGTGTCGCTGTCGCCGTTCGGCGACCGCGAGGGCAACCAGGGCTACTCCCCCGTCACCTCCGCGCGGACGGCCCTGTACCGCGACGGGGTGCTGGTGGGTGAGAACGACAGCGCCGGGTTCGGGGTGTTCACCGTTCCACCGGGACCGGGTGTGCTCCGGGCACGCGCCGAGGCGACGCGGTCGACGGAGGTCTCGGACCTCAGCACGCACGTCGCGGTGGACTGGACGTTCCGCTCGACCACGACACCCGGTGAACGGCGGCTGCCGATGTCGGTGGTGCGGTTCACGCCGGTGCTGGACCGCACGGGCGGCGCACCGGCGAACCGTCCGCTGAGCGTGCCGCTCGTGGTGGACCAGCAGCCGGGCGTGGACAACCCGCCGTTGCACGACTTCCGCGTCGAGGTCTCCCACGACGACGGGGCGAGCTGGACGAGCGTCCCGGTCCTGGGGCGCACGGCGCTGGTGGGCAACCGGGCGGGCGCGGGGACGTTCGTCTCGCTGCGGGTGCGCGCGTCCGACGACCGGGGCGGCGAACTGGACCAGACCGTGATCCGGGCGTACCGGCTCGGCTGACGGCCCGCGAAGGGCGCCGGGCGGGGCGAAGGGGCTCCGCCCGGCGCCATGACGGGGACAGCGGTCGCCACGGCCACAACGGTCGCCACGGCCACAACGGTCATCACGGGCACAGCGGTCGTCGCGGCACGCCGGGGAAGTGCGCCTCCCAGTCGACGGCGGCCGGGTCGGCGCACACCTCGCGGATCACCGGGTCGACCTCCACCGCGAGCCGCCACAGCGCCCCGCCGCGCGTGGCCACCAGCAGCAGCTCACCGCTGCCGGGCTCGTGCCGCGCGTAGGCGAACTCCGCTCCCGGCACCCGCAGCGACAGCGGTTCCCGGCCGCCGTCGAGGTCCCACAGCCGCACCGAGTCGCGGTGCACGGCGGTGACGGTCCCGCCGTCGCGGGAGAACTCGACCACCGCCTGCTCCGGAACCCCGTCCGCCTCCACGAGGGTCCTGGGCCCGTCCGCGAGGTCGAGAACGGTGACGTGCCCGCTGTCGCGGTCGGACACGGCGAGCCTGCCCCCTGGCCCGGCTACCACGGCGAGCCGGGCCTCGCGGCTGAGGACCGGGGTCGTCCGCCCGTCCAGGGAACGCACCTCCACCTCGCGGCGGTCGCCGTCGCGGCGCACGACGACCACGCCGGTGCCGTCCTCCAACGGCACGGCGCTCTCCACGCCGCCACCCGGCAGGCGGACCCTGGTGGTGTCGCCGGGCCGCCAGCGCACCGCCGCGCCGTCCTCGACGGCGGCCATGAGGGTGCCCGCCCCGTCGACGCCCAGGGGCAGCGGCCAGCCCGTCATGGTGGCGGTCCGGCGCGGCGCGTCGGGGTCGCCGAGGTCCCAGACCTCGAACTCGTCGGCGCCGATCATCGTGAGCGCGGTGCGCCCGTCGGAGCTGAGCAGGTACAGGTACCCGTCGCGCGGCACCTCGATCCGGCCCGCCCGCCGCCGGTCCGCCCCCTCCCCGACCCAGAGGCGGTAGAAGGCCACCCTCGTGTACTCGGCGTCGGTCTCGTTGGTCACGGCGACCCTGTCGGGCACCCGCGTGTAGCCGTCGCCCAGGGTGGTCGCGGTCCCCGCCGCGCGGGCGAGCAGGAGCGCGTCGCGGGCGCGGGTGGTGGGTGCCACGCGGTACGCGGCCAGCGCGAGCGCGGCGGCCTCACGCGGGCGGGTCAGCTGTCCCAGCGCGGTGTCGGCGGCGCGCGACGACAACGCCTGGTTGCGCTCACGGGTGGCGGCGCGCTGGGCGGTGACCGCGTAGGTGGCGGTGACCGCGAGCAGCAGGACGAGCACGGCGAGGCAGGCGACGAGTCGCCGCAACCCGCGCACGCCCCGCCTGCGCAGCGCCTCCCGGTCGCGCTCGGCGGCCACGCCCGCGTCGACGAACTCGCGCTCGGCCGCGTTGAGCCGGGGTGCCAGGCGGCGCGCCTGGTCGAGGTGGACGCCCCGGTACAGGACGTCGGGATCGCGGTCGTGGGCCCGCCAGGCGTCGGCGGCGCCGGTCAGCACGCGGTGGGCGCGCAGGGCTTCGCGGTCCTCGTCGAGCCAGCCCGCCAGCCTGGGCCACGCCCGCAGCAGCGCCTCGTGGGTCAACTCGACGGTGTCGCGGTCGAGGGTCACCAACCGGGCCGCCGCGAGGCGGTCCAGGAGGGCGTCGTCCGCGTCGAGTTCGGCGCGGACGACGCGGCGACGGGTGTCCTCGGTGCCGTCACCGGGGGCGACCAGCCGCTGGAACACCTGCCGTGCCGCCTGCCTCTCCTGCTCGGACAACGCGTGGTAGACGTCGTCGGCGGTGCGCGCCAGGGCGTGCTCGACACCGCCCGCGTCCTCGTAGGCCGCGAGCGTCAGCACCGCGCCGCGCCGCCGCCGCCACGTCTCCACCAGCACGTGCGAGGCCAGCGGCAGCGCGCCCGGCCCGCCCGCGACGTCGGCGACCAGGCGTGCCACCAACGAGTTCTCCAGGGAGACCCCCCGCAGGGCGGCGGGTTCGACGACCGCGCGGCGGACCTGTTCGGCGCTCATCGGACCGACGAGCACCTGCGAGCGGTGCAGCGCCTCGACCAGCTCGGGGTGGCGCGCGCAGTGGCCGCAGAAGTCGGCGCGCACCCCGATGACGACGCGGGCGGCCCCGGCGCCGTGGGTCAGCGCCCGCACCAGCCACCGCCGGTCGGCCTCCCCGCAGAGCGTGAACACCTCCTCGAACTGGTCGACCACCAGCAGCGGACCGTCCCCGCTCTGCCGCAGCAGCACACGCAGGTGCTCGGGATCGGCGGCGAGTTCGGCGCGCACGTCGACCGCCGACCGACGACCCGCGAGCGCCACCGCCAGCTCGGTGATCGGGTCCGGACCGGGCGTGATCACCACGTGCTCGCCCCACCGCGCGGCCAGGCCCGCCCTCAGCAGGGACGACTTGCCCGCACCGGACGCGCCGAACAGCCCGACGAACGGTCGTTCGCGCACCAGCGCGAGCACCCTGCCCACGTCCGCCTCACGACCGAAGAAGCGTTCGGCGTCACCGACCTGGTAGGCAGCCAACCCCACGTAGGGGGCGTCCCCGTGGTCCGGCTCCTCGACCGCCAGTTCCCGCCACCGGGCCGTCCACCGCTCGACGTCTCCCCCGCACGCGCGGACGAACGCCCGCGTCACCGCCAGACTGGGAAGCCTGCGTCCGGCCACGGCCTCCGACAGCGCGGCGGGCGAGTAGTTGGCCAGACGCCCCAACTCCCGGTAGGACGGCAGCCCCGCGCCCCGCCGCAGCCGCCGCAGGTCCTCGGCGAACCGCAGGACCGGCGTGTCCTCCCCGACCAGCGGACGTTCCAGACGTGGCACCGCTCCTCCCTCCTCCACCTCGATCCTCCCGGAGGGGGATCACGCACGACGGCCGCCGTGCGGACCAGTCGAGCGCGGCACACGGCTCCACCGGCGCGCGGTGGAACGGCCCCTGGCGCACGACCCGCCGCGGCCCGCTACCGCGGCCCCAGCCGGACGGGGAGCGACGTGACGAGGGTGCCGATGTCGCGCTCGGCGAAGACGATCTCGTCCGGTCGCACGGTGAGCCGCAGTCCCGGCGCCCGGTCCAGCAGGGCGTCGAGGGCGACCGCCAGCAGGGCTCGGGCGAGACCGACGCCGGGGCAGTAGTGCCGTCCACCCCCGAACCCGATGTTCTTGCGGGCGGGCCGGTCCACCAGGAACAGGTCGGGATCGTCGTAGGCGGCCGGGTCGTGCAGTGCGGCGATCCACGCCAGCAGCACCGCCTGCCCCCTGGCGACCGTGCCCGAGGGCAGGCGGACCTCGGCGGTCGCCACCCGGAGGGCGGCCACGTTGCCCATGTGCACGTGGCGCAGCAGTTCGTCCACGGCCGCGGGCACGGCCTCCCTGTTCCCGACCAGCGCCGTCCAGTGCGCCGCGTCGTCGCTGAGCAGGGCGAGCACGGACCGGCCCAGCACACCGCTCGGCGCCTCGACCCCGGCGGACACCAGGAGCCGCACGATGCTGACCAGTTCGTCCCGGTCGAGCCGGGCGTCGGTGTCCGGCGGCGTCACGAGGTCGAGCAGCAGCGGAGCGTCGGGGCGCGGTGCGGCGACGACCTCGCGCAGGTACGCGGTGAACTCCGCCACCAGGTCGGCCCGCTGCTCGGGCGGCACCGGGGTGGCCAGGGTGTAGGCGCCCGACCAGCGCCGGACGCGATCCGCGTCGGCCTCGGGGATGCCCAGCAGCGAGCACATCGTGAGCAGCGGGAGCGTGGCGCAGTACTCCTCGACCAGGTCCGCGGTCGGCCCCATCGCGTCGAGCAGCGTGCGGGCCACCCGCTCGGCCACCGGGACGTACCTCGCGACGCGGGTGTTGTTCAGCGCCTGCGTCGCGATCCGGTGCACGCGGTCGTGCGCCTCGTCCGCCTGGTTGATCAGCAGCTCGGGGTCGTAGAGGAAGTTCGGCTCGGCGCTGTTCCTCGGCGCGTCGGGCAGGACGTGGTTGCGCGACAGCCTCGGCTCGGCCGCCGCAGCGGCGACGTCCTCGTGCCGGACCAGCAGGATCGCCTCGTCCCCGCTGGGCAGGGTGACCGTGCCGAACGGGCAGGTCTCCCGGCGCTCGGCGAACTCCGGGGCCGGGGCCAGCCGGTTGCCCGAGGGGAACGGGAAAGCGGGGGCGTTCACCGGGAACTCCTCTCTCGCACGGCGGCCAGGTGCGGCAGCGCGTGCAGGGTGGTGGTCGTGTCGACACCGAAGTCGATCAGGCAGGCGACCTCGTCGACACCGATCCCGGTGAGCCGGTCGAGGAAGGCCGCGCAGGTCGCGGGCCCGCCGAAGAGGCCAGCCCTGGTGAGGTAGCGCTCGAACGCCCGGTCGACCAGGAAGTCGACGTCGTCCTCGGAGAGGTCCCCGCCCACCACCCTGGCCGACAGGTCGAGCGAGCGCCGCAGGTACCGCCGCATCGGCTCGCGCACGACGTCGCGCACGGTGGCGTCGTCCGGGCCTGCGAACGCGTGCAGCATGAGGGTCACCCTGCCCCCGGCGCCGCGAACCGTCCGGTAGCGCTGGATCTTGGCCGCGAGGTCGTCCACCTCCTGGTTGAGCAGGTGCGTCAGCACGTTGGCCCCGAGCCCGCCCGCCAGCTCGAACGTGGCCGGGTCGCCCGCGCTGGTGATCCAGACGGGCGGGTCCGGTCGCACCGGGCGGGGGTAGGCGGCCAGGTCGACCTCGGCTCCGCGCCCGTCGACCCGGCGCACCGTCCCGCCCCGCCACAGCGTGCGCACCTCGTCGAGCAGCCGGACGAAGTCCCGCCGCCGGTGCTCGAACGCCCGCGGCGCCAGGGCGAAGTCGACCGCGTGCCAGCCCGAGGCGAACGCCAGCCCAACCCTGCCGCCGGAGAGCTGGTCCACCACGGCCCACTCCTCGGCCACGCGCAGCGGGTCGTGCAGGGGCAGCACGACGCTCCCCGCGCGAATCCCGATCCGCGTGGTCACCGCGGCGATGGCGGCACTCGTGACGGACGGGTTGGGGTACGGGCCGCCGAACGGGTGGAAGTGCCGCTCCGGTGTCCACACCGCGTCGAACCCGTTGTCGTCGGCGAACTTCGCGCCGTCGAGCAGCAGCCGGTAGGCGTCCGCCGTGGACCGTTCGCCCGCGTCGGCGGTGAAGTAGAACAGGCTCAGGTCCACGGGGGCTCCGCGGGGCTCAGGCCGATCGCGTCGCGCAGCACCTCGGTGAACTCCTCCACGGGTGCGCGGGTCCCGCGGGGGTGCAGCATCGTCACCACCGTCGTGGGACCGTCGACGACGGTCAGGTGCAGGAGGTTGCGGGCCACCCCGGCCGACGTCGTCCAGTCCACGCGCGAGTCCGCGAACGACGGGGGTTCGACCCGGCGCCGGTAGCTCATCGAGATCGCCGTGGGAGACAGCGAGGGCCGCGCACCCGCCGCGCTCAACGGCGTGCCGCGGAACGGGTAGAGCGCGCGCAGGTCCCGGCGCACCGCGCGGACCTGGTCGGTCACGGGCACGTCGTGCGGCACCGTGCACGGCAACGGGAGTTCGTTCACGAACAGTCCTACGTGGTCGGATTCGCCCGGTGTCCTGGTGGACAGGGCGATGGTGAGGTCACCGAGACCGCCCGCGACGAACCGGAACACCGAGAGCAGGAGTTCGAACCGCGTCACCCCCAGGTCCTCCGCCACCGCGTCCAGCCTCGCCGAGGCCTCGCGGGTCAGCACACCCGCCCACCCCTGCCCCGGCGCGGCGGAGAACCGCGCGGCGCGGTGCGGACGCGACCGCCAGAACTCCCGTGCGGCCGCGAGCGGCGGCCGTCGGGGCTCCGGGGCAGGCAGCGGGGCGGGCGGCGCCTTCCGGTAGAACGCGGCCAGGTCCCGCACGAGCACGTCCTTGGAGTGCCCGTCGAACACCGAGTGGTGGGCGGTGAACACGAGCAGCCGTTCAGCGGAGGCGACCGTGAACCGGCACAGCGGTCCGGTGTGGACGGTGAACCCCGCGGCCATCTCCTCCGCCACCGAGACGCGCTCGACGTGCCGCACCTCGGGCTGCTCCCGCGCGGGCACGAGCCACGGCAGTCCGTCGCGGTCCTCGATGGCGCCGCGCAGCACCGGGTGGCGGTCGAGCACCGCTCGACAGGCCGACAGGAGCGCGTCGACGTCGAGGGTGGGCCCGAACGAGACCGTGAGGCCCAGGGTGTAGGCGAGGCCCGCGACACCCGCCTGCTCCACGAACCAGACGCCCGCCTCCGCGGTGGTGGCGGGTCGCCCGATCACCTCCACCGCGCGTCCAGCGGGGAGAGGCGGTCGAGGATCAACCGGGCCTGCGCGGCCAGCACCGGCGTGGCGAAGAGGGCCGCGGCGGAGAGGTCGACGTCGAACTCCGCCGAGCAGAGCCTGGCCAGCCGCAGGGTGAGCAGCGAATCTCCACCCAGGGCGAGGAAGTCGTCGTCGGCGCGCACCTCGCGCAGGCCGAGGAGCGTGCTCCACACCAGTCCCAGGGCGCGTTCCACCGGCGATTCCAGCGGCAGCACCGCCTCCACGGCGAACAGGCCCACCAGGTCGCGCTTGACCACCTTGCCCGCGGTGTTGCGCGGCAGCAGGTCCACCCGCAGCAGCCGCGAAGGCACCTCCGCCGGGGACAGCCGCTCGGCCAGGAACACCCGCAGCCCCTCGACCACGTCCGCCGACGCGGTCACGACCGCGGCGGCGAGCACCGTGCCGGACCTCGGGTGGGGCAGTCCGAGCACCGCGGCGTCCAGCACACCGGGGTGCTCGTGCAGCGCCGCCTCGACCGCGAGCGTGGACACCCGGTGCCCGCCGACCTTCACCACGTCGGACTCGCGGTCGATCAGGTGCAGGTACCCGTCGTCGTCGATCCGCCCCAGGTCCCCGGTGCGGATCCAGCCGTCGACCGGGACGGGGGAACCGTCGTCGTGCAGCGGGGTTCGCGGCGCCACCGGGGCGCGCAACCACACCTCCTCCCCGACCACCCGCACGTCACCCGTGCCCAGCGCGGTCGGCCTGGTCGGGTCGAACGCCATCGCGACGTGGCCGGGAGCCGCCTCGGTGGAGCTGTAGTAGTTCACCAGCGCGGCGTCGGGCAGCGCACGAGCCAGTTCCAGCGCGACCGAGGGCGGCAACGCGGCCCCGGTGGACCCCACCAGCGCCAACGACGTGAGGTCGTACCGCGACCACGCCGCGGAGTTGACCAGCTCGACGGCGGTCGCGGGCACCAGGAACAGCGAGTCCGCGCGGTACCGCTCGACGGCGGCGCACAGCTCCTCCACGTCCGGGTGCCGCGCCACCAGCGCCGTCGCTTCGGCGGTCAGGGCGTTGAGCAGCATCGTCTGGCCCGCGTTCGTGCCGATCGGGAAGGCGTGGGCGAAGTACCGCGGGCGCCCCCGCAGCCGCCGCGGCGCGTAGCCGTGGGTGAGGTTGGCGTGGGTGGCCACCACGCCCTTGGGGCTCCCGTCGGTGCCGGAGGTGAACAGGACCTGGGCGGGCGCCTCGGGCGAGACGACGTCCAACCCCGCGACGGGCCCGTCGGTCGCCTCCGTCGTCGTGCCGCCCGCGAACGCCACCGCCGTCCTGCCGTGGACCAGCGTCCGCGCCTCGCAGCGGGCCAGCAGGTCGTTCCTCAGGGTGTCCGGGAGGCGCGTGGAGAGGGGGACCGCCGTCGCGCCCGCGATCAGCACGGCGCAGAACGCCACCGCGTGGTCGGTCCACTCGTCCTCGCCGAACAGCAGGCCCACCCGGTCCCCCGTGCCGACTCCCGAGGCCCGCAGCCTGCGGGCGAACCCGGTCGCCCTGGCGTGCCACGCGCCGAACGTCAGCGACGTGCCGTCGGTCTGCCGGATCGCCGGGCGTTCCGGCTCGCGGGCGCGCTCCTCCAGCACCTCGGGGACGGTCGCGCCGCTCACGTGGCCCGCGCCCGGTCGATCGCGTCGGCGATGGCGGCGACGGTGCCCCGTCCCAGCACGAGCTTCAGGTCCACCACCCCGCCGAACGCCGCGCGCGAGCGCGCCACGAGCTGGGTGGCGATCAGCGAGTGCCCGCCCAGGTCGAGGATGTGCTCGTGCACGCCGACGCCGTCCACGCCGAGTAGCCCTTCCAGGATCCGGGACACGGCCTGCTCGGTCGTGGTGCGGGCGACGTCGTCGGTCGCGGGAACGGGCAGGCGCGAGCGGTCGACCTTGCCGTTGGCCGTCAGGGGCAGCCGCGGCACGACGTGCACCTCGTCCGGCACCAGGTGGCGCGGGACCTCGCCGACCAGCGCGACCCGGATCGCGGTTCCGGTCACCGGCGGGCCGTCGTCGAGCACGACGTGCGCGACCAGCCGGGTCGTGCCCTCGTCCGTGGCGCGCCCGGACACCACCGCCTCGCGGACCGGGGGCAGCGCGGTCAGCGCGTGCTCCACGGCACCCGGTTCGACCCGGACACCCCGCACCTTGAGCTGGTCGTCACCGCGGCCGAGGAAGGTCAGCACGCCGTCGGGCGAGCGCCTGCCCAGATCCCCGGTCAGGTACAGCCTCCCCGCGCCGAACGGGTTGTCGACGAACCGCCGACCGGTCAGGTCCGGGTCACCGAGGTAGCCGCGGCCCACGTGCGGCCCTCCCAGCACGATCTCCCCCACCTCGCCGTCGACCACGGGTCGCAGGTGCTCGTCGACCACCAGCGCCGTGGTCCCGGCCACGGCACGACCGATGGGCACCTCGGGCGCGGCCGGGTCGGCGGCGGTCACGGTGTGCAGGGTCGCGCACACCGCGGTCTCGGTGGGCCCGTAGCCGTTGACGAAGGTCACCCGGTCCCGCCACCTCGCCGCCGTGGACGGCGAGCACACCTCCCCCACGCTGACGAGGGCCCGCAGGTCCGGGTAGTCCTGCTCGGGCAGCGTCCGGACCACCGCGGCGGGCAGCACGGCGTGGCTCACCCCGCGGTCGAGCAGCGTGGTCGCGAGGTCGTCCCCCGCCACGACCTCCCGCGGCGGCACGTCGAGCCGGGCGCCGTGCCCGAGCGCCATGACCAGGTCGAACACCGCGCCGTCGAACGCCGGGGAGGCGAACTGGAGCACGCGGGCGCCGGGCCCGAGGTCCGGGAAGTGCGCGCGCTGGACGTCGACCAGGTTCCGCACGCCCGCGTGCTCGACCAGGACGAGCTTCGGCTCGGCGGTCGTGCCCGAGGTCGGCATCACGTAGGCGAGGTCCTCCGGCGCGGATCGGGGCAGGTCCCCGGTGCCCGGCGTCGTGCCGAGGCGGGCGAGGTCCAGGTGGGGCGGTCCGGGCAGCCGCCTGACCGCGGTCCCCCCGAGCACCGCCGTGACGCCCGCCCGTTCGACGAGCGCCAACGACCAGGTCTCCGGGTACGAGGTGGAGAGCGGCAGGAACGCCGCTCCCGCCTTCCACACCGCCAGCACGGCTTCGACGTACTCCAGCCCCCGGTCGACCACGAGCGCGACGACGTGACCGGGCAGCACGCCTTCCGCCCGCAGCGCCGCCGCGAGGCCGTCGGTCCTGCGGTCCAACTCGCGGTAGGTCACCGTCGAGGCGGCGTCGGCCACCGCGACGTCATCCGGCGCGCGCCGAGCCAGGCCCGCCACGACGTCGCAGAGCGAACCGCGGGCGGGAAGTGCGTCCAGATCCACCGGTGCTCCTCTCCCCTCGGTTCGATCACCACACCCGGCAGGGACCTTCACCCACGGCCGTGCGAGCGAGCAAGTCCCCGTCTCAGCGGGTCGGCCACCGCCCACCCCGGATCCGCCATCGCGGCCCACCCCAGCCCCGGTGGGGGCGGTGGCGACCGGAGCACGTTCCGGTGCTGCCAGGGCGCGGGTGTCGAGACCAACACCGAGATCGCCGACTCCTCACCGGCACGACGCCTGGTCACCGGTTCGGGAGTTCCCCGGCGGGTCTACCGGCCTGGTCGCGCGAGACGGACGCGGATCGGACCCCGCCACGCCCCGTCCACGTCGAGCACCTCACCGCGCTGCGTGACCTCGACGGCGCCGCGGCGCGCGAGGTCCCTCGCGATCTCCCTGGTCCGCTCCATCAGGCCCCTCCAGTCCGCGCCACCGACCGCGCGCGCCGCGTCGGACGGGCACGTGGTGCGCGGAGCCCGGTGCTCGGCCAGGGCCAGCAAGGCGGCTTCGAGCCGCTCCCCGACGGGCGCGTCGGACAGCGCGACCTCCGCCGACGTCGATCCGATCGAGGTCAACTCGGCGCGCAACCGCCCGTCCGTCATCGTCCGAGCGTAGGTCCGTTCCGGACACCCCACAGCCGAACGCGGGAGCCGTCGGGAGCGGCACCGCGTGCACGGCTCGACGGGTCCCGGCCCCGACCCGGACCTGATCAAGGACCGTTCAACGGCGGCCGGGGACGCGGGCGGCGACCGCGGCGACGGTCGCCAGGTCCGCGCTGGAGAATCCGGTGCGGCTCAGCACCGCCAGGGACTTGTTCGTCGCCAGCGCGGACAACGCCAGTTCTGCCGCCTCCTGCTCCTCGGCCCCCGCCGCCCGCAACGCCCGCTCCAGCACCGCCCGCACGCGGTCGATCATGGCGCGGACCATCGCCTGGCCCTCCGCGTCGATGGCCGGGAACTGCGCTGCCGACATCGTGAGCAGGCAGCCGTCCGGGACCGCCGGGTCGGCGATGCGGTTCAGGGTGACCTCCAGGTAGGCGGCCACCACGGCGCTCGGGCTCGGGTGGGGGCCGGACAAGGCCTGCTCGTACAGCGGGTGGTAGGTCTGCGCGTACCGTTCGAGGCTCTTCCGGAAGAGGGCGCTCTTGTCGCCGAAGGTGCCGTAGAGCGAGCCCCGACCCAGGCCCGTGCCCTCGGTCAGGCGGTCGATCGAGGCCTCCGAATAGCCCCAGCGCCAGAAGACGTGCATCGCACGTCGCAGCGCCTCGTCCACGTCGAACTGCTTGCGACCCGCCATGGTTCGTCAGCCTACACATCTTGTACTGATCGTTCCAAGATGGGTAGGGTCGCCGCCATGACAACCTTGGGATCGCTGCCGCTGCCCGACGGGTTCACCGACGTCTTCACCAGCAGGCTCGTGGAACTGGACGGGCTGCGGCTGCACGCGGTCACCGGCGGGGACGGCCCGCCGCTGCTGCTGGTCGGCGGCTGGCCGCAGACCTGGTACGCCTGGCGGGAGGTGATGCCCGCGCTCGCCCGCGAGCACACCGTCGTCGCCGTCGACCCGCGCGGAGCCGGACTCTCGGACAAGCCCGACGACGGTTACGACGTGGGCACGCTGGCCGCCGACCTGGTCGCGCTGATGACCGCGCTCGGGCACGACCGGTTCGACGTGGTCGGCCACGACATCGGCATGTGGACCGGGTACGCCCTGGCCTCCGACCACCCCGAGCGGGTGGGCAGGCTCGCCGTCGTGGACGCGATCATCCCCGGCCTCACCCCGGCCCCGTCGGTCTTCAGTTCCGCCGCGGTCAACCAGCGGCTCTGGCACTTCGGCTTCAACCGGCTCACCGGCCTCAACGAGGAACTGGTCCGGGGGCGGGAGCGCCTCTACTTCGGCCACCAGTTCGCCACCAAGGGCGCCACGCCGACCGCGATCCCCGCGCACGCCGTCGACGTCTACGTCGACGCGATCGTCGCGGATCCCCGCGGACTGCGGGCGAGCTTCGCGTACTACCGGGCGCTGGACGAGACGATCGCGCAGAACGAGCAGCGCCGGAAGACCCGGCTGACCCTGCCGGTGCTCGCCGTCGGCGGCGCGCGGTACGGCGGCGCGCTCGTCGCCGAGACGATGCGGCTGGCCGCCGACGACGTCACCGAGGTGGTCGTCGAGGACTGCGGCCACTACGTGGCCGAGGAACAGCCCGCGCGGTTCACCGAATTCCTGGAGGACTTCCTCACCGATCCTCGGAACGGTTCTCCGATTCGACGGTGAGACCGACGTCGGCCGCGCCCCGGCGGTGCCCGCGACCACGTGTGGTGGTCCTGCGGTATTACGGCGGTGATACCGGAGGACCACCACCAGGGGCCACCGCGGGTGGATGGTAGGGCCATTCCGTCCCGATAGCGTCGAAACCATGGCCGACACCACCTCCACCTCCGCCACGGCGGATGGCGTCCGACCCGGCGGATTCCGCATCGCCTCCGCGTGGCTCGTGGCGGTCGCAGCGGTGTTCACCTCCGTCCTGCTCTACTTCGCCGTCCTGCTCGTGACCGCGCAGACGACCGAGAACGCGGTGCTGTCCTACGCCGTCGCCACGCTCGTCGCGCTCGCGTGCGCAACCGGCTTGGCGCGGTGGTCGGTTCGACTCCGAGAGGGCCGCGGACGGCTGACCGAGGGCGTCTGCCTCACGATGTCGCTCGTGCTGGCGGCCGGGCTGTCCTGGACCTGGTTCGGAGCGCCCGCAACCTACACACCGCTGCCCGACTCGTCCGCCGTTCAGCACTGGGACCTGCCGACCGGCTCCCGGATCGGCTACGTCCGCACCGCAGGGAAGGTCACGCACGCCGAACCGGTGCTGCTCGTCCACGGCGGCCCAGGAGCCCCGACCCACCCGAACGACGAGTTCGCCGGGCGCCTCGCGGCCGCCGGATTCGCCGTGTACACCTACCAGCAGGTCGGTGCGGGCCAGTCGAGCCGGCTCGATCCGAAGGACTACACGATCGACCGGCACGTCGCCGACCTCGACGCCATCCGACAGGAGTTGGCGGCTCCGAGGATGGTGCTGATCGGTTCGTCCTGGGGCGGGCAGCTCACCGCTCACTACATGGCCGCGCACCCGGACAAGGTCGCACAAGCTGTCGTGGCGAGCCCTGGAGCCATGTCCAGCGACTCCTTCGAGGACGGCAGCCTCACGCCGAACGCAGCCAACGACCAGACCGAGCAGTTCGCGAAGCACACCCGCTTCGCGGCCACGTACTTCCTGGCCCAGGTGGGCGGATTGCGCGCGGCCCGGACACTGATGTCCGCCGACACGGCGGACGGGCTCTACCAGCAATTCGTGCGAAGTCTCACCATGGGTTCCGGCTGCCCCGGTGCCGCCGGGGCCGAACGGCCCGTCGACGCCACCGCCGGGTACAGCCTCTGGGTCAACGTCGCCACCCTCGCCTCGGCGTCGAAGGCCGCCGACCCTCGCCCGGCGCTGCGCCAGAACCACACCCCCGTCCTGGTTCTGCGGGCGCGGTGCGACTACCTCCGCTGGGAGGTGACCCGCGAGTACCGCGACACGTTCCCCCGAGCGACGATGCTGACCATCGACGGCGCGGGCCATTCCGTCCTCGCCGACGAGCCTGCCGACACCGGCAGCGCCGTCACCGCCTTCCTCACCGGAGGGGCCCTGCCCGCCGAGCCGTACACCGCGACGGAAGCACCCTGGTGACGCCGAGCCGCCGGGCTGTCCGTGAACCCGGTCAACGCCCGGCCCGCTCCCCGCATCGCGACGCCACCGCGGGCGAGCCGTCCGCCAACGACCGCAGGACATCGCGCGTCCGAACGATCACGTCCCGGCGCTCCCGCGTCCGCTCGGTCGGCTCCCCCGGTCTGCGGCCCACCCACACGTGCGCCACGCCGCCGGCGAGCCGTCCGCCGTCCGCCGTGGCAGGTCCTCGCGCTCGACATCGGCTCGCACGCTGTTCTGCCGGTCTCCGGTGTGGCCGTCGAGCGGTTGGACGTTGATGCAGGTGCCGTTCTCGCCGGTGGCGCCACCGGCGCCGCACTGCTCGTCCGGACGACGCTCGACCACGCGACACCCTCACCGCCGGTGGGGCTCGGGGAACCGGCGGCGCGCCCGGTCGAGGACCCGGCTGATCGGCGCCTCGTCACGGCGGTCCCGACGCCAGGTCAGGTAGGTCACGATCGAGGGCTGGGGGTCCAGCAGGGGGAGCAGCAGGATCCGTTCGCCGTGGGGTGACGCGAAGTGGCTGTGGTCCTGCCAGCCCGCGGGCACGAAGGAGCAGTGCACCCCGTCGGACAGCAGCATCAGCAGACCGTCCTCGACGGCGGCGTTGATCCGGTCCACCAGCGGGACCATCTCCAGGTAGGGGTGGAGGACCTCGGGGAACGTCCAGGGGTCGATGTTGGTGGCCAGGCGCAGTCCGACGATGTCGGCCGGGCCGATCCGGTCGAGGCGGTGGAACCGCGGCGTGTCCGGAACCGCGATCACGAAGCGCTCCTCCAGCAGGGGGAGCTGGTCGAGTTCCCCGTCGTCGCGGAGTTCGCTCCACAGCAGGCCCAGCTCCAGGTCGCGGGAGCGCAGCAGGTCGAGCTGCTGGTGCGAGTCCAGCGGTCGCAGCGACAGCGACGACCTCCCGACGGCGGGCCGGACGATCCCCTCCACCAACGATGCGCGGAACTCCGCGGGCAGCGAGCGCACGCCCACGCGGACGGGGGGTGATGGCGGGGTGCGGAACATCGTCTCGACGAGGTCGAACTCGGCGACGATGGACCGCGCGCGCGGCAGCAGCGCCTCACCCGCCGCGGTCAGGGTCGCCGGGCGCGTGGTGCGGTCGAAGAGGCCGACACCCAGCTCGGACTCCAGTTCCCGAACGCGTTCGCTGATCCGGGACGGCGCGAGGCGCAGGTCGTGGGCCGCCGCGGTCACGCTGCCCGTCCGCGCCAGGGCGAGGAAGACCTGCATGTGGGCCAGTTGGGGCTTCACGCCGGGCTCCCCGACCGATCGGGGTGGTGCGCTGTCGACACAACTTTCGACAATACCGAAACTGTTGGCCCTGTACCGGCTCTACGGTCGATCTACCGGAAACGAGTCCGAACGAGCCGAGAGGGAACCACGGATGCTGACGAGACGTCCGCGCCGCATTCGCGCGGCGTGGGAAGCGGGAGCGGTCGCCTACGGGGTCGCGGTGCAGCTGCCCAGCCCCGACGTGGTGGAGGTCGCCGGGCAGGCCGGGGTGGACTACGCCTGGATCGACGCCGAGCACGGCTCGTTGTCGCTGGCGGAGGTCCGCGACCTGGTCCGCGGCGCGGACGCCGTCGGGATCGACGCGATCGTGCGCGTGCCCGACCACCACCCGTCGTTCATCCAGCGCGTCCTGGACCTGGGCGCGGCCGGGATCATGGCCGCGCACGTGCGCACGGTGGAGGAGGCGACCGCGCTCGTGGCAGCGGCCCGCTACGCCCCGGCGGGACGGCGCGGCGCGTGCCCGGCGGTGCGCTCGGTCGGGCACGTCACGACCGACTGGGCCGGTGACCGGCGGCGGGCCGACGAGGACGTCCTGGTCTTCGGGCTGATCGAGGACCCCGGAGGGGTGGAGGACGTGGAGGCCATCGCGTCGCGATCGGGCGTTCACGGGCTCGCCTTCGGCCCCTTCGACCTGAGCGTGGCCAGGGGTCTCGACGGCGACCTCGCCCACGCCGACGTCCGCGAGGCGCACGACCGCGTGGTCCGGGCCTGTCACGACGCCGGGATCGAGTACGTGGTCGCGAACGCGGCCTGGGAGCCGCCGGACGTGGTGTCGCGGACGGTCACGCTCGCCGGTGACCGGGGCGTGCTGTTCGACGGGCTGCACCGGTTGCTGGAGGCGCGGCGATGAGCGGGCGGGGCACGGACCTGACCGAGGACGAGGTGCTCGACCTGTTCACCTCGCTGTCCAACTGGGGCCGCTGGGGCGACGACGACCGCCTGGGCACGCTGAACACCATCACCGACGAGGTCCGCGCCGCGGCCGCCGCGTCGATCCGCACCGGGCGCGCCGTCTCGCTGTCCCGCGACGTCGACCCGCGCGACCCGGACCCGTTGGCGTCGGGCAACTCCGCGGTGCAGCGGTTCACCGGCACCCACGAGGTCGAGGAGCACTTCGGGCGGCCGTTGAGGTTCGACGCGGTGACCGAGTTCGTCGGCATCGCCGCGCACGGCTCGAACACCCACGTCGACGGGTTGGCCCACTACTCGTGGGACGGCCTCAACTACAACGGCTTCCCCGCCTCCGAGACCACGTCGCTCGGCGGCGCGCGCCGGCTGTCGGTGCACCACGCCGTCCACGGCTTCCTCACCAGGGGCGTGCTGCTGGACGTCGCGGCGCTGCACGGCGTCGACTGGCTGGAGCGCGGCCACCCGGTGACGCCCGACGAGCTCACCGCGGCGGAGCAGCGCCAGGGCGTGGTGGTGCGCCCCGGTGACGCGCTGCTGGTGCGCACCGGCAACGTGGCCAGGATCCTGCGCGAGGGCCCCGACGCCGTCGGACCGGCCGCCCGGCAGGCCGGGCTGCACGCGAGCTGCCTGCCGTTCCTGCGCGAGCGCGACGTCGCCGTGCTGGGCAACGACGGCGTCCAGGACGTGCAGCCCTCCGGCTACGGCCCGGACCTGACCAGACCCGTGCACGCCGTCGGTCTCGTGGCGCTCGGCCTCTGGCTGATCGACAACGTCGAGCTCACCGAACTCGCCGCCGTGTGCCGGGAGGAGGGCCGGTGGGAGTTCTTCTTCGCCGCGCTGCCGTGGCGGGTGGTCGGCGTGACCTCCAGCGCGAGCAACCCCGTTGCGATCTTCTGACCACCCAGCGGAAAGGACCTCACCCCGTGCCCAGCACAGCGGTTCTGATCGTCGACATGCAGAACGGGTTCCTGCACCCGGACGGATCACTCGCCCGAGCCGGGATGGGGCTCCCGGACGCCGAACCCGCCACCGGCGCGGCCGAGGCGCTGATCGCCTCCGCACGGGCGTCCGGGCTGCCGGTGGTCTACACCCGGCACGTCATCAGCGAGGGCGGGCCGGAGATGTCCCCGGCGTGGCGCGAGGCGGCGGCACCGGTCTTCGCCGTCGAGCCGCGGATGCTCTGCCACGGCAGTTGGGACGCCCAGGTCCTGGACCGGTTGGCGCCCGCGGCGGGCGACGTGGTCGTGGACAAGGACCGCTACGACGCGTTCCTGCACACCGCCCTGGAGGAAACCCTGCGCGGACTGGGGGTCGAGCGCCTGGTGGTCGCCGGGGTGCTGACGAACGTGTGCGTCGAGTCGACGGTGCGGTCGGCGCTGGAGCGCCGCTTCGACGTCGCGGTGGCCTCCGACGCCACCGCCGCCCACGAGCGGTACCAGGAGCCCTCGCTGGCCGCGATGAGCGCGGTGTTCGCGACCGTGGCTCCCTGGGCCGAACTCGTGCCCAGCCCTGGCGAGGAGCGGGTCGCGACCCGCTGGACACGGGTGTGGCACCGGCGGCTTCCTCCCGCCGAGCACACCGTCATCGATACCGGAAGGACAGTGTGATCGAGGACGAGGTCGTGGTCATCACCGGAGCCGGCGGCGGGATCGGGCGGGCGACCGCGGCCAGCCTCGCCGCGCGAGGGGCGGAGGTCGTGCTCGGCGGGCGCACCGCCGCGGCGCTCGACGAGGTGGTCGAGGAGATCCGGTCCGCCGGGGGGCGGGCCGTGGCCGTCGCGACGGACGTGAGCGGACGTGCCTGCCCTCGTCTCGGCGGCGGAAGCCGAGTTCGGGCGGGTGGACGAGGTCGTGAACAACGCGGGCGTCGGGCCGATCTCCGCCCTCGACGAGGTGAAGGTCGAGGAGTGGGACCGGGTGGTCGACGTGAACCGCAAGGGGGTCCTGCACGGCATCGGTGCCGCGCCGCCGGTGTTCCGGCGCCGAGGTGGGGGCCAGTTCGTGGCGGTGGGGTCGGTGGCGGCATGGTTCCGACGCCCACGATGGCCGTCCACGGTGCCACCAGGACCGCGGTCCGCGTGCTGTGCGACGGCCTCCGCGTGGAGTCGGGTCCGGACGTCCGGGTGACGTTGGCCAGTCCTGGTTTCGTGGCCACCGACCTCGTGACCGGCACTTCCGATCCGGACGTCCGTGCCGCGCTGGAGGCCCAGCGCGACGCGGTGGCCATCACGCCCGACGCCATCGCCAGGGCGATCGTGTTCGGCGTCGACCAGCCCGCCGACGTCGACGAGATCGCCGTGCGCCCCACCGCACAGGCCTGACACCGTGGATTCGCCCAGGCGCTCAGGCCACCTTGATGACCACCTTGCCCGAGGTGTGACCGTTCTCGACGGTCGCGAGGGCGGCCGGGGCGTCGGAGAGCGGGTGGACCGCGGTGATCACGGGTGCGAGGACCCCGTCCAGCGCCAGGCGGGCGGCCCGTTCCAGGTTCTCGCGGTCGAGGCGACGTTCGACGAAACGCCCACCGAGATCGGGCACCGACACGTCCCCCGCGGAGATGACGGTGCGGGGGTCGCGGGCCAGCGGTGCGACCGTCCGCAGCGAGGTCCCCCCGGCCAGGTCGACGATCCCGTCGACGCCGTCCGGAACCAGCTCCCGCACCGCGGCGACGACGTCCTCGGCGGTGTAGTCGACGAACCGCACCCCGACGGCTTCGGCGTGCTCGCGCTTGGCGGTGCTCCCGGTGCCGATCACCCGCAGCCCACGGCTGGCGGCCAGCCGGGCGACGGCCGCACCGACCCCGCCGCCGACCCCGTTGACCAGGATCGTGGCACCGGCCGGGAGGCCGAGCTGGTCGAGCGCGTCCACCGCGGTCGTCCCGGCCACCGGCAGCGTCGCCGCCGCGGTCGCCGACAGACCCGCCGGGATGCGCGCGGTGTTCGGCGCCGACAGCACGGTCGTCTCGGCGTAGGTGCCGCCACCGGTCAGCGCGAACCCGAAGACCGCGTCGCCCACCTCAAGCCCGTCGACGTCCTCACCCAGCGCGAGAACGGTTCCCGCCGCCTCCATGCCCAGCACGAGGGGAAACGGACGCCCGCCGTCAAGACCGGGAACCAGCCCCGAGCGCAGGAGGTGGTCGAGGGGGTTCACCCCGGCGACGTCGACCCGGATCAGCACCTCACCGCGACCGGGAACGAGGTCGGGACGATCGAAGAACTCCACCACCCCGGGCCCGCCGTACCTGCTGAATCCCCATGCCTGTCCCATTTCCGCCGCCTCCTGGCTGACCGACCCGGTGGCTCCGGGCGCTGTCGCCATCCTCACCCCTGACATCGATGTAAAGGGCAAGCGGCTGAGGCGCGGGTCACAGCATCAGGCCGACCGGGTCACCGGTTCCGCGGACAGCGCCGCCCGGTGCCTGCTGTTGGCCTTGATCAGCATGTCGAGCGCGTTCCTCGTGTCGACCAGGTGCGCGATGTCGGCGTCGATCCGGTCGCGCTCGCGCGTCATGGCCGCGAACGTCTCCTCGGCGACGTCCAGGTCATCGGGGATGTCCACGCACGGCAGCACGGTCGCGATCACCCGACTGGACATGCCCGCGTCGAACATCTGCCGGATGAGCGACACCCGCTGGACCTGGGCGTCGGAGTAGTGGCGCTGCCCCGCCTCGGAGCGCGAACTGGTCAGCAGACCCTGATCTTCGTAGTAACGCAGGGAACGCGCACTCACGCCCGTGCGCTTGGACAGCTCGCCGATCCGCATCCCTCAAGCGTACGTCCGCGTGCTCCGGGTCCACACCGTTGGACGTCCGAGCGGTTGTCGACACCGGTTGAACCAGCCGTCCTGTGGGCAACCCCAGACGAACTGGCCGTGACGGCGAACGACGGGACGTCGTCGCGAATCCGGAAC
The DNA here is from genome assembly GCF_036375055.1 of Umezawaea sp. GTDB lineage: Bacteria > Actinomycetota > Actinomycetes > Mycobacteriales > Pseudonocardiaceae > Umezawaea. The sequence continues at coordinate 202,197 of NZ_DASUSQ010000046.1, forward strand.
CTGTTCACCGACATCAGGGAAGGCAATCATGTCCACCGATGCGATCGTTCTGCTCAAAGAGGACCACAAGACGGTCGAGAAGTTGTTCAAGCGGTTCGAACAGGCCGACGACGACGCTCTCCAGGAGAAGAGGGAGCTGGTCGACTCCATCATCGAGGAGCTGACCGTGCACGCCTACATCGAGGAGGAGATCTTCTACCCCACCGCCCGCGAGGCCGTGCCGGAGACCGAGGACCACGTCCTGGAAAGCGTCGAGGAGCACCACGTCGTGGCGTGGATGCTGTCCGAACTGCACGGCATGGATCCGAAGGCGGAGAACTTCGACGCGAAGGTCGCCGTGCTCACGGAGAACGTCCGCCACCACGTCGAGGAAGAGGAGCAGGAGTGGTTTCCCGAGGTCCGCAAGGCCTTGGGGCGCAAACGCCTGCAAGAACTGGGTGCGCGCATGATCACGGCGAAGGCCGACGCCCCGCGCGACCCGCTCGCGCTGCGCAGCGCCGCCTCGAAGTAGTGGAAGGCCCCCGCTCCGTCTCGTCCGGTCCGGACGAGACGGAGCGGGGGCCCGACGTCAACTCCTGGTCATCGCCGACGACGCGTGCTCGGGACCGCGGATGACCGCCGCCCCGAGCACCTGCCTGCCCCGACCGCCACCCGCGCGGATCGGCCTCCGGCCGACGACCGCACGCGACGGGTCCGAGCCGCCGCACCGGTCCTGACCGGCTGTCAGGCGATCGACGCGGGGAAGCGTTCCCACACGCGGTGAGCGCCGAGGAGCGCCGTCACCTCCGTGAGCACCGTCGACGGCTGGTCCCCCACCACGATCCCCGGCCCCGCGGCACAGCCCGCGGTCTCCAGTGCGACGCGCCCGTTGTTCCACGCGCCGATGGCCTTCGCGTGGCGGAAGCACTCCTGGATCATGAGGATCACCCGCGGGTCGACGGTGCCACCCGGCGCCCCCGCCTTGTCGTCCCTGGCGGGCAGGGCGTCGACACCGGGCGGCGGGCTGCCCGCGAGCAGCAGCGCGTCGAACTCGATCGACCGGGCGGTGAGGAACGTGCGCTGGGCGACCAGACCGCTGTCGGCGTCCAGGGGTCCGCCGGTCGGCGCGATCAGCAGCGGCACCATGTCCGCGGCCAGGATCGACTCCCGGACCGCGCGCACGCCGTCGAGGTCGGCGGGGTCGACCACGATGCCGATGATGCGCCCGTCGGTCGGCCAGGTCTGGCCGATCTGGGACAGCGCGGGGCTGGGGGTGACGTCCTTCGGTCGTTCCGCGGCCTTCGGCGCGGGCAGTCCCAACCCTGTGGCCACCTCCTGGCACAGCACGGGGTCCACGTTGGCCAGCACGGCGAGCTGGCGCTCCTTGATCGCTTGTTCGTAGCACTTGCCCAGTTCGAAGGTGAACGCCCGCACGACGTGCTCCTTCTCGACCGGCGAGAGGCTCTGCCAGAACAGCCTCGACTGCGTGTAGTGGTCGGCGAAGGAGGCCGGGGACTGCCGGACCTTCGAGGACTTCGGCAGTGGTTGTGCCACTTCGAGGAACGGCCGGTCTTCGACGCCCGCCTCGAACGGGTTGCCGCCGTCGAGGGTGTTCGGCTTGTACGGTGCGACGCCCGCGTGCACGGCGTGCTGGTGGAAGCCGTCCCGGAGCATGTCGTTGACCGGCACGTGCGGGCGGTTGATGGGGATCTGGTTGAAGTTGGGTCCGGCGAGCCTGGTGAGCTGGGTGTCGAGGTAGGAGAACAGCCGTGCCTGGAGCAGCGGGTCGTCGGTGACGTCGATGCCCGGCACGAGGTTGCCCAGGTGGAAGGCGACCTGTTCGGTTTCGGCGAAGTAGTTCATCGGGTTGCGGTTGAGCGTCAGCATCCCCACCGGCTGCACCGGCGCGAGCTCCTCCGGCACGATCTTCGTCGGGTCGAGCAGGTCGATGCCCTCGAACGTCTGCTCGGGATTGTCCGGGAAGACCTGCAAACCGAGTTCCCACTGCGGGTACGCGCCGGACTCGATGGCGTCGGCGAGGTCGCGGCGGTGGAAGTCCGGGTCGACACCGCTGATCATCTGCGCCTCCTCCCACACCAGGGAGTGCACGCCCAGTTTCGGCTTCCAGTGGAACTTCGCGAGCGCGGTGCCCCCCTCGGCGTTGACGAGGCGGAACGTGTGGACCCCGAAGCCCTCCATGGTCCGGTAGGACCGGGGGATGCCGCGGTCGGACATCTGCCACATCACGTGGTGGGTGGCCTCGGTGTGCAGGGACACGAAGTCCCAGAACGTGTCGTGCGCGCTCTGCGCCTGCGGGATCTCCCGATCCGGGTGCGGCTTCGCCGCGTGGATGATGTCGGGGAACTTGATGCCGTCCTGGATGAAGAACACCGGGATGTTGTTGCCGACCAGGTCGAAGTTGCCTTCCTGGGTGTAGAACTTCGTCGAGAAGCCCCTGGTGTCGCGCACGGTGTCCGCCGACCCGCGCGACCCGACGACCGTCGAGAACCGCACGAACACCGGCGTCTCGACGCCGTCACCCAGGAAGCCCGCCCGGCAGATGTTCTCGGCCGTGCCGTACCCGACGAACACGCCGTGCGCGCCGTAGCCACGGGCGTGGACGACCCGCTCCGGGATCCGCTCGTGGTCGAAGTGCGTGATCTTCTCTCGCAGGTGGTGGTCCTGCAACAGCGTCGGGCCCCGCTCCCCCGCCTTGAGCGAGTGGTCGGTGTCGCGGAGGCGCGCCCCGCCCGAGGTGGTGAGGTACTCGCCCTGCTGGCCCTTCGACAGCTTCGGAGCGCCGGTGGGAGCGCCGGTCGGCGTGACCGTCTCCGGCCCGGTCTGGTCGGGCTTGGGTTTGAGCGGGCCGCGCGGCTCGGTCGGTTCGACGAGGGCGGGCGGTTCGCTGTTGGGGGCGCCGGGAATGGGGGGGTTCACCAGCTCGGCGACCTTTTCAACGGCCTTGGAAAGGGCGGTCTTGACGAGCTTGCCCGGCTTGCTGGGGGCCACTTCGTCCTCCTCGTGGTGGTGGGCACGTCCCGGACGAGTACCCACGTTTTCGTGCCCCACTCCAGATGACCCGGATCAGATGACGAGCCGCGGTGAGCGGGTCCGGGGCACGACCGAACCCGCCTGCGAGCGGGCGTGGGGGCCACGTCGCCGCCACCGGGACCCGCAGGCACCGGCGTCGTCGGTTCTCCCGCGGGAAGGAGCGCACCGGCCGAGGCTCAGCGCCCGCACTCCCCCGGAGGGCGTGCGGCGATCGGGCGTCACGGTGAGGCGACCGAGAACCCGCCGTCCGCGCGCGTCGACTCCGGGACCTGGTTCCTCGTGGTTCCCCCTGGGCCATCAGGCCTCTGCAGCACGAGGGGCCCCGGCGCCGTAGCGCCGGGGCCCCGAGGGTTGTTGGATTCCACTTCCACCTAGTCGACCGTGAGATCGACATCCTCTGTCCGCAAAGCCCGCCCTAGAAGCGGACGCTGCGTGGATCGCGTGTGCGTAACCGAAGACCACCTTCCAATCCGATGGAACCGCGGTACCCGCCAGGCGGAGTTCACCCTGGAACGGGCGATCCGATGGTGTGCAACCCTTCCCTTCTCCTCTGACAACCAACTCGTGCACTCACGCGACGATCGGCCTCCGGACCTGATGCACGTGCCGGAATCACTTCGCCGATCATCCTTGGCCCACTGCCGAGGAGCCCCTTCACCGTCTGGCTCCAGCACGTCCGGCCGTCTCGCACCTAGCTCACGGGTAGTTCGTCATCTCCCGTGCCACTGACTTTCTCTCTTCCAACGAGGAGAAGACTACACACATCCACCAGCGAATGTCTACCCCCGCCACCACAGGTTTACTCGTTCGAGTGATTGAGGGATCCTCGCAGGGGGTCGACGCGAGCGGTGGGACCGGCCTCAACCGGCCCGTTCCTCGATCTCCACGACCGAGCGCGGTCCCCCGTCCCCTGCTCGGCCGGTCGTGCTCAACCAGTCGAGCAGGGTCTGGTGGACGGTCTCGTGGCGCACCAGGTCGAAGTGGGTGAGCCCGCCCAGCCACCGCCGGTCGGCGTTCCGCTCTGGATCGGCGGCGCTGGAGGTGCTCACCACCAGGTCACCGACGACACGGCTCAGCACGCTGTCCTCGGAGCGGGACACCGTCGCGACCACGTACAGCTGCCGCACGCCATCCGGCAGCACCGCGTCCGACGGCCCGCTGTCCTGGCCGCCCGCCCACTGGTGCTCGTGCAGCAGCCCCCCGGCCAGGTCCTTGATGCCGTCGCTGCGCAGCGCGAGCAGCCAGGACAGCGGCGCGGCAGGTCGGACGCGGGCGAGCAGCGCCGCGACGCGGGCGGCTGACCGTTCCAGAGGCGCTCCGGCGTGAGGAGTCCCCAGGCACACCAGCCTGCTCACCGACGAGACCCACCCAGCCGCTCGCGCGTTGCCCTGGTGCACGGCGCTGCGCGCCACCAACCCACCCATCGAATGCCCCACCAGCACGACGTCGGTGACCTCCACCGGCCACCCGTCGACCAACTCGTCGAGCAGGTGGTCCAGCTCACGGCCGTTGTCGGAGACGTGGCGGCCGGAGTTGTAACGCAGGTAGACCGGGGTGCACGCCAGAGCGGTGGCGAGCTTGCTGCCGAAGTCCGTGCCGGGACGTTCCCGTCCGAGTGGATCGGTGTGGAACCAGGAGCGCTCGGTGTCGACCAGGCCGTGCAGGAAGACCACCAGGCGTCCCGTCGCCGAGGGGAACGCCGCCGCGAGCGAGTCCCGGTCCAGGCGGAGCCCGCGGTGGTCGAGTCGAACGGACATCGCCGCGGGCGGGGCGTCACCGCGCGAGGCGGCGTGCTCGCCGAACGCGCCGTTGGCGAACCCGACCACTCGTTGCCCGGTCGTGGACTTGACCAGCGCTCCGGGGATCCGCGCCTTCGAGACGGCCAGGTCCGGCAGCGATCGGACCGTGTCCACCACGGTGTCGACCACCCGGGTCACCAGGTCGGTGCCGAGGCGGCGCCCGTCCGTCGGGACGGGTGTCGCTGGGCCGAGCGCCATGCGGGTGCACCTCGTCCTTCGGTGGGTCTCACCGCGGAGTCAGCGGCCCACGACGGATACCCCCGATCGACGTCGAACACCCGTGTCCCGGCGTGGCACCGGTCATAGGTCGTTCCGGGTCGGTGCGAGCGCTTGCGAACGGGTCCGACAGACGTTCAACCGCTTGTCCAGGCCGCCGAGCTCCAGCACGCGGAGCACCGCTCGTCCGCTCGCCACCACCCTCAGGCGGGTGCGACCCCCGGCCCTGCGGTGGGCGGCGACCAGTTCCGCCAGCCCCGCGCACGCGAGGAAGTTCACGGCGGACAGGTCCACGACCATCAGCGCGGGGCTGGGCACCGCGGCGGATTCGAGTGCGCGGCGCAGGATCGGCGCGGTGTTCAGGTCGATCTCGCCCTCCACCACGAGCACGATCGCCTGGTTGTCGGCCAGTGCCGTCACCGCCAGCGCGGGCGAACCGCCTCGGCCGACCACGACGGGCGGCGGTGGGCCGAGCGACGACCGGGGTGTCGGGACCGCGTTCAGCGGGGTCGAGTTCGCGGTTGGCGTCGCACGGTCGGCCCGAGCCGGAGAAGGACCGGTGTCGGAATTGGTGTTGGACTCAGCGAATGTCATGGCCGGCTCCCGGACGGCCCCCGATCGCCCGACACGCCGAAGCGCGATGCGCGAAAAGCCGCCTGCTCACGTGAGATCTCGTCGTGAGGGCGGGATCAAGGCACTCTCGGCGGAGGACGACGTCATCGTACCGCGCCCACGGCTGGCCGGCTGATCTTGACATAACCGCTGCCGATTTCCGGCCCGTACGAGGACGGGGCCCGCGCGAGTGGCCGGATCGACATCGCCGCCGACGTCCGGGTGACGACTGGTGGGACGACCTCGGCCCGCGGCTGGGCGGGGGTGCGTCCCCGCAGCCTCGTCGACGCCGTCCCGTGTGCGCCCGCACCACGCCCGTGGCGTGCGCGGCCACGTCCCCGCGTCGGTGGCCTCACCGCGCGGCAGCGGGCCGGGCACGTCGCGGTGGAGGTCCGGGCGGCCCCGGTCGTGCCACCCCGACCCGGAGCGGGCCCGAGAAGACCGCCGCGGCGCCGAGCGCGGGCGGAAACCGTTGCGGAGCAGGCCGGTCCGGCGATCATCGCGGGTCTCGGGGCCTCGCGGTCAGCACGAGTGCGGCCTGGTCGTCCTCCCCCTCGTGGCCGTCGGTGAACGCGGTCACCGCCGTGATGAGCGCTTCGAGCACGTCCTGGGCGCGGGGACGAGCAGCACGCCCCAGTGCGACGTCCATTCCCGAGTCGTCGAACTGGGAGCCGTCGGAGGCTCGTGCTTCGGTGATGCCGTCGGTGACCACCACCAGGCTCTCACCGGGGTTCAGGTCGACGCGGTGGGTGCGGAGGTGCGGGTCCGCGACGACGCCGAGGAGCATGCCAGGGGGCTCGACCGCCGTGACGGTGCCGTCGGCGAGCACGAGCCGGGGGGCGACGTGCCCGGCGCGGACGAGGTCGACCGTCAGGTGTCCGCCGTGGTCGTGCAGGTGGCCGTAGACGAGCGTGACGAATCCGGAGCCGTGGCTGCCTGCTCGGTCCAGCAGGGCGGTGTTGACGGCCTTGACGACGGCCTGCGGTTCGGGCAGCACGCGGGCGATGGCGCGGGCGGTGTGGCGGACCAGTGCGGTCGTGGTGGCGGCCCTGGCTCCGCGACCGCAGACGTCCCCGATCATGAAGGCCCACCGCCCGTCGGACAGCGGGAACACGTCGTAGAAGTCGCCGCCGATCTCCAACCCCTCGCCCGCGGGGTGGTGGTAGGTGGCCAACTCGGCACCGGGCAACCGCGGGAGGTCGGGCAGCAGGAGGCCCGCTTGCAGGTCGTGCGACAGCCGTGCCCGCTCGGTGTGCTGGCGGGCGTTGCGCGCCGACAGCGACGCCCGCGAGGCGAGTTCCTCGACGAGGTGGACGACGCGCCCGTCCAGCGGAGGCCCGTCCTCGGTGCTGAACAGGGTCAGGGTGCCGAACACGTCTCCCCGGTCGGTGAGCGGGACGCACAGGTGACCGGTGATGGCGAGGGCGTCCCACGGACCGGAGCCGGTGGGGGGCCTGCGAGCGATCGCGGTGGTCGCCGTGGCCAGCACCCTGGTCACGGCACCGGGTTCGGGGGTGTGCGCGGTCAGCAGGTCCGTCTGCGCGGCGGTGGGCGTCGCCGTGGCGATCCGCCTCACCCGACCCGCGTCGACGACGTCGATCGCGCACAGCGGGGCCAGCGCCGGGACGCACACGTCGGCCAGGCACTGCAAGGTCTGCGCGTACTCCGGGCAGCGGGCCAGCGCGGTTCCCGCCGCGAGCAGGAAGGCCAGGTCGTCGCGAGCAGCCTTCTCCTTGGCCTCGGCGGCGGCGTGCGCCCGTTCGGTGTGGTGGCGCTCGATGGCCAGCGCCGCGGTGTCGGTGAACACCCTGGCGAGGGCCAGGTCCGTTTCCTCGGGGTGCCGCGGGCTGCGGTGGTACATCGCGAAGGTGCCCAGCAGGCGGCCGTCGCGGGCCAGGATCGGAGTGGACCAGCACGCCGCCAGCGAGGCGGCGGCCGCCAGTTCCCCGAAGTCCGCCCAGAACGGGTCGTCCGCGATGTCGCTGACGACGACCGGGCTGCGGCGGTGGGCCGCCGTGCCGCAGGAGCCGATCCCCTCGCCGGTGGCGATCCCGTCGATGGCGTCGTTGTAGAAGTCCGGCAGGCTCGGTGCGGCGCCGTGCCTCAGGTGCTTGCCGTCCTCGTCGGCCAGCAGCACCGAGACCAGGGTGCCGGGGGTGAAGTGCTCGATCACCCGCACCATGCCGTCGAGCACCTCGCGCAGCGGCGCCTGCCGGGCGATCTGCTCCAGCAGCGCCCGGTGCTCGGCGATCAACCGCTGCGCGTGCCTGGTCCGCGTCGTCTCCACCGCCAGCACCACCACACCGATGACGTTGCCGCCCGCGTCGCGCCTCGGTTCGTGGGTGAAGTCGAAGTACGCCTCCCGCGCCGCTCCTGCCTCACCGAGCACGATCCTCGCGTCCCGCGCCGAACAGGGGGTGCCGGTGCGGTAGACGCCGTCGAGCAACGCGATGACGCCCTGTTCGGCCAACTCGGGAACCAGGTGGCCGATCGGCGTTCCGGTGCGCACGCGATCCCCGCCACCGATCGCCTCGACGAACGCGCGGTTGGCCGACTCCACCACGTGCGCGGGTCCCGACAAGGTGGCGAACGCCGCGCTGGACTGCCCGAAGAGGGACCGGATGTCCGCATCGTCCACCGAACGCGCGTCTGGTGACGGATCCGTTCCGCTGGTCGAGTCGTCGTCGTTCCGCATCGTCGTCCCCAACCCGGTAGCGCAGACCGTCCGGGTGGTCCCGCAACGTCCTCTGACCATCACCCTCTTTGCGCCCACGTCACCCGTGGTGCTCGGCGGGCGACCCCAGGGGCCTCCCGTCGCGACAGCGGCGTGAACACCTGCCGCGCCAACGCGAGGGAGCCCCGGCCGCCGTGCGGCGACCGGGGCTCCCTCGTGCAAGTGCGTCGTCAGGCGTGCGCGCGTCGACCGGTGACGAGGCGGTAGATGCCCAGCAGCACCAGCGAGCCGAGGATGGCCAGCAGCCACGTGCTCAGGTCGAAGAAGTTGTTGATGTCGCTGTTGAACAGCGCGCGGCCGATGAAGCCACCGAGGATCGCTCCGACGATGCCGATCAGCATCGTGACGATGATGCCGCCGGGGTCCTTGCCGGGCATGATCGCCTTCGCGATGGCACCCGCGATGAGGCCGAGAACGATCCAACCCAAGATACCCACTGCGCTTCTCCCTCGTCCGACACCCGCGGCTGACTCGACGCCGCTCTCGTCCTGCTCGATGGAGGAATTCCCCGTGAGCGCGAACCTCAAACACGCGCCGGGTCGAACCGTGAGCGGTGCCGCCGCCGGGGGCGCACCGCCGGGACCCGCGGTGGTCGTGGACGGCCTGGTGAGCGGATCCCGGAGCAGCGACGCCCGGTCGTGTCGACGCTGGTGCTCCGCTTCGGCGCTCCACCGTGGACACCGGGCGCGAGGATCGCGCGACCGGCCACGCGGGTACTCGCGACCACGTCGAACAGTCGGCGTCGGCACATCCGGGCGAGTTGCGGGGCGGTCACGACATGGACGCGGACTTCGACCACGAGGTGACGCGGAAGCTGCGCCTCCAGGCGCGGCAGATCAGTGAGGCGCTCGGCCAGCAGGGCGAGAGCTGGTGCGTGGAGGCGGTGCGGCCCGACGCGCTCTACCTCGCGGTGGAGGGTCGTCTCCCGAGCTTCCCCGACGACGACCTGGCGTTGACCTGGCGGGAGAAGCGCGGGTGGTTCGCGGTCGTGGAGCACCGTGGCGACAACCGCCTTCACGAGATCGCTCACTTCGGCGTGCGGGGGAAGCCGTCTCCCCGTGAGGTGGCCGAGTGGGTCGCGGGCCTGCTGCGGGACGATCCGCCGCGCCTGGCCGACACCGCTTGAGCGGGTCCCCCTCCGCCGCCGTCCTACTGGCGGTCGCGGAGGGTCACCTTCGCCGAGCAGGGGACCTCCGCCCACACGGTCTTGCCCTCCGCTCTCGAATCCACGCCCCAGGCTTCGGACACGTGCTCGACGATGACCAGTCCTCGACCGCGACCGTCACCCAGCCGCGACCGGCCGAGAACGGGTCCACCAGGTGACGCGTCATCGACCTCGACCCGGACGACGTGCGGTTCCGACGACCTGCGCAGCCGGATGCGGCGGGGGTCCTGGGCGTGGTCGAACGCGTTGCTCACCAACTCGTTCGCCACCAGCACGCAGTCGTCCCGGACGTCGTCGCCCAGATCGGTCAAGACCTCGTCGACCCAGCGACGCACCACCCTCAAGTTCTGGACCCGCGTGTCGAGGTCGAGGGTGAAGGCCGTCTGCTCCGGTTGCGCAGCATCTCCGCCGGTCATGTGCTCCGCACTCCTTCTGCTGGTGCCTGCTCGTGCGGTGCGTTCACCACTGCTCGTGGGACGAGGTCGATCACGGACCCGGAACCGGCGAAGCGGGGTGCCCCAGGAGCGCGCCCGCGTCGTGGAGGTGCCGCAGGACCTCGCCGCAGGAGGCTCGCACACCCGCCTCCGGCAAGCCCGCTTCCTCGAACTCACCGGTCAGGCACGCGAAATCGCCGCCCCGCGGAGGGACAGGAGCGCGAGCGGTGGAGCCGGGCGACGAGGTCATGGCGTGCCTTCCAGGCGATCGAGCCGTTCTCGGAGTGTTTCCGCCGGTACCCGCTTGAAACCCCGGAACGGACCTCGCACTCGGCACGGCCGCGGTCGGCGTCCCCGCACCACCACCGCCACCCGTCGGCGCGATGGGGCTGCGCATCGAACTGGCGGGCGCGGTGCGGCGGGACGAAGTACGGTTCACGCCAGTGGACGAGTGCCCCGTCCACCCCACCTGGCGAACGAGAACGGAAGACCATGCACCAGGACACGAGCTCGCCGACCGGGCTCGTGCGCGTGCGGGTGGCCGATGACCTCGCGGTCCTGACGCGGGACGGTCGATGGGCCGCGGGCGAGGCCCACTACCTCTACCACGAGATCTTCACCCACGACGACTACCTCAAGGACCTGCCGCGGCTGCCGCCGAACGCCGTCGTCGTGGACGCGGGCGCCAACATCGGCCTGTTCGCGCTGCGAATCGCCAGGGAGTGCCCGGAAGCGCTGGTCGTCGCGGTGGAACCCGTTCCCCCCACGTGCGCGCTGCTGCGCCTCAACCTCGCCGACGTCGCCGTTGACGAGGTGCGCGTCCTGGAGGTCGCGCTCGGGGAGTCGTCCGGGCGAACGGTGCTCACGGCCTACACGCACCTCTCGGCGAACTCGACGGGGCGTCCGCAGGAGAAGCCCGCCTCGTGGGTGGCGGCCATGCGCGGTGCCCAACCCGATCCGGCCGCGGCCGACGAGATGCTGAGCACCAGTTCGGTCGAGGTCGACGTCGTGCGCCTGTCGCAGGTGCTGCCGAGGGACCGGTCGCGGATCGATCTGGTCAAGGTGGACGTCGAGGGCGCGGAACTGGAGGTGCTGCGCGGCATCGACGACCACGACTGGCCGCGCATCGCCGCGGTCGTGATCGAGGTGCACGATGTCGACGGCCGTCTGGCGGAGGTCGAGCGCCTGCTCGCGCGCCGCGGGTTCTCCTGCACCGTGCGGGTGCCCGCCATGATGTCACCGGACCTGCGGCACCACATCGTGACCGCGAGGGCGAACGACACCGCCGATCACCTCGCCGCCGGGTGAGGACGAGGGACGACCGTCACCGCCACGAGGAGAAGAACCCCTCCAGCGTTCGGCCGCGCTCCTCCCTCGCGCCGAGGTCGATCCGGTGGACGCCGAAAGCCCGCCGCAGGACCTCGTGCCGCTCGAAGCGGTGCGCCCACCGACGTGCGCGGCCGACCGCGCGGGTGGACCACGCCACGGCCAGCAACTCCCCCTCCTGGACCAGGTCCACTCGACCGACGTCGGATCCGGTGATCGACTCCACCGCGCGGTGGACTGCGGACACGGGCAGCGGCCCGTGCACGGTGAGGTGGACCCGTGCTCGACGCGCCTGGTCCTCCGTCCACGGTGCCACTCGCACCACCCCCTCGTAGGTCTCCAGCAGGCGCTCGTCGTCGACCGGGAGCCGGATACCGAGGTCCCGGTGGTCTTGGCGCAGGAGCGAGTGCACCGTGCGCACCACGTGGTTGAAAGGCCCGTCGGCGCGCACGGTGGCCAGCACGTCGAACACCACCCCGGCCAACGGGGCACCGCGGGTCGCGGGCTCGGGTATCACGGCGGCCAGCCGTGCGCTCTGCGCGTCCAGGACGTCGGTGCTGTCCCCGCGCCCGCTCCAGTCCGGTCCGTCGTGCCACGCGACGGCCGTGCGCTCGTGCACGAGCACGGCACCCGCGTTCCACGCGCGGTAGGCGAAGTCCCAATCCTCCCCGCCGTAGCCCACGAACCGCTCGTCGAAACCGTCGAGGTCGAGGAACAGCTCCTTCCTGCACGCCATCACCGCTCCGATCACGAAGCGGAAGCTGCGGCCGTCGGCGTTCAGCAGGTTCTCCGTGGCGGCGTAGGCATCTCGCAGCCATGGTGGTTCGTCGAGGGCATCGGCGTCCCCCGGCTGCTCGTCATCGGCGAGCCGGGAGAACGACGTGTGCCTGCGGCGGCCCACGGCCAGCACGTCGGGGCAGAGACCGATGTGGTGCACCACGCGTTCCACGTACTCCGCTTCGGGCACGGTGTCGGCGTCCAGGAAGACCAGGACGTCACCCGTGCTGTGCCGGACCGCCAGGTTTCGGACGGCCGCGGCGCGGAACCCCTCGTCGGGCTGGCTCACCACGAGGGTCTCGACGCCCCGCACGGCGAAGGCGGGGGTGACGGCCGACCCGTCGTCGGCCAGCACCACCTGGGACGGCCGCAAGGTCTGGCGTTGCAGGGCGGACGCCATCCGGCCCAGCAGGTGGTGCTGTTCGAAGTGGGTCACGACGACGGTCACGGCGGGTTCCTGCCGCGGGTACCCCGTCACCGAGTCCCACCGGTTGTGGGGTACCAGGACGTCGGTCAGCACGGTGGCCCACCCGGTCGTGCTCGAAAACCGGCCAGTTCGGAGCGGTAGAGGGCGACGTGCTCGGCGCCGGTGTCCTGCCATCGCGGGCGGCGTGGCAGCCGTGTCGTCCCCGTGTCCTCCAGCGCGCGGGAGATGTGCTCGACCAGGTCGCGTTCGTCGTTCCCCAGCAGCAGGGTGCCCGGATGGCGGCGTTCGATCTCGGTGCTGTACGGACCGGCCCAGGTGATCGGTCGCCGCAGGCAGGACAGCCAGGACAGCAGGGAACCGCTGGCGCTGACGTCGCGGTTGAGCATCAAGGGGACCCCTGCCGTCGCGGCCACCGAGGAGAACCGCGCGTCGGTCAGGTGTCCGGTGATGACCAGCGGCACGCGTCTGCGCTCGGCGTGCCGTCGCAGACGGTCCTCCAGGTCGTGGTGCCCGGTGCTGGTGGCCCCCGCGGCGATCACCGCGGGGGCACCGCCCGCGCGGTCGCGGCCCACCTCCGCGGCCAGGTCGATCGCGTCGTCGTGCCCCTTGCCGGGGTAGAGGTAGCCGAGCAGGACCAAGGACGAGGACGTGCCCGCGGGGCTCTCGGCCCGAGCCGGTGCCGGTTCCGGCGGGAGCGGCAGATCGATGTGGTGCGGGGTCTCGCCGGTCAGCTCGGCGATCTTGCGCGCTTCGTGCTCCGCGGAGACGACGACGGCGTCGCTGGCCTCGACGACGGCCGCGTAGCCCGCGCAGCGCGCTCGGTCACGACGGCCCTGGCCGCGGGGATCGGGAACGTCGTGCACGGTGACCACCAGCGGACGGCGGGCTCCCTCGGCCCACCCGCGGTAGGTCCGAGCCGCTTCCCCGATCGTGGGGCCGAACAGGGCGTCGGTGAAGTGGGCGTGCGTGAGGTCCGGCGCCTGTTCGGTGTCGAGCACCCCGTGCCGCGCGCAGAGGCGGGCGACCGCTCGCGCGTGCCGGACGACTCCGTGTCCCGCGGGCCCGGGGGCGTAGGTGTGGACCCTCATCGAAGGACCGCGGTCGACGGGCGAACAGCGGACACCACCGCGCGGTAGACCTCGTTGTGAGCGCTGGTGATGGCGGACCGGGCGACCCCCCGCTCGTCGGGGTCGGCTCGCCATCGGGGCCGCTGGGAATGCGCGCGGCGCAGTGCGGCGTCCAGGCCGTCGAGGTCCAGTGCGGTCTCCGTGCGGTGGTAGAGCAGGCAGGGAGCCTGCTCCTGGTAGAACCCGCAGTCCGGGGCCAGCACCGTCGTCCCCAGGTCGTAGCAGGCTTCCAGCCAGCCCGAGTGGGTGCCGAACCGGTGCGGGAGGACGGACACGTCGAGGCCCTCCAGGTAGTCGTACAGCTCGGAGTCGGAGAACGGCGGCCCCACCGTGACGGCGACACCGCGCTGTTCCAGTTCGTCCGCGGCGCGGCGACCGTCCTCGTCGTCGTGGGCGTGGACCACCAGCCGCGAACCGGGCAGCGTGGACGTGGTGCGCGCGAGCTGCTCGGCCACGGCGACGGCGTCGCAGTTGGCGCGCATGCTCTTCGCGTGCACCCCGACCACGAACCGGTCGCGCTCACCACGCGCGGACGTCCGACGCGCTCGCTCCGGGTCGACCACGTGCGGGTGCGGGACGACCGTCGCGACGCGCCCCCAGGTGGAGGCGATCTGGTCGGCGGCCCCCCTGGTCAGGGTGATGACGGCGTCGGCTGAGGGGATGAGCACGTCGAGCGCCTCGCGGTGCGGGCCGGGGTCGACCTGGTGGGGGTTGCGCAGGTCGTGCACGGTGAGGACCAGGGGTTTGCCGAGGGCGCGCAGGGTTTCCACCACCGAGCGCAGGTCCCGCGCGGAGAGGTGCTCGTAGCCGAAGTGCAGGTGCAGCAGGTCGAACCGCGCGTGGTGGGTGCGCAGCCACCCGGGTTCCAGCGACTGGTGCGGCCACCAGCGACCGGGGGGCGCTCCCGGCACCGGCGGGTCGGGGAGGACGAGGAAGCCAGGGGTGGCGCTCACGTCCGAGATGTTGCGGATGTAGGGGTGCCCCGCCGGCACGGAGGCGACTCTCAGCTGCCGTTGCACAGGTCCCGGTTAGCCCTCGTCCCTCGTGACCAAACACGACGGCGACACACCTGTTCGGGTGAAGTGGAACGAGGTGTGCCGTGGCCGCGTTCAAACCTCGGAGCCGGTTTTTCACCGGATCACGTCCGGTCGCGGGGCGCACCGGCGCGAAACGGTCCACGATGGACCCGTGAACCACGACCACCGCTCGCCCCGCTCAGCCCCGTGCACGCGTTGACGTGCGTCCACGGTCACCGTCCGCTCGTTGTTTCCCCCGTTCCAGCGCGGGTATCTCCGTCACGGGGGACGACACCCGCTGAACCAGCGGGTCTGAACCGGTGGAGGCACATGGAAGCCGCACCCGCCGGGTCTCTTCGCTCCACGTGGGACGTTCACGCGCTCGGGTCGTGCCCACGGGCGAAGGTTCTCGCACCCACCGCCTGAACCGTGCTGGAACGAGGGACGGCCCTTCACCACCGGGTGGTGAGGACCGTCCCCCCTCGGTTCGCGGTCGGTGAACCGATCGACGAGCGCGCCCGGTAGAAGGAGCACATGCGGTGGCACGAACACCATCCGCCGTCGAACCAGGTGGTTCTCGGACGGCACTGCGCGGGGGTGGCCGCGCGGGGCCCGTCACGGGTCCACCTCGGCCGTCAGGTGACACCCTGACCGGCGCTCCGCTCTCCATCGGTCTGATCGCCTCGGCGCGCTACCCCATCCGCGAGCCCTTCGCCGGGGGGTTGGAGGCGCACACGTGGCAACTCGCCACCGGCCTGAGGGCGCGAGGACACGAGGTGACGATCTTCGGCGGCACGGGCTCGGACCCGGCGCTGCGGGTCAGGGCCATGCCGGTCCTCCCGCCCCTGTCGGCGCAAGCCCGACGCGACGTCAGCATGCCGCCCGACTACTTCATCGCGGAGCACCACGCCTACCTCGGCTTGATGATGGACCTCAGCTCCTCCGCGGGGTGCGACGTGGTGCACAACAACTCGCTGCACTACCTGCCCGTCGCCATGGCCTCGGCGCTCCGCGCGCCGGTGCTGACCACGTTGCACACACCACCCACCCCGTGGCTGGAGTCCGCGATCAGGCTGTGCTCCCCCGAGCACGCCTCCTTCGCCGCCGTCAGCGCTCACACCGCCCGGCAGTGGTCGTCCCTGGTGTCCGCGATCACCGTGGTGCGCAACGGGGTCGCACTCGACCGGTGGGTGCCCGGCGGCGGCGGAGGACCACCGGTCTGGTTCGGCAGGCTGGTACCCGAGAAGGGCGCCGAACTGGCCATCCGGGCCGCGCGCTCGGCTGGGACGGGGCTGCGGCTGGCCGGTCCCCGACCGGACGCCGAGTACTTCCGGCGGGAGATCGAGCCGCTCCTGGGTGGTGACGTCGTGTACGAGGGGCACCTGACCCACCACGACCTGGTGCGACTGGTCGGGTCCGCCACCGTCGCCGTGGTGTCACCGCGCTGGGAGGAACCGTACGGACTGGTGGTGGCCGAAGCGCTCGCCTGCGGCACCCCGGTCGCCGGTTTCGCCCGAGGGGCCCTGCCCGAGGTGCTCGACGAGCACAGCGGCGTCCTGGCCGCGCCCGACGACGTGGCCGGGCTCGCCGCGGCCATCACCCGCGCCGCCTCGTTGGACCGGGACGCGGCACGGCACCGCGCCGAGACCATGTGCTCGGTGGACCGCATGGTGGACGGGTACGTGCGGATGTACCGGGAGCTGCGGTCGTGATCGCCTACTACGTGCACCACCACGGGTCCGGCCACCTCCACCGCGCCACCTCCGTCGCCCGCCACCTGGGCGGGGACGTGCTCGGGATCTCCAGCCTCCCCGCGCCCGCCCGCTGGCCGGGCCGGTGGACGACGCTGCCCGGCGACGCCAGGGGTGTCGACGCGACGCACGACGACGTCACCGCGGGGGCCACGCTGCACTGGGCACCCCGGCACCACGAGGGCCTGCGTGAACGGATGGCCATGGTGAGCGCGGACCTGCGCGGCGGTTCGGTCCGCCTGCTGGTCGCGGACGTATCGGTCGAGATCGCCCTGCTGGCCCGGCTGCACGGCGTGCCGGTGGTGGTCGTCGCGCAGCCCGGACGTCGGACCGACCGGGCGCACCGCACGGCCTACGACCTGGCCGACGCGATCATCGCGCCGTGGCCGCGGCAACCCGCTCCGGACTGGCCGGAGGCGTGGCTGGCCAAGACCTCGCACGTCGGGGCGTTCTCGCGCTTCGACGACCGTCCCGCCTCACCGGCCACCGCGCGGCGGAACGTCCTGGTCCTGTGGGGGGCGGGCGGTCTGGCGGTGTCCGAGACCCAGCTCCACGCCGCGGCGGCGGCCACCCCGGAGTGGCACTGGCACATCGCGGGCCCACCCGCGTCCGGGAAGGCACTCGGCCCCCGCCCGCCCAACCTGCACCACCACGGCTGGGTCGACGACCCGTGGCCACTGCTGGACGCGGCGGGCGTCGTGATCACCCACGCCGGGCAGAACGCGCTCGCCGAGGTGGCGGCGGCCCGCAGGCCCGCGGTCGTCATCCCCCAGCCCCGGCCCTTCGACGAGCAGCACGCCACCGCCGCGGCCCTGGTCCGCTCCGACCTGGGCGTGGTGGTCCCGAGCTGGCCCGAACCACACCGGTGGTCGGCGGTGCTGACCAGCGCGCGGTCGCGCGGTGGCGACTGGTCACCGTGGTCGCGCGGTGACGGCGCCGCTCGGGCCGCGGCGGTGCTGCGCGACCTGGCGCGGCACCGGTGACGGGTCGAGCGCACCGGCCCCGGACGGCTGTCATCACCATCGCCGCCGGGCGTGAGGACCATCTCCACCGGCAACGCGAAGCCCTCAGCGCCGACGAGGTCGACCTGCACGTCGTCGTCGGCATGACGGGCGTCCCGCGGCTGCGACCCGTGCCCTCCGCCCCCGAGGTGACGCCGATCTCCGTGACCGCGGGACACCGGGGGCTTCCCCTGGCCGCGGCCCGCAACGCCGGGGCGCGAGCCGCGATCCGGTGCGGTGCCGAACTCCTGGTCTTCCTGGACGTCGACTGCATACCCGGCCCCCTGGCGCTGTCCCGCTACACCACCGCCGCCCTCGACGTCCCCCCGGCGACCCTGCTGTGCGGCCCCGTGGCGTACCTACCGCCTCCGGCGCACCGGGGATACCCGCCGCACGGCGAACTGGCGCGCCTGGCCGAGCCGCACCCCGGCAGGCCCGCTCCGGAGGCGGGACGGATCCTGCTGGACGACGAGCGGTTCGAGCTGTTCTGGTCGCTGTCCTTCGCGACCTCGCGCGACGACTGGGACCGCTTCGGCGGCTTCTGCGAGCAGTTCGCGGGGTACGGGGCCGAGGACACCGACTTCGCGCTCCGCGCGGCGGAACGCGGGGCTCGCCTGGCCTGGGTCGGCGGGGCCGTCGCCTACCACCAGCACCACCCTCCCAGCAGGTACGAGGAGCGCCACGTACGGGAGCTGGTGGTCAACGCCCGGCTCTTCCACCGGCGTCACGGCTTCTGGCCGATGGAGGACTGGCTGACCGACCTGGACCGCGCCGAGGTCGTCCGGTTCGACCGCGCGCACGACGTGCTCCGGCTGCTGCCGGGGTTCGGCGCGAAGCTCCGGGCGCACGGGCCGCGGTGACACCGGGCTGCCACGACGGGTCCGCGGTTCCCCCACCGGTGTCGCCGGGGTCGTCTCGCGGTGGGGCGATCACGGGGAAGGTGCTCGCCCGGTGCGGTGAGCGACCACGGTGGAGGTCACCGGTTCCACGACCTCTCGTAGACCTGCACACCGTTCGCGTCGCGCGCCACGGCGTGGACGACGAGGGGGCGGGGACGGGCATCGGGACCCGACGGGGCGAACGGCGGGACGAGGAACGCGAAGGTGCGGTCGGCCACCGTGACCGGCCGCGGTGGACCGTCACCGAGGCTGATCTCCATGGTCGAGACCTCCGGGCGGAGCTCACCCCCGAAGATCGTGCGGTCGCCCTCGACGACGGTCAGGACGTTCATCACGGCGGGCGCGCCGCTGTTGACGAGGAGCGTGCGGACGGCCTCGGTCCTCTCCTCGTCCGACCGGCACGTCACCAGGCTGTTCGCGCTGCGGCCGAGCACGAGCCTGCCACCGGGGTAGGTCACCAGCGCGCCCGGCCGGTAGGAGTCCGGATCCGGCAGGGGCCGCGACGACCGGGCCAGGCAGTCCCCCAGCGCGCTACCCGCGTCGGACGCGCGGTCCGGCGCAGGTCCGTCCGACCGGTCGCGGACCAGGACGGCGGGCGGCGCGGGCGCGGCGAGTTCCCGCACGGCCGTGGGGTCCTCCGAGTCGATCTCGTTGACGCTGATCCTCGTTCCGGCGAGGTTCACCCCCGTCCGTCCGACGAACAGGTGGTCGCCCGACTCGGCTTTGAGCAGGACGCTGCCGTGGGGGCCGGTGCCCTTGAGCGCGATCCGGCTCCACCCCACGTCGGTGACGCCCGCGACGACGCCCTCACGGCTGAACAGGACGGCGGCGGTCCCGGAGTCCGGCGCCGCGTTCGGGTCGGTCACCGTGACCGTGGTGGGTGTGGTCTGGCAGAACAGCGGCTTGCCGTCGGCACGGGCGGCGACCACGCCGATCTGGGAGTCGCCAGCGGTGAACGACGGTGTCCACAGGGAACGGTCGGGGAAGCGATCGGCCAGCCCCCGCTGCCGCACGGCCGCCCAGCAGCGGTCCAGCGCGACAGCGGCGGCCTCCCGGTCCAACGACCCGCCGACCGCCGCGACCGGGTGAGGCGCGTCGGGCACCTGCCTCAGCACGAGGACCGTCCCGGCGAGCAGCAGCACGACGGCGGCCACCGCGAGGAGCCTGCCGGGGACCGCACGCCGGGCCACCCCCCGCTCGACCTCGGCGCGCAACCGGCCCCGCACCGCGGGTGGGAGCGCGAGCGGCTCGTCGGCCGGAACGTCCTCCGCCAGACGGGCCAGGGCCAGGGCTAGGCGGGAGCGCGCGGTCTCCTCGGAGACCCGCAGGTGCACGGCGGCGTCGGCGACCGGGAGACCGCCGAGCAGGCACAGTTCGGCGACCTCGCGCTGCGCCCGCGGGAGTCGGCGCACCACGTCGATCACCTCGCGCAGCCGGGAGTCGTCGTCGACGCGGTGCACGACCGCGTCGGCGTGCTCGTCGACCGGCTGCGGGGTGGCCGACCCGCGGGACCGCCGGTGCCCGGCGCGCACGACGTCACCCGCCGTCGCGCACAGCAGCGGCAGGGCACTCGGCCCGACCGGCGTCACGTCGGCCCGCGACCGCCACGCGGTCACGAAGGTCGCCGACGTGACGTCGTACGCCCGCTCCCGCGACGCGGTCAGCCGGTAGGCGTGGTTCCACACCGCCTCGACGTGCCGCTCGAAGACCACGTCGAACGACTCCCGGTCGCCACCGCTCCACAGCACGGCGTCGTCCGGCGGCTCACCGCCGCCGGATGACGTGTCCGCGTTGTCCGGGGTGCTGTCACTCATCACGCCGACAGGATGGTCCACTCGGGCGCCTCGTGCCCAGCCTTCCCGCTCATCGCGACCCCACACGTCACCCCGGCGGAGATCCGCCGGGGTGACGTGTGGGTTGCGGGTTCACTGGACGAAGAAGGCCAACGCCTCTATCCGCCGATTCTGCCCCGTGGTTCCCGCGGCGTTGTAGTCGCCGTCGACCCCGCAGTACCAGCCCTGCCAGCCGACGTCCTGCACGTAGGCGTTCCCGCAGATCACCCCCGTCTGCACGCCGTAGGCCACCGCTTCCATCCGCAGGCTCTGCCCGGTGGTGCCGACCGTCGCGGTGGCCCCGGCGGCCTGGCAGTTCCAGTCCTGCCAACCGATCACCTCCACGTGTCCCATGACGCAGAAGTTGACCCCGAAGACCGTCAACGACAAGGCCTCCACCCGGAGTCCCTGTCCGGCCAGGCCGACCGTCACGACCTCGCCTGCCTGGACGCACCGTCCCTGCTGCCAACCGTGGTCCTGCATGTGCACCTGGGCGCAGACGCTCGTCGGCGCGGCGGGCAGGTCCTCACGGGGATCCGCGGCCACGCTTCCGGCCACGGGCCGGTCTTCCGGCACCGCAAGAGGAGATCCGGTGACCGTCGTGGTCGGGGGCGCGGGACTGGTCAGCCCCGGATCGGCGGACGCCGGAGTGATCAGGGTCGAGACCAACGCGACAGCCGCCGTGACGACGACCAGCGATCGGCTGAGTGCTGCGGTTCTGTGCACCATGAAGTGGCCACCTCGTCCGTGCTCGATGTTGGGAACAAACGGAGTTCGTCCACCCGCGAGAGGAACGCGATCGTGGAACGCTGGATTCGGGACACCACCAGACCACCGGCGACGGCTGTCATGCCTCCAGCAAACCGGCTATCGCCGCCGCGGAGAAGGCGGAACCGGGGAAAATGTTGTCTCATAAAGGTTTTTGCAGGTTGAACGGCAGCCGACCGTCTTGATAGGCCCGACCGGCCCGCTGCGCGTTTCCTCCGCGGCCCCTGGCCACGACCGCGCCGGTGGGTCCTGCCCGCCTTCGAGGCACGAGACCAGTTCCGGGGCCGACCCCCGCACCTCGCACGGGATTCCACCGGCGCGGGGGGACTCTGCGGCCCGCACCCCGGCCGCGACGGCCATGCGCGCGGCGTCGGGTGAGGTGCGCCTTCCCGCACGAACCCCGGGCACTCGTGGGCACCGCGGAGCACGGGTCCCCCTGGCCGCCCGGCTTCAGCTCACGGTGGTCCGCCGCCGGAGCACCCGCCGCACGCGCTGGTGACGGTGCCTCCCGCCGGGGTGGTGCCGAGGGCTTCGGCCTCGTGGCTCGGCGAGCCGATCGGCCCACCCACCCGAAGATCGCTGTCCACGACCGTGGCCAGGTGGACGGGTTTGGGCCTACCTTGCTGAAGCATGAAACTGGTGCCGTTGCAGTGGGCCTCCCTCGTGGTGATCTTCATCGATGCCGTCGTCGTCGTGTCCGGGTTCGTGACCGGCGGTCCGTTGCTGCCGCGGTCGGCGAACGTCGTGCTGACGGTGATCTCCCTGGCCCTGCTGGCGACAACGGTGGTGTTGACCAGGGGTGGGTACAACTTCGAGAAGCCGACGCTGCCGGTGTGGGCGGTCGTGGTGGCGGTGATCGCGTTCTTCGGCGGGGCGTTCCTCTTCGCGTTCCCGCTGCTGACCGACACCACCGCGGGGAGTTTCGAGCACAGCGACGGGAAGTACCGCGAATCGAAGGACGGCGTCGTCGTCCGCGAACTCGACGCCGAGCAGTACGAGGCCGCGATGGCCGCGAACCAGCGCGGGTGGGCGGGCCTCGCCGTCGCCTTCGCCGGGGGCACGCTCCTCTACGCCGGGATCCGCCACCGCAGGTGAGGAGTCGTCCGGCGACCGCGCTCACGCGCTCGGGAACTCGGCGTCATCGGGGTGGTGGGTCTCAGGACCCGGTGACGCGCCTGCGGGCCCGGTAGGCGGCCGCGTGGGTGCGGTTGCCGCACGCGGTCGAACTGCAGTAGCGGCGTGATCCGTTGCGGGAGAGGTCCACGAACACGGACGAGCAGCCTTCCGCGGAGCACTCGCGCATCCGGTCGTGTCCCCCGTTGGCGACGAGGGACAGCAGGGCCGCGGAGGTGGTGGCGGCGACCCGGTCGGCGATGCCGGCCCCCGGCGGCGCGTAGTGCCAGTGCCAGTGGCCGTCGTGGTCGGTGAGCTGGGGAAGTGCCCGCAGTTCGGCGAGCGTGCGGTTGAGGAGTTGGACCACCTCGGGCGCGGTGGCGCCGCCGAAGGCTCGGCGCAGGGTGTCGCGGTGGCCCAGCAGCCGCGTGAGGTCGGCCTCCGAGGGTGCCGTGGGCACGACCCAGCCCCGGTGCCTGAGCAGCTCCGCCGCCCGGTCGGCATCGCGCAGGTCATCGTGGCCGGAGTCGGCCCCGCCAGTGTTGACGAGGTCGACCGCCGTGAGGACGGCACGACCATCATAAGCACCTATGTTCACTTGACTCCTGACGCCGTGAACTCCTACCGTCATGACCATCGGTCATTTTACTACTGACGTGGAGGCGCGGATGAACTCCAACGCCACGGTGCCCCCGGCCCGGCTACCGGTGCGCTGCGACTGCGAGGTCCTGCCACCGCCTTCACTGGTCCAGGAGCTCGTGGCGGTCCGCGAGGTGGCGCTCGGCGAGCGGACCGGGTTGCGCGGCGGCACGCTGACCGTCGCGGACGACGTCACCGCCGGCATCGCCGTCCCGCTGGTGACCTCGGTGACGGTCGACGTCGTCGCGCCGGGCGAGCGCGACGTGCGCACGGACACGGTCCTCGACGCGGTGCCGCTGGCGGTGAAGGTCGACGGCGGTATCGGCGACGGCGTGACGCGGCTGGCCACCGGCGTGGTGCTCGTGGTGACCGGGGTGGACGCGGACGGAACGCAACTCGGCGAGGCGGGCAACTCCGCCGGGGTGCTGTCCGAGCGGATGTCGGACGCCGCCCCCGGAACCCCCGATCCCGGCGACTGGATCATCCGGATCGCGGTCACGATCGAGGCAGGGCGGCGGATGGAGCGGCCGGGACCCGCGGCGGCCCACCGGGCGGCGGACGTCGTCGCGGACCGCCTGCGACGCGCCCTGCTCGACGCCCCGCCCGCCGCCGTCACCGACCGCCGCACCCTGGAGGAGCCCTCGGGCGCGGGCCCGCGCGTCGCGCTGGTGAAGCTGGTCATGGGGCAGGGCGCCATGCACGAGAACCTGGTGTTCCCCGCGGAGCCGGGCGGTGTGCGCGGCTCCACCTCCCTGATCGACCTCGGAAACCTGCCGCAACAGCTCCGGGTGAACGAGGTGCGGGACGGCGCGCTGCACTCCCTGTGCTGCGTCGGACCGTCCAGCAAGGAAACCACGCTGCACTACTACCGCGACCCGCTCGTCACGGCTCTCGCCGAGGACACCGAGCTGCGGCTGACCGGCGTGATCGTGGTCGGCAGCCCGGCGCAGGAAGCGGACAAGCGCTTCGTCGCGCGGCGGGTCGGCGCGATGGTCGCCGCGGCGGGAGTGGACGGCGTGGTCGTGGCCACCGAGGGGTTCGGCAACAACCACATCGACTTCGCCGCCGAGATCGAGGAGATCGCGAAGTACGGGACGCCGACCGTCGGCGTGTGCTGGTCCGCCGCCCGCGGCCTGGTGTCCGGCAACGAGTACATGTACGCGCTGGTCGAGGTGAACAAGGCCGTCACCGGTCAGGAGTCCGACGTCCTCGGCGAGAACACCGCCGACGCCCTGGACGCGGGCCGGGGGGTCGCCATGCTGAAGACGCTGCTGTTCGGCGCGGACACCCTGCCCGCACCCCGCTCGTGGGACCCGGAGGTGCCGCGCGACAACCAGAAGCTCGTCGAGACCGCGGCGGCCGGCAACGGCGGTCGACCGACGCTGACCGGGGGCATCCGCAGCGAGGTCCCCGTCTCCGCCACCGCCCCGACACCACTGGTCCCCTTGGGACAGCCGCTGTCCGGGACCGTGGTCGCGCTGGTGTCGTCCGCGGGCGCGCACACCACCGGTGACGCGCCGTTCCGCCCCTACGCCGACTACAGCCTCCGCGAGATCCCCGCGACGGCGACCGACGACGAACTCACCTTCGCCTCCGGCAGCTACGACAACAGCGACGTCAACACCGACCCCAACTGCCTGTTCCCCCTGGCCCGGCTCCGCGAACTGGCCGAGGACGGCGTGCTGGGCGGCGTGAGCCCGACCCACTTCGCCATGCAGGGCGGCGGCACGGAGATCGAGCTGGTGAGGACCCGCACGGGCCCGGACCTCGTACGGCGGCTGAAGGAGTCCGGCGCCGACGCCGTCGTGCTGGTCGGCGCGTGCGGCAGCTGCCACCGCTCCGCCGTCGTCCTGCAACGGCTGGTCGAGCAGGCGGGCATCCCGACGGTCATCATCGCGTCACTGCCCGCCGTGGCCGCACAGCTCGGCGCACCCAGGATCGCCGCGACCGACACCCCGATGGGCGCGGCGCTCGGCGCACCCCACGACACCGCACAGCAGCGACGAATCCTCACAGCGGCACTGGACCTGCTGGTGCACGCGGACGAAGCCGGGGCGATCGCGCGGATCCCGGAGCGCTACCGCAGCTGAGCCCGTCGGGGATCGCACCGGGAACTCGACCCGACCACTCCAGGACACCTGACCCGTAGCCCGGAGTGGTCGTGACGCGTCCAGCACGTGGCGCTCCCCTGAGTTTTGACAATTCATGTCACCGTGGGAAACCTGGGAGTCGAAAACTCTTGCGTCATGAGGTCACGCCATCTCACGGCCCGGTCGATCACCGAGAAGAACTACCAGGAGATCACCCCGGGCTCACGAATCCAGGTCGGCCACGTCCATGGTGATCGTGACCGGCGCGGCCGTGACGGCCACCGGTCCCTTGCCCGTGGCGGTGTTCTCCCGCGCGTACTGGCCGTCCACCAGGCGATGAGCGGTCAAGGCCGGCAGGTCGTCGGGCTGGTCGACCGTCCACAGGAACGGCACACCCGCCGCGGCGTGGCCGGCCATCTTGGTTTCCCGCTCGGCACGGGGGTTGCCCGGTGACCAGATCTGCACCGCCAGTGCGACGGTCTCCGCGGCGAAGCTGACTCCGACCGGTTCGCAGGTCGGCACGACCACGTCCGGGATGAGGGCCGTGCGCCACGCGGTGGAGATCCGCACGTTCACCGCGGGGACCACGTGCGGGTCGGCGCGGCCTGCGGCCCGCAGCGCGTCGTCGACCAGGCGGGTCAGGCGGTAGGCCGCGTACTGGTGTTCGCCCGAGGGCGCTGGGGACACGTGGAGGTGTCCGAAGATGAGTTCGAGACGCGAGCCGTCCACCGGGGGAGGCAACGCAAGCCAGTCGTCGACGGTGCACGGCCCGATCATCGGGTGCTGCACGGCTGCGTGCACCGGACCACAACTCCTATGACCAGTGCCGCGAATGGGCCCTACCAGTATCGCACCGATCGATCCGCGCCCGCGAGAGAACACCCTTGTCGAGTGGTTGCCGACGCGGCTCTCGTTCAGGTGGTGACGAACCCGGAGGAGAGCGCACCCAGCACGGCCGCGACGACCTTGCCGACCTCGGTCGAGCCCGTGAACGAGATCCGGGGAACGTCGGGGTGCCGGTTCACAGGGGCCATCGGAACTCCCGACGCACCCAGGTCGACCAGCCCACCGCGCGAGACCGCCTGCGAGAGCGTGCCACTCCTCGCACGATCATCGCCGCGATCGCGGGACCCCCATCGCGCGGTGGGCCTGGTCACCGAGTGGGACGGCGGTCAAGACCTCACGGTATGGCGGCGAGGGCGCAGGCCGCGGCCGCGATGCGGAACCACACACCGGTGGCGACCAGTGCCCCGGTGCACGCCACGATCGCCGTGGGCGATTGGACGGACCCGAGCACGCAGGCGGTCAGGCGAGCCCCGCCCACCGAGTACCCGGTGGAGGTGAGGTAGCCGACGCACTGGCTGGCGGTGAGGGGTTCCACGTGCGCGTCGACCTGCTGGACGTGCGCCGCGGCCACGTCCCGACGTGCCTCCGCCTGCGCGGGCGAGGCCGCGAGGGCGGTGATCATCGTGGCCACGAGGCCGACGAGAACGACGCTGACGAGTTTCCAGAAGCGCTGCACTTTACCTCCACGTGTTGTCATCCACCGGTGTTCGACCGGTCGCCGGAGATTCAGCGGTGATCAACCAGAACCCCGTCGTTCCGCGGACGCAGGCCGATCTCGACCGTCCACACCCGGAAACAACCGGACCGGGTCACACCGCTTCGCGCTTCGCAGTGTTCCCGGTGCCGTCGGGACCGTTCCCCGCACGACCGACCAGCGGCTTCATCCGCGATCACCTGGGGCATCCGCCCACGGGTCAGGACTCGGCGCCGTTCGGTCGCACGATGCCGCGCTCGATCGCGCCCGTGGCGAACGCGATCAGGTGGGCGGGCGTGATGCGGCTGGTCCGCGAACCCTGGAGCAGCAGGTCGTCGGCGAGGCCGATCAGCGAGTCCCACACCCAGTGCGGCAGGGCCGGGTCGTCGACCAGGGTCTGACCGGAGGCCCGTGCCGTCTCCGCCAGCGTCCGGGCCAGGGCGTCGATCGTCTTGCGGTAGACCTTCACCGAGCCGGTGGCCTCCTTGCCGCGCCTGCCCCCGGCGAGCACCTTGGCCTCCCACTGCGCGGCGGAGCGGCCGAAACGCCGCCACAGCTCGGTGACCTGCGGTTCGACCTCCCGGAGCACGCCTGCGATGCCCAGCCCGCGGTCCACCCCCGCGAGGGTTGCCCGGAGGTCGTCCAGCCGTCGGGCCATGAGCGCGGCGAACACGGCCTCCTTGCCGTCGAAGTACTGGTAGACGGTTCCGGAGCTGACCCCTGCACCGACGGCGATCGCGCGCATCGTCAAACCCGCGTACCCGTGCTGGTCGAGGATCTCCTCGGCGGAGGACAGGATGTCGCGTCGCCTGCCCGCCGCGTCGCCCCACGCGGTGGCCTGCTGCTCGGTCTCGGCACTCACCGGTGCAGCCTATGTTGAACAACGTTCGGATTCATATTGAACGTTGTCCAGTTTCGTGGGACCGTGCTTGGCATGACGCTCGACCACCTCGCCCGGCTGGAGGCCGACAGCATCGACATCGTCCGCGAGGCCGTCGCGGAGAGCGCGCGACCCGTGCTGCTGTACTCGATCGGCAAGGACAGCTCGGTGCTGCTCCACTTGGCGCGCAAGGCTTTCCACCCGTCACGGCCGCCGTTCCCGCTGCTGCACGTCGACACCACGTGGAAGTTCCGGGAGATGATCGAGTTCCGGGACAAGACGGTCGCGACGCTCGGACTGGACCTGATCGTGCACCGCAACCCGGAGTGCGTGGCGCTGGGCGTCAACCCGTTCGACCACGGCTCCGCGCGGCACACCGACCTCTGGAAGACCAGGGGCCTGCGCCAAGCGCTCGACGAGCACCGGTTCGACCTGGCCTTCGGCGGCGCGCGCCGCGACGAGGAGGCGTCCCGCGCCAAGGAGAGGGTGTTCTCCTTCCGCTCCGCGCAGCACCGCTGGGACCCGAAGAACCAGCGCCCGGAGCTGTGGCGGCTCTACAACGCCCGCGTCGCGCCCGGCGAGAGCATCCGGGTGTTCCCGCTGTCCAACTGGACCGAGCTGGACGTCTGGCGCTACGTCGACCGCGAGCGGATCCCCGTGGTGCCGCTGTACTTCGCGGCGCGCCGCCCCGTGGTGGACCGCGACGGGATGCTGATCGTGGTGGACGACGACCGGATGCCGCTGCGCGACGGCGAGGAGCCGACCCCGGAACTGGTGCGGTTCCGCACCCTGGGGTGCTACCCGCTGACCGGCGCGGTGCGGAGCACCGCCGCCGACGTCCCGGAGATCATCGAGGAGATGAGGACCGCCACCACCTCCGAACGGCAGGGCCGGGCGATCGACCACGACCAGCACGGGTCGATGGAGCGCAAGAAGCAGGAGGGGTACTTCTGATGGACGACCTGCTCCGCTTCATCACCTGCGGCAGCGTGGACGACGGCAAGAGCACGCTGATCGGCAGGCTGCTGTACGAGTCGAAGCTGCTCTACGCGGACCACCTCGCCGCCTTGGCCGCCGACTCGAAGCGCGTCGGCACCCGTGGTGGCGAACTGGACTTCGCGCTGCTCGTGGACGGCTTGGCGGCGGAACGGGAGCAGGGCATCACCATCGACGTCGCCTACCGGTTCTTCGCGACGCGGGCACGGCGGTTCATCGCGGCGGACACGCCGGGGCACGAGCGGTACACGCGCAACATGGTCACCGGGGCGTCCACCGCGGACGCCGCGGTGATCCTGCTCGACGCGCGCAAGGGCGTGCTCAGGCAGACCCGCAGGCACGCGCACCTGGCTTCACTGCTGGGGATCCGGCACATCGCGCTCGCCGTGAACAAGCTCGACCTGGTGGGCTACTCGCGGGAGGTGTTCGACTCGATCAGCGCCGAGTTCGCCGAGTTCGCCACCGAGCTGGACCTCGACGAGGTGACGTGCGTGCCGGTGTCGGCCGCGGACGGGGTCAACGTGGTGGGCCGCGGCGAGCAGACCCCGTGGTACGCGGGGACGACGCTGTTGCGGTGGCTGGAGTCGGTGGACGTCGGGGGCACCGCCGCGGACGACCCGGTCCGGTTCCTGGTGCAGTGGGTCAACCGGCCGGACGCGGACTTCCGCGGCTACTCCGGACGGGTGCTGCGCGGCACCCTGCGCACGGGCGACCGCGTCCGCGTGCTCCCCGGCGACCAGCTGTCCACAGTGGTCCGCATCGTCACCATGGGAGGCGACCTCGCCGAGGCGCCGACCGGGTCGTCGGTGACCGCGGTGCTCGCCGACGAGGTGGACGCGAGCCGCGGTGACGTCCTGGCCGCGGCCGACGACCCGCCGGGGGTGGCCGACGCGTTCCAGGCGCACCTGGTCTGGCTCCACGAGGCCGACCTGCTGCCCGGCAGGCACTACCTGGCCAAGGTCGGCGCTCGCACCACCGGCTTCACCGCCGACCTCCCGAAGTACCGCGTCGACGTCGACTCGCGCGGGCGCGCACCGGCGAAGGTGCTGCGGTGCAACGAGATCGGCGTCGCGAACGTCCACTTCGAAGCACCCGTGCCGTACGAGAGCTACCGCGTCAACCGGGACCTCGGCTCGTTCGTGGTGATCGACCGGCTGACCAACGCCACCGTCGGCGCGGGCATGATCGACTTCGAGCTGCGCCGCTCGGCGAACGTGCGCAGGCAGCACCTGACCGTGGACAAGCGGGCGCGGGCCGAGCGCAACGGGCACCGGCCCTGCGTCGTCTGGTTCACCGGCCTGTCCGGTGCGGGCAAGTCCACCATCGCGGACCTGGTCGAGCAGACCTTGCACGCGGAAGGCAGGAACACGTTCCTGTTGGACGGCGACAACGTGCGCCACGGCCTGAACAGGGACCTGGGGTTCACCGACGCGGACCGCGTGGAGAACATCCGCCGCGTCGCCGAGGTGGCGGCGTTGATGGTGGACGCCGGGCTGATCGTGCTGGTCTCGTTCATCTCGCCGTTCCGCGGCGAACGGGCGCTCGCGAGGGACCTGGTCGCCGAGGGCGAGTTCTGCGAGGTGTTCGTCGACACCCCGCTCGCGGTGGCCGAGCAGCGCGACCCGAAAGGCCTGTACGCCAAGGCGCGGCGGGGTGAGCTGGCCAACTTCACCGGTATCGATTCACCCTACGAGCCGCCGGAGCACCCCGACATCCGGGTGGACACCACGGCGCTGACCCCCGAGGACGCGGCGCACGCGGTGGTGGCCGGACTCCGCGGGCTCGGCCTCTGTTGAACGCCGTCCGAGATCCGGTAGCTTAACTAGAACACGTTCTCATTGGAGGTCTGCGTGCCGGATCAGACGTGGTCGGAGTTCTGCCGGGCGCTGGAGCGGGCGGGCCAGGTGATCCTGTCCGAGACTGCCCCGGACACCCCGCTGGACCGCGCCGAGGGCTTCCGCTACCTCACCAGGCTGACCCGCGAGATGCTCTACTCGTGCGTGGACAACGCCGACCCGGACTTCCCCCGGTTCCACGAGCTGGACCTGGTCAAGATCGGCGCGGACAACCCGGACAACGTGTACCTCTCGGCCAACGTCCGCGGCGACCGGACCTACCGGATCACCGGCACCCGCGGCACCATCGCGTACTTCAGCATCGGCTCCAAGGCCAACCGCTACGCCAAGGACGGCACGATGGCCTCCACCGGCGAACTGTCCGACGCCGACCTCGTCGTCGAACCCGACGGCCGCGTCGAGATCGTGGCGAGCGCGGAGAAACCCGGCTCCGGGGACCGGGTCCGGAACTGGCTGCCGCTCGCCCCTGACTCGACCGGCCTGGTGGTGCGCCAGACCTACCTGGACCGGTCCACCGAAACCCCCGGCACGTGGCACGTCGAGCAGGTCGACGGCCCCGCCGAACCGGCACCGCTCACCCCGGAGTTCCTCACCAAGGCCCTGCGGCGGGCGGCGCTGTCCGTGCACGGCACCGCGGCCACCTTCGCCCGCTGGACCGAGACGTTCGCGACCAGGCCCAACGAGCTGGCCGACTTCGGGCAGGAGGTGTTCCAGCGCGCGGGCGGCGATCCGGAGATCTTCTACCTGCACGGGTACTGGTCGCTGAGGCCCGGCGAGGCGTGGGTGATCGAGACCGACGTGCCGGACTGCCCGTACTGGAACTTCCAGCTGAACAACTGGTGGATGGAATCCCTCGACCACCACCGCGAGATCACCCTGAACAAGCACACCGCGACCCTCGACGCGAACGGTCGGCTGACCATCGTGGTGGCCGAGCGGGATCCCGGTGTCGGCAACTGGATCGACACCTGCGAGCACGGCTCCGGCACGGCGCTGCTGCGCTGGCTCGGCGCGGCGCACCACCCGACGCCGACGTGCCGGGTGGTCCCGCTGGACTCGGTGACGGCACGGGAGGGGTGACGACGGTGACCACCGCCCTGAACGTCGACGAACTGATCGAGAAGGCCTCCGCCAAGACCGGTCTGACCGACTTCGGCGACGACTGGTTCCGCGAACCGCTGGACGTGCTCGTCACGAGCCTCAACACCGAGGCGGCCCTGTCACCCCTCGGCCTGGAGCTGACCAGGCGCAGGCTGACCGCGCTGCTGAACGACCGGCTGCGGCTGCGCGCACTGCACCGCGAGCACCCGGAGGTCCTCGACGTGGAGGTGCGGGTCGCGGCCGAGATCTGCGGTCTCCCCCGCACCGGTTCGACGCTGCTGCACAGGCTGCTGGCCGCCTCGCCCAAGCTCACCGCCGCGCGGTCCTGGGAGGTGGCCTACCCGATCCCGTTCCCCGGCGAAGGTCCGGACGCCCCCGAGCGCAAACGCCGTGCGCGGGAGCGGACGCGGGTGTTCGCCGAGTTCTCCCCCGACTTCGCCCCCGTCCACCAGGTGGTGTGGGACGGCCCGGAGGAGGAGGTGATCCTGCTGGACCGGACGTTCGTGTCGATGAGCTTCGACACCTTCTACTGGGTGCCCGGTTACGGCGACTGGCTGCGGGCGGCCGACCAGGGCAGGGCCTACGCCGAACTGCGCGAGTGGCTCCAGGTGTTGCAGTGGCAGGACCCGGCGCGCGCGAACCGCCCCTGGGTGCTCAAGTCGCCGCACCACCTGACCGCGGTGGACACCGTGCTGAACACCTTCGACGACTGCAAGGTCGTCATGACGCACCGCTCCCCCGTGAACGCCGTTCCCTCGTTCGCCTCGATGGTGAGCATGATCGCCAAGCAGCACAGCGACGAGGTCGACCCGATCCGCGTCGGGCGGTACTGGTCCGACCGGTTGGCCGCGGCGCTGCGGGACTTCGCGGCGGCACGGGCCGCGCGGCCGGAGCGGTTCGTGGACGTGAGGTTCACCGACACGGTCCGCGATCCCGCCGCGGTCGCCCGCCGGGTGCTCCACGAAATCGGAGCGACCCCGGACGCGGCCGACGACGCGGCGTTCGAGGCCTTCCTGGCCCGCGACCGCGCGGAACGGCACGGGTCGCACTCCTACACCCCGCACGACTTCGGCTTGACCGAGGCGGAACTGGCCGAGGAGTTCGCGTTCTACACGGAGGTGTACCTGTGATGCTCGACGGCGAGGTCGTGGTGATCACCGGGGTGGGTCCGGGCCTCGGTTCGAAGCTGGCCGTCCGAGCGGCCGCCGAGGGCGCGAAGGTGGTCATGGCCGCACGGTCGGAGGACGTGATGGCCCGCACGGAGAAGGACATCGTGGCGGCGGGCGGCGAGGCCATCGGCGTGCCGTGCGACGTGCGCAGGCCCGAGGACGTCGCACGGCTCGCGCGGTCCGCCGTAGACCGGTTCGGCACCATCACCGGCCTGGTCAACTCGGCGTTCGGGCACCCCGGCTTCCACGACCTCCTGGACACACCGGAGAAGGCGATCCGCGGGTCGATGGACATCATCCTGCACGGCGCGCTGGGCGTCACCCGCGAAGTGGTGCCGCACATGAAGGCGGCGGGCCGCGGCTCGATCGTCACCATCGGCACGATGGCCACCCGCAAGCCGTCGCGCGGCGAAGGGGGCTACGCGCTGGCCAAAGCGGCCATGTCCACCGCGACGCGGTACCTCGCGCTCGAACTCGGCGAGCACGGCATCCGCGCGAACCAGGCGGTCCTGGGCTGGCTGGACGGACCGGGCGTGCGGTTCTACCTCAGGATGACCGCCGACTCGCGCGGCGTCACCGAGCAGGACGTCTACGACGAGATCGCCTCGCGCAACCCGCTCGGCCGGATCCCGACCGACGACGCGTGCACGGGTGCGGTGCTGTTCCTGCTGTCCCGCGGCGCGTCGGAGATCACCGGCGCGACGCTGGACGTCAACGGCGGGGAGCACATGCCGGTATGAACTTCGTCGTCGAGTCCGTCGCGGTCGAGATCGACGCTCCGGCCGCGTTCGTCTGGGAGGTGCTGACCGACTACGCCAGCTACCCCCTGTGGAACCCGTACACGATCAAGGTGGACACCACGCTGGTCGTGGACTCCCCCATCGACCTCACCCTGCCGAACCCGGACGGCGGCGGCGGAACGTTCGTCAGCCGCGAGTACATCCGCGTGGTCGACCCGCCCCGACTGCTGCGCTACGACACCGGCGACACCTTTCCTGGCCTGTCCGGGGTGCGCGACCAGTGGATCACCGCGCTGGGCCCGGACCGGTGCGGCTACACCACACGCGAAACCTTCACCGGCGAACTCGCCCGTCCGGTCCTGGCCGCCCAGGGGCCCTGGGTGAAGGCCGGTTTCGACGCCGTCGCCCACGCCCTGCGCGACCGCGCCACCGCGCTGTTCACCTCACGACGGGTAGACGGCTGATCCCCCGCTGTCCCCGATGTTCGGAGGCGACGCCGGGGTGACGCCGCGCGGCGCGGAGACGGTCGGTGTGCGGGCGCTCCCCGCGGAGCGCCCGCACACCCGTGGACCTAGCAGAACCAGCCGTTCTGCACCCAACCGTCCTGGTGGACGTTGCCGTACGCGTGGCCGAAGACCCACTCGCGGCTGGGTGAGTAGCGGGAGACGTCGAAGTTCTCGTGGAAGTACAGGGTGCCGATCACGACGCCCGCCGCCGTGGCGCGGACGTACAGGTCTTGGGCGCAGACCTGGCGCACGGCCTGCGTGGACGGATCAGCGGAGGCGGACGGAGCGAGCACGGCGGTCAGCATCAGGGCCGTGCTCAGTGCGGCCAGCTTCACGGGGACTCCTCTGTTTTCAGTCGAAGGCGAAACAGCTCCGGAGCATGAAGCCCCACTGGCTGTGGTTGTGCCACAGGACGTCCGCGGACCGGCCGTCGCCGGTGATGTACCGGACGCCGATCCACGTGCCGCGCGGCAGCACGACGATCGGATCGCGGTGGACGCCACCGGAGTAGTTGCCGAACAGCGTGGTCGACTCGCACGTCGTGTGGGCTTCCCGCATCGGGACCCACGGGTCGCTGACCGTCCCGCTGCCGGCTTGAACGGTGACCGGTGAGCCGGGTGCGGCGGACGCGGGCGCGACGCTCGTCGACAGGGCCGCGGCGAGCAGGACGATCGCGAGTTTCCCTCGTGCTACCAAGGACATGAGAGATCCTCTCAGCAGAGAACGAGCAGGACTCGTGAATTACTACCAGGATCTTCGGCCAGTCTGCGCCCAATTCACTCGATCGCCCGCATACCGCTCACCGCTCGGCGCTGACCCGGTGGAGTTATGCCGAAGCCGTCATCGACGTCCCCGAAGTGGTCGAGTCCTGAGATGTTTGCCCGGTCGCCACAGCGGATGACATCCCACGATCGGCGAACCGCGCGCCTTCTCCACCGGAGGTCCGATCCCGAACCGGTGATCGCAATCCGGCGGAACAACTCGCCGCGCATCCCGAATCGGCCGCGCGGCAGCAGCCCGACCTCGTGGTCGCCGAACGAGCGCTGGCCGGAACCGTGCCCCCGCGGCGGGGTGGGGCGACACCGGGTGCGCCCGCGGCACCGACCGGTCGGCCCGCCGGTCGTGCCCGCCTCCGCGCGGCAGGTTCCACGCCGGCCAGGGCGGCGGGCACCGAAGTGATCAAGTTCCTCCACCGCCACGACCCCGGAGGAGCACGTGGTCCCGCGAAGCCGTGCAGGCCGCGGTACGCCGCGCACCGCACCGGGTGGCCGCGCAGACCACTCCCCCGAGGACCTACACCTGAGCCATCCCGCCGTCGACGCACAGTTCCGCGCCTGTCATGAAACCGCTCTCGTCGGAGGCCAGGAACAGCGCCGCGGCGGCCAGTTCCTCGGGGCGCCCGAGCCGCCCCAGCGGGACGTGCGTGGCCATCTGTGCGCGCAGCGCTGCCGGGTCCTGCCCGAAGTACTCGGCCTGCCCGTCGATGATGGCCGTGTCGAACGGACCAGGGGTCAACACGTTGACCCGCAAGCCCCGGTCGCCGAACTCGGCCGCCCACACCCGCGCGTAGGAGCGCACGGCCGCCTTCGCCGCGCTGTAGGTGGTCGATCCGGGCAGTCCCTTGAACCCCTGGATCGAACCCACCAGGATGATCGAGCCACCGGTCGACATGAGCGGCAGCGCGGCCTGAACGGTGAACATCGTGCCCCGCGCGTTGATGTCGAACGTGCGGTCGAAATGATCCTCGGTGACCTCGCCGAAGTCCGCCCGCTCGATCATGCCCGCATTGGCGACGAGCACGTCGAGGCGCGCACTCCCCCGCCTGATGGTCTCGACCAGATCGTGGAGACCGCTCG
Organism: Umezawaea sp.; assembly: GCF_036375055.1. GTDB lineage: Bacteria > Actinomycetota > Actinomycetes > Mycobacteriales > Pseudonocardiaceae > Umezawaea. The sequence continues at coordinate 237,597 of NZ_DASUSQ010000046.1, forward strand.
CCGACGTGGAGTCCGCGACAACCGCCGTGACCCGTCCTTCGATGGAAGCCGCCGCGTCGTCGAGCACTTCCTTCCGGCGGCCCGTGATGTAGACGTGGGCACCTTCGGCCGCGAACCTCTCGGCGATCGCGAGGCCGAGGCCCGCTCCTCCACCCGTGACCAGAGCGACCTTGTCGGCGAGACGCATCCGCTTTCCCCTTCCTCGGACGAGCTGTGCGGTCCAGAACGTACGCAGCAGCGAGACATAGGCGCAAAGAGTCGCCCGCTATGATTTGCATAGGTGGCTTCTATGTGGCGAGGCGGTTCCGGATGAACTTGCGGCAGTACGAGTACGCGCTGACCGTGGCCGAGGAAGGCAGCATCACAGCGGCGGCCGAGCGGCTGGGGATGGCGCAGCCGTCGCTGTCCCAGCAGATCGGCACCTTGGAGAAGCAGGTCGGGGTGCGCCTGTTCACGCGGACCCCCCAAGGAGTGCTGCCGACGGCGGCGGGTCGGGCCTTCCTGGCCGAGGCGGAGGTCGCCACCACCGCGTCCCGGCGCGCGCTCACCGCCGCCCGCTCCGCCGACGCGGACCTGACGGGCGAGCTGATCATCGCCGTCTACCTGGGACTCGGGACCCGCCTGCTGCCGCGCGCGCTCGGAGAGCTGCGCCGCCGTCATCCCCACCTGGAGGTGACGATCCACGAGGAGCCCGACCCCACGGACATGGAACGGCTCGCGCGCCAGGGCACGCTCGACATGGTCCTGGTGCACGAGGTCCCGCCCGGATGCTTCTTCGACGTCCACACGCTGGGCAGGGAGTCGTACGTCGCCGTGCTACCGGAGGGCCACCCACTCCTCCACCGGGACGAGCCGCTCCTCCTCGACGACCTCGCTCACGAGGGGTGGGTGCGCTTCCGCCGCACCAGCAAGCTCGACGAGCACCTGGCGCGCCTGCTCGCCGACCGAGGCCTCGCCCCGCGGACGGTCGGCCGGGCCTCCCAGATCTCCACCGCGGTGCGGCTCGCCGCGGAAGGCCTCGGCGTCACCATCGCGCCGTCCTCCGCGATCCCCGACGGCTTCGAACACCTGACCCGCCCGCTCCACCCCGCTCTCTCGGAGCCGGTGGTCGCGGGCGTTCGCCGCTCGCCAGGGCGGGCCGAAATCGCCTTGCTGGACCAGTTGAGCCGGCAGGACTGGTCGAGCACGGGAGTCAGCACGTCCGAGCGCTGAGCGCCGCCCCTCGACTCCGGCGGGACGGCACGTCGCACGCAGGCGCAGCCACGTGCCCAGCGGTCCTCTCGCCACCAGGACACCGTCGCGATCGGTCACCGCGTGGCGCGGTGAGGTCAACCCCTGCGCCGCCGAGGCGCCGCCGAGCGCGGCGGCGTGGACCGCATGTGGTCGCGCACCGGCGCCAGCAGGCCGGCCAGGGCGATCACGTCGCTCCGGGAGAGCGGCTCGAAGAGCAGGCCGCTGACGACCTCGACGTGGCCGGGAAGCACTGCCGCGAGCAGCGCGCGCCCGGCGTCGGTGATGGTGACCGTGACGCTGCGCTCGTCGCCCGCGGACGGCGAGCGCTCGACCAGGCCCGCCCTCTCCAGCAGCCCGACCTGGTAGGTCAGGCCGCTGCGGCTGTAGACGACGCCGTCGGCGAGGTCGGTCATGCGGTGGCTGCCCGTCGGCGAGTCGCCGAGCCGCGCCAGCAGCTGGAACTGCACGTAGCTGAGGTCGCCCGCCTCCTTCAGCTGCTTTTCGACGGCGTGGCGCAGAAGGCTGGTCACCTCGATGAGGGAGAAGTAGGCACCGAGTTGGACGGGGTCGAGCAACTTCGGCGAGTCAGCCATGACACCAGCCTACTGCTTCGAATTCGAAGGAGCGAGGTGAGGTGAGCCGCCCGACCGGATGACGGGAGCGGCTTCGGCGTCCGCTCGACCCCAGGTCGACAAGCGGCCCACCGACCACCGGCCACCGACCGGCAACGACGACCGACGACCGGCGACCACCGACCGGCAACGGCGACCAGCGATCGGCAACCAGCAACCGGCAACGGCGACCGGCGACCAGCAACCGGCAACCGGCAACCGGCGACCAGCAATCAGCCACCGGCGGCCAGCGACCAGCGACCAGCGACCGGCGACCAGCGACCAGCAATCAGCAATCAGCCACCGGCGACCAGCCACCGGCGACCAGCGACCGGCGACCAGCGACCGACGACCGACCCGACGCCACCCCTGCCCACCACCGAGTGCCGCACGTCACTTTGCTTCGAATTCGAAGCAGGTCTACGGTCGGTTCCAGTTGCTTCGACTTCGAAGCAACTGGAACCGAGGGAGAGCGGTCATGAAGGCAGTGCGTTTCCACGAGTTCGGCGGCCCCGAGGTCCTGCGGTACGAGGACGTCGAGCAGCCCGTCCCCGCGGCCGGCGAGGTCCTGGTCCGCGTCGCGGCCACGACGTTCAACCCGGTCGAGGGCAACATCCGCCTGGGCGTCATGCAGGGCGCCATCCCGGTCGACCTGCCGCACACCCCCGGCTACGACGTCGCGGGCACGGTCGACGCGCTGGGCGAGGGGGTCCGGGGCGTCGACGTGGGCGACGAGGTCGTCGGCTTCCTGCCGATGACCAAGGCCGGTGCCGCGGCCGAGCACGTCATCGCACCAGCGGCCGCCCTGACCCCGGCCCCCAAGAGCATTCCGCTGGCTGACGCCGCCGCGTTGCCGTCGGTGGCCCTCACCGCCTACCAGGCGCTCTTCGACCACGGCAGGCTCAAGTCCGGGCAGCGCGTGCTGGTCAACGGCGCGGGCGGACCAGTCGGCGGCTACGCCGTCCAGCTCGCCAAGCAGGCGGGCTCCCACGTCATCGCCACGGCAGGCCCGCGCAGCACCGAAGCCGTCCGGAGCGCCGGTGCCGACGAGATCGTCGACCACACCACCACCAGCGTGCTCGCCGCCGTGACCGAGCAGGTCGACCTCGTGCTGAACCTCGCGCCGGTCGACCCCGCGGTCCTGGCCCGGCTGGTCACCCTGGTCCGCCCCGGCGGAGTCGTCGTCAACACGACGATCTGGATGCCCGCGCCGACCGACGAGGACCGCGACGTGCGCGGCATCAACCTCTACGTCCGCAGCGACGCCGACCAGCTCGCGAAGCTGGTGGGCCTGGTCGACTCCGGTGACCTGCGGGTCGACGTCGCCCAGCGCGTGCCGCTGGCCGACCTGCCCGAGATCCACGCCCGAGCCGCGGCGGGCGGGCTCCACGGCAAGGTCGTCCTCCTCGCCCCCGGCGCCTGACGCACCCCTCCGGGGGAAGCAGCGGACCACGCCACCCGGACCGAACCCCGAGATCGCCGCCGCGATGGCCCCGATGGCCGCCGGAACGGCCCAGCCGATCCCCGCCGAGGTGACCACACCACCGCGTTCGAATCCGACGTCGCCCGGCGCGTGACCGCCGACAGGATCCGGGTCCTCACGTGCACCTGAGCCGACGCGGACGCCGCGTCAGCAGCGGTGTTCCGGATCGCGCGGGACCCGTGCCGGGTGACGGCCGCCCCGACCGCGTCCCGCGCGGGCACGGTCGTCGGGTTCCGGGTCGCCCCGGTCGACGGCGTGGCCGCGGCGGGCCCGCAGGATCTCGTCGGAGAGTTCGGGCTCGACGCGGCGCACGGCCCTGGCGAGCACCAGCGCGCCGACCATCTCGCTGAGCAGGCGCACGGCCTTGCGCCGGGCCTCGGCCGGGTCGAGTTCGCGGCCCTGCCGCTCGGCTTCGCGCAGGAACTCGGCGGCGAAGCCCGCGAGATAGCCCTCGACCCCTTCGGCGTACGCGCCCTGCACGGCCTCACCGTGCCGTCCGGCGTCGGTGACCAGGGAGGCGGAGGGGCAGCCGCCGTCCGGGGCGTCGCGGTGCGCGGTGGACAGGTACCCGCCCACGACCCGCTCCAGCGGAGGGCCGTCCTGGTCCGGACCGTCCTCGACCGTCCGGGCCAGGCTCGCGAGCGAGGCGGCGAACGAGGCCCCGCACACCTCCACGACCAGGTCGTCCTTGGAGGCGAAGTGGTTGTAGAAGCCGCCGTGGGTGAGGCCGGCCCCCTTCATCAGTTCGGCGATGCCGACCGCGTCGATGCCCCGCGCGCGGAACAGGCGGCCCGCCGCGTCGAGGATGTTCCGCCGGTTGCGGGCCTTGTCCCCCTTGGTGATCCGCGGCATCGCCGTCCTCCCGCGTCGCTCCCGACTTGACCTTTTCGATGATGCATCTCATCATAACAGGGCATCCAATGATGACCATCATCAATAACTCGGGGAACGGGAGCGTCATGCGGGCCATCGCCCACGACCGGCACGGAGAAGCCAGGCGGGTACTGCGCCTGAGCGAGCAGCCACCCCCCGCCGCGCCCGCGGCCGGGCAGGTGCGGGTCCGGGTGCTGTCCCGGCCCGTCCACCCCGGCGACCTGGCGGGGGTCCAGGGCTTTCCGGGTGCGCCGCGGCGGCGGTTCGCCGCGCCGCGGATCCCCGGCCTGGAGGGAACGGGCCTCGTCGAGACCGTCGGCGAGGGCGTGCGGCACCTGCGGCCCGGTCAGCGGGTCGCGTTCTTCCCGGTGCCGGGCGCGTGGAGCGAGGTCATCACGGCACCGACCGATCTGGTGGTGCCGGTACCCGACGGCGTCAGCGACGAGACCGCGGCCCTGATGCTGGTCAACCCGCTCACCCTGCTCACCCTGCTGCGGGCGGTCGAGGACGCCCGGCACGGCCGGGCGGGTCCGGTGGTGCAGACGGCCGCGGGCTCGTCGGTGGGAAAGCTGGTCGGCGCCGCGGCGGTCGAGCACGACATCCCGCTGGTCAACCTGGTGCGCAGCGCCGAGGGGGCGCAGACCCTGCGGCAGCGCTTCCCAGGGCTGCCGACCATCTCGACGGCCGACGCGGACTGGCGCACCCAGGTCCGGGACGCGACCGGCGGCCGGGGAGCCCAGGTCGTGCTGGACGCGGTGGGCGGCTCCCTGACCGGTGAGCTGGCCGGGCTGCTCGACGACGGCGGCACCCTGATCACCTACGGACAGCTCGGTTCCGGCAGCACACCGCTGGAGTCGCTCGCGCTGACACCGCGGGCCCTGACCGTGCGGGGCGTGACCGTCGGCCGGTGGACGGCCCGCACACCCGACGAACGGGCCGAGGATGTCGCCTTCGCGGCGCGTCTGGCCGTGACCGCCCCGGACCTCTTCGAGGTCGCGGCCCGCTACGACCTCGCCGACTTCGCGAAGGCCGTCGACCACGTCCACCGCCCCGGCAAGAGCGGAACCGTCCTGCTCACCAGCCCCGAACCCTGAACCCCACGAAGGGCACCGCCATGAAGATCGGAACCCTCGGCGCCGGAACCGTCGCGAAGGCCATCGCCCGTCACGCCGTGGCGCACGGCCACCAGGTCGTGCTGAGCAACAGCCGCGGCCCCGCCTCCCTGACGGGGCTCGCCGACGAACTCGGACCGCTCGCCAGGGCAGGCACCACGGAGGAGGCCGCCTCGGCGGAGCTCGTGCTCCTCGCGGTCGGCTGGCCCCGGATCCCGGAGGCGACAGCGGGCCTGCCGCACTTCGACGGACGCATCGTCATCGACGCCACCAACCAGTTCGCCTCCCCGCCCCCGCACCCGGAGATCGCCGACCTGGGCGAGCTGACCGGCAGCGAGCACGTCGCCTCGCTGCTGCCCGGAGCCCGCGTCGTCAAGGCGTTCAACACCCTCTACGGCCAGTACATCGCCGCCGACCCGCGCCACCCGGCCGGACGCCAGGTGCTGTTCCTCGCCGGTGACGACGCCGACGCCAAGGCGACCGTCGCGGACCTCACCGCCGCATTCGGGTTCGCCCCCGTCGACGTCGGCTCCTTGCGCGAGGGCGGACGCCTCATGCAGCTCGGCGGTCCGCTCTCCGCCCTCCACGCCCTCAAACAGGACTGAGACGGGCCCTCGCCCGCTCCTCATCCGCTCCTCGACACAAGGACATCACCCATGACCACCCAGCCCCTGCTCCAGCCTGTCCGCCTCGGCGCGCTGGAGCTCCCCAACCGCGTCGTCATGGCCCCCATGACCCGCGCCCGCGCCCACAACGCCGAACTGGCGCCCACCGACCTGCACGCGACCTACTACGCGCAGCGCGCCACCGCCGGGCTGATCGTCACCGAGGGAACGTGGGTCAGCACCGACGCGATCGGCTTCGCCGACGTCCCCGGCATCTACACCGACACGCAGACCGCGGGCTGGGCGAAGGTCACCGACGCCGTCCACGAGGCGGGCGGGCGGATCGTCTGCCAGCTCGGACACGTCGGAGCGGTCTCCCACCCCGACCACCTCGGTGGCCGCCTGCCCGCGGGCCCCTCGGCCGTCAACCCCGGCGAGAAGTCCTTCACCCCCTCCGGCCCGAAGGACACCCTCACCCCGCGCGCCTACACCGCCGCCGAGATCGCCGCCACCATCGCCGACTACCGCCACGCGGCCGAGAACGCCCGCCGCGCCGGTTTCGACGGCGTGGAACTCCACGCCCAGGTGTCCCACCTGATCCCGCAGTTCCTCAACCCCCGGCTCAACCACCGCACCGACGCCTACGGGGGCAGCAGCGAGAAGCGGGCCCGGTTCCTCCTCGACGTCCTCGACGCCGTCGGCGACGTGTGGGGCAGCGACCGCGTCAGCGTGAAGATGTCGCCCGGCTGGACCAGCGGAACCGCGTTCACCGCGGACGAGGAGACGCTCGCCGACTACGACCAGCTCCTCAAGAAGCTCAACGACGACAACCTGGCCTACCTGCACCTGGTGGGCGCCCCCGGCACCATCGAGGAGCGCATCGCCCTCTTCTCCCGCTACCGCGCCCACTACCAGGGCGGCATCGTCGCCAACCTCGGCTTCACCCAGGCCCTCGGCAACGAGATCCTCGACCGCGGCACCGTCGACGCGGTCTCCTTCGGCGCCCTCTTCATCGCCAACCCCGACCTGGTCGAGCGCTTCGCGCAGGGCCACCCGCTGGCCGACGACGACCGGGAAACCCACTACGGCGGTCACGCCGAGGGCTACACCGACTACCCCGCCCACACCGCGGGCTGAGCGGGGCGTGGGCGACGACGCCCGCGACACGCCGGGCGCGCGGAGCCCTGGCACGTCCCGGACGCCTCGGCGTCCGCCAGGGGTGGCACGGCCCCGCGCGCACCTCGCGTCGCGCGTCGTTGACCGCGATGTCCCGCACGCCCGGCGCGGACGACACCTCCGACCGCCACGGGGACCTTCACCGCCTGCCACCCCGTCCATCCTCCGTTCGGAGGATGGACGGGGTCCACCGCGCTCGCGGTCATCCGCGCCCGCGTGGTCGATCCGGCGCGCCCCCGCGGGCGGCAGGCTCCTGCACATGACGATCATCGAGGTCGACGGCCTCGTCAAGCGCTGCGGCGACCACACCCCGAGACCTGGCCCCACCGGCGAGCGGGGCCAGGTCTCGGGGTGTGGCGTGGAAGCCCCTCCCACAACCCCGAGGCTCCTGCCCGCCCACGCCGAGCCGACGGGACGTGCGGCCCTGTGACACCACGACCCGACGTCGTCCGCGCTTCGCGTCCGACGCGCATCCTCCACATCGACAACCTCCGCGTCTTCCTGACCGTCCTGGTGGTCGCGCACCACTCCGCCGCCGCGCACGGCAATCTCCAGCTCTGGCCCAACTGGCAGCAGCCTGCTTCGCCGTCGGCGGCGTTGCCGCTGGACCTGCTGCTCCTGGTCAACCAGACGTTCTTCATGGGGTTCTTCTTCTTGCTGTCCGGGTACTTCGTCCCCGGCGCGGCCGACCGGAGGGGACCGGGCACGTTCGCGGTCGAGCGCCTCAAGCGGCTCGGGATCCCCTTCCTCGGGTTCGTCGTGCTGCTGCGGCCGCTCTTCGCCCTGCCGATCTACCTCGACCAGCCGCCCGCGACCCGGCCGTCCTTCGCGGTCTACTACGTCACCTCCTGGCAGATCGGTCCCGCCTGGTTCCTCGAGGTGCTGCTGATCTTCTCCCTCGCGTTCGCGTTGTCACGGCACCTGCGCGGGCCCGCGGAACCCGCGCGGTCACGACCGCTGCGGCGGCGGGACGTGCTCGCCCTCGCCCTCGTCCTCGCCGTGGCCACCTACGCGTGGCGGATCCTCGTCCCCCTCGGCACCTACGAACCGGTGCTCGGACTGCCCAGTCCCGCCTACCTGCCCCAGTACCTGCTGCTCTTCGCCACCGGCGTCGCGGCCTACCGCCGGAGCTGGTTCACGACGCTCCCGCGAAGGACGGGCCGGTTCGGCGCACTTCTCGTGGCGGGGTCGTTCGTGCCGATGGCGCTGGGCGGCTACCGCGGTCTCGTGGACTCCGACGACCTGACCAGTGGGAGCCCCGTCCACCTGGCTCTCGCGCTGTGGGAGTCGCTGTTCGCGGTCGGCGTCATCCTGGTTCTGCTCCGCGTGTTCGAGCGCTTCGCCGCCGGTTCGTCGCGGTTCAGCCGCTACCTCGCCGACAACGCCTTCGCCGTCTACCTCGTGCACGCGCCGGTCATCGTCGGAGTCGTGGCGGTGCTGCACCCGCTCGACGCGGCGCCCGTGCCGAAGTTCCTGCTGACCCTGGTGCTCGCCTCGGTCGCGAGCTGGGCGGTCTCGGGCGCTCTGCGCCGCGTGCGCGCCGTGCGGGCGGTGGTGTAGCGCGACTCCGGGTCGCGGCAGGCACCACGTGCGATCATGGCGGGGCAGCGCACGTGGTGCTGGTGTGGACGATCGCGGCCGGGAGTCCGGCCGCCCGGTACTTCCGCTGGGAGCGGGTCGTGGGCGTCGAGGCCGAGTTGCGCGGGGAGTTCGAACGCTGGGAGCACAAGCGGACCGCGGTCCTGGGAGTGCTCCCGTACGCGCTGCTGGCGGTCAGCCTGGTGCTGTCCCTGCTCCAGCCGCTCTGGAACGCGCCGGTGCACCTCCCGGCGGTGCTCGGGCTCTCCACCCTGCTCACCGCGTGGGTGCTGTGGTTCCACACGCTCCACCCGGAGTCGCACGGCAACGGCCCGGTGATGGGCCTGTACTACACGGGGCTCGTGGCGGTGACCGCCTGCCTCGTGCTGCTCACGCCCTGGTTCGGCTTCTTCGCCTTCATGGGCTACGTGCACGCCTTCCAGTACCTGAAGGGCCGGTGGCGCTACGTCGGCGTGGCCGTCACGTCCACGGTCTCGGCGATCTCCTACGTGGGCGGGGCCGCCAGCATCACGGCCGACGAGTGGTGGCAGTGGCCCGCCGTCAGCGCGCTCACCACGGTGCTGGCCACGGCGGCCTTCCACGCCGACGTGATGTCCGACCGGCGCGACCACCGGCAGAAGCGGGCGCTGGTCGAGTTGCACCAGGCCAACACCGAGCTCGAGGCCGCGCTGGCGGAGAACGCGGGCCTGCACGTCCAACTGCTCGCGCAGGCCCGCGAGGCGGGCGTGCTCGACGAGCGGCAGCGGATGGCACGGGAGATCCACGACACCCTCGCTCAGGGGCTGGCGGGCATCCTCACCCAGCTCCAGGCCGCCGAGCAGGCGTCGGCCGAACCAGCGGTGTCGCGCAGGCACGTGACGAACGCGATGGACCTGGCCCGCGAGAGCCTCACCGAGGCCCGTCGGACGGTGCACGCGGTGGGACCGTCCGCGCTGGCGGAGGCCCGCCTCCCGGACGCGATCCGCGACGTGGCCGCGCGCTGGTCGGAGGTGAACCGCGTCGAGGCGGTGCTGACCACGACCGGCGACGCCCGGCCGGTGCACACCGACGTCGAGGTGGCACTGCTGCGGACCGCGCAGGAGGCTCTCGCCAACGTCGCCAAGCACGCACGAGCCGGTCGGGTCTCCCTGACCCTGTCGTACATGGAGGACCTGGTGACGCTCGACGTGCTGGACGACGGCGTGGGTTTCCTGCCCGGCACCACACCCGCGGGCAGCTCCGCGGACGGGGGCTTCGGGCTCGCGGGCATGCGGCAGCGGGTGCGGCTGCTCGCGGGACGGCTGGACGTCGAGTCCGAGCCGGGCGGGGGCACCGCGATCACGGTGACGGTGCCTGCGATCCCCGTCGGGAGCGTGGGTTGATCTCACTGCTGATCGTCGACGACCACCCGGTGGTGCGGGACGGGCTGCGGGGCATGTTCGGCGGCGATCCCCGCTTCGAGGTGGTCGGCGAAGCCGGTGACGGCGCGGAAGCGATCGCGGCCGGGGAGCGCCTGCGCCCCGACGTGATCCTCATGGACCTGCGGATGCCCGGAACCGACGGCGTCGCCGCCATCAGGGAGTTGGCGAAGCGCGGGGTGCCGTCACGGGTGCTGGTGCTCACCACGTACGACACGGACAGCCACGTGCTGTCCGCCATCGAAGCCGGCGCCACCGGCTACCTCCTGAAGGAGACGTCGAGGGCGGAACTCGTCCGCGCGGTGGAGGCCGCGGCACGCGGGCAGGCGGTGCTCTCCCCCGCCGTCGCGACCCGGCTCGTGGAACAGGTGCGCAGACCAGCCCCGGCACCGCTGTCCCGGCGCGAGCTGGAGGTGCTGGAGCTGATCTCCCGCGGCTCGACGAACCGCGAGGCGGCGAAGCGGCTCTTCATCAGCGAGACGACGGTCAAGACGCACCTGCTGCACGTGTACGCGAAGCTGGGCGTCAACGACCGAGCGGCCGCCGTCGCCGCCGCGTTCTCCTGCGGCTACCTGACACCGCAGGACTGAGACGCGCCTACCGGGCGACGAGACCCACCGGGACACCACCTGGCGCCCCTGCACGGCCGCTAGGCCGGAGGGACTCGGCCGAGTGTCGGAAGACTCGGCCCATCGACCGAGTCGCCGGGGCCGCCCACCCTGCCAGGGTTCCTCCCATGAAGATCAAGGACCTGTTCTGCGCGGCCCTGGCCGGGCTGGTGCTCATCCCCCTGGCGCCGGGGATCGCCGCCGCGGAAGGCCTGGAGTGGCGGCCCTGCAAGGACATCGCCAACCGCTGGCCCACCACCGACGAGCGTTCCGAGTGCGCGGTGGTGACCGTGCCCGTCGACTACGCGAAACCGGAAGGGCGCACCGTCGACATCGCGATCAGCCGGGTGAGGGCCTCCGGCAGCCGCGTCGGTGTCGTCCTGCTCAACCCCGGTGGGCCGGGCGGCTCCGGGATGGAGATGCCCAAGGAGCTCCTGCGGTCGCAGGCGGCCGGGATCGGGGTGCACCACGACCTCATCGGGTTCGCTCCCCGCGGCGTCGGCTACAGCGCGGCCGTGGCCTGCGAGGACGACTGGACCCAGCCGGATCCCTCCCTGCCGGAGAAGGAGAAGGCCCGCTTCGAGGCCGAACGCGACGGCCGCAACCACCGGCGCTGCGTCGAGGAGGACCCGGAGTTCGTCCGCAACCTCACCACGGCGAACATCGCTCGCGACATGGACCGCATCCGAATCGCCCTCGGCGAGGACAAGATCGGCTACTACGGCATCTCCTGGGGCACCGTCCTCGGCGCGCACTACCGCACCCTGTTCGACGCCCACGTCGACAGGATGCTGCTCGACTCGGTGATGCCGCCCGACCTGGACATGGTCGAGATGGACCGCGCACAGCTGACCGCGCAGGAGAACACCTTCGCCGAGTTCGCCGCCTGGATCGCCCGCAACGACGACGTCTACCGCTTCGGGACGACCCAGGCCGCCGTGACCGGCGCCCTGCTCGAACTGCGGGCGCGGCAGACCAGCAGGCCCGACGCGTTCGACGGCCTGCTCACCTCGACGCGGCGCTACTGGGCGGCCACGGCGCGGCAACTCGCCGCGATCCGCGATCGGGCCACGCCCGCGGCACTGCCCGACGGGGAGGTGCGCGCGTTCGGCTGGGACGCCGACCAGACCGGCTTCAGCCCGTTCCAGCAGACCTCGGTCATGTGCAACGAATCCGTCAGCACCCGCGACTTCGACCAGGTGTGGGACGTCCGGCTCCGGTTGGTCGGGGAACTGCCCGTCGCCGGGCAGTACGGCTCCGAGGCCGTCCGCTGCGTCGGCTGGCCGATCCCCGCCCAGCCGTGGCGGCTCACCGCCGGTAGCAGCCCCCTGCAACTCGTCGGGCACGTCTACGAGCAGGTCACCCCGGTGGGCTGGGCGCGGGAGATGCGGCAGCGGATCGGTGGCGCGCTGCTGACCGTCGAGGACGACGTCCACGGCTCGCTGTTGGACCTGCCGTGCGCGGCCAAGGCCGTGGAGTTCTTCGACACCGGCGCGGTCTCGAACGACTCCTGCCCCGGCGCGCCCGTGCCTCCGGCCTAGGGTCCGTCCTCGGTCCTCTCACCGACCGGACGAGCGGGCCCTCCGTGCTGGTCGACCCGACCGGGTGACGTTCGCGAGGGGGTGTGGTCGGGCGGACACACCCCCTCGGCTCGATCCGCACCTGGTGAGCGCTACCGACCGACCGGCGGGGTCGCCGCACCGCCGTCGCCCACGCGGGCGCCTGCCTCGGCCATGACCGACCGCATCCACACGTGCTCGGGATCGCGTTCGTGCATCGGGTGCCACCACAACGCCTCCACCAGCGGGACGACGTCGTACGGGCAGGGCAGGGCTCGAACGTCACCGGTGCGGGTCAGCCGCCCGGCGAGGTGGCCCTGCACCAGACCGATCCGGTCCGTTCCGGCGATGAAGTAGGGCAGCGCGACGAAGCTCTCGACCACGACCTGGACCTTCGGCTGCACACCGAGGATCTGCAACTGGCGGTCGGCGGGGGTGAACGCCGTCGAGGAGTTGTAGGTGAGCACCCACGGGAGCGTGGCCAGGTCGTCCATGGTGAGCGAGTCCCCGACGTGCGGGTTGTCGGTGGCCACCAGGCAGACCCAGGTGTCGCGGTACAGGTCCAGGTGCGGCACGTCGGACAGGAAGCCGTGCGGGAACACGAGCCCGTCGACCTCGCGCAGGGCCTCCCCCGCCGATTCGATGATCGACGGCATCTGGTGCTGGAAGCGCAGCCGGACGCCGGGGGCGCGTTCGCCCATGATCCGCGCGACCGAGGAGCCGAGCACCACCATCGGGTAGTCCGAGCCGAGCAGCGTGAAGTCGCGCGTCGAGGTCGCCGGGTCGAAGCCGGGTTCGCTCGCGAAGACCCGCTCGGCCCCGCTCAGCGCGACGCCGACCCTGCGGCGCAGGGCCACGGCCAGCGGCGTGAGCTCGTAGGTGTTGCCGACGCGGGTCAGCAGCTCGTCCCCGAAGTGCCTGCGCAGCCGCGCCAGCGAGGCGCTGAGCGCGGGTTGGCTCAACCCGAGCGCCACGGCGGCCCGTGTCACGCTGCGTTCCCGCAGCAGCGCGTCCAGCGGCACCAACAGGTTGAGGTCGAGGTTGGCCAACTGCACCGCTCCCCCTCTCATCGATGTCGCTTATACCGATCATCAGCGGAGTCATCTTCCTGGATGACCGAGGTCGGAGAAGAGTATGCACCGGCATCTCCGACGAAAGGGGCCGCTCACGTGCCCGATCCCGCAGCGTCGACCAGGTTCGGCATCGGAACCTTCCGCACGACCGCGACCAGCCGGGAGTTCGCCGGGCTCGTCGTCGAGGAGCGGGTGCTCGACCTCTCCGCCCGCTTCCCCGGCGCATCGGTGAGGGACCTGCTGGACGAGTGGGACGCAGTCCTCCCGGTCCTGGCGGAACTGGCGGACGCCACCGGCGCGTGGCAGCCGCTCGCGCCCCTCGACGTGCGGGCCCCCGTCGCCCCCCGCCAGGTGGTGCAGGCCGGGGCGAACTACCGCACCCACGTGATCGAACTGGCCGTCCAGCACAGCGAGATCACCGCCGAGCGGACCGTCGAGCAGGTCCGGGCGGAGACCGCGGCGATGATGGACCGCCGCGCTGCCGAGGGCACCCCGTACCTCTTCCTCGGGCTCCCCACCGTGATCGGCGGCCCGTACGACGACGTCGTCCTGCCCGACTACTCGCACGAGCACGACTGGGAACTGGAACTGGCCGCGGTGATCGGACGCCGCGCGTTCCGGGTCGACCGCGACGAGGCGCTGGACCACGTCGCCGGCTACACCATCGTCAACGACCTCACGACCCGCGACCTGGTGTTCCGCAGGGACATGCCGGAGATCGGCACCGACTGGTTCCGGGCCAAGAACGCACCGGGTTTCCTGCCCACCGGACCGTTCCTCGTGCCGAGCCGGTTCGTCGGCGATCCGGCGGACCTGCGGGTGACCCTGACGCTCAACGGGGACACCATGCAAGATGAGTCCACGAAGGACATGATTTTCGACGTCGCCGCCCTGGTGGCCGCGGCGTCGCACACGGTTCCGCTGCTGCCCGGCGACCTCGTCCTGACCGGGAGCCCGGCGGGCAACGGGATCCACCACGGACGGCTGCTGCGCGACGGCGACGTCGTGGAGGGCACGATCACCGGCGGCGAATCGCTGTCGCTGGGCACCCAGCGGGTCAGGGCGGTGGCCCCGTGACCGCCGTCGGCTCCGTGCTCGTGGTCGGTGGCGGGCCGGCCGGGACCGCCGCCGCGATCCTGCTCGCCGACGCCGGGATCGCCGTCGACCTCGTGGAGATCAGCCCCGACGTCACGGCCACCGGCTCGGGCATCACCGTCCAGGAGAACGCCCTGCGCGTGCTGCGCGACCTCGGCGTGTGGCCACTGGTCGAGCGAGCCGGGTACGCGTTCAACGACATCGGGATGCGCGCCCCCGACGCGCACGGCACGCTCCTGTTCGAGGCGCGGGAGATCCCCAGCGCCTCGGGGCTGCCCGCCACCGTCGGCATGTACCGACCGGACCTCGCCCGCATCCTCGTCGACCGGGCGGCCTCGCTCGGAGCGAAGATCCGCTTCGGCACCACGGTCGTCGGACTGGAGCAGGACGACGAGGGCGTCGACGCCACCTTCTCCGACTCCTCCCGACGCCGGTACGACCTCGTCGTCGGCGCCGACGGGGTGCGCTCCGCGGTGCGCGGCCTGCTCGGGATCGAACTCCGGACCCGCGCGACGGGCATGGGCATCTGGCGCGCGTTCACCTCGCGCCCGGAGTCGGTGACCCGCACCGACCTCTACTACGGGGGGCGCGCCTACATCGCGGGTTACTGCCCCACCGGTGACGACTCGCTCTACGCCTACCTCGTCGAGGACGCGCAGGACCGCGGCGCTCTCTCCCCGGACGACCGGCTGGCCGTGGTGCGCGCGCTCGCCGAGCACTACCACGGGCCGTGGGACGACATCCGCGCCCTGCTCGTCGACCCGGCCCGGATCAACTACACCTGGTTCGAGACCCACCTGCTCGACGGACCGTGGAACCGCGGCAGGGTGGTGCTCATCGGCGACGCCGTGCACACCTGTCCCCCGACCGTCGCCCAGGGTGCGGCGCTCGCGCTGGAGGACGCGGCGGTGCTCGTCGAACTCCTCCTCGCCGCCGACACCGTCGACGGCGACCTGTGGGCCGCGTTCACCGAACGCCGCCTGGAACGGGTCCGCACGGTCGTGGACGCGTCGGTGCGGCTCGGGCAGTGGCTGCTGGACGGCGAGCGGGGCGACGTGCCGGGGCTCATGCGCACCGTCGCCGAGACCGTGGGCAGGCCGGCGTGAGCGCCGCCGCCGGTCGGGCCCCGGTGGTCGACGTGCACGCCCACGTGATCGTCCCCGAGGTGGAGGCGGTCGTCGCCGGACAGCCGGGCCTCGACGAGCACCGCGCGCTGGACCTGCGCCGCAACGGCCCGGAGTCGACCGCGATCTCCGGCCGCATGGTCGGTGACCGGATCGCGCGGCTCACCGCGGTCGAGCCGCGCCTGGCCGACATGGACGCCGCGGGAGTCGACGTCCAGGTGCTCTCGCCGTCGCCGTCGCACTACCACTACTGGACCGACCGGGACCTCGCGATGACGGTCGCCCGGTCGGCCAACCGCGGTGTCGCCGCCGTCGTCGCGGAGGAGCCGTCCCGGTTCACCGGCCTGGGGCTGGTGCCGCTGCACCACCCGGACCTGTGCGTCGCGGCCCTGGACGACGCCCTCGAACTCGGCCTGCGCGGGGTGGAGATCTCCTCCTTCGCCCCCGGCGTCGAACTCTCCGACGCGGCACTGGAACCGTTCTGGACGCACGCCGCCGCCACCGGCGCCGTCGTGTTCCTGCACCCCTTCGGCTGCTCCCTCGACGAGCGGCTCGACCGGTTCTACCTGTCCAACACCGTCGGGCAACCCGTCGAGAACGCCGTGGCCCTGTCGCACCTGATCTTCTCCGGGGTGCTCGACCGGCACCCGCGGCTGCGGCTGCTCGCCGCGCACGGCGGCGGTTACCTGCCCACGTTCCTCGGGCGCTCGGACCACGCCTGGCAGGTGCGGCCCGAAGCCCGCGGCTGCGCCGAACCGCCGAGCGGCTACCTGCGGCGGCTGTGGTTCGACTCGCTCGTCCACACGCCCGACGCGCTGCGCGCCCTCGTGGCCGCGGTCGGGGCCGACCGGGTGCTGCTGGGCTCCGACCACCCCTTCGACATGGGCGTCGCGGATCCCGTCGCGCGGCTCGCCGCCACCGGTCTCGGCGACGCCGACCAGCACGCCATCCGCTCCGGGAACGCCGACCTGCTCGGCCTGCTCCCGGTCCTCACCGAGGAGGTCGCATGACCGCGCCGCCCCGCCGCCTCATCACCCACCTTCGGCACGTCGACCTCGGCGTCGAGGACCTCGCCGTCCAACGCGGGTTCTACACCGGCCTGTGGGGCTTGACCGAGGTGGAACACGACTCCGGGATCTCGTTCCTCGCCGCCGAGGGATCACCCGAGCAGTACGTCGTGCGACTCCGGCAGGCGACCGACAAGCGGATCGACCTGATCGCCTTCGGCGCGGCCACCCCCGCCGACGTCGACACCCTCGCGCTGCGCCTGGGCCGTGACGGCGTGCGGCTGGTGACCGAACCCGGCGCGGTGACGACCCCCGGTGGCGGGTACGGATTCCGGTTCTTCGACAACGAGGGCCGCACGGTGGAGGTCTCGGCCGACGTCGCGCCCCGCGCGCACCGCAGGATCGAGGAGCGGGAGTCCATCCCGGTCCGGCTCTCCCACGTCGTCGTCAACTCCGCCGACCCGGAGGGCACCGTCGCCTTCTACGAGCGGCACCTCGCGTTCGCGCTCTCCGACGTGCTCACCCACCCGCGCATGGGCGACATGATGTGGTTCCTGCGCTGCAACGACTGGCACCACAGCTTCGCCGTGGCCCGCGGGCCGCACCCGTCGCTGCACCACGCGAGCTTCGAGATGCGCGGCATCGACGAGTACATGCGCGGTTCCGGACGGCTGCTGCGCGCGGGCGTCGAGAAGATCTGGGGGCCGGGGCGGCACAAGGCGGGCGACAACACCTTCACCTACTTCCTCGACCCGCTGGGCAACACCGTCGAGTACACGACGGAACTCGAACGCCTCGACGAGGACACCTGGCACCCCAGCCTGCACGACTTCTCCGACCCCGAGGTCTCCGACCAGTGGGGCACCGCGAACAGGATGGACGAGTTCGTCGCCAGGAAGTCGTTCAACGACCCGGACAGGGGCCTGTTCGTGGCCCCGCCGGTCTGATGCGCGTCGCGACCGTCGAGGACGCCACCGGCGTCCGCTGCGGTGTCGTCGTCGACGACCACCTGCTCCGGTTCCCCGACGGGACCACCGTCCTCGACCTGATCCGGTCCGGGAGCCTGCGCGGAGCCGGAGCGGCGGCGGTGTCGGCGGGCGACGCCGTGCCGCTGGCCGGGCTGCGGCTGCTGCCTCCGCTCGACGCCCCGACGGTGCGCGACTTCGTCGCGTTCGAGGAGCACGTCGAGGGCATGGTGGCCGCGGTGCCGGGAAACCCCGGCGTGGCACCGGAGTGGTACGAGGCCCCGACGTTCTACTTCACCAACCCCTACGCCCTGATCGGATCGGGCGAGGACGTCCCCGTCCCGGCGGGCTGCGACCTGCTCGACTTCGAACTGGAGGTCGCCGCCGTGATCGGGTCCGGCGGACGCGACCTCCGCCCGGAGCGGGCCCGCGACCACATCGTGGGCTACACGATCTTCAACGACTGGTCGGCCAGGGATCTCCAGTTCCGCGAGATGAAGGTCAACCTGGGCCCCTGCAAGGGAAAGGACTTCGCCTCGACGCTGGGCCCGGTCCTCGTGACGGCGGACGAACTGGAGCCCTACCGCGACGCCGAGGGCTTCCTGCGGCTGGCGATGACGGTGGAGGTCAACGGACGAGAGGTCGGCCGGGACCTGCTGTCCAACATGGGGTGGCCGTTCGAGGAACTGGTCGCCTACGCGTCCCGGAGCGCGGAGATCCGTCCGGGGGACGTCCTCGGCTCCGGGACGTGCGGCAACGGAGGCTGCCTCGCCGAGCTGTGGGGCCGGCGCGGGGTCCAGGACCCACCACCGCTCAAGCCGGGGGACGTCGTGACCATGACGGTGGAGGGCATCGGGGGCATCACGAACACCGTCGTGGCCAGCCCGGACTCCCCACCGGTCACACCGGCGCGGCGACGCCCGCGAAACCGGCCCTGACCGCCGCACCACCGAGGAGGTACCACGATGACCACCGTGATCGGAGCGCCGCGGGTCGAGGACCTCGGCGGCGGGCTCTACGCCTACATCCAGCCCGACGGGAGCTGGATGATCAACAACACCGGTTTCCTGGTCGGGTCGAACGGCGTGGTCGCGATCGACACCTGTTCCACCGAACGCCGCACCCGCGCCTTCGCCGACACCGTCGCGAACCTCACCCGCGCGCCGGTCCGCACGCTGCTCAACACCCACAGCCACCCCGACCACACCGCGGGCAACGGCTGGTTCCCCGGCGCCACGATCGTCGCCCACGAGCGCACCAGGGCCGAGTTGATCGCGGCGGAGGACCTGCCGTCGCTGGACGGCGTCTTCGAACCCCTCGACCAGGGCGACGTACCGCCCGCACCGCCGTTCCTGACCTACACCCGTGGCGTCACGCTGTGGGTGGACGACCTCCGGTGCGAAGTCCGCCACGTGGGAACACCCGCCCACACCACCAACGACTCCGTCCTCTGGGTGCCCGAGCGGTCCGTGCTCTACGCGGGCGACCTGCTCTTCTCGGGCGGCACCCCGTTCCTGCTGTCCGGCTCGATCTCCGGCGCGATCGCCGCGCTCACCGACGTCATCGCGCCGCTGGGCGCGAAGACGATCGTGCCGGGGCACGGACCCGTGTGCGGGGCGGAGACGATCGACGCGACCCTGGACTACCTGCGGTTCGTGCAGGACGTGGCCCGACGCGGTGTCGAGGCCGGCCTGTCCCCGCTCGACGCGGCCCGCGAAACCGACCTGGGCGACCACGCCGGGTGGAGCGAACCCGAGAGGATCGTCGGCAACCTCCACCGGGCCTACGCCGAGGTCCGCGGGGCCGAACCCGGAGCCCCGATCGACATCCCCGCCGCGTTCCGGGAGATGGTCGCCTACAACGGAGGGCGCCCGCTCACGTGTCGAGCCTGACGAGGTCTTGCGCACCGCGAGCACGGCGACGGGCGGCGTTCTCGGCGGGCGCCTCGGTGTCGTCGACGGCGCCGCCCTCCTCGTGACGGGCGAACCGGCGGGCGGCCAGACGCCGGCGTCCCGCGGACCACGGACGTCGAGCCGGTGCCGAGGGTCATCCACCACGGGGGGTCAGCGCAAGGTCCACCTCTGGTTCGACTGGCCGCTGCACGACCAGAGGATCAGCTTGGTGCCGTTGGCCGTCCCGTGGCCGGAGGCGTCCACGCACAGGTTCGACGCGACGCCGGTGATCGAACCGTCCGGGTTCACGTTCCACTGCTGGCCCGCCTGGCCGTCGCAGTCCCAGACGACCACCCGCGTGCCGTCGGCCGTGCCGTTCCCGGAGGCGTGGAGGCACTTGCCGCCGGACGTCAACCGCTTGCCGGAGGTGTAGGTCCACGACTGGTTCGACTGGCTACCGCAGTCCCACAGCTGGACCTGCGTGCCGTTCGTGGTGCTCCCGTTGGGCACGTCCGCGCAGCGGCCCGACTCGACGCCGACGATCTGCCTGCCGGACGGAGCGGTGGGGTCGCCGATCGATCCCGCGACGGACCGCAGCGCCGAGTACCACGTGGCGGCCATCTTGTCGTAGCCGGTGGCCGTGGGGTGGATGCCGTCGATGAGGTCGGCGGTGGTGAGCGCGGAGTGCATGTCGACCAGGTGGACCCGCTTGCCCGCGTTCACCTTGCCCTGCACGATGCCGGGGATCGCGGCGTTGAACGTCCGGACGGCGGACTCCTGCCCGGAGTTGGCGAGCGGAGTGATCGTCGCGACGAACACGTCCGCGTTCGGGGCGGTCGCGGTGATGGTGTCGACCAGGGCGGACAGCCTGCCCGGAGCGCCGCCGAGGTTCGAGTTCTGGAGCACGTCGTTGGTGCCGATGTGCAGCAGCACGGTGCGCGGGTCGGTGTTGCGCAGCCAGCCCGCGACGTTGGCGTTGACCTGGTCGATGCGCCAACCGGGGTGCCCCTCGTGGTCGTGGTCGCCCAGCGACGCCGGGCCGTTGAACTGCGACCCCACGAAGTCGACGCGGTAACCGGCGCTCGCGGTCCGCTGCCACAGCCCGATCCGGTAGCCGCCGGGGACCTGGGTCCCCTCGGTGATCGAGTCGCCCAACGGCATCACGCGCACGCCGCCGTTCGACTCGGCGACCGCGGATCCGGTCCCCGACACCACCCCGGCGACCAGGGCGGCGACAGCGATCATCGACCTGACGAGCGTCCGCATCGTTTCTCCTCCGCGTTCGACGGCCGTCGTGTTAACGCTAACTACGAGGCCTGCTCAGGCACAGTGCCGCAGGCGCAGGAGCTAAATCAACTGCCTCTCGTTTTAGCTAGTCGAGAGTTGTTAACGTTCGCTTCAGCGCTGCCACAGGCACCCGGCGCTGTGCAGGCGGTGTCCGGGCGGTCGAGGGACCCGACGTCGGTCACGCACCTCGACGAGGTGGCGGACGTGGAGCCGAAAGGAGCGGGCATGGCTCGTGTGCTGGTCCTGGTGGCGGACGCCGCCGAGGAACTCGACTCGATGTACCCGGTGTTCCGGCTGCGCGAAGGCGGCCACGAGGCGATCGTGGCCGCTCCCACCACACGCGCGGTCAAGCTCGTGGTCCACGACTTCGAGCCCGGTTGGGACGCCTACACCGAGAAGCCCGGCCACCTGCTGCCCGTGGACCTGGCGTTCGGCGACGTCGACCCCGAGGAGTACGACGGGCTGGTGATCCCCGGCGGACGGGCACCGGAGTACATCCGGACGGACCCCGACGTGGCCCGCGTCGTCCGCCACCTCTTCGACCGCGGGCTTCCCGTCGGCACGATCTGCCACGGCCCCCAGGTGCCCGCCGCCCTCGGTCTCCTGCGGGGCCGCGCCACCGCGGCCTTCCCACCGCTGCGAGCGGACGTGGAGCAGGCCGGAGCGAGGTTCGTGGACGGGCCCGACGTCGTCGACGGCGCGATGGTGTCCTGCCGGGGCTGGCCCGACCTCCCCCTGTGGTCACGTGCGTTCACGTCCGTGCTGGAGAAATCGCGCGTTCACGCCTGACTGTCCCCACGACGAGCCGGTCCGCCCCTGGAACCGGGTGAGAGGAACACCATGCGGCAACGGCGTGCCACCTGGAGGACCACCGCTTCCCGCCCGCCGCTCACGGCCTTGTGCGCCGTGGTGCTGTCGGGTCTCGGCGTCGTCCTCCCGCCGTCCACCGCGTCCGCGGCCGCGGTGGGCACCAGCGCGTCCTACGTGCTCGTCGACCGCAACGGCGGCGAGATCCCCGACCTGCGCGGGCGCGCCACGACCGACGGCGCCCGGCAGCCGTGGCGGTCGGTCGGCCCCGGTGCCGACACCACACCGCCGACCGCACCGGGCAACCCCCGCGCCTCGAACCTGACGTGCAGGGGCGTCAGGTTCTCGTGGTCCGCGTCGACCGACGACGTCGCCGTCGCCTTCTACGACGTCTACCACGACGGACAGCTCATGACCTCGGTACCCGGCACCAACCTGTCGGCCTACCTGGCCGTCGTGCCGGGTGCCACCTGGGGCCTGTACGTCAACGCCCGCGACGCCGCGGGCAACGTCTCCCAGGCCAGCTCCACGGTCACCATCACCGTGCCGCGGTGCCAGTCCGACACCGAACCGCCCACCACGCCCACGGGCGTGACGGCGACCGCGTCGGGCACCGCGGTCACCGTGCGCTGGACGGCGTCCACCGACAACATCGGCGTCACGGGCTACGAGGTCCTGCGCGACGGCACCCAGGTCGGGTCGACCACCGCGACCTCGTTCACCGACAGCGGCCTGACCGCCGACACCAGCTACCGCTACCAGGTGCGGGCGCGCGACGCGCAGGCCAACCGATCCGCCTCCAGCACGGCGGTCACGGTCACCACGGGGAGTTCCTGCTCCACCGCGCTGTGCTCGGTCACCAGGGTCACCACCGAGACCGATCTGCCCTGGGGTCTGACCACCTTCCCCGACGGGCAGGTGCTCTACGGCCGCCGCGACACCTTCGAACTCGTCCGCCTCGATCCCGCCACCGGCACGAAGACCGTCCTCGGGCGCGTGCCCGGTGCGACGGGCACCGATGGTGAGGGCGGGGTCCTGGGCATCGCCCTGGCGGCCGACTTCACCACCGACCCGTGGGTGTACGTCATGCACACCACCTCGACCGACAACCGGGTCGTGCGGATCCGCTACACCGACGGCGCGATCACGGGCACCCCGCAGGTGCTGCTCACCGGCATCCCGCGCAACAAGTACCACAACGGCGGCCGTCTGCGGTTCGGACCGGACGGCACGCTCTACATCGCCACCGGCGACGGCCAGAACGGCGCCTGGGCCCAGGAGCTCGACAACCTCGCGGGCAAGGTCCTGCGCATCAACCGCGACGGCACCATCCCCCCGGACAACCCCTTCGGCACACCGGTGTGGAGCTACGGCCACCGCAACCCGCAGGGATTGGCCTTCGACTCCCGAGGCCGGTTGTGGGAGCAGGAGTTCGGCAACTCCGTCATGGACGAGACGAACCTGATCGTCCGCGGCGGCAACTACGGCTGGCCCACCTGCGAGGGCACCACCGGCAGTTGCGGTGACCCCGACTTCGTCGCGCCCAAGCACACCTACCCCGTCGCCGACGGGTCGTGCAGCGGCATCGCCATCGTCCGCGACGCCCTCTACCTCGCCTGCCTGCGCGGAGAACGGCTGTACCGGGCCGAGATCTCCGGTGACACCCTGACCGACGTCCAGCAGTACCTCAACGGCACCTACGGGCGGCTGCGCACCGTGGAACCGTCCACCGACGGAGGCCTGTGGCTGACCACCAGCACCAGGGGTGACAAGGACAGCATCGCCAACAACAGCAACGAGAGCATCCTCGAGGTCGAACTCGGACGGTGACCCGTGCTCCGGGGGCGACCACCTCCCGCAGCACGGTGCACCGATCGCGAACAGGAGTCGCCATGACCCACCGCGGGACACCGCGTCACCACCGCGCCCGGACGCTGGCGGCGGTGACGATCGCCGTCGCGGGAGCCGTGTCGCCCAGCACGTTCGCCGCTGCCGCACCGGCCTCGCCGTGCGTCCCCGGTGCGACCTACGGTCCTCCGCTGCCGACGCCGGCGGTGGCGTCACAACTGGTCCGGGGAGGGTTCAACTTCCTCGAAGGCCCCACCTGGGACCGGCGAACGGGCACCCTGCTGTTGTCCCACATGCGGAACCCCACGGGCCCGCAGGGCGTGCAGCCCTCGGCGGTGCTCCGGTACACGCCACCGGCCACCTTCGAGACGTTCATCGCCGACTCGGGCAGCAACGGCCTGGCGATCACCCCCGACGGCTCGCGGCTGCTCGCCGCCACCCACGACAACCGATCCCTGTCCTCCTACAGCCTGCCCGACCTCACCCGAACGACCGTCGCGGCCAACCACCTCGGTCGGGCCTTCAACTCACCGAACGACCTGACCACCGGCCGCGACGGCACCACCTACTTCACCGATCCCGACTACCAGCGCGGCAACCGCGCCGACGAGCAAGGCGGCCGAACCGGGGTCTTCCGCGTGCGCGACGGCGTGGTCAGCCTCGTCGACAACACGCTGCCGCAGCCCAACGGCGTCGTCCTGTCCCCCGACGGCACGACGCTCTACGTGGGGGCCACCAACGCCAACGCGATCATGAGGTACACCGTCTTCCCGGACGGCACCACCGGTGACCGCACGACGTTCGCCGGCATCCGCACGCCCGACGGCGCGACCGTCGACTGCGCGGGCAACCTGTACTGGGCGTCGTACGACGACGGCCTCGTCCACGTCTTCTCCCCGTCCGGCACGCGGCTCGGCACCGTCTCCGCAGGCCGCAACACCACCAACGCGGCGTTCGGCGGACCGGACGGACGAACCCTGTACCTCACCTCAGGCGTTGCCGGGGGCGGGTTCGGCCTCTACCAGGTTCGCCTCGACGTGCCCGGCAACCCCTACTGAGGGCCTCGACCGGTGTGCGGACGGCGGGCGGTGCCTTCGGGACGGGCCCTGTCCCCCTGGACCACGTGGCGGCCGCGGTGATGCCGGTAGGGCACGACGGCTCATCAGCTCACGCCCAGCTGGGCGCGGATCGCGTCCAGGTCGACCAGGGACCGGACGCGAGCGATCCTGCCCTCCCGAAAGCGGTAGAAGACGTGCTCGGCGAACGAGATCCTCCCCTCCGCCCGCGGCATTCCCCGAAAGGACTTCGGAGTGCACTCGAAGTCGATCCGGCACGCCACCTCGTCGCCCGCGATCACCAGGAGGCCGATCTCGTAGCGCAGATCCGGTATCTCGGCCGCGTCGCGGCGCAGCAGGTCCTGGAACTCCGCCAGACCCAGCCGCCGATCGTTGTGGACGACGGGATCGTGCACGAACCGCCCGAGGTCGTCGAACCGCCGTTCGTTCAGGCAGTCGAGGTAGCCCCGGTACCGCGCTTCGACGGCGTTCTCACCCATGCCGATCGAGCCTGCGCCGGGCGCGGACCACCGGCGGGGCACGCATCGCCCACCCTCGACCAGCTCCCCGGCGCGCTCGTCGTGGCAGCGCGGCTCGATCCGTTGTGGACGGTCAGCGGAGGAAGCCCGCCTTCAGCTTCTTCTCCTTGGCGAACCGGTCGCGCATGGCGGGCCGGGTGACGCACCAGAGCAGCGCGGCCAGGACGGCTCCCTGGGCGAGCTGCTCGACGCGCATCCACCACGGGTAGCTGTCGGACAGCAGCAACGACAGCAGGCCGAGCAGGCCGCCGATCGAGATCCAGACGACCCTGCGGTAGGCGGCGCGGTGGCCGCGGCGCAGCCGGTAGCCGACGCGCAGGTACACGGCCGACACCAGGAGCACCCCGGCGACGCGGAACCACACCTGCTGGTGCAGCGCGGTGCGGAACCGCTCGACGTCGGTGCCGGGCTGGAGGACCGTGTGCGCCAACTGGTGGTCGACCAGGCTGTCCCGGAAGACGAAAACCAGGACGGTCAGCACCACGCTCAGGCCGAGGTTGGTGAACAGCAGGACGAAGACCGTCCGCAACTCGGGTGGCACGGGCCCGTCGGCGGGGTCCGCGGCAGCGGTGACGCGAGGGGCCTTCGGCAGGCCGGTGTCCATGGTTTCCTTCTTCCTCCGGGTCCGAGCGCCGTTCGCCGGACTGCGACCAATCGTGTCGTCCACCCGCTGACCGGCGCATCGGCCCGCGAGCGGTCGCCACCCCCTCCCGAAGTCGGTGGTCCGGGCAGCGCGATCTACGACTTCCGGACCGCGCGAGCAGCCGGTCGGCCAACTGCGGCCCCGACACGACCGGCTTAGGCTGTCTGCCGTGGACAGCACGCGGGAAGGACCTGGTCTCGGCTGGTGGAGGACTCGGCGCGGTGCGGCGTTCGACATCGCGCTGGCGCTCGTCGTCACGGCGGTGCCGGTACTCGCGTGGCTGCTGGCCGCGTGGACGGCGCCGTTCCTGCCGACCATCGCCGCCACCGGCCAACCCGCCGCCACACCCCAGGTCGTCTCGGTCGCCGGGCTGTTCAGCCACCTCGCGGGGTCGGCGTTCACCCTCGCCCTGGTCGCACGCCGCCGCTTCCCCGCGGCCGTCTTGTCGGTGATCATCGTCGCGGAGGCGTTCGGCCACGCGACGCTGCTGGGTCTCACGATCGCCCTGTACACCCTCGCCGCGAGCGGGACGTCCCGCGTCGTGCTCGCCGGAGGGGGTCTGCTGGCCGCCGTCGCGGGTCTCAAGCCGTGGGCCTGGACCGACGTGCCCGGCACCGCAGCGCTGTACCTGGTCCTCGGCTTCAGCGGGGTCGTGGTCCTGGTGGCCGTGGTGCTGCCGATCGTCCTGGGCCTGTACGTGAACGCCCGGCGCGGTCTGCTGGCGTCCCTGCGGGAACGGGCACAGCGGTTGGAACGGGAACGACTGCTGCTGGCGCGGCAGGTCCGCACCGAGGAGCGCACCCGGATCGCCAGGGAGATGCACGACGTCGTGGCGCACCGGGTGAGCCTGATGGTCGTGCACGCGGGGGCGCTGGAGATGAAACCCGGCCGGGAACCCGTCGCGGTCGCGGAGGCGGCGACCCGGATCGCCGACATCGGCAGGCAGGCCCTGGGCGAGTTGCGGCAGGCCGTCGGCGTGCTCAAGGTCGACGACGTCGAGGACAGCGCGCCGCTGGCCCCGCAGCCGACCCTGGACGACCTGGCAGAATTGGTCGAGCAGTCGCGCAGCGCCGGGGTTCCGGTCGACTACCGCGTCGAGGGCAGGCGGCGGCTCGCGAACGTGGCGGAGCGGACCGCCTACCGCATCGTCCAGGAGGGTTTGACCAACGTGCACAAACACGCGTTCGGGGCGCGCACCGAGATCTCGCTGCGCTTCCTGCCCGACCGTCTCGAAGTGAGCGTGCGCAACGACGCGCCGCGCCGGTCGACCGGCATCGACCTGCCCAGCGGCGGACACGGGCTGGCCGGCCTGAAGGAGCGCTTGACGCTGGTCGGCGGCGAGTTCGAGTCCGGCCCGTCGGACAGCGGCGGCTTCCGGATCGCGGCCAGGATCCCGATCGCGGTCCCCGCCGGATGATCCGGGTCCTGATCGCCGACGACGAGGAGTTGATGCGCGTCGGCCTGCGCACGATGCTGGAGGCCGACGACGACATCACCGTGGTCGGGGAGGCGCGCAACGGCGACGAGGCCGTCGCCGAGTCGAGGGCGCACCGGCCGACCGTGGTGCTGATGGACATCCGGATGCCGCAGTCGGACGGGCTCACCGCGACGAAGGCGCTGGCCCTGCTGCCGGAGCCGCCGAAGGTCATCGTGCTCACGACGTTCGACCTCGACGAGTACGTGCACGCGGCGCTGCGGGCGGGCGCGGTGGGTTTCCTGCTCAAGGACACCCCGCCCCGCGACCTGATCAAGGCCGTGCACGTGGTGGCCGAGGGCCAGGCGATGCTGTCGCCGTCGGTGACCCGGAACCTGATCTCGGCGTTCGTCGAACGCGACTCCCCCGTCGGTGACGACGCCCGCAACCGGCTCAAGGTGCTGACCGACCGGGAACGCGAGGTGCTCGCGCTCGTGGGCCGGGGTTTGTCCAACACGGAGATCGGCGAGCGGCTGCACAACAGCCAGGCCACCGTGAAGGCGCACATGAGCCGTCTGCTGACCAAGCTCGACCTGTCGAACCGGGTCCAGGCGGCGATCCTGGCCCACGACGCGAACCTCGTCGAAGGCGGCTGACCGGACCGCCCGGCGGTGGTGCCGAGCGGTGACCGACCAGGGCTCGTGTCGGCCTCGCCGGTGTCCTGACCCGGTGGTGTTCCTCCGCGACGGGAGGTGGGGACACCAGTCCGGGGGTGGTGGCCGCGCGTCGTCCGGCTGAGCCGGGCCGGGCCGCAAGATCGCGCCGGGGTTGACGGGTGCGGAGTTCGCCCGCACCGGGGGTGAACACGGTTTCGAGTTCGCCGACGATCGTCGAGCGTTCCTCGCGGCCGTCCCGGAGCGGGTGCCGTTGCGTGAGTCGCCGGTTCCGCGGCCGGGTCGTGCTTTCAGCCCGCCTCGGTTTCGGCCGCCTGGAGCCGCCGCCACTTGGCCATCGACTGGTTGATCTCCTCGCGCAGGAACACGAAGAACCGGTGGGTCTCGTCCAGCCGCCGCCCGGCCGGGGAGTCCGGACCCGCGAGCGCGGCTCCCTCGTCGGCGCCGGCCTGCACCTGGGCCAGCACGGGGTCTGACTGGCTGATGAAGTGGCTCCAGGTGTGCTCGTGGATCCGGTAGAAGTCGTGCCTGCTGCCCGGTTCGCGACCGCGTTCGACCAGTCGCACCCGCACCAGGTACTTGACCGCCCCCGAGATCGCCGAGGCGCCGACGTCCAGCCGCTCGGCGAGTTCGGCGGCCGACAGCCTGCCGGAGTCGGTGACCATCAGCGCGGCGAACACGCGCGAGGCCATCCGGGGCATGCCGGACTCGACCATGATCTGCGCGAACCGTTCCCGGAAGCCGGCGATGGCGTCGTCGTCCGCTCGCGTCACCGAAGCTCCTCTCCTCGTCGTGACCCCACGGTGCCGGCCACTTTTTTGATTTCACGAATTTCGTGAAACACGAGTATTGTAGTCGGCGTGAACGACACCGGACTCGTCGGGGCGCAGAAGACCCTCAGCCCCGTCCTCAGGGCCAAGGCACTGGACAACCTGCTGCCGGACCCGATCCTCGGCGACGAGCACGCCGAGCGGACGATGCGCCGCCTCGACCCCGACTACGACCGGGGCAGGTTCGGCACCAGCCAGATGGGCCTCGCCGCCGTGGTGCGCGCCAAGGCCCACGACGACTGGGCCCTGGCCTTCCTCGCCGACCACCCCGACGCGGTGGTGCTGCACCTGGGCTGCGGCCTGGACGCGCGGGTGCACCGGATCGACCCGCCCGCCACCGTCGACTGGTACGACCTCGACCACCCTGCCGTCATCGACCTGCGACGGCGGTTCCTGCCGCCGCACGAGCACTGCACCCTGATCGGCTCCAGCGTCACCGACCTCGCGTGGCTGGACGGAATCCCGCGCGGCAGGCCCGTGTTGGTGATCGCCGAGGGCCTGGTGCCCTACCTGACCGAGGCCGACCTCCGACGGCTGCTGACCACCGTCGTCGACGCCTTCCCCACCGGTCAGCTCCAGTTCGACACGGTGTCGGTGTGGGGGTGGCGGATGTCGAAGTGGGACCCCTCCCTGCGCGGGTACGGCACCCGGTTCCACTGCGGCTTCGACGACCCGGCGTCGCTGGCCCGGTGGCACCCGCGGCTGTCCTACGTGGACGAGGCACCGATGAACGACTCGCCGCTGATCACGGCCAAGGCACCCGCGGGCGTGCGCCGCGCGTACCGGCTCATGAACCTGCTGCCGGGCCTGAGGCGGTCCACCCGCATCGTGCGGTTCCGGTTCTGACGCGCCGCCCGGTTCGAGGTTCACCCCGGGTTCGCTCCCGGTCCTCGGAGCAGGTCGCCCCCACGACCGCAGAGCGATGAGGTGGCCAGGCGCCCGACGCACGACCGCACACCGTCGCAGGGCGGGCTCGGGCAGAACTGGGACGAAGCTCGCTTCCGCGGCTCAGCAGTCGAAGCGGCCTCGGCGACCGCCCACCCGGACAGCTCCACCGGCCCGGTGCCGAGTGGTCGCCGGACGTCTCCGTCCCGATAGGATCGAGGTGTGCCCGACCTGATCGCGCCCACCGCGCGGCTGCACGACGCGTGGCTCGCCGCGCACGCCGAGTGGGGGCCCGGCCTCCACGAGGACGGCTTCGGGCTGGCACCGACCGATGACGTCGATTCGCAGGCCGGGTTCGCGGCGTGGATCGCCCGGCCGGCCGAGGAGTCGGAGCGGGCCATGTGCCGGTGGATCGTCGAGGACGACCAGGTGCTCGGCGGGATCGCGCTGCGCCACGGGTTCACCGACCACGTGCGGTGGGCGGGCCACCTCGGCTTCGGCATCCGGCCGTCCGCGCGGCGGCGCGGGCTGGCCTCCTGGGCGCTGGGCCGGATGCTCGACGAAGCGCGGGTGCTCGGCATGGACCGCGTGCTGCTCGTCTGCGCGACCGACAACGTCGGCTCGGCGAAGACGATCGAGCGTCTCGGCGGCGCCTTCGAGGACGTCCGGGACACCGGACACGGACCCGTCCGCCGTTACTGGATCACGATTGCCGAACCGACGGCGTGACGTCACGGTGCCGTCGGTACCCACGTGGACGCTCGATCGACGTCAGCGGCACCCCCGGCACGAACGTCCTCAAGGCCGCGCCGAGCCCGCGGGAGGAGTCCGTGGTGCACGGCTCGGACCCGCCACCGGATCCCGTCGACCGGTCGCCGCGTGGTCCACGACGGCCGGCTCGACCGGGACTGCTGGGGCGGCAGCGGTTCCAGCGTCGCCCTTCCGGTCCGGGTGATCGAGTGCACGGTCCCGGACCGGCCAGGACGCACTAGGGTCGGGGAGTGCCCGAGCACCGCCCCCTCCCGCTGTGGGCGGGGCGCGCCGCCGCGTTGCTGGGCATCGTGCTCGTCGCGCTCACCCTGCGCCAAGCGGTTGCGGCGATGTCGCCGATCCTCGGCGACATCCGGGTGGACATCCCGATGTCGAACACCGGTGTCGGGCTGCTCGGCACGGTGCCGCCGGTCCTGCTCGCGGTGTCCGGGTTCACCGCGCCGCGCGTCGCCAGCCGCCTCGGCCTCGACGGCGGCATCGTGCTCGCGCTGTCGCTCATGACCCTCGGTCATCTCGTGCGCGCGTTCGCCCCCGGCTTCGCGGTGCTGCTCGCCGGCAGCGTCGTCGCGCTCGCCGGCACGGGCATCGGCAACGTGCTGCTGCCGCCGATCGTGCGGCGCTACTTCCCCGACCGGGTAGCACTGCTGACCGCCGTCTACGTCTGCGTCGTGGGCGTGAGCACGGCCGCGCCCGCCGCGCTCGCCGCTCCGGTCGCCGAGCAGGTCGGCTGGCGGTTCTCGCTCGGCATCTGGTCGGTGACCTCGGTGGTCGCGCTCGTCCCGTGGATCGTCATCATCGCGCGGGAGCGCCGCGGGCGACTCCCGGAGGCCGTCGCTGTCGAGTCACCGCCTCCCGCGCTCGTCACGCGGCTGTGGCGGTCACGCGTGGCCCTGTCGATCACCGTGGCGTTCTCGACCAGCACGATCTGCACCTACGCGGCTTTCGCGTGGCTGCCCGAGATCCTCGGCGACATCGCAGGCTCGACACCGACCGAGGCCGGTGTGCTGCTCGCCGTCACCGGCCTCGTGAGCGTGCCCGGCGCACTCGTCGCACCCCTGCTCGTCGCGCGGCTGCGCACTGTCGGCCGGCTGATCGCCGTCGGCATCGCGAGCTTCGTGCTCGGCTACCTCGGCCTGCTGCTCGCGCCCACGACGCTCACACTGCTCTGGGTGCTGCTCATCGGCTCGGGCTCGATCCTGTTCCCGATCAACCTCGTGCTCATCAACGATCGCACCCGGACCCACGGCGGCACGGTCGCGCTGAGCGGCTTCGCCCAGGGAGTGGCGTACGCGCTCGGCGCGCTCGGTCCGCTGCTCGTCGGGCTGCTGCACGACGTGAGCGGCGGGTGGACCGTGCCGCTGCTGTTCCTGCTCGCCGTCATCCTCGTGACGATCATCCCGGCGATCGCGCTCGCACGGCCCGGCTTCGTCGAGGACGACCTGCGCTAGCGCCGACGATCCGGGAGCCCGAGTCCCACGCGTTCGGGATCACGCCCGGATCGTCCGCGCACCGCCTGTTCGCAGACCCGGCGTGAGACGATCGAGAGGTGAGCTGGAGAGCGATGGCGCCCGTCGAGGTCTGCGACCTCGTGGAGACGACGTCCGCGGACTGGCTCACCTCGTCCGGTGGACGGATCTCGTTCGGCCTCAACGCGGTGTTCGACACCCCTCAGGGCGTCGAACTCGACCGCGGGGCCGGACACCGGTGAGCACCAACAGCGACCGGCTTCCGGTGCCCGGACGATTCGTCCGCTACCGCGACGTCGACCACCGCTTGCAGCACACGGTCGACAGGTGGTGGATCACGTCGGACCACGCGGTCGACGAGTCGTTCACCAGGGTGGGGCGTCGCACCTTCGTGAAGCACCTCGCGCACGACGACGTGCTGGAGTGCTACGACCTCGCCCGCCCCGGCACCTACCACGGCATGCCCGTCGAGGTCGTCACCGACAGGCCGGGCGGCTACGCGGTGACCACGCGTGATCCGCGGGCGGGTGCGGAGGGTTTCGAGCGGGCCGATCACCGCGGCCCGTTGGAGAAGCTGATCGCGGTCGACGACGCGGAGCTGGAGTTCACCACCACGCTCACACCGGTCCCGATGCCGTGGAAGGTCGCGCACGACTGGGAGCGGTTCACCCAACGCCTCGCGGACGCGCTCCGCGACGTGACCGATCGCGTGTTCCTCATCGTCCACGCGACGGCGGACCCCAGGCGGTACGTGCAGTTCGCCGGTGCCCCTGACCGGCTCGACGCGGAAGCGCCGGGGAGGGACGTCGTGGAGGACGCCGACGAGTTCCAGCTCCGCAGGTTCGACTGGGTCGCGCCCGACGTCGCACAACCCAACTGGACGTCCACGCTTCGACGCCCCGCGCTCACGAAGGAACTCCTGCTGCTGGCGAGGTGCTGCGCCGCGGCACTCCACGAGGCGTACGGGATCACCAGCCCGGACGAACTCCGCTACCGCGCGTGGCGCGAACCGGCAGGCGCGGAGGCCACCCCGGTGGGGTTCCCCGCACTCGGGCTCGGCTGATCCACGTGACCTCGCGCCTGCCGAGAACCCCACCGGCCCCACGACGACACGCGTCGCCGACGACCTCGGCCACCCTGCGGTCGCGAGCGCCTGCGGTGGCCGGCACCGACCACGAGATCACCACGGCATCGGCCTCGACCGCAGCCCGCGGGTTCTTCAGCGCGGTGACCGTGCGGGGCCCGCACCTAGCCGACGAGCGACCCCGTCAACGAAGACCGGTCGCGCTTCCACAGCACGCACAGCACTTCCTGGCGGCCGGGCGCGGCGGCGTCGTCGTAGGCCTCCCATTCTTTCTGGGTGGGCACGAGCCCGGTGTAGCCGAGGGCGTCCTTCGACTTGGGCTCGACGACCTTGAACTGCTCGGTGCAGTAGTTCTTCGTGAAGTCGGCGAGCCACTGCGTGCCGGGGTAAGCGGTGTCCTTCGGCTTGTCCCACAACGGGGTCGCCGCGGAGAAGAGCTGGATGCCGTGCGGGCCGTCGCACGGCGCGCTCGTTCGCACCGGCGAACCCTGCATGAGGAAGTCCTTGGCGCACTGGGTGCCTGAGAGGTTCCACTCCGGCACGTCGCCGCCGCGACCGAACACGGCGATCCGCTGCGACGGCAGGGGCGCACCGACCGGCAGGGACGCGGGATCGGACCACTCGGTGGAGTCCTCCCGGTTCTGGCTCGCGGCCGGGTCCCCGTTGCCGGACGTGGTGGCCTCGGGCTTGAGGACCTGGTAACCGGCGAACGCGACACCCGCGAGCATCGCGGCGCCCAGCACGACCGCCGAGGCCACGAGGCCTGTGTTCTTCTTCTTGCCGTTGCGCGGCAACGGAACGGGCGCGGCGCCGTGGGCGATGGCGGTGAGCATGTGACGTGCCTGGGGAGCCGTCAGGCGGCGTGCCGGGTCAGCGGTCAGCAGGCCGCGGATCACGTCGGCGAGCGCGGGCGAGGCCCGGCGCAGCACCGGCGGCTCGTTCATGACCGCGTGCAGGGTCGACGCGGTGGAGGTGCGTTCGAACGGGCTGATGCCCTCGACCGCGTGCGCCATCGTGACGCCGAGCGCCCACAGGTCCGAGGCGGGCGAGGCTTCCCAGCCGCTGAGGCGGTCCGGTGACATGTACGCGGGCGACCCGACGATGCCGCCGTTGTGGGTGAGCCGCGGGTCGTCCATCGCCTGTGCGATGCCGAAGTCGGTGAGCTTCACGGCGCCGTCCGGGCGCACCATGATGTTGCTGGGCTTGACGTCCCGGTGCACGATGCCCGCCTGGTGCGCGGTCTCCAGCGCCCCCAGCACCTGCAACGCGACGTGCGCCATCCACTCCGAGTCGCGCGGTCCGCGCCGCTGCACGATGGTGGCGAGGTCGAGCGCGTCGACCAGTTCCATCGCCAGGTAGATGCGCCCGTTCTCCCGGACGACGTCGTAGACGGTCACCACCGCGGGGTGGTTCAGCCTGCCCGCCGTCCGCGCCTCCCGGAGCATGCGCTCCTCCAGCACGGCGAACTCCTCGGCGGCGATGCCCTGCGGCGGGTGCAGCTCCTTGAGCGCGACCGCCCGGCCGAGCAGCTGGTCCTGAGCACGCCACACGATGCCCATCGCACCGCGGCCGAGCTCGACGAGCAGTGCGTAGCGGTTGGCGATGACTTGCTGTTGCTGCACTGATCACCCTTCCTGGACGCCCACAGAGCCTGCGAGCACAACGACCTCGTCCCGCACGATGCTCCCCCGCTCCGCTCCCCCGCCTCCTGCGACGGGATGCGCTCGGTCACGTGGCGTGGCACCGTGGAACACCACAGCCGTGCGAGACGCGTGGTGGTTCGACTCGGTGCCGGTTGGCGTTCGGCGCTCTGCGCGAGCCGTGGAGCTGGCGGACACTGTGACGGGCCTTATCCCAGGGCGTTGGACACGGGGTCGTGGGGCGTGGGTCAGCGTAGCCGGTGTCGACGTCGGACTGTTCTCGCAGTCCATCGGGGACGTCCGTCCCAGGCGTGACGCGACCCCCTCGCCAGCGCGGGAGGTGACGGCTCGTACACCCGCGATGCGGAGGTGGGGGCCGCGCGACGTGGTCGACCACGCGCTGTCGGCGCGGCTCCCCGGCTGACCGCGGACCGGTGTGGCGGGCGTCAGCTCGCCCGCCACACCGGTTCCGGGCTGCGGTGGTCGCTCGGCCGGGTGCCGCGCAGCCGCTTGAACGCCACGCTGAGCGCGAAAGCGTTGGCGTAGCCCACTTTGCGCGCGATCGTGCCCACCGTGTGGTCGGTCTCCCGCAGCAGGTCCGCGGCCAGGGCGATCCGCCAGTTCGCGAGGTAGGCCATCGGCGGTTCGCCGACCTCGGCGGTGAACCGCCGGGCGGGCGCCGCGCGCGACACCCCCACCCCGGCCGCCAGGTCCGCCACCGTCCAGGGGTGGGCGGGCGCGTCGTGCATCAGCCGCAGCGCGTCGCCCACCACCGGCAGCTCCAGGGCCCGGCACCAGGCCGGTGCGTCGGCGGTCGGGTTGTCGAACCAGCTGCGCAGCGCGGGGACGAGCACCAGGTCCAGCATGCGGTCGAGCACCGGCTGCTGGCCATCAACCGGTGACGGCTCCGCGGGTGGGGCCCGGCGAACCGACCCCACCCGCGGCGGCACCACCGCGGCGCGGCAGCGCCCCGAGCGCGACCGCGGCTCCGGCGGCCTTGCGCTCGGCCCCGTCCGCACGGCGGTGGCACCACCGGGCCTGGCGCGAACCGCGGCCGAGGAGTCGATGGCGATCAGCCGCCGGGTCGACGCGGTCGTGCTCTGCTCGTTCCGACGGCCCGACAGCCGAGATCCAGTCAGGACAGGCGTTGTCGCCGTGCGGCGGACGACAGCCCTGGCACGTCGTACGTCCCCGGTGGTGCCCGAACTCGGCAGCGCGACGAGCCAGGTGTCGTGATTCGCCGAACCGACCGCTGTCCCGGCACCACCGATCTGCCCCGCGCAACAACCGCGTCGGGTTGTCGGGGAACCCCGTCGCCGACCTCGGGCACCGGATGGAGTTCCCGCCTTTCCCGCGCCGCGACCGTGACGGCCACTACGGCCAGGTATTCGACAACTCCTGCGAGAAGCGGCGCTCAAGACCCGTGAAGGCCTCCTCACCAAGCCCGCGGCCAACGACCAACCGGTGTTCGGCAGCACCCCACCGCGGTCGCCGATCCCGGCACCCGCAGGCTGCCGCGCACCCGCATCCCGTGCGGTCTCGTCCACGGGTACGGACACGTCGCCTGACCAGCAGCGGTGACTTTTCGAGCGGTACAGGCTCGTGGTTCAGACCACTGACCCCACCCGCCGCGAGCAGGACCAACCGGCCCGAGGCCCTGCCGCGACGGATGCGCTCACGGCCGCCGACCACCGCGCAGGCCGCCGATTTCGGGTATTCCGGTGAATCGCACAATCCCTCATCCGCGAAGTCGCTCACCGATTCCACGGTGCCGGGAATCCCAAGGGCCTTTCGACAAAACCACTGTGAAGTCTGCTCGAAGACTATCCAAAGAGGAAGCATCACTCGTTTGGCCGACGGAAAGAGCAATTGAGACGGCAGATTGTGGGCATTCTTCTGGGAACGCTCCCGTGATAACGTGCCAAAGAGGTGAATGCCGCATACCAATCGGCACAAATACGCCATTGCCAAGAGCCGCCACCCGGTCCCTGTTCCGCACGGAGGGTGTCCCGATGCCGATGAGCACGACCTCTTCGCTGGTGATCAGGCTGCTCGGCCCGGTGCGCGCGTGGCGCAACGGCGTGGAGGTCGACCTCGGCACCGCGCGCACGCGCGCCGTGTTCACCGTCCTCGCTATGCGGGCGAACGACGCGGTCTCCAAGGACGAGCTGATCGACGGGGTGTGGGGCGACGCGCCGCCCGCGACCGCCGGAGCGAGCCTCCACACCTACATCTCCGCGCTGCGCCGGGCGCTGGAGCCGGAGCGGTCCAAGCGGTCGGCCGGGGTGGTGCTCACCTCGTCGGGAGCCGGGTACGCACTCCGACTGGACCGCGAGGCGCTGGACGTCCACCGCTTCGACCGGCACCGCGAACGGGCGGAGGTCCTGGCGCGGCACGACCCCGAGCGGGCGGTGGCCGAACTGGACGCCGCGCTGGCGCTGTGGGAGGGCGAGGCGCTGTTCTCCGTGACGGGCCGGTTCGCCGAGTCCCAGCGGTCGCGGTTGCACGAACTGCGACTGGCCGCCGTGGAGCGGCGCGCCGAACTGGCGCTGCTGCTGGGCTGGCACGCCGACGTGGCGGCCGATCTGGCGGGACTGGTGGTCGAGCACCCGCTGCGGGAAGGTCTGCGGGCGCTGCTGATGTCCGCGCTGCACCGAGGGGGTAGGCAGGCCGAGGCGCTGGAGGTGTTCCGCGACGCCCGGCACGTGCTGGCCGACGAGCTCGGCATCGAGCCCGGCCCCGCTCTGCGCGAGGCCCACCGCAGGGTGTTGGAGGGCGATGCGCCCCCACGCCCACCCGCGGCCGGACCGTCCCCGATTCCCCCGACCTCGTCCTCCGCCACTCCCCCGACGAGCGGGCCCCGACAGGCGTTGGAACCCCTGGTCGGTCGACGCCGGGAACTCGGGCTGCTGCGGCGCGCGGTGTCCGACGTGGCCGGTGGCCGCGGCGGGGTCCTGTGGCTGGAGGGTGAACCGGGCATCGGCAAGTCCTCGCTGCTGGCGGCCTGCCTGGCGGGCGCGGACGTCCGCGTGGCCAGGGCGGCGGCCGACGAGCTGGGCAGCCGCTTTCCCCTCCGCGTGGTGCTCGACGCCCTCGACGTGTCGGTCACGTCCCCCGACGCGCGCCGCGTCGAGCTGGCCCAGGACCTGCTGGCCGCGGCGGGCGACCGCGACGCCGCGGGCGACCCGGTGCTCACCGCCATCGATCGCCTGGTGGACCTGGTCCGCGAGCTGTGCGCGGAAGCCCCGCTGGTGCTGGCGCTCGACGACTTCCAGTGGGCCGACGAGGCCAGCGTGCTGCTGTGGCGCCGGCTGTCGCGCCTGGCGCACCGGCTCTCCCTGCTCCTGATCGCGGTGACGCGGCCGGTGCCGCACCGCGAGGACGTGGCGCGGGTGCGGCGCCTGGTCGTGGAGGCGGGCGGACTGGTCGTCCTCGGGCCGCTGGCGGACGACGAGGTCACCGCCCTGGTGACCGGTCTGGTGGGCGCCACACCCGGCCGGGGCCTGGACCGGCTCGCGGAATGCGCGGGGGGCAACCCGCTCTACGTCAAGGAAGTGGTCCACGCGTTGCTGCGTGAGAACGCCGTCACGTTCCACGCCGGGGTCGCCGAGGCGGGGGTGGTGGACCAGCACATGCCGACCTCGCTGGTGACGGCGCTGACCAGGCGGCTGGCGTTCCTCTCGGCGGAGGCACTGGACCTGCTGCGCCGGGCCGCGCTGCTGGGCACCGCGTTCGCGCCCGGTGACGCGGCGGTCGTGGCGGGGCAGTCGGTCCGCGAGCTGGTCGCCTCCGTGGAGGAGGCCATGGCGGCCGGCGTCCTGGTCGAGGTGGGCGCCACGTTCGCCTTCCGGCACCACCTGGTCCACCGCGCCCTCTACCTGGGCACCCCGGCCGCCGTGCGGGGCGCGCTGCACCGCCAGGCCGCCCAAGCCCTCGCGGCGGCCGGGTCGCCGGTCGACCTGGTCGCGCGGCAGCTGGCCACCGCGTCGACCGCGGTCGACCCCTGGGTGGTGGACTGGCTGGTCGCCAACGCCGACGCGGTCGCGACGCGAGACCCGGACCTGGCGGTCGCGCTGCTGCGGTCGGCCATCGCGCAGTCGGACGTGCCCGCGGGCGATCGGGAACGGCTCGCCGCCCGGCTGGCCCGCCTGCTGTTCGGACTCGGCCGCCGCGCCGACGCCGACGCCCGCTACGCGCTGGCCCGCGTCAGGGACCACGACCTGGTCGCCGAGTTGCGCTGGATCCTGGCCGCCTCGCACCACCGCGAGGGCCGCACCGCGGACGCCGCCGAGGTGCTGCGGGCAGCGGTCGCCGACCGTGCCACGCCGCCCGTCTGGCGGGCCCGCCTGGAGGCGCTGACCGCGGGCGTGCTGACCGGCGACGTGGGCGAGACCGCCGGACACCGGGCGCTGGAGCTGGCGCGGGAGGTGCGCGACGACTTCGCCGTGGCGCAGGCCAGGCACGGGCTGTGGCGGGCGGCGACAGCCCGCGGCGACCACGCCGAGGCGTTGCGGCAGGTCGACCAGGCCCTCGCGGTCCCCGTGGCCACGGAGGTCCACGCGGACCTGGTGGGCGACAAGGTGTTCACCCTCCAGCACCTCGACCGCCTGGACGAGGCCGATGAGCTGCTGCGCACGACGCGGCCCCACCTCGCCGCCGTGGCGCAGTGCTACTGGCGGGGTCGCTGGGCGGACGCGCTCGACCTGGTCGACGGCCACCGGGAGCCGACGCCGAGCCCCTGGCCCCGTGACCGCGGGCCGACGCCCCCCGCGCACGGCGTCGCCGCGCTCGTCGCGGTCCGCCAGGACCGGGTGGACGTGGCGCTGCGGCACCTGCGCGCCGGGGCAGACCACCGGGAGGACTTCGTGGACGACTTCCGAGCCGCCGCCGAAGCCGTCCTCGCCGAACGCGCCGAACGGGTGGACGACGCGCTCACCGCGCTGACCGGGGTGCTCGCGCCCGGCCGCGTGGCGCCCGACCTCCGGTGGCTGCCACTGCTGACGCGGTTGGCGCTGCTGGCGGACGACCGCGACGTGGCGGCACGTGCGGTCGATCGCGCCGAAGCGGTCGACGGGGCTGGTGCGGTGGCGCTGCGCTGCCGCGGGCTGGTGGACCACGACCCGGTCCTCGTGCTCGACGCGGTGGCCCGGTACCGGGAGGTGGGTCGGCCGGTGGAGCTGGCCGAGGCGCTGGAGGACGCCGCCGCGGTGCTGGCGGGGCACGGCAGCTGCGACGCGGCCGAGGCGGCGGTGCGGGAGGCCGTGGCGGTCTACCGCGGTTTCGGCGCGGAGTGGGACGCGCGGCGGGCCGGGGCCCGGTTGCGGCGCGTGGCCTGAAGAACCGCGGGGCGGGAGCTGGGAAGCGGGAGGGGTGTGCGCGTCGATCACGGCGGCACCAGCGGACGGGCGGGTGGGTGCGCGTCGGTGCGGTGAGCACGTTCGGCATCGGACGTGACCGCGACCCGGAAGACCTCCGGGAAGCAGGCGTGAGGACGTGCTCCGCGACCTGAGGAGCCTTGGGAGGGCGGGCGGGATGTCGGAGTTGCGGTTGGTCGTGCTGGGGCCGGTGCGCGCGTGGATCGGGAACCGGGAGGTGCCGCTGGGCTCGGCACACCCCAGAGCGGTGTTCGCGATGCTCGCGCTGCGCACGGGCGCGGCCGTGCGGCGGGACGACCTGGTGGCCGGGGTGTGGGGCCGAGACGCGCCCGCCACGGCGGAAGGCAGCGTCCACACCTACATCTCGTTGCTGCGCAGGGCCCTGGAGCCGGACCGGGCGCGCGGGGCGGCCTCGCGGGTGCTG
The DNA here is from genome assembly GCF_036375055.1 of Umezawaea sp. Classification (GTDB taxonomy): domain Bacteria; phylum Actinomycetota; class Actinomycetes; order Mycobacteriales; family Pseudonocardiaceae; genus Umezawaea. Next base: position 277,751 of record NZ_DASUSQ010000046.1, read on the forward strand.
GAGTCGGTCGGGTCGGGCTACCGCCTGCGGTGGGCGCAGGCCGCCTCGGACCTGGCGGAGTTCCGGGCGCTGCGGGCGCGGGGTCGGCAGCAGCTGGCCGACGGCGACGCGGACGCGGCACTGGGCTCGCTCGACGCGGCTCTGGGGCTGTGGCGGGGTGAGGCGCTGGCGGGCTTGAGCGGACCGTTCGCCGAGACCCGGCGGCGGGAGCTGGCCACGGAGCGGACCACCGCGCGGGAGCTGCGCGCCGAGGCGGCCCTGGCGACCGGCGGGCACACCGACGTGATCGCGGACCTCGGCGCGCTGGTCGCCGAGGAACCGCTGCGGGAACGGGCGCGCGAGCTGCTGGTGCTGGCCCTGCACCGCGACGGGCGCGGCGCGGAGGCGCTGGAGGTGTTCCGCGACGCCCGCCGGGTGCTGGTGACCGAACTGGGCGTGGAACCGGGGCCGGGGCTGCGCGCCGCGCAGCAGCTCGTGCTCAGCGGCACGCCCACCACTCCGGTTCCCCCGCGCCCCGCACCGCCGCGGGCTCCCACCGCCACCCACGCGTCCCCCGACCGCTCGGCACCTCATCGCCCAGCACCGCCGGATCTCCCAGCACCGCCGGACGCGGCACCGGTGGTCCGCACCTCCGACGAGCCGGTCCTGGTGGGCCGCCGCGCCGAGCTGGCCGCGATCTCGCGGGCGGTCGACGACCTGTCCGCCGGACGCGGCGGGACGCTGTGGGTCGAGGGTGAGATGGGCATCGGCAAGTCGGCGCTGCTGGCCGTCGCACTGGCACGGGCCGGGCTGGCGGGGCACCCGACGGCCCACGCCGTGGCCGACGAGATGGACGGCCGCTTCCCCCTCCGGCTCGCTCTGGACGCCCTGGACGTGGATCCCGCCGCCGCCGACCCGCGGCGCGCGGCCGTGGCTCGGGTGCTGCGCGAGCGGCAGTCCGTCGGATCGATCTTCGCGAGCGGCGACCCGGTCGCGGTCGGCGTCGACCGGCTGGTGGCCCTGGTGGAGGCGCTGTGCGCCGACGCACCCCTGGTGCTGGTGCTGGACGACCTCCAGTGGGCCGACGAGGCCAGCACCGAGGTGTGGCGCAGGCTCGGCGCGCTGACCCGGCACCTACCGCTGCTGCTGCTGGGCGCGGCGCGCCCGGTGCCGCACCGGCCGGAGGTGGCCCGCCTGCGCCGCGTCACGGAGTCCGGTGGTGGCGTGGTGCTGGACCTGGCGCCGTTGGCGGACGCGGACGTGGCGGACATCGTCCGGCGGCGGGTGGGCGCACCGCCCGGTCCGGCGCTGCGCGAGATCGCCGCGCGGACGGGCGGCAACCCGCTGTGCGTGCGGGAGGTCGCGGACGCCCTGCTGCGCGAGCGGCTGGTGGTCGTCGGCACCGACGTGGCCGAGGTGGACGAGCACGCCTTCGACCGGGTCCCCGGTTCGCTGGTGTCCGCGGTCGACGGGCGCCTGGACCTGGTCTCCGCCCCCACGCGCGAGGTGCTGCGGTGGGCGGCGCTGCTGGGCTGCGAGTTCTCGGTCGACGATCTGGCCGTCGTGCTGGGCCGCCCGGTGGCGGACCTGGTGACGCCGTTCGAGGAGGCCGCCGCGGCGGGGGTGCTGCGCGATGCCGGGACGCGCATCGCGTTCCGGCACCCGGTGCTGCGGCAGGCGCTGCACGAGAGGACACCCGCGGCGCTGCGCGACGTCCTGCACCAGCAGGCCGCGCAGGCGCTCGCGCAGGCCGGGGCACCGGTCGACCACGTGGCCGAGCAGTTGCTGGCCGCGTCCGGGGACGTCGGAGCGTGGGTGGTGGACTGGCTGCTGGTGCGGGCGCCCGCGCTGGTCTGCGAGGCGCCGCTGGTCGCGGTCGAGCTGCTGCGGCGGGCGCTGCGGTCCACGGCCGTGCCCGACGAGCGCGCCGCGACGCTGCGGGCGCACCTGAGCAGCGCGCTGTTCCGGATCGGCCGGGACGCCGAGGCCGAGGACCACGCCCGGCGGGCCCTGCCGCGGCTGCGCGACCCGGACCGGATCGCGGAGGTCCAGTGGACGACGGCCTACGTCCCCTTCCGCGCGTCACGGCCGGAGCAGGCGCTGACGTCGCTGCGGGACACGCTGGCCGACCCGGCGCTGCCCGACGCGTGGCGGGCCCGGCTGCTGTCGCTGCTGGCGCTGGTGCAGCGCGCCGGGCTCGACGACCTCGACGCGGCGGCGACGAGCGCGCGCGAGTCCATCGAGGTCGGGGAACGCGCGGCCGACCCGTTCGCCATCGGCCAGTCCCTGGAGGTGCTCTGGCAGGTCGACGCGGCGCGGCGCGACTACGTGAGCGCGCTCGCCTACCTGGACCGGGCGCTGGACGTGGTGGGCACCGACGTCAGCCTCACCGACCTGAAGCTGGTGCTGCTGGACAACCGCGTGTTCACGCTCCAGTGCCTGGACCGGCTCGACGAGGCGACCGACGCGGTGCGGCTGGCGTTCGACGCGGCCAAGCAGGGCGCGCCCGTGGCGGCCCTCCAGGTCGGCGCGGCCGTTCACCAGTTCTGGCTCGGCGGGTGGAACGAGGCGGTGGACCGCCTCGGCGCGGCGCTCGGGGACCACTCGGGCATCACCGGGTTCGGCCTGCGCGAGGGCGGGTTGATGCTGCTGCACGGCGTCGCCGCGCTGATCGCCGCGCACCGGGACGACGACCTGGCGCTCAGGCGGCACCTGCACGCGGGTCTCACGCTGCCCCTGGCGACCGCGGCGAACCGGGAGAACTGCGACTTCCTGGTGGCGGCACGGGCCGCCGCGGCGTACCGGAACGGCGACCACGCCGACGCGATCGGGTTGCTGGGCGGGATCCTCGACACCCGCTACGCCCAGATGATGCTGCGGCACCAGTGGCTGCCCGATCTGGTCCGGGTGGCGCTCGACTGCGACGACCGGGCGACGGCCCGCGCCGCCGTCGAGGCCTGCGAGGCCGAGGCGGCCAGGGAACCGATCGCGGCCAGGGCCGCCGCGGCGGCGCGGCGATGCCGCTGCGTGCTGGCGGAGGACCCGGACGGGCTCACGGAGGTCGCCGCGCACTACCGCTCGGTGGGCCGGGTGTTCGAGTCGGCGCAGACGCTGGAGGACCGCGCGGTCCTGCTCGCCCGACGGGGGCGGGATCCTGAGGCCGGCGCGGCGCTGCGCGAGGCGGTCGGTCTCTACCGCGGCCTGGGCGCGGCGTGGGACGTCCGCCGGGCCACCACCCGCGTCGGCTGAGCACCGACGCGCTGTCCCGCCATCACCGGCCCCGGTCGTCGACCAGGCGACCGGTGGTGCGCAACCGATCCGTCCGCTCGGCGCGGTACGTCGGCGCACCCCCGGTCCGTCCACACTGAGCGGCACGTCAGCACATCCCCGATCCGTCCACACTGAGCGGCACGTCAGCACATCCCCGATCCGTCCACTCCACGCGGCACGTCAGCACATCCCCGGTCCCTCCTCCTGCGGCGCGGCGCCGTGCCCGCGGCGAGTCCGCCCCGCCCCTCCGCGGGTGGAGTGCTACTCATCCCCCTCCGCCGGGGCGCCGATCACCCCATCGGCCGACATCACCCAGTCCCTGCCCGGCCGGGCGACCCGCGCCCCGGTCGTCTCCCGCGCTCCTCGCCGCACCAGGTACACCACCCGTCTCGGCCGGGCACGTTCCCGTTTGGCAGCCAGGGCCTCGTCCACCTCAGATCATCCCCTTCCGCAGTGCGTAGGCGACCGCGTGCGGCCGGTTGCGCAGGTTGAGCCTGGTGGTCAACCCGTAGAAGACGTTCTTGATCGTGCGCTCGGCGTAGCACAACCTGTCCGCGATCTCGGCGGTGCCCAGACCGTCGGCCATCAACCGCAGCACGTCGGCCTCGCGCGGCGTCAGCTTGGGCACGCTCGTGTCCGGCGACACCAGGGCCCGCTGGAGCCGCTCCACGTGCTTGAGCAGCTCCGCCACCAGGCTGGGCGGCATGACCCCGCCGCCCGAGGCCGCCGCCAGAACACTGCGCAGGACTCCCGCGCCGGTCGCGGCGGTGCGGGGCAGGATCGCCACCACCCGGTGCTCCACCGCGGCGAGCACGTCCCTCTCGCCGACCTCGTCGAGCACCAGCACCACCGGCGCCCCGATGTCGGTGGCCACCCGCCGCAGTCCGGTCAGCACCTCCGGGCTGATCCGGTCGACGGCGACCACGACCACGTTCGCCGTCGCCCGCTGGTCCCAGTCCAGGACCTCGATCTCGGCCCGCCCGCCGAGGTAGCTGGTCAACCCCGCCATGCTCAGGTGATCCGCCGTCTGGACGACGACCCGAACTCGTTCCACCGCTGCCTCCACAGGTCCGGTTCCCGATCCCGAGTCTGCGAGGCGCGGCTTCACGCGCTCTCCAACGCGTCTACAAGAGTTCTTCACGGCCCTCGCGCCGACTCCGCCGCCAATCCCCCGCACCGCACCGCACCGGTCCCGGTCACGGGCGGCGGAAGAACTCGACCTCGCCGAGCGCCACGCACCTGCCCGCGCCCAGTCCCGCGGCGGACTTCACGACCAGGCGCACCGCGATGACGTCGCTGATGCCGGTGTCGGTGCGCTGCGGGCCCGGCTGGTCGTTCAGCGCCACCGCGATCGTGCGGGAAACGCCCCCGGAGCCGGTCACGACCAGGTCCACGGCCGTGGGCCGGGCCTGTTCGCGGAACTGCTCGGGCTGCGCCGAGGCGCCCGTGTGCACGACCACCGACAGCAGCCGGAACGGCTGGTCGAAGGTGAACTCGATCGCGTCGCCCACGGCGGGCGCTCCCCAGTACCGGTTCGACAACCCGTCGACGGCGGCCGACGCCGGGTGGTCGGGCACCTCGGCGGTGGCCGAGGTGCGCGCGGGCGCGACCGGCACGGGGTCGGCCAGCCGGTCGCGCAGGTCCTCGAACAGATCCGCCGCCTTCGGGTAGAACACGATTCCGGCGACCACCACCGCGGCGACCACGAGCAGCGCGGCCAGCCTGCGCAGCCACCGGGAGGTGTCGCCGCGGCGCGCGCGTCGGCGGCGACCCGCGACGGCGACCGCGGTCCCGCCATCCAGCGGTGTGGCACACCGGCGGCAGAACCGGCGGCCCGGCGGGTTGGTGGTGCCGCACACCGGGCAGGGCGGGCCGTCCACCTCGATCTCGCCGCCGGAGGTGGGCAGCGGGCGCTTGGCCTCCGGTCTCCCCGGCAGAACAGGGCCCAGCACCACGGTCGACGGACCTTCGCCCACCGCCACCTCCGATCCGGCGGCCGTCCGGACCCGAGCGGCTTCGGGCCTGCTCCCGGCAGCGGTGGCGCGGGCGTCGAGTTCGTCGGTGGTCGACGTCCCGCCGTCCTTCCCGAAGCGCGACCGGACCCACGCGCGCCAGCGGGCCCACAGGCCTGGCCGAGCGGTGGCCGGGTCCTCGGGCTCACGTTGCAGACCGACCGCCGAGCCCAGCTCCGCCTGGTCGGAGGGTCCTTCCCCGATGGCCGTCCCGATCCGGGACGCCAGGTGGTCCTCCTCCGACCGCCCCGCCGCCGGTCGCTCCCCGGCCGCCGGGTCCCGGTCGTCGTCCGGATCGCCGCCCGCGTCCGCTTCCCCGTCGGCCGCCCGTCCGTCCGTGCCCGCCGACTGCCCGCCCGCCGACTCCCCCACCACGGCCTGCTGCCCGGTCGGGACCTCCCGCACGACCGGAGCCTGGTGCGCGGCCTGCTCCGCTCCCGTCCCCACCGCCGAGGCCGTCCCGGTCACCCCGCCCGCACCGGCTCGCTCCGACCGAGCGGCCTCGGCGGTCCACCCCAGGTAGGTGCCGCAGTTGCCGCAGAAGTCGTCGCCGTCCCGCACGGACGCGCCGCACTGCGGGCACGAGCGCACCACGGCCATCACCCCCCACCCGCGGGCGGCCCGGCCAGCACCTCGACCGCGCACCGGACGTGCACCGGGCACACCGCGCCGACCAGCGCCTCGACCCGGTCCCGATCCACCGGACCGGACGACCCCGGCCACACCCGCACCACGACCACGTCGACCGCCGGACCGGGCAGCGGCGCGTCGGGCGTGCCCGACCAGCGCACCCCCGGACCGTCCGCCACGTCCGCGCGCACCCCCAACGACATCTCCAACCGCTCGACGAGCCCGGACACCGTGCCGCGCTTGCGGTGCAGCTCCACGGCCCGCCGCACCAGGGCGCGCCGCAGGGGCTCCGGCCACGCCGGGTCCAGCCCTGCCGCCACCCACGACGACAGCCACGCCAGGAAGTCCTCCGGTGCCAGTCCGGGGTCCAGGTAGGCCGGCAGGTTGTCCAGGGTGGACAGCACCGCCGACAGCACGGCGTCCAGACCGGAGGTGAACCGCTGCGCGAAGTCGTCCGCCGCGAACAGCGCGGGCAGCATGTCCCCCAGCGGGTGCCTGCTCGGCAGCTCCGGCAGCGCGGCCCTGGTCACGACGCGCCTACCTCGACCTGGTGCTGGTGGGAGAAGACCAGCGCGTTGGGCGCGACGTCCAGCCGGTCCACCGGCGCACCCCGCACCCCGGTGATCGGGTTCGCCGGGAACATCCGGATCTCGTCCACCAGCAGCACCCCCGGCACCGCTTGGAGCACCGAGAACACCTCACCGAACTGCACCGGCCTGCCGAAGTCCCACCCGACGCCGTCCGGTCCACCGCGCAGCGGGTTGAGGTAGCGGTGCAGCGCGGCCAGCGCGGCCTCGCGGACCCGGTTGACGTCGGTCGCGGTGAGCCGGGCCACCACCGTGATGCCCTGGTAGCGGGGCGGTTCCACGACCAGCCGGGTACCGAGCAGGCGCCGCTCGTCCAACCGGCGGGAGACCGCGGCCAGCACCTCGTCGGAGGGCACAAGCTGCTCGAACCGCAACCGGTCGCCCTCGTCGGCCACCGCGTCGGGCACCACCAGCACCCGCGCCGCCCCCACCTCGCCCTCCACCGGCAGGCAGCGCACGCGCGCCAGCGACGGCGCGGCCTGCCGCGCGATCAGCTCGTGGTCCTCCGCGGTGACCGCGCGGTCCTGCACCCGCAACTGGTTGGGCGCCCGCACCTTCGCCTCGGCCACCGTCTCGGCGTCCACCCCGCCGATCGCGGCCTCCCGGTTCTCCACCGCCGAGACGTAGGGCACCGAGCTGCGCAGCACCGAGATCGTGCCGCGCGCCACGTTGCCCGACCGGCCACCGCCGGTGCGGTAGCGCGGCACCCTCAGCACCGCGCCCTTGGGCGGCACCGCGCCGTAGCGGCGCAGCGTCCCGTCCGCCTCGCGCACCGCGGGCGGGAACAGGAACTCGCCGCTCGACGCGTCGAGCACCACGTGGCGGTCGTCGGGGCCGGACAGGCCGAAGTCCTCCACCACCGCCCAGTCCTCCCACCCCTCGCCCGCCGAGACCCGCACGACCACCGGGTCGCCGTCCAGCAGCACCGGGGCCCTGGGCGCGGTGAACCGCTGGCCGGGCACGCCCGCGGACTCGCCGAGCGGCACGTCCGCCTCGGTCTCGGCGTGCTCGGCGGCGGTGGTGCCGCCGATGGTGTAGGCCTCGGCCTCGCGGACCGTCGGGGACTCCGAGTAGAACGGCTGGCCGGGCACCGGTTCGGTGACCCGGCAGCGCAGCCAGCCCGCACGCCGGCCGGCGACCACCGACATGGTGTGGCCGCCCGGCACGTGCAGCAGGACCTCACCCGGCCGGTTGAGACCGCCGGTGCCGTCCTCGTCCACCTCGCAGGCGACCCAGTCCCCGCCGTCCCACGCCTCCCACACCAGCGGCGGCTGCCGCGGGTCGACACCGACGCCCTCGACCCGGCTCTCCAGCCTCAGCACCACCGCGCAGTTCGGCACGGCGGCGGTGAGCCCGAACAGGGTGGCGTCACCGGGCACGGGCGAGGCCTGGAAGCACGCCACGTCCTTGCCCGACTCCAGGTCTCGGGTGCGGTCGGTGTGCTCGCCCGACGCGGACCGCGTGACCAGGCGCGCCAGTTCGCAGGGCACGATCGGCAGCTCCCCGGTGGTGGCGAACACGATCGCCTCGGCGAACTCGGTGCTCACCGTCGCCACCTCGGTGCCCGCGGGCAGCGACACGGTCTCCACCTGCGGCGCGGACAGCCAGAACGTCACCAGGGCGCGGGCCGCCGTGGGCGGGAACAGCCGCACGCCCAGCAGGTCCAGGAACGCCAGGTAGTTCTTCTCCGGCACCCGGTTGAGCCGGTAGACCAGCTGGTCGACCATGTGCGCGAAGGTCTCGATGAGGGTGATGCCGGGGTCGGACACGTTGTGGTCCGTCCACTCCGGACAGCTCTGCTGGACGTAGCGCTTGGCCTCGTCCACGAACTGCTGGAAGCGCCGGTCGTCCAGGTTGGGCGCTGGCAACGCCATCAGCCCGCCTCCCCTTCCTCGGAGGGGATCGTGTAGAACGGGAAGACCAGGTTGCGCTGGTCGTTCGTGGACTTCACGGTGTAGTGGATCTCGATGTAGAGCGTGCCGACGTCGACCGAGTCGAACGCCACGACCACGTCGGCCACGTCGATGCGCGGCTCCCACCGGTCCAGGGCGGCGCGCACCTCGCGCGAGATGCGCCCGGCGGTCGCACCGTCGGCCGTGGCGAACACCAGGTCGTGGATGCCGCAGCCGAACTCCGGGCGCATCGGGCGTTCGCCGGGCGCGGTGCCCAGGACCAGCCGGATGGCCTCCTGGATCTCCTGGTCGCGGTCGACCATGCCGATGCCGCCGGTGGCGCCCGCCCGCAGCGGGAAGCCCCAGCCGCGTCCGATGAAGTCGGCGCTCACAGGGGACCCCCGATCTGCACCGTGCCGGGGCGCGGCGCCAGCTTGGCCTTGCAGGTGGTCTCGTCCATGGCCGCGGCGGCGGCCAGGCCCCCGATGAGGACGCCGCGGCGTGCGATGGTCGGCGAGATCAGGATGATGTTGGGGGCCGCGTTGTGCGGCACCACGGCGCACACGTGCACGCAGTTGATCGTCGCGGCGGGCTTGCCCTCGATCAGCACCGTCATCAGCCGGGCCGCCGACAGCGGGTTCAGCGGCGGGCCGATGGTGCCTGCGTGCAGCGTCTTGTCGCCCTGTCTGGCAGCGGTGGGCATGTCGCGATCTCCTCACGTGGTCAGTTGAGCTTGATGAGGGCGCCCTTGAGCGTGAGCACGCCCTGCCCGGCGTCGATGGTGATGCCGGTGCTGGTCAGCGACACCGAGCTGAGCACGCGCGCGCCGCCCGGTCCGCGCACGAACAGGTCGATCTTGTTGCGCTTCTCGTCGAGCACGACCTCCAACCGCTTGTCGCCGGAGGCCAGCCGGACACCCGACCGCACCGTGCCGTCCAGCAGTTCCACCCGGTTGCCGGTGCGCGAGACCAGTGAGCGGCGGTTGACCTTGCCGCGTCTGCCGTCCACCAGCGGCAGGTCGTGCGCCGAGGGCTTGTCCACGCCGTTGTAGAGCCCGCCGATCACGTAGGGCCGGTCCAGGCTGCCCTGCTCGAACCCGACCAGCACCTCGTCGTTGACCTCGGGGCTGAACACCCCGCCGCCGCCCGCCCCGCCCCACTGCACGGTGCGCACCCAGTCGGTGACGTACTTGTCGTCCAGCCACGGGAACGTCAGCCGCACCCAGCCGCGCTGGCCGCCCGCCTCCTTGATGTCGGTGACGATGCCGGTGGCCAGGCCGGGCATGCGCGGGCTGCGGGCAGGCGCGTTGCCGCCGGTGACCAGGCCCGCGAGCGAGCGGTCGTAGGAGGAGCTGACCGTCAGCGTGGTGTAGTAGCCGGTCTCGGGCTCCAGCACGTGCCGCGCCGCGGTCACGGTGTAGGCGCCGTCGAAGTCCTTGCCGGAGTTGGTCAGCGCCACCGGGTCGCCCGCGCGGAGCTTGGGGTTGCCGGTGACGACGGCCTCCAGTTCCCCGTAGCCCGCGCTGGTGGACGCCTCCAGCGAGCGCGCCGCTCGGGTCGCCTCGGCCTGCGTGGCGTACGGCGTGTCGGTGACGAGCAGGGGCGCCTGGGTGCGGAAGGCCGCGTTGGCCTCGCTCGCCTTCAAACCAGGCCTGACGGTCTTGCTCAAGGTGTTGGGGCACACCGCGACCAGCGCCTTCTTGGTGGCCACGTCCCAGCCGCGCACCTCGACGCCGTTGGCCTGGTCCGCGGTGGTCAGCACGGCGCGCAGCGCGACGGTGTTCTCGCCGAGCTCCAGCACGTGCGGGTCGTTCGTCGTCTTCGGCTTGGGCGCCTTGCTCGCCGACGTGAGCTTGACGAACTCCAGCCGCCCCGTCTCGTCGACCCGGACCACGGCGTCGTGCTCCCGCGCGAGCATCTGGAGGAAGTCCCAGTCCGACACGCCCGCCTGGCTCAGGTGCTGGTAGGTGACGCCCGCGACGTCGAGCCTGCCCGCGGTCAACCCGGCGTCCTTGACGACCTTCCGCACGACGGCCGCCGCCGACATGTTGCGGAACGCCTGGACCTTGCGACCCCGCATCAGGCGGTGCGCCCGGCTCATCGCCCGGATCACGGTGTACTGGCCGGTGCGGTCGCGGTCCAGCTCCAGCGCGGTGACCTCGCCGGAGAACACCTGCTCGGTGGTGGTGACGCTCGAGGCCGCCAGCGACACCACGAGCTCGGTGCCGATCGTGATGCGCGTCTCCTTGAGCAGATCGTTCTTCTCGTCGGAGTACGTCAGCACGGCGCAGTCGGGCAGGCCGACGTTCTCGTCCACCACGCAGCGGACCAGTTGGTCGGCCTCGGCGATCAGCGGGATGCCGTTCGCGCGCACCAGCGCGCTCGCGGCGATGTTGTCGCCCTCCACGTCCGGCCCGGTCATCGGTCCTCCCCTGTCTCTCCCGCCACACCCGGTACCAGCAGTTCCGTGCCGGGGACCAGGACCATGGGGTCGTCGATGTCGTTGGCTTCCGCGATCACCCGCCAGGCCGTCGCGTCGCCGTACTCGCGCCACGCCAGCTGCGGCAGGCTGTCCCCGGCGACCACCCGGTGCGTCCGCCGGGCCTCGCGCGAGCCGGACGTCGGGTTCTGGCCGGGCGTGCCCGCCCCCGCCTCCTCGATGGCCAGCGAGCAGGTGGCGCGCAGCGGCTTGCCGTCCACGTCGAACAGCGAGTAGTCCACCGACAGGCTGGACAGCACGCCGTCGAAGGACACCGACGTGGCGGTGCCCCACTCGAAGCGGACCCACGGGCTCGCGGGCTTCTTCTTGCGCAGGCTGGCCTTCGTGGGCACGCAGGCGATCATCAGCTTCTCCACCCGCTCCTCCACCGAGTTGTCGTGCTCGGCGGTCGCGTCCAGGAACACGTCCACGCTCAACGACCGCGGCCCGCTGCCGACGAACTCCGGCAGCGACGCCTGGCCCGCCATCCGCGCCGGTTTCCGCCGCCACTCGACGCTCTTGCTCAGCGCCAACTTGTTCGGGTTGAACTGGAACTTGACCGTGGCCAACCGCGCCCCCGGCTTGGCACCGCTCCTGGCGGGCGGTTCCATGATCACCAGCTGCGCCTTGACGAGGCCCGAACCGAAGTACGCCTTCGCCGCCTTGCCCGCCTTGCCCGCGATCACCCCGACCTTCGATGCCACGGTCCGCCTCCTCCCGTCGCCGCGCTCAGTCGTCGCTGGACGCCTGGAGGCCCTCGTGGGCGAACTCCAGCGTCTCCACGGCGGCCTGCGACCGGCTCGGGTCGAAGGTCGGCCCCTGCCAGCGGATCGGGATGATGCCCATCACCTGCCAGCTGACGATCGGGGTCAGGTCCGGGGCCAGCGCGACGATCTCGCCGTCCTCGCGGTCGGCCTCCTTGATGACCTCGTTGAACCACTTGAGGACCTTGGCCGAGTCACCGGTCACCGGGCGGGTCATGGTGATGTTGGACCAGGTGATGCGCGAGGGCAGGCTCCAGCTGAACCCGTTGTTGCCGCCCTCGGCGTACTGCTCGACCTCCACCGTCGCGCCGAGGCCGTCGCAGGTGTGGAACATGCCGAGGTCGTCGTCGGCGATGGTCAACCGGAAGAAGACGCTGCTGGCGAAGACGTCGTCGCTCATGGAAGTGCTCCTCGTTCGGGCCGGTCAACGGCGGCGGTCGTGCAGTCGGCCGGTGCGTTCGCGGCCCTGGCGCAGCTCGGCGCGCAGCAGCCTGCCGAGCGGGTCGAGCAGCCTGCGGGCCAGTTCGTCGAGATCCGGGTCGACCCGCTTCGGGCGGGTGGAGCGCGCGGGCTCGGTCACCGGGGCCTCGGGCCAGGCCCCTGGCATCCTCGGTTCGGGGTCCGACGACGCGCCTGCCGGTGCCCGCTGCACCTGCGCGCCCGCCGACCACCTCACCGGGACGGGGGCCGAGGTCGGTCGCGGAGCCGCCGGGTCGCTCGATGCGCGGTCCCGGCCGATCGGGGTCGGCACGCCGGTCGGGTGCGGGCGGGCGACCGCCGGGAGCTTCGGGCCGCCGTCGAGCGGTCGGGGCGGCGTCGGCCGCACCACGGCGGGCGCGCCGCTCCCCGCGGGTCGGGGCGAACGGCCGACGTGCCGCTGGACGTGGGGGTGAGAGGCGGGACCGGTCGCCCGCTGGACGGCCACCGACGACGCCATCGAGGTCGGTGCCGAGATCGGCGTGGGGGTCGAGATCGGGGTCGAGTTCGGGGTCGGCGCGAAGGTCGGCGTCGGCATCGGTGTTGGTGTCGGCGCGAAGGTCGGTGACGGGCTCGGCGCGAAGGTCGCTGCCGGGGTCGGGGTCGCCGCGGAGGTTGATGCCGGTGCCGCGCTCGGGGCCGTGCCGCCCGGCCGCGCCCGGCCCGAACCGGTCGGCCCGTGCGCGCCCGCCCGCCCCTTCACCACCGGCGTCGGCGCGTTCGGGCGGCTGAACCACCGCGTCCGCGGGGACGTCTCGCCGGAGCTGGTAGGCCTCGGCGCGGCCGTGCGTCGACCGACCGACCCGCGACCACCGTCCGCCGGGACTCCCCGGTCCGCGGACCGCAGGCGCGCCGTCGGCGCGGGATCCGAACCGGTCGCCTCCCGCCCGGCGCCCGCCCACCGCGGGCGGACCACGGGCCGCCCCGCCGCGCGCCGCACCGGCTGGGGCAGCCCTGCGGCGGTGCTGGTGGTGAGGGGCCGTTGAGCGATCAGGGGCAGCACCCGCGGACCGTGCGTTCCGCCCCGTGGTGTGGACCGGTGAGGCTCATCCGCCGCGGGCCCCGTGGAGCCCACGTGCGCCGCGGAGGGCACGGGACCACCGGGTGCCGCGTGCGCCGCGGAGCCCCCGTGCGCCCCGGAGGGCACGGGACCACCGGGTGCCGCGTGCGCCGCGGAACCCCCGTGCGTCCCGGCCCCCGCCCGCGCGGCAGGCGTCGGCGACCGCTGGACGGTCGCCTCCCCGGCCGGGAGCCGGGTCACCGGCACCACCGGCAGCCGGGTCGCACCCGGTCCGGCCGGTGCCCGGTCGGTCGTGAACGCGTCGCCGGACCGCCGCGCCGTCGGCATCGTGCCGTCGAGCGCACGCCGCACCGGGCGGTCCACCCCCAGCGGTGGCAGCACCTCCGCTCCCGGGAGCGGGCCGCGCCCGTCACCGGCGCGCCGCACCGGTCCGCCCGCCGTGGTCGCCCGCCGGGAAGACGACCCACCGCTCGGGGACGACTCCGGCTCGTCAGCCGCCGAACCCCGCACGGCCGGTGCGTTCGCCCCACCGGCCGCGGGCTTCGGCGAACGTGCCCCCGCCGGGGTCGCGGTGGCCGGCAGTCCCGCGAGGGGTGCGCCGATCCCGGTGCCCCGCTCGGGTCGCGGCGCCGCGTCGGGCTTCGGTCCCGCGCCGCGCTGCACCGCGGGCGGACCGCCGGCCTGAGCCGCCACCGACCGGACCACCGGTGTCGGCCCACCGACGCCGGGTGGGTTCGACCGCGGCACCGACGACGAGCCCGCCGCTCCGAACGGCACCTGTGCCGTCGGCGGCATCGCGGTCAACGGTTCCCCGAGCACCGGCACGGATCTCGGCCTCGGCGCGGCCTCCGCGGGCCCGGGCCGCCCGCCCGCCGGGGCCACCGGCACGCTCGGGTCCTTCCCCGCCGCACCACCGACCACGGGCAGCGAGCGGACCGGCATCACCGGCCGCCCGGCGACGGTCAACGGCGGCCGGACCGGTCGCAACCGGACCACCTCGGCGATGCCACCCGTCGACCTCGCCCCATCCGTCCGCCCGGCGCCGGACCCTGCCGAACCCATCACCACCCCACCGGCGCGCAACGCCACGGCAGCGGCCACGGCCTCGCCTCCACCCGACGACGTCGGGCCGACCACCGCGCCACCGGTGCTCGAAGACTCCACCGCGGCACCAGCACCGGAAGACCCGGCCGCACCACCGGAACACCCGGTCGCGCCACCACCGGACGACCCGGTCGAACGCCCTCCACCGGAGGGCTTCGACCCGCCGACCGCACTCCGCCGCACCAGCGGCGCGGCACCGGCACGAGGAGCCTTCGGCACGGCCGCCTCGACCACGTCACCGGACACCCCCGTCCGCGCAGGACCGACCGCCTCCTCGCTCTCCCGGCGCCAGGCCACCAGCAGCGGTCCGCCACCGGAGTACCGGGACCGCTCGGCCACCTCCGGACCGGTCATCCCGCCGACCAACCCGGCTGGGGCGTCGGCGTGCACCGAGTGCCCCAGCTCGCCGCCGAACCGGTGGTCCCGCCAGGACGCCAACCCGTCCCGGAAGCCCAGCCCGTCGCCGACGGCGATGCCGCTGCGCTGGATCACCCCGCTCAGCGGCGCGACGGCACGCCACCCGCCGTCCCACGCGGGACGCTCCGGTGCCGCCGAAGCGGTGACCCGCGCGGCCACCGGCTCCCGCGCGGCGCGGGAACCGCGCCGCCACCGATCCCGGAAGAACCCCACCGGGTCACCTCCCTTCGTTCACCCTGGTGTTGATGCGCGCGATCTCGCGGACCCAGCTCTGGCGCTCGTGGTGCGCCAGGTCGAGGATCTCCTCGCGCGGCCAGTGGAAGTGGTAGGCCACGTACGCGACCTCTTCGAGCAGCCGGTCGGCCGCGTACGTCACGATTCCCCCAGGCGACCACCGGCGAGGTCGACCTCGAACGCGGTGCCGCACGACGGGCAGGACACACCCGCCCTGGTGTGGCCCTCGCTGTTGATCCGCCGGTAGAAGTCCTGGAGGAAGGCGATGTCGGTGGCGTACATCTGCTCCACCACCCCGGCGTGGACCTCGCGGACCGTGCCCAACCGGGTGATGACCTGGCTGAGCAGCACCACGCTGAGGTAGCCGGGGTTCTCCTTGACCCGCAGGTCGATCTGGGGCCGCAGCTCGTCGCGCGCCGTGGCCAGGCGCATCCGGCCGTGCCGGTGCACCACGCCGTCGGGGTCCACGTAGCCCCGCGGCAGTTCGAAGTCGAACTCCGTGCGCAGGCCGCCGTGCGCGCTCGGCGCGGCCGACCGCTCCGGCTCGTCGCTGGGCTCGACCAGCTCGTCGAGCTGGTCGAGCGCGATCGTCCGCCGCCTCATTCGACCGTGATCTCCTCGAACACGAGGGTCACCTTCTCGGTGGCGGCACTGGATTCGCCCGCCTTGAACGAGGGGCCCTCCCACTTGCTGGCCCACGCGCGGAAGAGCGTCATCCGGCGGACCGTGTTGCCCTCGGTGTCCTTGACCTCGATGGTGATGTCCTGTCGGGCCGCGGTGACCGCGCCCTTCTCCAGGGTTTCCTTGAGCCAGTTGGTGAACGTGACGCTCTGGTCCAAGCCCCTGGTGAGCGTCACCTCACCACCCTTCTGCGCACCGGGTTGCTTGCGCAGCACCGGTTTGCCGGTCGAGGTGACCTGGGAGACCTCGACGACGTCCTCCTCCACGGTCAGCCCGCTGACCTCCTGGAGGGACTCGACGGTGAACCCGCCGAGCTGGACGCCGAAGATGTGGGTGGAAAGAGCATCGCCCTCTGCCATGGGTGGTGCCGCCTTTCTGGTTCACGCGCCCGCGCGGGACGGCTCATTCGCTGACGAGGCTGGTGCTGTCGGAGAACTGCGACAGCTGGAAGACCACGAACTCGGCGGGTTTGACCGGCGCCACGCCGATCTCGCACACGACCTGGCCGAGGTCGATCGACTCCCGCGGGTTGTTCTCCCGGTCGCACTTGACGTAGAAGGCCTCCGCCGGGGTGCGGCCGAACAGCGCGCCCCGCCGCCACTGCTCGGTGAGGAAACCGGTGATGTTGCGCCGGATGCTGGCCCACAGGCGGTCGTCGTTGGGTTCGAACACCACCCACTGCGTGCCCAGCAGGATCGACTCCTCCAGGTAGTTGAACAGCCGGCGCACGTTGAGGTAGCGCCACGCCGGATCGGAGGACAGCGTGCGGGCGCCCCAGACCCGGATGCCGCGACCGGGGAACGAGCGCACGCAGTTGACGCCGATCGGGTTGAGCAGGTCCTGCTCGCCCTTGCTGACGTTGATCTCCAGGTCCACCGCGCCGCGGATGACCTCGTTGGCGGGCGCCTTGTGCACGCCGCGCTCGTCGTCGTTGCGGCTCCACACTCCCGCGATGTGCCCGGCGGGCGGCACGAGGGTGTTGCGCCCGCCGGCCGGGTCGAAGACCTTGATCCACGGGTAGTACAGGACGGCGTACTTGGAGTCGTAGTTCGCGTCGTCCATCCGCCAGGCCCGGACCTTCTGCGCGGTGAGCCCTGGCGGCGCGTCGAGCAGCGCGACCCGGTCGCCCATCTGCTCGCAGTGCGAGATCATCGCCAGTTGGACGGTCTTGACGCCCTCCAGGTCGATCAGGCCGCGCTGGTAGGCGCTCATCAGGTCCGGCGCCACCACCATGGTGACCTCGTCGACGCTCTCCAGGCCACCCATGCCGGTGCGCGCCTCCGGGTCGCCGAGGTACTCCCCGGTGTCCAGCTTGGCCACCGCCTTCGACGGGGCCGGCGTGTCGGGCAGCGTGACCTGCTGCTTGTCCGGACGCGCCAGTGCGCCGCCGGACCGCTCGGTCACCCGGATGAACTTGGAGCGTTCGGACACCTGCGTGGCGACGTAGTTCTTGACGTTCTTCCTGGTGGAGACGTCGTGGGTCTCCACCACCTTGCCGCCCTGCTTGACCAGCAGCTTGAAGCGGTCCTCCGGGGGGTTCTCGCCGTCGGCGTCGGCCACCTCGACCGAGATGTCCGAGCCCGTGCCGGGCAGCGCCGCGACGTGCAGGCCGCCCAGTTCGGCCGGGGCGGGCGCGGCGGGCTCGGGGTCGGCCCCCGCCTGGGCGCCGCCGACGCGCACCACGTACGCCGCGCCGCCGCCGTTGGCGAAGTAGCCGTACATCGCGTGCGGAAGGTAGGCGTCCTCGGTGAAGCCGCCGAAGAGCTGGGCGTACTGGTTCCAGTTCGACACGAGGGTCGGCCGGTGGAAGGGCCCGCGCTCGGCGAAGCCGACGAAGGCGGCCACCGCGGTGCCGACACCCTCGATCGGTCGCGCCCCGGACTGGACCTCCTCCACGTAGACGCCCGGTGAGAGGTACTGCGGCATGGTCGCTCCCCTGTCTTTCCGCTCCGCTCTGGCACTTCACAGCCTGCTGCGACCGCGCGGGCAAGGGCAGGGTCGGCGGACCACGACCGAGGGCAATGCCGTTGCCCGAAGGGACACGCGCGGTCCGGGCACACCGAAGCGCCCCGGCGCGGTGGGCGCCGGGGCGTGGGGGGCGGTCATGGGCGACGGATCGAACGGGTGCTCGCGAAGTGCGCGCGAATCACTCGTCCTGCTGCCGCGGCCCCACCGTGCGGCGGCCGCCGCTGACACTGGTCTGCAGATCCTCCGGGCGCAGGAACCGCCGCAACCAGCTGTCCACGGTGGCGATGAGCGAGTCGAAGTCGTCCGGCAGCTGGTTGTCGTACATGACCAGCACCTCCTGGGCGAGGCCGGTGGCCAGGACGTTGCGAACGGCGCCGACCTGGGCCTCCAGAGCGTTGTAGGTGCTGGAGGTCTGGCCCTCTCCGGTGATCGGGATGTCGACGTCGAACGAGTCGATGACGGACTGGATGAACTTCCGCGCGTCGCCGGCGTCCACGCTGTCCAGTGTGTCCCGCACCCGCGTCCACACCCGCCGGTCCTGGTTCTGCGTCGACGAACCCTGCTGGGCCCTGGCAACGACCCGGTCGATCAGCTCCTGGTCGTCGGTGTACTCGTTCATCATGGCCGAGAGTTGCTGCCTGACCCGGTTGATCGACTCGTTGGCGATGGCGTCACCGGCCCACAGGTTGTACGGGTTGTTCGACAGCATGGTCAGCACCCTGGCGACGGTCGAGCTCAGGCTGTCCCGCAGCTGCTCCGACGTCGTGCTGCTGGCATGGGAGGAACCGTGCTCGGACGCCACGTCGATGTCCATCCCACTGCCCGGCGGCGACTGCTGAGCGGCGGGCGGGGCGTCGGCCATGGTGACGTTGCTGGACTGGCTGTTGGCCGCGTCGCCGTTCTCGCTGCTGTGCGAGCTGGCCGCCTCGGCCTCGTCGAGCTCCGCCCAGGTGGCGACCGAGTCCAGGGTGTTCAGGAGCGTCCGCATCCGCTGTCTGATGTTCTCACCGGGGGTCAGCGCGGCGTTGAAGGCGTTGCGGAACGCACCGCGCATGGTGTGCCAGGCGATGATGTGCCGTCGGTCCTCGTCGTAGCCGGTCACGATCTGGTTGGCCCTGGTGTCCCAGCCGGGGCGGCCTCCGACGGTGACCTCCGCGCCCGTGCCCTCGTCCGTCGTGACCCGGTTGGTCACCACCTCGACGTCGCCGCTGGAGTTGCTGCGCCTGCGCACCAGCCACTCCATCAGGGCCGTGCTGAACTCCCGGAGGACCGCGTCGCCCTCGAAGAGGTTGGAGTCGATCATCCCCCTCAGGTCGTCCGTGGCGGCGGCGAGGGCGCCGCCGCCGTGAGGCATCACGAAGACGTCGTACTGGCCGTACGCCATGCGCACCACGTCGCCGCGGAGCAGCTGGTCCCAGGTGATCGTGGCGAACCCGGTCCCGTTCCCCTGGTCCGTCAGCCTCGGGTCGATGCCCCTGCTGATGTTCAGCGCCTGCCTCCGGGTGCTGGCGCCGCTGCCGCTGGGCAGCGCCACCGGCACGACCAGCAGCATGGACAGCAGCCTGTTCATGATCTGGGTGCCCGCGTCGGCGTCGAGGCCCGGCTGGACGTCCGCGATCCTGGCCCGCTGGACCGGTATGCCGCCGCCGTGGTGATGGTGTCCGGACGCGCCGCCGTGCCGGGGCGGCTCGCCGCGCAGCGCCCTGGTGGCGTTGGCCTCGGCCTCCTGCTCGTGCCGGTCGGACGGGTCGCTCATCCGCATCCCGTTGCCCTGATCGGTGCCCTCGACCCGCCCTTCGGCCTGCTGGCGCACGTGGTCGAACTCGTGCAGCAGCGTCTTCCAGTCATTCCCGCCGCGGCCGAGCACCACGTGCCTGCCCGTGGTGTAGGCGCGGGCGCCGATCTCCTCCGTCGAGCGCTCCGCGGCCTGTCCGGTGTGCAGGCGCACCCCGGACAGGTCCACGCCCAGTCGCGCCTCCGCCTCGAACCGCACGTCGTCGGGCACCGGCCGGCCGGAGCCGCTCACCGCGTCCCGCACGCTCGCCCGCCGCACCTCGGCCTGCTCTGCCCCGGCCTCGTCGAGCACCGACTGGACGAGGCCGGTGGTGGCCGTGTTGCCGACGAGGCGCTGCAGCCTCAGCACCTCCTCCGCACCGCGCTCGGCTCCGTCCGGGATCTGCGGAGACTGTGCCCGGTGGCAGGTCCCGCCCTCGTGCTCGTGCTCGTGCTTGTGCATCAACGCCTCCCGCGTCGGAAAGAGCAGGTCACCGCGTCACCCCGAACCACGGCCCGAACTCGCTCTCCAGCACGAGCCTGCCGAGCTTGCGGTACTCCTGGTGCACCGCCGCCACCACGTCGGCCATGGCCACCGGGCGGTCGGAGGCCGCCGCCTGGTAGGCCGCGGTCACCGCGCACGCGCGGATCGAGCCGCCCGCGAGTTCGAAGCGCTCCGCGCAGAACGCCAGGTCCACGTCCCCGGCCCGCGGCAGGGCCGGGCCGAGGCAGCGGTCCCACAGCGCCAAGCGGTGCTCCGCGTCGGGCAGCGGGAAGTCCGCGATCACGTCGATCCGGCGGGTGAAGGCCTCGTCCACATTGGACCGCAGGTTGGTGGTCAGCACCGCGATGCCGTCGAAGGACTCCATGCGCTGCAACAGGTAGGCCGACTCGACGTTGGCGTACCGGTCGTGCGCGCTCTGGACCTCCGACCGCTTGCCGAACACCGCGTCGGCCTCGTCGAACAGCAGCACCCCGTGCACGCCCGCGGCCTCGGTGAAGATCCGTTCCAGGTTCTTCTCCGTCTCGCCGACGTACTTGTCCACCACCGTGGACAGGTCCACCACGTACAGGTCCATGCCGATCTCGGCCGCGACGACCTCGGCGGACATCGTCTTGCCGGTGCCCGACTCGCCCGCGAACAACGCCACCACGCCCCGTCCGCGACCGCCGCCGGGGCGCATCCGCCACTCCCCCAGCACACGGTCGCGGTGCCGGGCCCGCACGACCAGCTCGGCGAGCTGCCGCCGGGTCCGCTCGGGCAGCACCACGTCGTCCCAGCCGACGGCGGGCACGATGCGCCTGGCCAGCCGGTCCAGGCCCGCGCCGTTCTGCGCCCGCACCCCGGCACGCACGTGGCGCAGCCCGACCGGCTCGCCCTCCACGGTGGCCAGGTGGCCTGCCACGGCCACCACCCGGTCGATCTCCTCGGAGCCGAGCCGGTAGCCGGCCAGGTTCGGCAGGAACGCGGGTTCGCCGCCGAGCGCGCGCGTCCACCACGAGGCCCGCTCCGCGGGCAGCGGCGACGCCACGGGCACCGACAGCACGGGCCGCGCGGTCCACCGGGGGTCCCAGTGCTGCCTGCTGTGCAGGACCACCGGCAGGTCACCCGCCAGCGCGACCAGCTCGCGCAGGGCCCGCGCCCCGTCGGGCGCCAGCGGCTCCAGCGGGCCGAGCACCACGCCCGCTCCGCGCAGCCGGGCCTCGCGGACCACCGCGGCCAGCTCGGGGCGCTTCCGGTCGGCCAGCGCCGCCACGTCGAGCACCACCGCGCCCCGTCCGGCCGCGGCCAGCGCGCCGACCGCCGCCGGGCCCGCGCCGCCGCCGGTGTCGCGCAGGTGCACCGGGGTGATCCCGGCGCGCAGCCCCGCGCCGAGGCGCTCGGGCAACTCCTCCACGGGGGCAGCGGCCGCGGGCGCGATGCGCGCGAACTCCGCCACCTCCGGGTCGGGCGCGTCGTCGCCGAGCAGGTGGGCCACCACCCGGTCGGGTACGCGCAGCGCCCTGGACAGCGCGGGCGCCGTCGGGTCCTGCACCTCGACCAGGCCACCCGCCACCAGGGGTGCGCTCGCCGCGAGGCGGAACCGCCCCGGTCCGGCGATCGGCTCGCCGCACAACCGGAGCGCCAGGCCCACGGTCGCCCGGCGGCGCGTGACGTCGTCGTTGAGGTAGCCGTAGAGCCGCTCGAAGCGCGGGTCCACGTCGGGCGCCACGGCCACGAGCAGCAACTCCAGGTCGACCGGTGCCAGACCGAAGCCGGCGGCCAGCCGGAGGAGCCGGGGCCCCGCGTCGGGCACGAGCGCGGCCAGGGCGTCCAGTTCGGGGTCGGGCTCGGGGACGTGGAGCGGCGGTTGCCGCGGCGCGGCCAGCACTCCCCGGACGGCCTCGGGGGTGAGGTACAGGCCGCGGTACGGATCGTCCGGCGCGGGGTCGACGGCGCGCAGCGCCGCGACCGCCTGCCGCACCCGCCGCTCGACCGCGCTCAGCCGTGCCCACAGGTAGACCAGGTCGGCGCTTTCCGGGGACGTGGCAGGCCCCGCGTCCTCCTGTGCCGGTCGGACGACCACGCCGGTCATCGGATCGCCCCTCCGCGTCGCCTCCTGGACCCCGGCGCGGGTTTGGGCCTGGTGGCCGCGAACCCGTCACCACCGGCGGTCGTCGGTCCCTCGTAGCGCAGGCGGCGCGCGCGCTCCCCGGACTGCGCCGCCGTCTCCAGCACCACTCCCTCGGTGACCGGCGGGCCGGCCTTGGTCCACTCGCCCGCCAGCGGCGCGATGACCTTCAGGTCGATGGACGGCTTCAGCTCACCGCCCAGCGCCGACCACATCTCCGAGGTCGCCCGCCCGTCCGGCGGCTGGGCCGAGTTCAGCAGGACGCCCAGCCCCAGCTCCGCCAGCGACCCGGTCAGCCACTCGTTCGCCATCCGCTCGACGCGCACGAGGTTCGCCAGCACCTCCGACAGCAGCCGGTGCTCGTCCTGCGGGCGGTTGGTCCACGCCGTCACCAGGTAGGCCAGCTCGAACCACCGCGCCGGGCCGTACCACCCGGTCAGCACGCCCTCGTCGTCGTGGACCTCCACGCCGCCCGCGTGGCGGCGCATCACGTCCTCGCGGATGTCGTGCAGGAACACGTTGACCGTGGGGGCGTTGCGCCGAGCGGCCCAGTCCTTGGTCGGCGCGTCGAACGACAGCTCGCCCCCGCCGCCGGGCACACCCGCCGCGACCAGCATCCGCCGGATCGCCTCGTCCACCTCGTGGATCACGGGCACCTCCTCCTCGTCGTCGGGTTCACCTGCGCGCCACCATGTCCGGCGGCCCGATGGACCCCGGCACGACCAGGAACGGCGTGGTGACGGGGCGGAAGCCGGGGCCGGTCGCGGTGATCGTGCGCGGCCCGGTCTGGTCCTTGGACAGGATCAGCAGCTGCGCGGTGAACCGGCCGTCCGCGCGCGGCGACGTCGGTGCGGCGGAGGCGGTGATGCCGGGCGTCCAGGTCAGCCGGACCGGAGCGCCGGGCGGGAAGTCCACGCCTCGCACCGAGGTGACGAACCCCGGCTCGCCGATCGGTGGCACGGCCACGATCCTCGGCTGGAGCACGGTCATCGGTGCGGCGGCGGTGTTGTCGTTCGGGTTGGCGTCGGTGCCGGTGGTCCGCAGCACGCCGCGCACCTCGGTCCGCACCGCCGCGGTGGGCGCGAGCACCACCTGCACGACCTGGGTGGTGCCCGCCACGAGGTCGGGCAGCACGCAGCTGGTCGGCGCGCACCCAGGGGGCACGGCCGCCACCGGCACCCGCGCGGGCAGCAGGAAGTCCAGTCGCAGCCCGGTCGCCAGGGAATCGCCACCGTTGCGCACGGTGTAGGTGACCACCGCCCGGCCGCCGACGTAGGACGGGGCGGGTTGCACCGAGACGGCCAGGGCGGGACCGGCGGGCGGGACGGGCGGGGGCGGCGGCAGCGTGGTCGTGGTCCGTGTGGTGGTCGGCGTGGTCGTGGTGGTCGGCGGCTCGCCGACGGTCACCACGGTGTTGTCCGCGTTGTCCGACGGCAGCGCGTCCAGCACCGCACCGGCCACCGACGAGTCCAGCCGGTGCGTCCCCGGCACCACGCCCACCACGTCGGCCACCACCTCCACCGACGTGCCGGGGGCCACCACGCCGAGGTCGCACCGCGACTCCTCGACCGCGCACGTTCCGCCCGACGCGCGCAGTCCGACCAGCCGCAGCCCGGTGGGCACGGCCACGGTCAGCACGGTGCCCGGAGAGGCCGCCGGACCGCGGTTGAGCACGGTCACCGGGATCGAGGCGGTCCGGCCCGCGTCGACCGACGCCGCAGGCGGCGCGTCCACCGAGAGGTCGACCGACTGCTGCCAGGTGGGTTCCTTCTGCCTGCCCGGCAGGTGGGTGGCGATCCGGTTCAGGGCCCCGGTGCCGGGGTCGAGCACGGCCAGCTCCTCCGGCGACCGGGCGTCGCCCGCCCGCCGGGTGGTCAGCGCGATCCGGCCGTCCGCGGCGTACGCGGCATCGCGCGGTTGGAACGGCCCAGCAGGGTTGATCACCGGCGCGGCGCACGAGCCGCCGCCGAGCAGCACCTCGCAGTTCAAGTCCGCCAGTCCCACCCGCAGCAAGCCGTCGAACTCGCGGTTGAACACCAGCTCGCGCCCGTCCGGGCTGAACGCCGAGCTGTCGTCGGTGACCGGGCAGTCGCCGCCGCACACCAGCGCGCTCAGATCGCGCTGCTGGTCCAGCGTCCCGGCGCGCGCCGTCCAGATGTGGTTGTCGCGGACCTCGCCGGTGGGTCCGTCGGTGATGATGCCGCGGGTGAACGCGAGCGCGGTCCCGTCCGGCGACCACGCGGGCTGGGTGTCCTCCTGGTCCGAGACCTCCGGCGGCGGCCTCAGCACACCGGCCACGGCGCCCGTGGCGGCCTCGACGACCACGACCCGGCTCTGGCCGCCCGCAGGCCGCAGCCCGCCGGGAGAGCGTCGCGCGAAGGCGATGAACCGGCCGTCGGGCGAGAAGCCCGCGTCGAACTCCCAGTCGGCGGGCTGCCGGTCTGCGACGGGCACCCGGCGCGGGTTGCCCCCGTCCGCGTCGACCAGCCACAGGCGCTGCACCCGTTGGCCACCCTCGTCCTCGAACCGGCTCAGCAGGATCTGCCGCCCGTCCGGCGAGTACGACTGGCGGGTCGTCCACGGGTCGAACCCGGCCCGCGGCCGGAACAGCAGGTTCGGGTCGTCGACCGCCTCGGGGTCCTCGCGCAGCACGGTCACACCGAGGTCGCGCGGGTCGGAGCCGTCGGGGCGGATGTCCTGGAGGGTCGCGGTGAACCAGGTGGGAGCGCTGGTGCGGGAGACCAGCAGCCGCGGCACGGAGCCCTCGACCTGCCAGCTCGGGGAACTCAGGTGCCGGTCCTCACCCAGCAGCAGGTCGGGCGGCGCGGTGAGCGGCAGGCCCGGCGTCGTGTCGGCGCGGTAGACCTTCACCGCGTTCGGGTCGGCGGGGCAGCTGCAAACCTGGTCCAGGCTCAGGAACAGCAGGCGCGAGCCGTCGGGCAGCCACGCGGGCCAGTGGCCGCGCCACGCGGCCTGGTCGCCGCCCAGCAACGGGGTGCCGACGCCCGTGCCGGTCAGCACGCGCACCCGCGGCACGTCGCCCACCCGCAGCGTGTAGGCGATGCGGCCGTCGACCGGGTTCCACGCGGGCTCGCCCGCGTCGCCGTTCGGCTCGTCGGTCACCCTGGTGACCGCTCCACCCGCCACCGGCATCCGGTAGACCTCCCGGTCGCCGTCGCGGTCGCCGGAGAACGCGACCTGCGTGCCGTCAGGGGAGAACGTGGGCCACGACTCGTCGGAGTCGGTGTCGGTCAGCCGCCGCGGCTCGCCGCCGTCCACGCCGACCAGCCACAGGTCGCCACGGGAGCCGAACACCACCGTCCGCAGGTCGGGCGACAACTGCGGGTGCGCCGCGTCGTGGCCCTCGGTCAGCGCTCGCACGCCGCCGCCCGCGTCGCGCAGGTACACCTGCGGCCGGGGTTCGTCGCGCAGGCTGGTGAACACCACCAGGTCGCCGCGGGCGGACACGTGGTCGTCGAAGTGGGCGGGCCCCTCGCCCAGCAGGGGCGTGGTCGGGCCGAGGTCGTCCGGCTGCGGGTCGACCACGTGGCCGAGGCTGCGGTGCTCGGTGCCCGCGAAGGCGATGCGGCCGGTCACCGGCTCCCCCGGCTGGGCGGACACCTCCGGCGGGCCGACGACGTCACGCACCACCGCGATCACCCCGCACACCACCACGACCGCCGCGAGCACGGCGAGGGTGCGGGTACGCGCCCTTCTGGACAAGGTTCCACCTCCGGTCACGGACCTGTCGCAAGCGATCGTCGCCGCGCGCGGCGAGCGCCGGGGAGGTCCGGTCGGGCAGGGTCAGGGAAGACCCGTGGGCCGTTCGGGCAAAGGGGAGTCCGGGGCGGCGCTCAGATGAGGCCGTGGCGCATCACGTAGCCCACGGCGTGGGCCCGGTTGCGCAACTGGAGGCGAGTGGTCACCTCGTGCAGCACGTTCTTCACGGTCCGCTCGGAGAACGACATCCGCGCCGCGATCTCGGCGGTGTCGCACCCCTCCGAGATCAGGCGCAGCATGTCCGCCTCCCGAGTGGTCAAAGTGGACAGTGTCGGCCCGTTCGGGTCGAGCACGCTGCGCTGCAACCGGCTCACGTGGTCCAGCAGCAGGCCCAGCAGGTCACCCGGCAGCACCGCCTCGCCCTTGTCCAGCGCGACCGCCGTGGCCACCAAGCGGTCCTGGTCGGCCTCGGCGCGGCGGACCACCGCCGCCACCCCGCAGTCGATGGTGGTCTGGAGCGCGTCCTGGTCGAAGCGGCCCACCACGACACCGGTGCGCGTGCCCGACGAGCGCCGCAACCGCCGCAACAGCGCCGCCGCCGCCTCGTCCACCTCGTCCACCACGACCAGCGCCACCGCCGCACGCTCGCGGTCGTGCGGGTCGAGCACCTCCACCTCCGGACGCGGGCGCAACTGGTACGCGACACCCGTGCGCAGGACCGGGTCCTCGGCGTACACCGCGACCGGGATCCTCGTCATGACAGCCTCCCCTGGCGAGAACCGGATCGACGTGGCGGTCCTCTCACCACCATCCTGCGCACCCGGACCGGGCGCGGGTCGGCGCAGCGACCGCCCGTGCACTTGTTTGCCCCCGGTGTGCCCTTTTCTCCCTGTCTCAACGGGTTCCGCCCTGCCTACCGTTCGACCGGTGACCACAACGACCGAATTCGGTCTCCCGACCGTGGTAGTCACCCCCGGTTCGGAGGCGAGCACAACGTTGACGGTGCGCAACGACAGCGACATTGTCGAGGCGTACGAGTTCGAGGTGGTGGGCGAGTGCGCACCGTGGACCTCCGTCGAGCCCGCGCGGCTCTCGCTGTACCCCGGCACGTCCGACCAGGTGGCCGTCCTGCTGCGTCCGCCGAGGTCGTCGGAGGTGCGCGCGGGTGAGGTACCGCTGGGCGTGCGCGTCCTCCCGGCGGAGCGCCCGGAGTCGGTGGTGGTCTCCGAGACCACGGTCGTGGTCGAGCCGTTCCTCCAGCAACACGCCGAGCTGGTGCCCGAACGCCGCCGAGCCTGGCGCAGCGCGCGTTTCCACGTCGAGGTGCACAACGACGGCAACACCCCGATCACGGCGGCCCTGGTCGCGGCCGAGTCCGACGACCAGCTGCACGTCACCGTGCCCGCGGAGCCCACGACCGTGGACCCTGGGGTGCGGGTGGAGCTGCCGGTGCGGGCGCGCGTCGGCAAGGTGCTGTGGTTCGGTTCGCCGCTGGCCTGGCCGGTGCGGCTGACCACGACCTCCACCGCCGCCTCCGCGGTGCTGCCCGCCTCCGGCGAGGCCGCGCAGTCCGAGGAGCTGGAGGGCGAACTGCTCCAGCTCCCGGTGTTCCCCAAGTGGCTGCTGGCGCTGCTGGCACTGCTGCTGGCGCTGCTGCTGGCGTGGCTGCTGCTGGTGCGTCCCGCGGTGCGGAGCGCCGCGCGCGAGGCCACCGACGACCGGGCCGGGGAACTGGTGGAGGCGGGCAGGCAGGAGGCCGCCGCTGCCCAGAACGAGCAGCCGCAGCAACGACAACAGGGTGGCGAACAGCCCCCGAGCGGTCAGCAGCAGGAACAGCAGGGGCAGCCGGGACAGCCGGGGCAGCGCGATGCCGTTGGCGGCGAGCAGAGCTCCAACACCATCGAGGTTCGCACCAACACCGGCGACCAGGGCACCGGCAGCTACGTCGTGCCCGCCGGGAAGGTCTTCCGCATCACCGACCTCGTGCTGGCCAACCACCAGGGCGACGAGGGCGTGCTGACCATCGCCTTCGGCGAGCGCACGGTGACCACCATCGCGCTGGAGACCTTCCGCAACCAGGACTACCACTGGGTGACGCCGATCGACGTGCCGGAGAACAGCACGGTGAGCGCGACCGTCAACTGCGCCCGGCCGGGCACTCCGGCCAGCGGCCAGCAGGCGCCGAACTGCCTGCAACTGCTCAACGTCAGCGGCGCGCTCGCGGACGTGCCGCAGGGCTGACCGGTCGCGAACCCGCGGTGGTCCGGACCCGCGGCGGGTCGGGTGCCGCGGGTCCGGCGTTCGCGGCCCGGCAGACCCTCGACGTGCTCACCGGTCACGTCGGGATCGGCCGGACCGCGTCGACGACCCGGCCGACCACGTCGATCCCCGGTGCCACCGCTCGTGGTCCGCAACCACGACCCGCGGCCGAACTTCTCGACGACCGCCACGGTGATCCGCGGCTTCCGCCGTCCCGCCGCCATCGCCGCACGCCGTCGCCACCACGGGCAGCGCCCGTCCCACCGCGCGCCCCCGCGCCGTCACCAGGTGATCACCCGTCAGGTCGGCGCGTGGCGCGGTGACAGGCCGGTGCGGACTCCCGTTCCCACCGCCGGACACCGCCCGGAGGGCCGGTCAGTCGCGGCGGCGGTTCCACTCGTCCAGCAGCGCGTCGATCCAGGCGCCGAGCAGCTCGGCCGTCTCGCGGTCGCCGCAGAGCAGGTGGTGGTGCAGTTCGGCGCCCGCGGCCGCCAGTTCGACGCACAGGTCGAGCGCGCCGAGGTCGAGTCGGCCGAGGTCGGACTCGCTGACAGGCGGTTCGGGCATCGCGGGCTCCGACGCGTCCGGTCCGGGGCAGGTCATCGCGGGCGCCCGGAGTTGCGTCCCGCGATGCGCAGGGCCTCGATGTACTTGGGCAGCTCGACCAGAGCCCGTTCCCAGCTCTCGGAGTTGAGCTGCCCGGCGAACACCGAGTCGACCACGAGCCGGTCCACGTCGGGCGCGACGTCGTCCCCGGACACGTCGCGCAGCTTGCGCGACAACTCCAGCCTGCGCAGCCGCGACCGCACCTCGTCCAGGGTCCGCTCCAGCTCGCCGATCACACCCCGCGCCTGGTCGGGGTCCAGGACCAGCCACCCGCGTCGGGCGAGCTGGAGGAACAGGTCGCCCGCGAACCGCTCCGGGGGGAGGGCGCGACCCACGTCACCAGTCTCCCCATCGGACCACACGTCCATCACGCCCTCCGCGCGGGAACCGGTCATCCCAAGGATCCCGATCCCCAGGTTCGCCCCGTACCAGGGATGTGCCCCGACCCCATCACACCGCGCGCGGTAAAGAGAAGCCCAGGCCGCACGGTGTGCCTGTCCTTACCCATGTTCTGCCCGCGGGGCAGCGCGATCCGCCGCACCGGTGCACTGCTCCTCACCGCGGGCTTCGATGCCGAGGCCCGGCTGTGGACTGCGTCGACCCCGTCGTCGTCCGCCGCGTCGAGCGTCGTCTCCGGGCACACCAACACGGTGTGGGCTGGCGCTTTCCGCCCGCACGGGCACGTCCTCGCAACAGCCTTCGAACCCGTGGGCACCACCCGGTCGACCGCCACGTCCGGCTGGTGCCCCGGTGTTCCGCTGGTCGAGCAGGTGGCTTCTTCACCATTGATTCCTCACGGCTCGTCCGTCGATCGTGAACAACCCCGCGTCGGTAGACCTTTGGTGCCGCGGACGGCTGAACCGGGCCGCTGCTCGGACCAGCTGACGAGGAACACCTGACGAAGGGGGACAGATGAGGGCACCTTGGTGCGAGCACTTCTCGCATCGAGCGCTCGTCCTGCTGGTGTCCGGAACCGCGCACCACGGCCCCGTCCGGCACGAGATCTCGTCCGACGAGACCGTGGCCCCCGTCAACTGCTCCTGCGCGGCCCAGGCGGTCGCGAACGGCGAGGTCGCCGGATCACGTCGCACACCGGGGCGCGATTCCGGATCGCCCGCGCAATGGCTCGGGTTCGCGGCACACCGGAGATCCCGAGGGGGGATCCGAGCCGCCGCACAGGCGGCAACCACGAGTTGTACGAACAAGGGGAGATTTCGGCATGTCGAGCACCAGACGAACATCGATGATCTTGCTGGCCCTCGTGGGCGTGCTGAGCGGGATGCTCAGCGGCACGGCGAGCGCGAGCGAGGACGGGCCCGCGGAGGCGTACGCGCGCATGGTCCAGTCCGGCCGGTTGTCCGCGGCGGATCGCGAGATCCTGCTGCGCAGCCCCGAGATCGCGCGGACCGTGGTCGATCCGGGCAGGACGACGGTCGAGCAGCACGTGCGACCGGCCGACGGGAACGAGCCCGGCGTCCAGTCGGGGTGCTGGATCGGGGAGGCGTCGGTCGACGGGTACTACGTCCTGGGCGAGTGGGCGTTCACCTTCACCTACCGGGTCGACTGGTGCGAGGACGCCAACGTCGTCCTCGGGGTCCACTACCGACAGGGCAGTACCCGGCTGAACACCTTCATGAGGGACAGGGGCGTCTCCGAGAACTGGGTCACCCCCACACCGTCCCGCACCGTGACGACCAAGTGGAAGCAGCACGTGGAGAACTGCCCGTTGTTGTTGCCGTGCACGTGGAGCAACTACCCGTACGTGGTCTGGCACCTGACCGCCGACCCGTTCGGGACCGACTGGAGCGAGCGGGGGATCGAGGGCTGATCTCGGTGCCTGCCGCCCGTCTCGGCTGGCGGCAGGCACCGGCCGCGCACCGGTGGTGCGGGAAGGACCGGTCGGCGGGTCCCGCGTTCGAGCGCGGCTCACCTCTCACCGCGAGATGGAGATGTTGAACGTCGCGGTTCCCAGGGCCCTGACGGTCGCGAAGAACAACGGGGCGGCGTGCTCGGTGGCCAAGGCGGTGTCGACGCCGCCCAGGTCCAGGACGCTGCTCCCTGGCCATCCCAGGTCACCGAGCAAGCCCGTGACGACGGTCTTGGCCGCGCTGTCGTCGCCGCTGACGAAAACGGTCGCCCTGGGAAGCGACGCCAGCGGGTCGACCATGATGGTGAAGTTCATCGTGTTGAGCGTCTTCACGACACGGGCACGGGGGAACCGTGCCTGCACCTGCTGGGCCACGCTGTCGCCGGGGTAGGCCATCGCCATCCCGGGGGTGAAGGCGGCCGAGGGGTCGAGCACGATCCTGTCGGCCAGCACGTCATCCCCGATCTCCTCCAGGGCACCG
Organism: Umezawaea sp.; assembly: GCF_036375055.1. Lineage (GTDB taxonomy): Bacteria > Actinomycetota > Actinomycetes > Mycobacteriales > Pseudonocardiaceae > Umezawaea. Next base: position 308,583 of record NZ_DASUSQ010000046.1, read on the forward strand.
AGCACGGCCGTGCCCGGGATGGCGGTGACGACCACGTCGCTGGACGCGACGGCCTCGCGCGGGCTGAGCGTTCCCGCTCCACCCGCGCGCGTCCGTGATCCGTGGACGACGTGGTGACCGGTGGACGCCAGTCGTGTCCCCAGTGCCGTACCGACCTTGCCCGTGCCGAGGATCGCGATTCTCATGGGTTCTTCCTGTGGTGGTTCGGACGGTCGAGCGACGAGGAGCCGGACGTCCCGGCTACTTGGTTTCGACCTTCGCCAGGGGCGTCTTCCGGGTTTCCAGGGCTTTCACGGCGATGTCCCAGGACGTGTCGCCGGGGAACAACCGGGACCGCAGGTAGGCCCACACCAGCGCCCGCAGCGCGGCGACCCGTTCGGGGTTCTCGTCGGAGGTCTCCGCGGCGTCGTAGCCGGAGATCCCGCCGAACAGGTGCTGTGCGCCCAGGAAGGTCAGCAGCGTCTTGTTGCCGCCGGGGCTGTGGGTGTAGGCGTCCCAGCGGTAGCTGAGCCGGGAGGAGAAGTGGGGGTTCAGGTCCTCGTCGCCTGCGATGACGAGCGCGGCGCCGGTCATCTGCCCGAAGTCGATGAAGTTCATCATCGGGTAGTGCTCGGCGGCCCACGGCGAGAAGTGCTCGTCGGCGATGCCCGGTCCCCCGATCACGACGCCTGCCTTGACCCTGGGATCGGAGAGGTCCTTCTCCCGAGGGTCGTTCGGGTCGAGCACCCGCGAGCCCAGCAGCAGCGAGACCGTGTGCCCACCGGCCGAGTGCCCGACCGCGGCCACCTTCTCGGTGTCGACACGGCCCGGCAGCCCCGGAACCGCGGCGAGGACCTCCTCCAGGTGGTCGAGGACGACGTGCATGTCGGTGGCGCGGTCACGCCAGAACAGCGACGCGTCGGGCAGGTCCTGGTCGCGCAGCCCGAGCACCGTGGAGTCCAGGTGCGTCGGCTGGACGACGACGAACCCGTGAGCGGCCCAGAAATCCGCGACGGGGCCGTAGCCGCGCAGCGAGGAGAGGAAGTTGGCCATGCCGTGCCCGTGCGAGAGCAGGATCACCGGCAGGTCGGTCCCGGTCACGGGCGCCGAGACCTTGATCTCCAGCGGCACGGGCCTGCCCGGTACCTCCAGCGAGACGGGGCTGTAGCTGACGAGGGGGGTGGGGTCGCTGACCGGGAAGCCTGCGGCGTCCGCGTAGGACACGCTCATGGTTGTTCCTCTCGGGCCGTTCGTCCGTGAAGCCGTTGCTCGACGGACTCGGTGGGTGATCGACTTCGACCACCCGGCAAAGATTGCCATGGACGGCAAGTTTGCACAAGGAGGCATTTTAGCTATGGAGTGCATGTATGCTGGGGCCTGCGCGGGCGGTGACCAACGGAGTGCGGGGAGTGCGACGGTGACCAGTGGCGGTCCAGGACTTCGGGAACGGTCGAAAGCACGACGCCGGCGGCTGATCCTGCACACGGCCCTGCGCCTGTTCACCGAACACGGGTACGAACGGACGACGATCGCCGACATCGCCGAGGCGGCCGAGGTCGCGCCGCGGACCGTGACGGGCTACTTCCCGTCGAAGCTCGACTTCATCACCGAGTGGCCCGCGTCCATCGAGCGGCGGGTCATCGCGCTGCACCAGGAAGATCCCACCGTGGAGTTCATCGATCTGGTGGACAGGTGGTGGCACGACCTGCGCGACAACGTCGACCAGGAGGAAGCCGCACTCACCCGCGCCATGGCCCTGGCCAACCCCGGCGTGGTCGCCATGGCGGAGGCCGAGGTCTCACGACGAACCCCCGGAACAGGCTTCCCCTTCGACGGGAACGATCGCGACGACCTGTTCGGAGCCGCGGGTCGAACCGCGATCAGGGGCGTCAACCACGTGTTCCTCCGCGGCGTCGCCGAGGGCCGCATGACCGACGAACTCCACGACGACCTGCTGCGCCTGATCCGCGCCATCGCCGACAGCACCAACGTCGGCCACGGCTCGCTCAAGCTGGACCCCTAGCCGGAGCGTCGCGCCCCCAGTTCCCGGTCGCGGCCGAGTTCGCGCGACAGGGGTTCCCCCCGCTCCGAGACCAGGCCGGCGGACCGGGACCCGCCGCACCGCGAGGGCCGCCGCGGTCGATCTTCGCAGCCGGCCCTCGCGGTGAGGTCTCAACGGGGTTCGGCGGGCGGTCGGCCGGAACGGGCCGGCACGGTCTCGCACCAGCAGGCCGTCCTCGGTCCGCGCACCGCCACCGCTCACTACGGCGGCTCCATCACGGCCTCACCCCCACCGTGCTGGACGACCCACGACCCCGAGGTGGTCCGCGGCGCCCTCAAGCGCCAGGGCGAGACCCGGACCCGGTGATCCGCTCGACCAACTCGTCGCGGTAGGCCTGGGCGTCCCGCAATTCCGGTTCGGAGCCGTCGGTCCGCGCGAGCGCGCCTTCGAGGATCCTCAACGCCTGCCGCTCGTCGCCCTTCGCGTCCGCCAGCCGTGCCGCGTTCTCCACGGCTTTCGCGAGCTTGGTGCGCGCCTCGGGTTCCTGGGCGGCCTTGTGGATCCGGATCCAGTTGCCGCCCGGATCGACGACGGTGAACCCGGTGTACCGGTCGTTGCGCAGCCGGGGCCTGGTCATGCGCGGGATGCCGGAGATGAGCAGTTTTCCGTGCACGGACCGCATCCCCGCCGCGAAGGCCTCGAACAGCTCGCCGGTGTCCTCCACGATGACCAGGCACGTGCTGTACGACTGCGCCGGGTCGTAGTCGTCCATCCCGAAGAAGTGCAGGTTGATGTCCTCCCGTCGCACGGCGACGTGCGGGTTCGGCCGCGTCTGCCGATAGGTGACCTCGAAGCCGAGCATCTCGTAGAAGGACGTGATCTCGTCGATGGACGGACAGGGCAGGAGCGGGATCGTCAGTTCGTTCGCCACCGCTCGAAACTAAGTCCGGCCCCGCCGAAACGACACGGAGGTATTTGCTCAAGCGAACAGCAGGACGACTCCCCGGCGACGACACCCCAGGGCCGCGTCCGCTTTTTCGCAGCGGACTCGACCAGCCCCAGCCCGTCGGGCCGCGCCGCTACACGGCTTGGGCGGTGGAGAGCGGTGCGCCACCGAGGATCCTGTCGCGCAGCTCCGCGGGCGTCAGGGCGGCGTCGGCGAGCGGCCCCGAGAACGCGGTGGCCGCCGCTACCGCGAAGAAGGTGGCTCGACGGCGGCGAGCACCACCTCGCGCACGAGGAAGTGGATTGCCGAAGGGTGAGCTGGTCGGGACTTTCGGCGCACCGCATCGTCCGATGCTCGCCGCGGGGGAACCGGTAGCCGCGGGCCAACGACCCATCTCCGTGGCGAGAAGCGCCAGAACCGGGTGGAGTCGCGACCTCGTCGCACCCCGTCACAGCGGACGGCGCAACCCGTCCAGCACGAGGGTGATCACACCGTCGGCCTCGACCCGCCACCCAGGGCGGTCGTGGGCCGCACTGATGCCGTGCAGCGCCATCATCACGGCACCGGCGTCCACGTCGTCGCGCACGGTGCCCTCCCGCACGGCGGCGGCCACCAGGTCGGTGACGGCCCGCTCCAGCTCCCGACTGCCTTCGGCGAGGGCGTCCGAGCGGGTGGCCATGAGCGTGGACAGCGTCCGGGCCAGGCCTACGTGGGCGGCTATGTGGTCGACCATGCCGCGCAGGAAGGCCGCCAAGGCCTCCGCCGCGGGCAGCACGGCCCGCAACTGGCGGAGACGGTCGCACAGCGCGGCGATCTCGCCGTGGTAGACCGCCTCGGCCAGCGCCTCCCGCGTGGGGAAGTGGCGGTACAGCGTGCCCGTGCCCACGCCGGCCAGACGGGCGAAGTCGTCGAAGCGCAGGTCGAAGAAGCCACCGGCGTCGAAGACCTCACGGGCCGTGGCGAGCAGGGCGTCGCGCTTGCGCTGGGCATCGGCCCGGAGCGGCTTGTCGACGGTCATGCGCTACCTCGCGTTGACAAGTGGAGATGGCCTCCATGTTCTCGGTAGAAGTGGAGATGTTCTCCACTTAGATGGTACCCCACGAGCGCACGAGGAACGGTGGGCGTCCATGGGCCATCCAGGGCTACATGGCCGACCTCATCGCGGAGAAGGAGGAGAACCCGCCGGACGACCTGCTCGGGCGGCAGATCGTCGAGCTGCGCGCGAACGGCACCTACCGGAGGTCGGCACTGGTCAACACGGGCTTGCTGCTGCTCGTCGCAGGCCACGAGACGACGGCGAACATGATCTCGCTGTCGACCGTGGCGTTCCTGCGCAACCCGGAGCAGCTCGCGATGATCAAGGCCGACCCGGCCAAGACGCTCAACGCGGTCGAGGAGATGCTGCGGTACTTCACGATCATCGACGTGGGGACGGCCCGGCTGTGCGTCGAGGACGTCGAGGTCGGCGGGCAGCTGATCCGCGCGGGCGAAGGCGTGCTGGCGCTGGGTCATTCGGCCAACCGGGACCCGCGGGCGTTCGAGGACCCGGACGACCTCGACATCGAGCGCGTCGCCCGCCACCACGTCGCGTTCGGTTTCGGGCCGCACCAGTGCCTGGGCCAGAACCTGGCCCGGATGGAGCTCCAGATCGTGTTCGGCACGCTGTTCCGACGCGTCCCCGGCCTGGAGCTGGCGGTGGACGTCGACGAGCTGCCGTTCAAGGACGACGCGAACGTCTACGGCCTCTACCAGCTCCCGGTGACCTGGTAGAGGACGAACCGCCGTCCCACCTCAGCAGGAGCGGCCCATGAAGATCACCGTGAACGGCGGCGAGTGCGTCGGTGCCGGACAGTGCGTGCTCACCGGGCCCGCGACGACTCACCCTGGCGCGTGACACCAAGCAGGAACTCACCACCGCCAGCGACGCGGTCACGCCACGTCCGACCGGACCGCCTCCTCCACCGCACCCACCACGGTGAAAACGCGGTCCAGGTCGGTGAGCTTGATGGGCCTCAGCACGCGCCGGTCGGAGGCGACGACCACCAAGGACACCCGGTGCTCCTGGCAGCGTTGACGGGCGGTCAACAGCGAGGAGATGCCCATCGAGTCGAAGAACGTCACGTCGGTCAGATCGGCCACCACGATCTCCGGCGCGGTCACGGTCGCCGCGGCCTCGGCGAGGGCTGTGTCCATCAGGTCGACGGTGTCCAGGTCGACTTCACCCACGATGTGCACGACCAGCGCGTTGTCGAGTTTTTCACTGCTCACCGTCAGTGCCTCGTCGTCCATCCCGCGGTCCTCCGATGCCTGGGTTTGGTCGCACCCGCGCAGGTCGCGGGTGCGAGCAAATCAGGTGGCTGGCTGTGGTAGCCGCCCGATCCGGAAGTGCACACAACGTCGCTCCGACCGTACTCGGTGACCCTCGACCACGCAGCCCCGGTCGGGTCGTTCGTTCATTCGCCCTCGGATTCACCTCCCCCACGCCGAAGGAGAAACACGGTGAGTGACCGCCAGCGCCGCGAGACGATCCGTCAGGCCCCGACAAGGCCCGATCGTGGCGTGATGTGACGCGGTACCCGGCGCAGGGGCGCGCCGGCACCCACCGAAGGTCTGTAACAGGTCCCCCACCGCGGCCGACAACGATCATGCCGCACTCCCCCTCCTGACATGAGGTTCCTCCATGACCACACCTGGCCGGCAGGCGCCGAAGCGGCCCGCACCCGTCAACGGCGACGAGCCGACCGCGAAGCGGGCCAAGCTCGATCCCACCGCAACGCAGGCCGACGTGGTCATGATCCCGGAAGAGATGCCTGACGGCGGCTTCCCGGTTCTCGACGGCCTCCCGGAGCCGGTGCGCACCAGGGTCGAGGGATATGCGAAGCGCCTCCTCGGCCACCTGCACACCCGGCCGGAACTGGTCGACGAGCTCCACCACCGCTACGCCGCCGCAGCCGCGGAAGAAGCGGGCGACAAAGAGCTCGGCGAGCAGGTCGACACGTCCGGTTCCCTGACCACGACCAAGGCCGTCGAGAAGAAGGTCGCCGACAAGGTCGAGCAGGAGGCCGGGGCGAAAGCGCTGTCGCACACCGCCAAGGGGAAGTGGCTGGACAACGGCGTCGCCTCCGGTGCGGTCCCGAAGAACAACATCCGGGACCGCCAGCTGGCGAACCAGATCTCGGCCGTCGTGCTCCAGACCGACGGCAAGGGTTCGTCGGAGATCGAGGTGATGCTCATCAACGGACGGATGCTGATCAGCGCCAACGAGAAGGCGGTGGTGGCGAACCTGCACGGCAAGCGGCTCGGCGACATGATCGACGGGCTCAACCACGCCCAGCTCAAGCCCCACGTCAAGTCCAAGGCGCGCAAACTCGCGGACCTCTACGACGTGCTGCACGGCCGGAACTGCCCGAACGGCGAGAAACGCCTGGCCCAGATCGCGGTGGACTGCCTGATCTGGCCGAAGCAGCAAGAACCGGTCAAAGCCGCGTTGGCGACGTTGCTCGCGGACGCGCCCATCGTCAACGGCGGCCCCCCGGCGAACGCGGCGGCCGCCCTGGTGGCCACGCGCCACGCAGGGCACGTGATCGCGGTCGACGGTGAGGACGCCGCAACGAAGAAGCAGGTCTCCCAGAAGGGCCCGGACGGCAAGGTCGCCAAGGACTCGATGGGCAAGACGGTCATGGTCACCGTCGCCGCACGGACCCCGAAGTCGCACGCGGAACAGAACTTGGTGCTGACCCAGGTGCTCGCCGAGCACACCGGCCCGTCGGCGGTGGCGGGCGGGAAACGGCCCTGCACGGTCTGCTACCTGTCGTTGAGCCTCGTGCGCAACCAGGGTTTCGCCGACCTGCGGTTCAGCAACCGCTCCGGTGGCTTCTGGAAGACCACGACGGTCGGCGCCCTGACCACGATCGCCAAGGCGCTCCGCATGGACAAGGACGCGATGGTCATGGCGTTGGACCAGATCCCGTTCAGCACCCACTACGTGACCGACCTCGACCGCCTCGCGGCCAGGAGCACGCCGGTGGCCCGGCTGCGGGACGCCCTCTCCCTCTACAACACGAAGACGGTGTCGCCGTCGCAGAGCCAGGTGGACGAGGACTTCATCGTCGACGAGTCCGAGCACTCCGAGTCCGAGCACGCCGAGTCCGCGAGCGAGGACGAGGACTGGTTCGGCGAACACAGCGAATCGGACGAGGCCGTGGAGGCAACCGACGGAGCCGAAGGAGAGCCCGAGGACGAACTCGACGACGAGGAACTCGACGACGTGATCGACCTCGAAAAGGTGGAGTAGGGCTCCGGACCCGGTGCGCGTCCGCGGTCGCCTGGCTTCAGGATGGTCTGGTCCACGATCCGCACGGCGAACTCGCGGGGCACGTCGTGTTCCTCGGAGGCGGCCCTCGGGGCCACGAGCTCGATGTTGTTTCTCCCTGAAGGTCGGAAGCCGACCGCGCTGGAGAGGGCGCTCGGTCGGCGAGGTGTCCACGTCATCGAACCACCTGACCTACGAGCCGACCGACGTCGAAACGGGCCCACCGCGGGAATTCCGCGGTGGGCCCGTCGTTCACGGTGTTCAACAAACGTGGTCGTACCACGCGTTGTGAACGTCACCGGCCCCGCCGATGTCGTACGTCCCGTACGTCGGGATCTTCTTCCACCCGTCCGGCCCACCACTACCGGCCGGGTAGTGGTCGACCCAGATGAAGATGCAGGTGGTGTCGCAGTGCGAGTACCACGCCGTCCAGACATCCTTGTAGAAACCGCACACCAGGACATCCTGGTCGTCGGTCGCGGCCTGGACGGGCTGTTGGACCGAGATCTCCTGCGACACCTGCTGGACGGGGACCTCCTGATCAGCCGCCTGACCAGGGGCCACGGTGTAGAAGACCGCCAGCAACATTCCCGCGATCACGACACCGACACGTTGGAGTTGGCGCATCTGGGGACACCCACCTTCCTGAAATCGAGTCCCGATCAGGAACTCGTCGATTGACCGCCCCAGTTCTACGCGACCGGCATTCTTTACGGTCGACCCGCGGACATGAACAACCAATCCGCGAGATCACTGCCTGGTGACCTGCCTGGATGAATGCCCACTGCTACCACCGATGCAGACCCACCAAGTCGGCGACCAGCTACCACCCTCGAACCAGCAACACCTCGCCCTCAGTGCACGACCCCGACATTCGCAGCGCTTCTAGAGGTTCCCGTGCGACGGCTGTTGGTGAATCCTGAATTCGGGAACACCGGCGAGTTGAACTCGGAACATGATGTGGCTCCGGCGGAGATCACCTCCATCTGCTCCAGACCACTTCCACCACCCGGTCGCCGCCGTTCTCGAACTCCTCAGGAAATCCCACGCAGAGACGGTTCTCGACAACCACGCCACCACGACAAAACAAACACCGCCCCACGTGCCGAACCCCCCTCCGCGGCCAAGGAAAAACCGCACCACAGCAACTGAGGACCGTGCGACCCACCTGGCCATCCGTCGATGCGGGGGAACACGGTCGCTAGGGTTCCGCGGGTGCCGTTCACCCTTGCCCACCCCGCGGCGATCCTCCCCTTCTCCCGTGGTCCGCTGGTTCCGTCCGCACTGGTGATGGGATCGATGGCGCCGGACCTGACGTACTACGTCCCCCTGCCGTGGCTCGATCCCACCGGCACGCTGCTCACCCGCACCCACCACGCGTCGTCGGTGTTCTGGCTCGACCCGTTGCTCGCCCTGGTCCTGCTCGTGGTGTTCCACGTGCTGCTCAAACGGCCCGTGGTGGCGCTCCTGCCCCCGGCCGCCGCGGGGCGCGTGTGGCGGTCCGCGGAGCGGTTCACCTGGCGGCGGGCAACCGCGGCGTGGTGGATCGCCGTTTCACTGGTGATCGGGGCAGCGACTCATGTGGCGTGGGACCGCCTGGGCGGCGCGTTCGGTGAGGATCACTCGCCAAAACTGGACCTGGCCGGCGGTGTACTGGGTTTCGCCGCGCTCCTCGTCTGGACGTGGCGCTGGTGGCGGGCGACGTCGACGCAACCGATCCCGACCGGTCTGCGGCTCCCGGCTCGGCTCCGCACGGTGGTCTGGAGCGCAGTGGTGGCAGCGCCTCTGGTGCTGGGCACTATCGGCGCGGTGAGCGGGGTCCGGCAACTCATCGCGGCCGATGAGATGGACCACTCCGACCTCCCGCCCGACATCATTCCGCCGACGTGGACCGGGAAGGACATGGCGGAGCTCGCGGTGAGGCAGTTCGCCGTGAACGGTGTCGCCGCCCTCTGCGTCGTGCTGGCGATCTACGCCGTTGGCTGGCACCTGAGCCGTCTTGCCACCCGTGGGCGTGGCTCGACCGGACCAGGTCCGGGAGGTGGGGCGCCGCCGCCACGCGACGTCCCGCGATCCTGCTGACGATGACCTCGCAACCCGGTCAGGCAGGGAGCCGCCTCATCCTGCGCAGCCGTTGGCTTCGCCGTTCAGGCCACGTCCGACCGAACCGCGTCCCGCACCGCACCCACCACGGGACCGGCACCGAGGCTCCGCGCCAACGGGAATGGCGACGAGCGTGTTGTGGTCCGGTGGCGGACACGACGGGTCCCCGAACGGCGGCCAGCCATGCGGGTGACCGAAATACAGTTCACACCGATGTTTGTCGCTGGGCCGATCGGATCTGTCACGGAGAGTCCCAACGGCCCAGCAGAAGAGGCTTTCAGCCTAGTCAAAAAGGTCTTTTGGCCACTGCCTGAAACTCTTCCCCGCGCAGAGCATGTATGCCCGATCACCATCCAATTTCCACAAGGAAGCGATCGGAAAGCAAATGCCTTCGCGCAACGATCCGGCCCTGCTCAACGATCGAGAAGAGGCATACATCCGCGATAGAGGCGGCACTGCCCAGAGTTAGCCGCCGAAATGGAGTTGCTCATGCGCAGGAAGTTTTATCGACGATTACTCAGATCGGTGGGTGCCGTCGCGGCGGCCCTGACCTTCATGGTCGCGGGCGCGACACCGGGATGGGCGGTGGCCCCGGCCAACGACAACTTCGCCAACGCCCAAGCCGAGACCGGCTCGTTCACCGACAGCCTCAACACCGCCGACGCGACCACCGAGTCCGGCGAGCCGCTGAACCCCTCCTGTACGGCCTTCACCCTTGAGCACACGGTGTGGTACGGGTTGACGGTCAGCGCGGGCTCCGGAGTTGTCGCCAGCACGGCGGGATCGGACTTCGACACCGTCCTGGCCGTCTACACCGGCGCGAGCCTAGGATCGCTCTCCGAGGTCGCCTGCGACGATGATGTCAACTTCCCGGACCTCACATCCCGGGTGGAGTTCACCGCGAGCACGTCCACGACCCACTGGATCCAGGTAGGTGGTCTCGACACCACTGCCTCCAGCGGCAACCTGGCCCTCGACGTGATCGTGACCCCGCCGGCGGGTGCGGACATGTCGGTATCGATAGCCGAGTCGGCCGACCCGGTCGCGCTGGGCGGCGACAACCTCACCTACACCCTCAACGTGGCCAACTCCGGCCCCTCCGGAGCGACCGGGGTCACCGCCAACACCGCCTTCTCCGGCGCGTCGGCGGGCATCGTGTCCGCCACGTCCAGCCAGGGCTCGTGCGGCATCAGCGCCCCCAACGTCAACTGCTCGCTCGGCGCGGTCGCCGCGTCCGGCTCGTCCACCGTGACCATCACCGTCACCCCCGCCGCGACCGGCACCATCACCGCCACCGCGACCGTGGACGCCACCGAGAGCGACCCGACGCCGGGCAACGACACCGACGCCGAGTCCACCGCGGTGAACAACGCGCTGGGCTGCACCATCGTGGGCACCAACGCGGGCGAGACGATCACCGGCACCAACGGCGCGGACGTGATCTGCGCGCTGGGCGGCAACGACACCATCAACGGCCGCAACGCCAACGACACCATCTACGGCGGTCCCGGCAACGACTCCAGCTACGGCGAGGACATCCTCGGACTGCTGGACAACGGCGCCGACACCCTCTACGGCGGACCGGGCAACGACACCCTCGACGGCCAGAACGGCAACGACACCCTCATCGACCACGACGGCGCCGACACCCTGTCCGGCAGCCTGGGCAACGACACCGTCGACACCCAGGACGGTGTCGGCGGCGACACCGCCAACGGCGGCCTGGGCACCGACACCTGCACCACCGATCCCGGCGACGCCACCTCCGGCTGCTGAACCACCCCCACACCCCGCCGCCCTGGCCACCCGCCAGGGCGGCGGGCCCCCACCCGAACGCCCCCGGAACGCCACCCGGAGATCACCCCGCAACCTCGGATCGCGTACGAGCGGCTCCACCTGACCGACGCTGCCCACCACACCCAGCTCACCGCGTCGACCGCGGCCGTGACGGCGTTGATCCCCGCGGCCGTCACCAGCGTCAGCGGCGAGCACTGGAACACCACGTCCGCTTCTCTCCACAAAGGACCCCAGTCTGGGTTGAGGTGCGCCGGAGTGACGTCGTCGTGGTCGGCGGCCAAGGTAGGCGGCAGGGTGGTGGTGTCGTCGTCCCGGATGGACATTCCGAGCCCGGAACCGTTGTCCCGGCCACTGTGCGCGGTTCCCAGATCGTCGACGACCGTGATGGCGCCCTGATCGCCGGGCTCGAGTCGGGTGTGCGCGTCGGTGGTGCTCACCAGTTCGACGCGGTCTTGCGGTGTGCACTCGCCCGCCTCCGCCCCGCCGCGCCTGACCCGCCGGCGGGGGCCGGCCTTCCGGCTTGACCTGGAGCGCGCTCCAGGTCCTAGCGTCGGAGGCGTTCGCCAGCCCGCCAAGCACCGTCCGGTTCGCCGGGCAGGAGGAGTACCCGCGCATGATCACCCGAACCACGCTCGGCTCGCCCGGTCTCACCGTCAGCACGATGGGCCTGGGGTGCATGGGGATGAGCGAGAGCTACGGCGCCGCCGACTGGGACGGCGGCCTGGCCACCATCGACCGGGCCCTGGAGCTGGGCATCACGTTCCTGGACACCGCCGACGCCTACGGCACCGGGCACAACGAGGTGCTGGTGGGCCGGGCCGTCCACGGCCGCCGGGACCAGGTGCGGCTGGCCACCAAGTTCGGCATCGACCGCAGCGCCGGCGACCGGGCACGCCGCATCCGCGGTGCCCGCGACTACGTGCTGCGCGCCTGCGACGCCTCGCTGCTGCGGCTGGGCGTCGAGGTGATCGACCTGTACTACGCCCACCGCCCGCCCCAGGACGTGGAGATCGAGGAGACCGTCGGGGCGATGGCCGAGCTGGTCGAGGCGGGCAAGGTCCGCCACCTGGGCCTGTCCGAGGTCAACGGCGAGTTGCTGCGCCGGGCGCACGCGGTGCACCCGATCACCGCGGTGCAGAGCGAGTACTCGCTGTGGACCCGCGACGTCGAGGCGGTCACCCCGGTGATGGCCGAGCTGGGGGTCGGGCTGGTGCCGTACTCGCCGCTGGGGCGGGGGTTCCTGACCGGCACCCTGGACCGCTCCACGCTGGGCGAGAAGGACCTCCGGCGCACCAACCCCCGCTTCGCAGGCGAGGCGGGCGAGGCCAACGAGAAGATCGCGCACACCGTGCGCGAGGTGGCCGACCGGCTGGGTGCCACCCCGGCCCAGGTGGCGCTGGCCTGGGTGCACGCCCAGGCCGAGCGGCTCGGGGTGGCGGTGGTGACCATCCCGGGCACCCGCAGCCCGGCCCGGCTGGAGCAGAACGCGGCCGCGCTGGAGCTCACCCTGGACGCCGAGGCGCTGGCCGCGCTGGACCCGCTGAGCGACCAGGTGGTGGGCGAGCGCTACACCCCCGCGCGCACCGCTGAGATCGCTCGGGATTAGCCGGTGGGCTCGACGCGCCCGCGAAGTGGTCGATCGTCGGGCGGCGAGCCGGTGTCCTCATCATCGCTGTCGTCCTCGGGGTCGCAGACGAAGGTGCACAGCGCGGTCCCACCGGGACGGGTCTCTTGGCAGAGCAGCGAAACGGCCGGCATGACCGCGATCAGCGCGCTGACCGGGTCGACCGGTCGGCGGTGTGACTCCGGGACTGCTGCCAGGTGTCCGCCGGCCCGGCTGGGAACCGTCCTCCGAGGAGGGTGTCGGCCGGGGAAGCCGGGTAACTCCGGCTGCCGCTTCATCCGCGCGACGAAGCCGGTCGTTCTTCAGCGTTGAGCGCTGGACGTGGGCCGCGGTGAACACAACTGGTTCCGGAGATCACGGTTGGCGCGGCGGAGTTTCGCGTTCCGGGCGGCAACTGGTCGTAGCGGCTCGACGTGCGCGGACCTGGAGCTGGTGGGGTGGTCCGGGCTGCGCCGATCTCGCCGGCGACGTCGGGGAAGTTGCGCCGGAACGTGGTACTGCTCAGTCCGAACCGGCGGGCGAGCGCGAGGACGCTGGGGCGGTTCCGTTCTCGTCGCAACGGCCGGTGAACTCGGCGAGGGCCTTGTGAACCTGTGCCTTGGTGGGCAGGACTGCGTGCCGGCACGGGCGTAGGCGAACTCGGTTCGCAGGGTTTTACCTGCCGAAAACTCATCCGTCCAGGTGACAGCGAGTCCACAAGGACCGGTGCACGGATGCAGTCGTGATCATGCCGCGGCGGATGAGCACGGCATGATGACCAGCCGTGCTGCTTCGGCCTGCCTACCTCAGCGCGACCAACGCGTTCGCCCCACCACACCTGCTGCCCATGAGCGGCCGGGACGAGGACGTGAAACCCTGGTGCCACGACACCAGGATTTCACGCTGAAACGCCAACCGGGCAACACCCGGCCGCGGTTCTCCCCCACCATCGCCTGGTCGGCGAACCGAGCCGAACCACACCCGGAGCCGCTGATGACCGTCGTTCCCACCACCCTCTCCCCCGCCGCGGTGACGCATGGCTGACGCCGGGCGGCGCGTTCGACTGCTGGACCGGGGGTCGTGGCCCGAGACCCAGCGCGTCGCGGAGATCCTCCGCAAGGAGACCGTGGGCGGTGTCCTGCTCCTCATCGGCGCCGTGCTCGCACTCGTGTGGGCGAATTCGCCCTGGTCCTCCGCCTACGAGGCGTTGCGTGACGTGCGGGTCGGCCCTGCCGCGCTGCACCTGGACCTCACCCTGGCGACGTGGGCCGGGGACGGCCTGCTCGCGATCTTCTTCTTCGTCGCCGGCCTGGAGCTCAAACGCGAGTTCGTCGCGGGCGACCTGCGCGACCCGCGCAGGGCCGCGGTGCCGGTCGCCGCCGCCGTCGGCGGTGTCGTCGCGCCCGCCCTGATCTACACCGCGGTCAACCTCGGCAACCCGGCGGCGTTGAGCGGCTGGGCGATCCCGACCGCCACGGACATCGCCTTCGCGCTGGCCGTGCTGGCCGTGATCGGCCACCACCTGCCGTCCGCGCTGCGCACGTTCCTGCTCACCCTGGCGGTCGTGGACGACCTGCTCGCCATCGTGATCATCGCCGTCTTCTACACCCGCGAACTCTCCATCATCCCGCTGGCACTGGCTCTGCTCCCGCTCGCGGTGTTCACCTTCCTGGTGCAGCGCCGGGTGCGGTCGTGGTGGCTGCTGCTCCCCCTGGCCGCGACGACCTGGGCGCTGGTGCACGCCTCCGGCATCCACGCCACCGTCGCCGGGGTGCTGCTCGGCTTCGCCGTCCCGGTCATCCGCAAGCACGGCACCGGGCCAGGCCTCGCCGAGCACTTCGAGCACCGGTTCCGGCCGATCTCGGCCGCCGTGGTGGTCCCGGTGTTCGCGTTCTTCGCCGCCGGCGTCACCGTCGGCGGCTTCGGCGGCCTGCTCACCTCGCTCGCCGACCCGGTCGCGCTGGGCATCGTGCTGGCGCTCGTGCTCGGCAAGACGATCGGCATCACCGGCGCGACCTACCTCGTGGCCCGGTTCACCCGCGCGGAACTGCACGACGACCTCGCCTGGACCGACGTCATCGGCCTGGCCGTGCTGGGCGGGATCGGGTTCACCGTCTCCCTGCTGATCGGCGACCTCGCCTTCGGCGCCGGCAGCGAGAGCGACGAGCACGCCAAGATCGCGATCCTCGTCGGCTCCCTGCTCGCGGGGCTGATCGCCACGGTCGTCCTGCGCGCCCGCAACCGGGTTCACCGGCGGATCTGCGCCGAGGAATCGGTCGACGCGGATCAGGACGGGATTCCCGACGTGCACCAACGCGAGGACTGACGGCCTCCGGCTCAGTGGCCGCGCACCGGTTCGCGCGTCCAGTCGGTGTCACGGAGCGGGAGTCCCCGCTCGGTGCACGCCCTCACGAGCGTCGACCGCGGCGGTGACGCCGTTCTCACGGCGTCGCGGCTGCTGGTCGCCGCGGGCATGGTCGACCGGCGGCAGAACCCGGCCACGCGCCGTGAGGTGGTGCTGGGGCTGACCGCCGCGGGACACGAGGTCGTGCGCGGTGCCACCGAGCGGCGGCGGTCCGAGATCGCCGAGATCGTGGCCCGGATGCCCCAGTCCACGCGGCACGGCTTGGTCGAGGCGCTGCTCGCCTTCACCGAGGCGGGGGACGAACCGTCCGCGGGCGCCGTACCGGGCGATGTGGGGTGGTTCTGACGGTTCAACCGCCGGGGGCGCTTCCCCGCAACTCCACGAGGTGGTCGTCGGGCAGCAGGTGCGCTGCTTCGGGTTCCTCGCACCAGAGCCGTTGGCCGTTGCGCAGCACGGCCAACACCCGTGGACCGAACTGGAGCGGGTCACGGCCGATCTCGGTCGAGCTGACCGGCCGCAGCGCGACGACCAGGTCGTCGGCGTGAGCCGAGGCGTCGATGAACGGGCCCAGCAGATCGGGCCAGAAGACCGGTCGTCTGATCGTTCCACCCGCCAGTTCGTCGGAGACGATCCCGCGGGTGGCGCCGAGGTGGGTGGCCAGTGCGCTCGCACGCGCCTCGCGCACGACGGTGATGATCGCCGACCTGGTCGCTCGCCGGACTGCCGAGGTGACCAGCACGCCCGCCTCGTCGCTGTTCACCGCGATCACGACGCAGAGCGCCACGTCGACGTCGGCGCGGCGCAGGACTTCGCCGTCTCCCCCGTCGCCCTCCACCACGACAGCTCCGTCGTGGGCCGCGATCCGAGCACGGGACCAGTCGGGTTCCACGACCACGAGGCTCGTCGCGGACGCCAGTTCCACGAGGGTCAGCGCCGCCCGGCGCCCGGTCTCGCCGTAGCCGATGACGACGACACGACCGAACATCCGTTCTCCTCCACGACGGCGGGTGAGCCCGCGGCACGGTGGGGCTCGTCACCACCGTCGCACCGCACCCGCACCGGCGCACCTGAAGATCTGCTTGCGCTCGCGGACCGCCAACCGCATCGTCAGCCACTCGTCAGGTCAAATCCGGCGTCGTCAACCGACGATGGGATCAACAACGTCGACGAACGGAGGGCACCATGACGGCACTGGTGCAGCGGTCGGACCACCACACGCGGGTCGTCTCGGGAGAACTGCTCACCGAGTTCCGAGGTGTGCTCACGACCTCGACGATCGCCGAGGTCGTGGCCGTCGCTCGTCACGACCTGGAGGGGCAGATCGTTCCCGAGGCTCTGCAGGAGATGCTGCACCGGCTCGCCCACCACAGGTTGAGCGCCCTGTGCGACTCGAACCGGTGACCACGCGGTTCGGCGTTCACACCTCGGGTCCGGTGCTTCGGTTCCACAGGAACGATCCCGTGCTGACGGCGACCCGTGGAGAGAGCAGGTCCTCGACGCCCGTCAGGACGTCGACACCGCCGTGATCGCTCGCACGAGACGCGCGGTCATCGCACCCTCACCTCCATCCGGCGGAAGACCCTGACTCCGACGTACCGGACCACGGTTTCACCGGGAACCCAGATCAGTGACCTAGGCGAACGTTACGCTCCCGTTACGTCCGCGACGTGGTGGTGACCGCCGCATTGTGCGTCACCCTCGACGCCCCGAACCTTGCGATCGTCTTGCGATCCAGCACTCGGCCCCGCTCGACCGGTCGACACCTCCTCGGTCGGGCAAGCTGTCGAAGCAGACGATCCGGGACAGGAGGGCCATGAACCACCGCGTGCTGCTCGTCGAGGACGACGAACGGATCCGGCAGGTCCTCGTGCTGGCGCTGGGCGACGAGGGCTTCGACATCACCGACGTCGTGTCCGGTGAGGACGCGCTGCGCGAGCTGGAGTCCTCGTCGTTCGACGTCGTGCTGCTCGACCTGATGCTGCCCGGCGTGGACGGGCTGGACGTCTGCCGCACGCTGCGCTCCCGCGGCGACCTGCCGATCATCATCGTCACCGCTCGCACCGACACCACCGACGTCATCGCCGGACTCGAAGCGGGCGCCGACGACTACGTGACCAAACCGCTCGTGGCCAGTGAGCTCGCGGCCCGCATCCGCGCCCTGCTGCGCCGCCGAGGCGGAGGCAGGGTGGACAACCTGCTCCGCGTGGGCGATCTGGAGATCCGCGTGGACGAGGGAGTGGTGCACCGGGACGGGGTGCCGGTGCACCTGACCAGGACCGAGTTCCAGGTGCTGGTCGAACTGGTGTCGGCGGCGGGCCGGATCGTCACGCGAGAGCAGCTGCTGGAGCGGGTCTGGGGCTACGACTACTTCGGCGACACCCGGTTGCTCGACGTGCACATCCGCAGGCTGCGCCGCAAGATCGAGAAGGATCCCGACGAACCCAGGCTGCTGCTGACCGTGCGCGGCTCCGGCTACAAGGTCGATCCGGCCCGATGACGACCGAGCGGGTGGGGTGAGCCGTGCGCGTGTCGTTGCGGTGGCGGGTCGCGACCGTGCTCGGACTCGGCTCCCTGCTGGTGACCAGCGTGCTCGCGACCGCGACCTGGAACCTCGCCTCCGGGTACATGTTGCGCCAGCGCGAGCAGAGCGCCGTGCGGCAGGCCGAGGTCAACGTGCTTCTGGTCGACGACTCCCTGCGACGCGGGTCCGACGGCCTGGACGACCTGCTGACCGGCCTCACCACCGGTCCCGACTCCACGATCCTGCTGTTCCGCGACGGCCAGATCCTCAGCAGCGGACGGCCGGTCGACCCGACGGCACTGCCCGCCAGGCTCGTCGAACTGGCTCGCGAGGGCACACCGGCCCGGCAACGGCTCGTGATCGACGGGATCCCCGCCATCGCCGTCACCCTGCCGGTGGCATCCGGTGAAGCCGTGTACCTCGAACTCTTCCCGACCCTCCAGCTGGACCGCACCTTCCGCTACCTGAGCAGCCTGCTCGTGGCGGGCACCCTGCTCAGCGCCCTGCTGGGTTTCCTGCTCGGGTCGTGGGCGAGCCGCAGAGCGCTGCGCCCCCTGACGGAGTTGACGAAAGCCGCGTCGCGGATCGCGGGCGGCGACCTGCGGGCCCGGCTGCCGGAACGAGCGGAGCCGGACCTCGCACCACTGGCCACGACGTTCAACGCGACCGCGGACGCCCTGGAACAGCGGGTGCTGCGCGACGCGCGGTTCGCCAGCGACGTGAGCCACGAGCTGAGGTCGCCGCTGACGACGATGGTGAACGCCGCTGAAGTGCTGCGGCGTCGGGCAGAGCTGCGAGGCCCACCGGCGAAGGCGCTGGACCTGCTGTCGTCCGAAGTGGACAGGTTCGCGCGGATGGTGGTGGACCTGCTGGAGATCTCCCGCGCCGACCAGGTCACCGACGACCGGGCACTGGAACCCGTCGACGTCGGCGACCTCGTGCGCAACATCATCGCGACCCGCTCCGAACCCGCGATCGACGTCACCGTCGACCAGGACGCTCCCCTGGTCCTCGTCGACCGCCGACGGCTGGACCGCGTCGTCGCCAACCTCCTGGACAACGCCGAACGGCACGCGGGAGGAGCCATCCGCGTCGCCGTGACGCACCACGACTCCGTGGTGCGGCTGGAAGTCGACGACGCCGGCCCCGGCGTCCCCCACGACCTCCGCGACCGGATCTTCGACCGCTTCGCCCGCGGCACGCGCTCCGGCAGCCGCGGCACCGACTCCGGCAGCGGTCTCGGCCTCGCCCTGGTCGCCCAGCACGTGCAGCGCCACGGCGGCGCGACCTGGGTCGAGGACCGACCGGGTGGCGGCGCTCGCTTCGTCGTCGAGATCCCGGAGGCAGAACGATGACACGCTCCGCAGTAGCGGCGCTGATCGTGACGGGCGTGCTGGCGGCCGGGTGCGGGGTGAGCGCCCAGGACGAACCGGAACCGCTCGAAACGTCGTCGGTGTTCCCCGAACCCATGCCCACCCTGACGCAGCAGCCTGATCGACCACCGACCTCACCGTCGTCACCGGTGTCCACCGGCTCGTCGCCCCGAACGACGTCACCAGCGGCGGACGGGTGAGCACCGACGCCCTGGCAGGTCAGCGAGGTGTGAACGCGATGGCGGGCAACGACCTCGCCGCGTCGTCCCCGCCGCCGTCGGCGGGAACGCCCAGCACCCGCGCCAGGCGACGCCACGCGCGCGGGTGGTCACGCCGGTAGCTCCGCAGCACCTCCGCGACCTCCTCGACCGGCAGGTAGCGGTGGTCCGGTCCGATCCACGTCCGCTCGCCCACCCGGAGTTCCAGCGCCGGAGCCGCGCGGAGGTTGCGGTACCAGTCCGAACGGTCACCCCAGCCTGCCACGACCACCACCTCCGGCACGTCGGGCGAGTAGCGCGCGACCTCGACCACGACGTCGCGCCGCAGGCCGGACCGCCTGCCCGTGTGCGCCAGGTAGGCGAAGCGGTGTCCGAGCACACGCCCCAGCCCCAGCCGGTAGAGCAGGACCGGCGCGCGGAACAGGTGCTTGACCAGACCGGACGGCCTGCGATCGACCAGACCCACGACACCACCTCGACGCTGCGCCACCTGACGACGACGGGACGACAAGAGGCCGCCGCGCGGCTCTACACCCCGCAGCGGAAGCAGTGGTGCGGTCCGACAGCCCGATCGCGACCACCCCAGCCCGCCCCGCTCGCACGCTCCCACAGATCCTCCCACACCGACGGGGGTGGGTCTCCGCTGTCGCAGGTGCGACCGCAGTGATCGCAGATCAGGATCAGGGTGGATTCGTCGTGGTCGCCGGGAATCGCGGTCACAGTGCGGTTTTCATCTCTTTCACGCAGGGAACGTGCTCCGGACGGGGGTCTGCCGCGCCCCGTGCGGCAGACCCCTGGTCTCGCACCGGGGATTGTCGTGGTGGCCCGCCCTACTGTCGCCCACATCGCGCCCCGTGAACCTTGCGATCATCTTGCGATCCCCGCGGTGATCGCGACGAGACCGTGGAACGGCGGTCGACCGTCGACCGGGAGAACGTGCCGATCCAGTGGCACAGCGAGACCAGCACCAGCTGCACCGGCGTTCTTCGGGCCCTGCGCGTCAGCGGTGAGCGGGAGGACCGCGGTCGCGTGTTCACGGTGGCGGCCGATCCCGCGGGCGCTGGTGGCGCGACCGCCGCCAGGTCGGCGGTGCTCGTGTCCTCGGTTTCACCGGACCTGTGAGACGCCACGGCCGTGCACCCCTCGCGACCGCGAGCGTCTCGGACGGGGTGCCGATCTGGCTGTCCCGATCAGGGCGGAGTTCGCGGGACGCTTCTCGCCCATGAGCCTCACACGACGCGTGACGCGGCGTGCGCGGGCGCCGGGGGGCAGGCCGAACCCGGAGAAAGTCTGAACCAAGAACTTCTTGCCTGGGAATTTCTTAGATGATAGTTTTCGGCGGTCGCTCCACCGGCGCGTCGATCCACCAGCGGCGTTCGGTGCAGCGCGTCGTCGCGGCGCATCGCGATGCCGCCTCGGCAGGGGCACCCTTGGCGAGCCGCCACCACCGCGGGTTCCGAGGCCGACAGCGGTTCGAGCAGATTAGGAGATCGCCATGACGGCACGTGACGCGGATGTGCCGGGTCCTCGCCCTTCACCGGATTCCGAGCTCACCTGGCTGCTGCACCGAGCAGCACAGCACATGCACAACGCCACCGGCGACCAGGCCGAGAAACACGGACTCGCCCTGCGCGAGTACATCGTCCTGAGCGCCCTCCACAAGACCCCCGGCCTCACCCAGGGAGAACTCGGCAGAACCCTGAGCCTGGACAAGACCACCCTGATGAGCCAACTCGACCGGCTCGAACGCAGAGGCCTGGTGGTGCGTCACAGCTCGCCGCACGACCGCCGCCTGCGCATCCCGGTGATCACCGACAGCGGTGAAGCCCTGCGCGCCACGGTGGCCGAGGCCAGCGCCGCCGTCGAGGCCTCGGCGCTCGATGGTTACGAGCAGGAACACATCGCGCACTTCCGCCAGATGCTGTTCGCCATCATCGGTGACAGCGAAGACCCTGGTTCCTGCCTGTGACGGCCCCCGGAAGTCGTGCGTCGCGGCACGTCGCCCCGCGGATCCACGATCGAAAGCCCCCGCCGCGACCATGACCACCGCACCCGGCCCCGCCACGTCGGTGTGACACCTGGACCCCGCGCCGATCCGGCCTGCGCCCTCCGCGCCCTCATCGACATCGTCGTAGCAGCGCGGCGATGTTCCGGCCCCGGCGGGATCCGACGCGGGCGTTCCGCGACCTGCCCCTGAGCTTCGTCGCCGACGCCCTGCCCCCAGGACCGCCGGTCGCTCACGCGATCGGACGACTCGGGAACCGCCACGCCCCGCAGCCCGGAAAGCTCCTGCCCGGGTCTCATCACCCCACCTTCGCGCACGAGGGCGATCCGGACCGAGCACCCCGATCGGCACGGGTCGATTTCTCAGGAACCTCGCTCGATATCGGCGCGCGCCGCGGAACACCGAGGATTCGAATCCGCACAGCGACGCCTCGCCGATGTCGGTGGCGAAGGCCCTCATGTCCAGGACAAGGCAGCGCTCGTCGATATCGTCGATCGGCCGGATCCGATTTCCGGACATGCCAGGCTCACATTCCTCCACTCCATTCAACTGCCACGAAGATGGAAGAAGTTCATCACATGCGATCGTTCGCACCACGCGTGCCAACCCGCCACATCGGGCCGGCGACAATCATGGGCCTCGTTGTCGCACAGGGCTCGATCTGGCTCATCCGGCGTCCGCCCGACGAGAATTTCGGGAGTTACCTCGGGCAGTTCTTCGGAGCCGAAGCCGTACTGCTGCTGTCGGTGGCGCTCGTGCTGATCAGCACGTTGCCGTGGGTGGAGGCGTGGTTCGACGGCATCGACCGGGCCGCGATCTGGCACCGCAGGCTGGCGATCACCGGACTGGTCCTGCTGGCGCCGCACATCATGCTGTCGTCGAATCCGGACGTCAGTGAACTCGGTGGCGCCCTCGCCGTGATCGGCATCGCCGGCTTGGTGGGGCTCGCCTTGTGGGCCATCCTGCCGAGGTGGCAATCCGTGGTTCCCCGACCCTTGCGCCCTGCGGTGATAGCGGCTCGTGACGCGCGCGGCCTCGCGGCTTTCCGTCGAATTTTCGGCGGTTACGATCGCTGGCGCGCACTACACCGGACGACCGGCTTGTTCGTCGCGGCCGGGTTCGTTCACGGCGTCCTCGACGGAACGGCGTTCGACACCTCACCAATCCGGTACTGGAGCTACCTGGCGATCGGCGCCGTCGGCCTCGGTTTCTACGTCTATCGCGAACTGCCGGCCCGGCTCTTCCAGTCGTTGCACGACTACCAGGTCGCCACGGTCGAGGAGATCGAGCCGGGCCTGGTGGAGATCGCCCTGCAACCGATCGGGCGCGGGGTCGATTTCATGCCGGGGCAGTTCGCCATGGTTTACCTCGAGGCCAAGGACGGTTGGCACCGGCATCCGTTCACGATCGCCAGCGCCCCGCACGACAGGGACCTGCGCTTCACGATCAAGGCTCTGGGCGATTACACGTCGCGCCTTCACGAACTCGTCGAGCCGGGCATGCCCGCGGTCATCGGCGGCCCGCACGGACGTTTCGACCATCGGCGTGGCACCGACCGGCAGGTCTGGATCGCCGGTGGCGTCGGGGTCGCACCCTTCCTCAGCTGGCTGCGCTCACTCGACGGCCCCCTGCCGTACCGGGTGGACTTCTTCTACTCCGCCGTCGGCGCACCGGCATTCGCCGATGAGATCCGGACGATCGCCGACAGGCACGACGACCTGCACGCTCACATCATCGATTCGAGCCTCGAAGGGCGCTTGACGGCGGAACGGGTGCTCGTCGACGTCGGCGGACACCCGGAAGGGCTGTCCGTGTTCATGTGCGGTCCCGCCGCGATGCTGTCCGCCTTCGAGACGCGGTTGCGGCGGGCGGGCGTCGCCTCCCGACACATCCACCGGGAGTACTTCGACTGGCGTTGACGTCGCACGGACGACCCGATCTTCCCCGAACCCACCACCGCTGGCCGCCACGTGTCGCTGACGCGGGAGCGGACACCTGAGCCCCGCACGGCAAGTCTTCTCAGTTAAGAACATCTTGACTGAGACATTCTTGCCTCGTACGATCATTCCATGCCACCTCTCGTCGCTCCCCTCCCGTGGTCGCAGCCACTGCCCGAGGCGTCTCCGCCGGCAGAGTTCGCCCTCTACCACCTGCCGACCGGCACGTACACGACACGCGCGGCCTTCGCCTTCAAGGGAGGGTCGTTCGGCGACAAACGGGAGTTCGCCTCATCGGCGGTGTTGGTGCAGCACCCGAAGGGCGATCTGCTGATCGACGCGGGCTTCGGCGCCGACGTCGCCACGCACATCGCGATGCTGCCCCGGTTCGTGCGCGCTCCTCATCGAGCGGGTCCGACGGTCAGCAGCCAGCTCGACGCCATCGGCTACGACCGCCGCCGGTTGCTCGGCGTGCTGCCGACCCATTCGCACTGGGACCACGTCAGCGGTCTCGACGGACTGCGCGGCACTCCCCTCTGGATGAACGCCCGCGAACGTGACTACGCGGCCCGGGACGCGGACGGCAAGGTCTACCGCAGCGTCTCGAAGGGTCACGAGATCCACGAGTACCGCTTCGACGACCGGCCGTACCTGGGCTTCGCATCGAGCTACGACGTGCACGGCGACGGCTCGGTGGTCGTGGCCCTCGCCGGTGGCCACACCACCGGCTCGGTCATCGTCTTCGTCACCCTGCCGACCGGGAAGCGGTACGCCTTCATCGGCGATCTCACCTGGCAGATCGACGGCATCCGCCGTCGCGTCGAACGACCGTGGGTCCTGAGCAAACTCGCCGACAGCGATCCCGAACTGCTTCGGCAAGGCCTGCTGCGCATGGTTTCCCTCGACGAGTTGATGCAGATCGTCCCCGCCCACGACCTCGGCTCCTACCAGGGGATCCCTCTGCTGTCAGCACAAGCAGCCGGACGGCCCGGCTGAACCAGATCGCGCCGGGGGGGATCCGGCCGCCGACCCCTTCCTCGCCCCACCTCGACAACCGGGGCCGGATTTCACCCATCACCTCCACAGGAGGAAGAGGACATGACACCACCGTTCCCGTGTGCCGGATGAGCGCCCGCGCGGCCTCCGGGCGTGAGGTCTACGCCCGCAATTTCGGAGTGGCCCCCGCCGAAGCAGAACGCATCATGAACGAGCGCGCAGGCGCTGTGTACGCCAGGGAAGCGTTCGAAGCCGCCGGAGGCCCCGGCTGGCAAGGACACAAGCTGACCGACCGCGACCGCGGCATCGCCGTCATCACCGCACTCGTCGCGCAGAACGTCACCGACGGGCGCCTGTCCACCTACCTCTCACTGGCCCGCCGCACCGGCCTGGACGAGGAGGCGCTCACCGAGCTGATGGTTCTGCTCACCGCCTACCTCGGACAGCCGTGCACCTCGCTGGCGATGGAAGCGATCCGCCACGCGGCCAGCGACGAAACGGTCCATCACCAGGCGTAGGCCCGCACGTCTCTTGTCCACTCGATCTCCGATAGGAAGCTCATGCGAACTCTGACAACGATTGGCGCTGCGTGGGCGGCGATGGTGATCGCGGGAGGTGTCGCTGTCGTCGGCGGCGTGCCCGCCGCGGCGACTCCCCCGTCGTCGACACCCGGCCCGACACAGGAGCGGGTCACCTGGAGCGCCCAGCCGTCGCTGCCGCAGTCGCGGTCCGAGGTCGGAGTCGCCGCTCTCAACGGCCGGGTCTACGTCGTCGGCGGCAGTGTGGAGAGCGCAAACACCGAGCCGAAGTACGCGTCCAACCTCGTGAACAGCTACGACCCCCGCACCCGGCAGTGGGCGAGCCACGCGCCGCTGCCGCGCGAACTCTCGCACGTCGGTGTCGCAGGCCTGAACGGCAAGCTGTACGCCTTCGGCGGGTTCACCAACGTCGTGCACATCGATCCCCAGTCCGTTTCCTTCGAGTACGACGCACGACGTGATCGGTGGACCCGCCTGCCCGACATGCCTGCCCGGCTCGGCTCCGTCGGCGTCGCGGCGGTCGACGGCAAGCTGCACCTGATCGGCGGCCGCGACTCCCGCCGCGTCGAGACCATCCCTGGTGTGCCGTTCGAGCTGGGTTTCGGCACCGTCCGAACGCACTTCGTCTACGACCCTGCGCGCCGCACGTGGTCGACCGCACCGCAACTGCCCGCTGAGGCGCGCGACCACGCGGGCGTCGCCGTGCTCGGCGATCGCATCCACGTCATCGGCGGCCGTGTGGAGGACGTCGACCAGAACCTCGCCCGCCACGACGTCTACGACGCCCGCACCCGTCGCTGGACCGAAGCCGCACCCCTGCCTGCACCGCGGTCGGCTGGAGCCGCGGTCGTGCTCGACGGCCGCATCGTCTACGCGGGCGGTGAATGCAGGCCCGGCAGCGAGACCGAGACCTTCGACGACGTGACCATCTACAACCCGCGGACCAACCGCTGGTCGACGGTCGCGTCGATGCCGCTCGGCGGCCGCCACGGGATCGGCGCGGGGCAGGTTGACGGCCGAGCGTACTTCGTCGCCGGAGCACCGACCTGCGGCGGCGGTTCGAGTGCGGACACCCTGGAGCTGAAGCTGCGATAGCCGCGCGCACCGTGATCTCCAAGCTGGGGCCCCAGCTTGGAGATCACCTCCAGCCGGACGGTGGTTTTCGCGGTCGGGCCCGAACTCCACGACGGCCGGTTGACCCCAGGCCGTACTCCGAAGATTTTCATGATCTACCCGGTGGCGAGCCGCTCGTGCTCCTCTCGCCGTCATTCCTCCTCTCGGGCGTCCGGGCCCGTCCCGCCCGCTCGTCGTGCTGACGGTGTTGTCGCTCAGTCCGAACTCGTGGAGCGCTCCGGGCGGTGGGCGCGCCTCTGCGTGCAGGCGGTTCGCCCGCCTGCCCGAGGGTGAACTGTTCCTCAGCGGCGGTACGCGCGGAGGAAGACGTCGACGCCTTCGGTGATGATCTCGCGGAACTCCGCCTCCGCGTTCGGCGATCCTTCTCGCAGCGGTTCCAGTGCGAGGAGGAACGTCAGGGCGGTGAAGTGCTTCACGGCGCGGCGCGGAGGAGCCGTTCGGAGTTCGCCGGTTGCCATGAGCGCCGTGAAGCGCTCTTCCACCAAGCGCTCGGGGTGTTCGCGTGCCGGCTCCTCCAGCCGTGGCGCGGACGGCTCCTGGGAGCTCAGCCGGCGGTAGGTGGCGTAGCTCGACGACGGGAACGCCTCGGTCGCCACTCGCAGCGCGAAGGCGGTCAGGCCCTCGGACAGTTCGCGTCCTTCGACGAGCTCCTCGTCGACCGCTGTCCGCACGGTCGCGGTCACGGCCTCGCTGACCCGTTCCAGGACGCCGCGGAACACGGTTTGCTTGTCGCCGAAGTGGTCGTAGACGGTGCGCTTGGACACGCCCGCCCGTGCGGCGACGGCGTCGACGCTGGTGCGCTCGTAGCCGTCCGCGATGAACAGCGCCTCGGCCGCGTCGAGGATCGCAGACCTCTTGCCCTCGGACCGCTGGCGTCGCCCCGGTGTCTGCTCAGCCGCTTTGATCGTCGCCACGTCCTCATCCTATTCTCCGGAAAACCACACTGCACCGTGTAGTGTGGTTTCCGAAGGGGTGATCATCATGTCCACGAGATCCACGGCCGCACCGGCGGGCGCCGCCGGTATCCAGGTGCGGAACCTGACCAAGCGCTACAACGGCAAGGCGGCGGTGGACGACCTGTCCTTCACCGCCCTGCCCGGTGCCGTCACCGGCTTCCTCGGACCGAACGGGGCAGGGAAGAGCACGACGCTGCGCATGCTGCTCGGCCTGGTCAGGCCGACGAACGGCAGCATTTCGATCGACGGGCGTTCCATCGTCGACCTCGACGAACCGGCGCGGACGGTGGGCGCTCTGCTCGACGCCCGTGCGGTGCATCCCCGCCGAACCGCGTTCGACCACCTCCTCGCCGTGGCGCAAGCCGCCGGGCTCGGCTCCGAGCGGGTCGCGCAGGTGCTGGACGTCGTCGGGCTGACCGACGCGGCGGGCCGTCGGGCGGGAGAGTTCTCGCTGGGGATGAACCAGCGCCTCGGCATCGCGATGGCGCTGCTCGGCGATCCACGGGTACTGGTGTTCGACGAGCCGCTCAACGGCCTGGACCCGGAAGGCATCCGCTGGGCGCGAACCCTGATGCGCGACCTGGCGGCCGACGGCCGGACAGTGCTGTTCTCCAGCCACCTGATGTCCGAGATGGAACTGACGGCGGACCACCTGGTCGTCATCGGACGAGGGCGGCTCATCGCCGACTCGACGTTGGCCGAGTTCGTCCGGGCGAACACCACCCTGGCCGTCGTGGTCGGTTCGGCCGCCATCGACGACCTCGCCCGCGCACTGGACGGCGCGGGCGTCGCGTTCGAGGTGACGGCGGGCCGGACCCTGCTCGTCACCGGGGTCGACCCGGCGATGGTCGGCAAGATCGCCGCCGCCGAGGGCATCGCCCTCGACGAGCTCACCGGGGTGCGCGACTCCCTGGAGGACGTCTTCCTCCGGCTCACGCACGACGCCACCGAGTACGAGAGCCGTGCGTCATGAGCCTGCTGCGTTCGGAGTGGACGAAGCTGCGCAGCGTGCGCTCGACCTGGACCGCCGCGGCGAGCACCGTCGCCTCCGGTGTCGCGCTCAGCGTGCTCGGCATCTCGGACCTGCTGGGCGCGGCGTCGTCGTCGGTCCCGCCGGACTGGGACCCGACCGCGGGCAGCCTGAAGGGGTTCCTCTTCGCCCAGCTCGTCATCGGCATGCTCGGCGCGTTCGCCATCACCCCCGAGTACGGCAGCGGGACGATCGGCGGCAGCGTCGCGGTCGTCCCGGCACGGTCTCGCCTGCTCGCGGCCAAAACCGCTGTCGTCGCGGCGATCGCCCTCGTCACCGGCCTGCTCACGACCCTGATCAGCTTCACGGTGGTGCAACTGGTGCTGCACGGTGCGGGGCTCCCCGCGGCCGGGCTGGGTGACCGGGGAGTCCTCGGCGCCCTCGTCGGAGCCACGCTGTACCTGACGCTCGTCGCCCTCATCGGGGTCGCCGTCGGCGTGCTCACCCGATCGAGCACGAGCAGCCTCGCGGTGCTCGTCGGCGCACTGCTGCTCGTGCCCGCCCTCGGACCGGGACTGCCCGGCGGCCTCGGCGACGCCTTCGCGCGGTTCTGGCCGATCACCGCGGGGCAGGCCTCGTACGTCGTGGTCCCCGTCGACGGCGTGGTGTCGCCCGCGCTCGGACTCTTCGTCCTGGCGGTGGCCACGGCGGCCGTCACCGTCGCGGGCCACATCGCGTTCCGCGCCCGCGACATCTGAGCGGGCGCCCGTCACATCCGCACTTCTCCGCCGGCCCTCTGGTGCCGGCGCCCACGGGGAGGACATGTCCACGACCGATGTCGCGATCGTCGGCGGGGGGCCGAGCGGACGCCGACCACTTGCGGATCCCGTTGTCGGTCAACGAGATCCGCAGGAACAACACCGCCCGTCAGACGGCGATCCTGCCGAACAGGTGCGAGGCAGGGGCGTGCGGGTCGTCGCCGTAGAAGAACTCCACGAGCGCCCGGTGGAACTCGGCGCGGTCCAAGCCGCCCGATCCGTCCAGGTCCAACGCGTCGAAGACCGCGGCGCAGTCCTGTGAGGACACGTTGCCCGCGTGGCGGAAGATCTCCCCGAACTCCGCCCGGTCGACCCTGTTGTCGCCGTCGAGGTCGACCAGGTCGAAGTAGCAGTCGGCCACCGGCCCGACCTGCTGCGGGTAGAGGGCGGGATCGGCCAGCGCTCGCCGGAACCCCGCGGTCATCTCCCGCAGGTCGACCTTTCCGTCACCGTCCTGGTCCATCGGCGCGATCACGTTGGCCCAGAACGCGTCCAACCCCTCGGTGAGCTGCCGGGCGGTCGCGGACTCCGGCATGACACCACGGGCCGCGATGTAGCGCTCGCCCATGAGCCGGACGTCCTGACGGGTGATCACCCCGTCGCCGTCCACGTCCGCACCCTTGAACCACTGGCGGTACTTGAGATCGCAAACTCCAGTCATGACCGCGCAACGTAGTGAGGCGATCACCGTGCTTTCAAGCCGCACCACCACGGTGGAAATCAAATCATTCGTTCGAGTGGTGCCGCCGTCACCCACGTGGATGACGGCGGCCGGCTTCACCCGATGCGAGACCTCGCCGACCCGGACCGGGCCCGTCAGCCGGGTGCGCGTCAGCCGGGCGGCACGAGGTTCGGTGGCGCGAAGGCGAGCACATCGGGGAGAGGGCCGTCGTAGGGCTCGACGTCGACCAGCGCGCTGAGAGCACTCGGTCCTTGGGAGAGGCGCGAGCACGGTCGATCCGCCGTGAGGACGTTCGGGTTGCCGTGGCGGTCCAGGGTGCCGTTCAGGCCCGGCCGCACCGGATCCCACCACGCTCCCGTGGACAGTTGCAGGACGCCCGGCATGAGGTCGTCCGACAGGACCGCGCCCGCGAGGCAAGCGCCCCGGTCGTTGTGGACGCGCACGACCATGCCGCTCTCGATGCCGCGCGCCGCGGCGTCCGACGAGTTGATCGTCACGGGTTCACGGCCGCGGATCTTCGAGCCGAGGCTGTGGCCACCGTTGTCGTACTGGCTGTGCAGGCGTGAGGCGGGCTGGTTCGAGATCAGGTGCAGCGGGAAGCGGTTCGCCAGATCGGCGCGAAGCCACTCGGTCGGTTCGTACCACTTCGGATGCCCGGCGCAGTCGTCGTAGCCGAACGAGTCGATCTTCTCCGAGAAGATCTCGATCCGGCCCGAGGGCGTCGCCAGGGGGAAGAGCCGCGGATCCGAGCGGAGGTCCTCGAAACTGCCGGGATAGGGCCCGGTCGACGCCGGCAGCCCAGCGGTGGAGCTTCGCCAGAAGTCGTCGAAGTCCGGCAGGGCGGCGGCATCGCCGAGTGTGGCCCTGGTCTGTTCGTAGAGGTGCCGGACCCATTCGCTCTCCGAGCGCGACTCCGTGAACTCGTGCTCGAACCCGAGCCGTGCGGCCAAGGCGGCGAAGATGTGGTGATCGGTGCGCGATTCGCCCTCCGGTTCGCGGACTTTCGGCATCGCGGCGATGTGGGGGTCGGAGAACCCGGCGGCGAAGTCGTCGCGCTCCAGGCTGGTGGCGACGGGCAGGACGATGTCCGCGAACTTCGCCGTCGTGTTCCACCAGGCTTCGTGGACCACCACCGTGTCCGGGACCTGCCAGGCGCTGGTCAACCGGTGGAGGTCCTGGTGGTGGTGGAACGGGTTCCCCCCGCACCAGTAGATCAAGCGCAGCTCGGGCAGGGTGAGGCGTTGGCCGTCGTAGTCGATGACCTCGCCCGGACGCAGGAGGGTGTCGGCGATCCGTGCGACGGGGATGAAATCGGGAACCGGGTTGGGAACCTCCGGGATCGTCGCCACGAAAGCGCGGTCCTGTGCGACGCCCGTCGCGTCCATCGTCGCGTAACCCGCGCCCCAGCCGCACCCCGGCCGACCCATCGAACCCGCCATGGCGGCCAGCACGACGGACATCCAGATCGGTTGTTCGCCGTGGTCCGCGCGCTGCACCGCGTAGTTGACCATGATGACGGAACGCCGGCTGGTGAGGCGGCGGGCGAGGTCGGTGATCGAGTCACGGCTGATGCCCGTGATCCTCGCCGCCCACTCGGCGTCCTTCCGGACGCCGTCGACCTCGCCGAGCAGGTAGGCGGCGAAGCGGTCGAACCCGACGCAGCACCGGCGGAGGAAGTCCTCGTCGTGCCACCCGTTGACCAGCATCGTGTGGGCGATGCCCAGCATCGCGGCGGTGTCGGTGTTGGGGACGACGGGCAGCCACTCGGCGTCGAGGAAGTCGGCGGTGTCGCTGCGGATGGGGCTGATGTTCACGAACCGCACCCCGGCCTCGCGGCACCGCCGTTGCAGGTCCCGCGTCCGGTGCCTGGCCAGTCCGCCGGGGTTGATCTGGCTGTTCTTCAGGGCCAGCCCTCCGAACGCGACCACGAGTTCGCAGTTGTCGGCTATCTCGTCCCACATCGGCATCCGGCTCTGGTAGCTCCACGGATGACCGCCGATCACGTGGGGGAGGATGACCTCCAACGCCGCGGTGCTGTAGGTGTTGCGGGAGTCGGTGTAGCCCCCGCCCAGCGCCAGGAACCGGTGGAGTTGTCCCTGCGCGTGGTGGAACCTGCCCGCGCTCGCCCAACCGTAGGACCCGCCGAACACCGCGCTGTCGCCGTGCTGTGAGCGGACTCGACGGAGTTCATCGCTCACGAGCGTGATCGCGTGGTCCCAGCTCACCTCCACGAAGGCATCGGTGCCCCTGGCCGTGCCGTGGGCGCGCGGCTCGCCGTTCAGCCAGCCCTTGCGCACCGCGGGCCGCAGGACGCGAGCTTGGTCGTCGGCGGCCGTCACCATTCCGGGGCCGATGGGCGACGGGGCGGGGTCGTCGTGCCTCGGCTCGATGCGCACCAGTCGACCGGAATCGACCACCGCGTCGAAACTGCCCCAGTGCGTCGCAACCGACATGCGTCGTTCCACCATGCGTCAACTCCGCCTCTGACGTTTCCTCGGTCCTGGACAACGGTCGTCCACGTCGCAGTGGGTGACGTGGTGCACCGGGAGCCTGCCGCCCGCACCGTCCGCCTCGCGGGAACGGGTCGGCGACCGGCTGCGCGGGCGGGGAGGCCCCCGTGCGGGAATCGCTCATCAGCGGAACCTCCGTCCCGCCTCTGGCGGGCCGCGCGGTGCGGCTCGTGGTCGGCGACGTGACCTCCACGGTATCCCTGGGCAGGGCGGGGTAGAAGACGATGTCAAGCAACGGCGAAGGTTCTTCTGTGTCGACGAACCGTTCACCGGAGACCTCGCTCATCGTTGAGCACCAGCACGCCGAACAGCGCCAACTCGGATCGACGCCATCCCAGCCAACGTCACCCCAGGCATTAGAACCTTCGAACCACGCCCGTGAACCCCACCACGAACAACGTCGCGAACGCCCAACCCAGGATTTGCAGGAGGAGCCCGGCGATCGTCGCCGCCATCGCCCATCCACCGTCGGCTTTGAAGTCGCAGCGCGACCTGCCGCCGGTGCTGATCAGTGGCACCGAGAGGTCCGCTGCCAGGCGGATCGTGTCGGCGAAGCGGCACGGGAAGTCCGTGTCGGGCAGGTCCTCCACCACGACGGCCGAGCTGACGTTCTGCACGCGCGGCACAGACCGGTGGACCACGTCGGCGCTCGACGCGGCCCACGTGAGGGCGAGCGCGACCACGAAGACACCGGCCAGGCCGACCAGCGCCCGGCCTGGCCGGTAGCCGTGCCCGATGAACCGCTTCTTGACCCAGTGCCATATCCGCGAGCCGCGCGTCGCGGACTCGTTCGTCTGATGTCGTTCGTCCTCCAGCGCGATCAGGACCTCCCTGGCCTCGGTCGCCCGTCCGGTGTTCCGCAGAACGGCCGCGAGGTGCTGGTAGGGCTGGGCCTCGAACGGACGAGCGTGCACGCTGAACCAGTGGGGCCAGTACGGGTGCGCCGATTCGCGCGACAGCCTGCCGTACTCCAGCTCGGCGAGCACCACCGTGCTCGTCGAGGTGCACCGCCCGTTCACCGGACGGCACACGGTCTCCGGGGGGATGCGGAGCTCGTTGACCGTCGCGCACCGGAGGTCGAGCGTCACCGCGCTCGGGTCGGTGTTCACGATCTTCGCGGGCCGTCGGGCGCGCTTCTCGGGATCTTCGGGATCCTCGGGTTCCGAGCCGAAGGACTTGCCGGTGAAGCGCCTCCCGACGCCCAGGTCGAGACGGGAGCCGACACGCGCGGACATGAGGTGGATCGTCGCGAGTTCCTTCGACTTCGCCACCGCCTCGAACCCCGAGCACAGCAGGAGTGAGCCTCCCACGTGCAGCCCTTCGGCGTTGAGCACCGGACCGTGTCCGTTGGTCAGCGTCGTGCCGTCGAGCCACAGGTCTCCGCGCACCCGTGCGTTGACGAGCTGGACCGCTCCCGTGTCGCAGGAGACGGTCGCGCGAGCGTGACGGAACCTGAGCGCGCGGCCCACGTGGATGCCCTCCGCGTGCAGGGCCGGTCCCTCCGGGTTGTCCAGACACGCCCCGTCCAGTTCGAGGTTGCGGCCGATGCGGGCACCGACCAGCCGCACGGCGCTGTCGGCGGTGTTGCTCGTCGTGCCCAGGCCTCGGAGGTAGAGGGTGCCGTCCACCCTGATCCGGTCGGCGTGGAAGAACGGAATCCGGCAGTCGAACAACTCGAGCCACGGCACCCACGCGTTGTGGGCGAAGATCGGCCCCTGGAGCACGCACCGGTTCAGGTGCAGCCCGACCTGGGTCCTCACCGAGTCGAGTCGGAGCTCCGGGCCATCGATCCACGCGTTCGCGAGCGTCACCCCCCGCGGGTGGAGGTGGTTTCCGCACCTGCCCTCCAGCAGGCCGCTGATCACCCGTGCCCGCACGTGGTACCAGTTGTCGGAGGTTCCCGGACGGCGAAGCGCAGCGCAGTCGAGTTCCCTCCCCGCCTTCGCGCAGGCGACCAGCCGTCGTTCGACCGGTGTCAGTCCCCGCCACCTCATGACGAGCCCTCGTCCGCGTAGGTCGGTGGCAGGAGGGGTGTGGGACCTCGGGGCTGGTCGTCCCGAGCGGGCTCCTCGTCGGCCACGTCGGCGACCACCTCGTCGAACACCGGGTCGTCGTAGTAGCCGCTGTGCCCGCGCAGTCGGGACCGCGGCCGGTCCGCGAGCGACTCGATGAACTCGGGGTCCCGCAACCTGATGTCGTGGCCCAACTCCCGGCCCCGCAGGAAGCTGCCTTCGCCGCCCGCGCGCACTTCGCCGAGCCCAGGCGGGTTCTCCGAGCCCATTGCGTGCCACGTCGGCGGGGAGGTCTCGGAGGTCTGCGTGGATCCGTCCTGCCAGGTGAGCACGGGGCCGCCGAGCGGATCGGTCCACCGGTGCACGTTCCTCCACCGCCCGCCCAGGACCTCGTGGACGCTCGCCAGCTCGGCGTAGCCGAGGTAGCGCGGGAAGAGCCTGGCGAACGCCCACCGCAACTGCGACCCGTAGGTGACCAGGCCCAGCCGCCGAACGGTGTTCTCGGCCTCGGCCCGCTTGATGTAGCAGTGGCCGGAGTCGTCCGTCTCGCGTTCCTTCGCCAGCACGAGCACGGCGGCGACGCACACCACGCTGCCCTGGCTGTGCCCGGACAGGACGACCTTGTGCTCCCCTGGCTGGTTCGCCAGGTGGTTCGCGCGACTGGCCAGCTCGAGCGTGGCCCGACCGCCGTAGGGCGGAGGGCAGATCGGATGGGCGTAGCGCGGCCAGAACGCGATCAGGTCCCACAGGACACCGACCACGGTCCGCATCTTCTGCCCCTGCCACGAGCGGATGCCGAGCAGGACCAGGCCCGCGGCCAGGCCCGACAACACCCAGCCGCCGACGCTGGGGAGCGGACCGTCGAGCAGCCACGCGGGTGGGTCGGTGGCCTCCCGGTCGACGACCAAGCGGACGGTCCCGACCACGCCCGCTGCCACCACCAGCGCACCACCCAGCACGCTGATCGTGCCGAGCGCCCAGTGGTAGCGGTACTTCGCCCGCGCCAGCCGCCACGCCGTGGCGACCTTGCCGATGCCCCGCGGTTGAGGCTCGTCCGCGACCCTCCTGGTGACTTCCACGCCGTCGTCGTGTTCGCCCTCGTAGTCCCCCGCGGCGCGGTCGTCGAGCCCGTCCGACCGCCACCGGCCGAACCCCAGCCACAGTCCGACGGCCAGCAGGACCACCGAGACTCCCAGCAGCCACCAGAGCGGCCGGTCCCGCCCGACGAAGGCCGACGGGCCGCTGATCGTCGCCGCCAGCAGGACCGCCGCGGCCACCGGTTGTTGCGCCATCACGGCCAGCAAAGGCAGCAGCAGCACCAGGAACACGACGGCGAGCACTCCCCACAGCACGACCCCCGTCCAGTAGGCCTCGCTCAGTTCGATCCGCCACTGGACCACGTCGCCCGCGGTCTCGGCGACGTCCGCCCGCGTGACGTGATCGCCGACCGGTTCGCCCAGCAGATCCGCTACGCGGTAGGCGAATCCGCTGCTGAACCCGGCCGCGAGCGTCGTCGCGAACGCCGCGGTGATCCACGCCGCGAAACCGCCCCACATCGGCCCGAACGCCGTGCGGGCGTGCTCCGGGATGGGGTCGAGGGCGCCTCGCTGCTTGCGGCACACGCCCAGGAGGACCAGCAGGAGGACCGCGGCCAGACCGCTCTGGACCATGGTCACGACCTCGAAGCCCGCCAGCGGCCGGGCCAGCGCGTCGGCGTCGCCGACGTCCCACAGGACCACGGCGGCCAGCACCACCGACCCCGCGAGGTACACCAGCGAGCCCCACTTGAGCAGGGTGAACCGGAGGGGGACGCGGCAGGAGTCGTTGAACCGCGGGTCGGGACGCGACTCGGTGGCCGGGACCTTCGCGACCCCGAGCGCGGCGAGGAGGACCAGGAGGACACCGACCCCGACCGCGATCGCCCACAGCCAGGTCGGCGCGGTGGCCGTCAGGACGTCGGTGTTCAGTGCGCCGCTGTACAGGATGCCCGTCACGGCGCAGGCGACCGCGACGTGCGCCGCCCGCAGCGCCGGGGCCCTGGGTGACGTGTGCCAGAAGGCGTGGTCGCGCAGTGACCCGTCCTCGGGGACCCACTCGTGCCGCTCGCCCTTGGGCTCGTACAGGAACGTTTGCCTGCCGAACCACCACAGCAGGCCGATCACGGCCGCCGTGGGGACGACGCCCAGCAGCAGGCGCGCACCGAACGGCCAGGTCGCGGTGAAGTCCAGCCACCCGTTGTCCTGCAAGCACACCGCACTGCTGGAGCACTGCCGGACGACGAGTTCCAGGCAGAGGTGGACGGTGTTCGCCACGAGCACGGAGGTCAGCACGACGCCGAGCAGCCGGAGCACGCCGTCGGCGAACTTTCCCCTGCCCAGCAGCATGTAGCGGGACAGGTTCAGCAGGGCGAACGGCGCCAGGAGGAGCCAGAGCGCCCGGCTCGCGCCGCCGGAGGTGAACCGTCCCCAGTGGAACGCCTCGACGATCCGGGACCGCGGCGGCTGCGTCCCGCCGGGCAGCGTGGTCACCGGCTCGGCGGCCCGGAAGAAGCGGGCGGTGTCGTCGCCCGCGACCTGCCGGGGAAAGGGCTCGCCGAGCATCGATTCCGGTGGTGTGCCGGAGACGCCGTGGACGCGCAGCTCGTGAACTACCCTGTTCGGCCGATCAGTCATACGTCCACCCGCCTCAACGTGCAGGGCTACCAGTAGGCTAATCGGGTGCTCAGAGGGCTCGTTACCGTTCGAAGCCGATCCGTGACCTCGGCCGTGAACCGTCCTCACCCCGCCGGTCCACCGCGGAAGCTCGCGAGTGGTCATCACCGAGGCGTTCGGCGGTTCCGAGCGGCGGCGTGACGAACCAGAGACTGACTATGCGCGCCAAGCAGGACGTCCCAGCGGCGCCCCCTGGCACCTGCAACGGGTGACCATCGTCATCGCTCATCGCCGATAGCGCTGGCTCCGCCAGTGGATGCCGTGCACGGGTCAAGGCCTGCCGCAGGGATGCCTGAACTTCGTTAAGGTGTCAACCGTGGGAAAGGGCATAAACAAGGACCGGATCGTCGCGGCAGCGCTCGACCTGCTCAACGACAAGGGCATGGACGCACTGACCGTCCGTGCGCTCGCCGCGAGGCTGGACGTGCAGGCGCCGGCGCTGTACTGGCACGTCCGCAACAAACAGGAACTGCTCGACGAGATGAGCACGTTCGTCATGCGCCGCGTCACGGATGCGCTGTCGGCCGTCTCACCAGACGCCGGCTGGCGGGCCAACCTCGCCGACTACGGCCAGGTCCTGCGCACGGAATACCTGGGCTACCGGGACGGAGCCCGCATCTTCAGCGGCACGCGCCTCTCCGATCCGGACGTGGTGAAAGCCAAGGAGACCTGGCTCGCGCGGTTCGTCGAGGCCGGCTTCACCCTTGCCGACGCCGACGACGCCCTGGACGTGGTCACCGCGTTCGTCGTCGGCTTCGTCATCGAGGAACAGGAGCGGGTGCGGTCGGAGGAGACCACCCCGGGTCGTTACTCGCTGGCCGAACGCGATGCCTGGCTGGGCGAGGGGGCCGATCTGGTCAAGGCCGCGGGTCGCCTGCGCGATGATCACCACACGCGGTTCACGCGGCACCTCGATGTCGTCCTCGACGGGCTCGCGGCCCGGCAGCAGCGCTGACCCACGTCCGGGGCGAGACGTTCGACGCCCCCGTCATCGACGTGATGACGCCGAACCTGGACGGGGCCCGGGTTCTCCGGGCCCCCAGGGCGGACGGCCGCCGCGTACCGGCGCAGGTCGTTCACCCTCCGCGCGGCGCAGGACGCTAGCGGACGTCGACGGCGAGGTTTCAGGGGATTCCGACGGGCGCAGGTCGGCTCCCGCACGCCGCCGTCGACCCCACGACGCGGTATTCCACGAGCTCCAGCGCACGACCCGGCGATTCGCGGACCGCGCGGTCGGCGTCCGCGACGAGCACGTGCAGGTCACCGAACCCGCTCCTCTCTCTCCATGCCGGCCCGGCGTCGCTCGGGTGTTCGGCGTCCTCGCCCCGAGCGTCCTTCACCACGCTTGACACCTTAACAAAGTTCAGGCACGGTTGTGCCAGACGAGTTGAACATAGTTAAGGAGTCTCTGGTGCGCGCAGCAGCAGTCAGCCACCCGGACGCCACACCCGTCTGCGCGGACTTCCCCGATCCACAGCAGCAGCCGGGGAACGAACAGCCGCGGCTGGTGGGCGCGGGTCTGCACCACGTCGTCCGCGCTGGTCACCGACGGGCACTGAGCGCCGGGGTTCCCGAGGTCATCGCCCGGTTCGGCGACGGGACCTTCGACGCGCCGCACGCCGTCATCCGCTCAGTCGCGTCGGCGAGGCACGGGCGCAGCAGGGGCGGACCCGCGCCGTCGTCCCGGACTGACCGGGACCGGATCGACGAGTGCGGAGGGCAGCATCGTGCAAGGCACGCATCGGTTGACGGCTGACGTCGAAGGCGGACCCCGGACCTCGGGGGAGCTCGATTCCCGCAACCTCGTCGTGATCGCGGTACTGCTGGTCTCCACGTTCGTCGTCTTCCTCAACGAGACGATCATGGGCGTGGCGCTGCCGGTGCTCATGACCGACCTGCGGATCGAGGCGAGCGCGGGGCAGTGGCTCACCGCGGGCTTCCTGCTCACGATGTCCGTGGTCATCCCGGTCACCGGGTTCCTGATCCGGAGGGTGCCCACGCGCTCCCTGTTCGCCACGGCCATGGTGCTGTTCAGCGCGGGCACGCTGGTCGCGGCGGTCGCACCGGGCTTCGGCGTGCTGCTCGCCGGCCGCGTCGTGCAGGCCGGTGGCACCGCGATCA
Organism: Umezawaea sp.; assembly: GCF_036375055.1. GTDB lineage: Bacteria > Actinomycetota > Actinomycetes > Mycobacteriales > Pseudonocardiaceae > Umezawaea. Next base: position 347,193 of record NZ_DASUSQ010000046.1, read on the forward strand.
TGATGCCGCTGCTGACGACCACGGTGTTGACGCTCGTGCCGGCGGCTCGCCGGGGTGCCCTGATGGGCAACATCGCGATCGTCATCTCCGTCGCACCCGCGATCGGGCCGACGGTGGCGGGCGTCGTGCTGGACCTGTTCGGCTGGCGCCAGATGTTCTGGCTGGTGCTGCCGATCGCGCTCGCCGTGCTGGTGGTGGGGCTGCGGCGGATCACGAACGTCGGGGAGACCACCGCGGCGCCGATCGACGTGGTGTCCGTGGCGCTCTCCGCGCTCGGCTTCGGTGGCCTCGTCTACGGGTTGAGCAGCCTGGGCCACTCCGGTGGCACGTCGCAGGTCGTGGCGTGGGCCGCGTTCGCCGTCGGTGTCGGGAGCGTGGTCGCGTTCGTCGCCCGGCAACTGGTGCTGCAGCGGACCGACCGCGCCCTGCTGGATCTGCGCGCGTTCCGGTCGCGGACGTTCACGGTCGCGAGCGTGATGATGATGCTGACGATGGCCACGCTGCTGGGCACGTCCGTCCTGCTGCCGATCTACCTGCAGAGCGTGCTGGTGCTGGAGCCGCTCACCACGGGCCTGCTGCTCCTGCCGGGGGGTCTGCTCATGGGTGCGCTGGGGCCGGTGGCCGGGCGGCTGCACGACCGGTTCGGCGCGCGGGCGCTGCTCGTGCCCGGCACGGTCGCCACCAGCGCGGCGCTGTGGTCCACCACCCTCTTCACCGCCGGCACCTCGCTGCCGCAGGTGACCGGGTTCCACCTGCTGCTGTCGGCCGGACTGGCGTTCGTGTTCACGCCGCTGTTCGCCGCGGGCCTGGGGGCGGTGCCGCCGAAGTTGTACTCCTACGGCAGCGCGATCTTCAGCACCGCCCAGCAGCTGGCCGGGGCTGCCGGGGTGGCGCTGCTGGTCAACGTGCTGTCGGTCCGCTCGGCGGCGCTCACCGCCGAAGGCGTGCCGCTCGTGGAGCAGACGGCGGGCGGCGTGCACGCGGCGTTCCTGGTAGCGGCCACGCTGTCGTCGTTCACGATCGTCGGGGCGTTCCTGATCCGGGTCCCGGCGTCCGGCGGAACACCCACGGCGCACTGACCGCAGCGCCACTGACCGGATTCCGAACCGCATCGTGATCGCGATTCACCCAGGATCGAGGTCGTGGTGGGGTGCCTCTCCCACCATCCAGGAGTGTCCGTGCTCGCGGGAACGACCGTGACCCGTCCGCTGCGCGTCCTGATCGGCGCCGACACCTACCCACCCGGCATCAACGGCACCGCCCGGTTCACCGCACGACCGGCCGCGGGCGTCGCCGGGGCACAGCGGATGCCGCGCCCGGACGTCGTGCACGTGCGGTCGTGCACCCCCACGCCCGTGACGGGGCGTCGCCCGCGCGCGCGTCCGCCTCCCCGTCGCGGGCGTGGGGGTGGTGGCGCCGCAGACCGAGCGCCCCCCGGAACCGGAGAAGGAAACCCTCGAGGTGGTCGGGTGTTCCCGGCTGCCGCTACCTGGAGAGAACTCATGGTGCAAGGCATGTCGGTAGCGCGCCCGTCGGGTGTCGCGGAAGACAGGTGGAGCGGTCGGCTGGTCGGCTGGTTGATGATCCTCGTCGGGGCGAACCTGTTGTCCGACGTGGTCATCGTCGCCCCGCTGCTGGCGTTGTCGGACATGATGCGGCACTTCCAGACCGACCAGGCCGCGTGGCTCAACTCGAGCGCGATGCTGGCGGGCGCGATGTGGGCGCCGTTGCTCGGGCGCACCGCCGACATCCACGGCAAGCGCCGGATCCTCATCGTCACCATGCTCGTCACGCTTGCGGGATCGCTGGTCTGCCTGATCGCGCCGAACGTCGTCGTCTTCGTGCTCGGCCGGTTCCTTCAGGGCGCGGTCATGGGGACGGTGCTGCTCACGGTGGCGATCACCCGCCAGCTCTGCGACCCACGGGTCGGGATGACCGCCGTCGGGGTCGTGACCACGGGCGCGTCGATACTGGGGATTCCCTCGATGCTCCTGCTGAACCCGGCGATCGACGCGTTCGGCTACCGGAGCGTCTTCGTCGCCGCCATCGCTCTCGCGGTGGTCTGCGCGGTCGCCGTGCGGCTGTTCATCCCGGAACCGCCGATCCGCTCCGGCGGGTCGGTCGACGTCGCCGGGGCGCTGCTGCTCGGTTCCGGTCTGGTCGCGGTGCTCGGTAGCGTCAGCATGGCCCCTGGCCTGGGCTGGGCGAACCCGGGTCTGCTGGCCGCGCTGGCCTGCGGCGTCATCGCGCTGGCCGCCGGGGTGCGGCACGTGCTGAGGGTTCCCGAACCGATCGTCGACCTGCGTGGGCACAGCGGGTCGCTGGTGTCGACGCTGGGAGCGGTGGCGCTCACGGCGGGCTCGGTGCAGAGCATGTTGCAGCTGATGAGCCTCGTCGCGGAAGTGTCGCCCGAGCTCGGCCTTGGCTACGGCCTCGGCGGTGGCGACGTGGTGCTCGCGTTGTTCGTGCTGTCCGCGGTCGGGATCATGATCGGTGGTCCGGTGTCCGGTGTCCTCGCGTCCCGGATCGGTCCGGCGCGCACGCTGCTCGCCGGGATCGCGGTGGGCACGCTGGCCACGTTCGGGATGCTCGCGGGCATCTCGGCGCTCCCGGTCGGGCTCGTCTGCGCCACCCTGCTCGGCGTGGCCGCCGGCGCGGGAATCGCCTCCAGTTTCAACCTCGCGACCGTCATGACACCGCCCGAGCACCACGGTGCGATCGGCAGCCTGGTGGCGGTCGTGCTCTGCGTCGGGTCGGTCGTGCTCAACTTCGTCGGCGTGATGGTGCTCAACGCGACGGCCACCGACACGCTCGTCGCGGAGGTCGCCGCGAACTCCCTGGCCGGGGTGCGGCTGTACATCCTGATGGGTGGCGCGGCGCTCGTCGCGGCCGCGGTGCTCGCGACGGTGCTGGTGCGCAGGCGCGGGTGAGTCACGCGTCCGGTCGGGCGGCGATCCCGTCGAGGACCATGCCGAGGTGCCGTTCGAACCGCTGGTCGCCGTCGTCGTGGAGGTGCCCGGCCTCCTTGACCAGTGACGCGCCTCCGCCCAGCCAGGCGTCGCGCCGCGTGGTGGAGTAGCGCGTCGGATCGGTCTCGGCGGATTGGCGTCGTTCCTGTTCCTCGATGACGAAGCCGACGACGAAGGCGGTGACCAGGTCGACGGCGTCGTCGGCGTCGTCGGGCTTCCAGCCGGCCGCGGTCCAGCGCTCGAACAAAGGTTCTTTCATGCGGACCACGTCCGGGTCGGTGATCCGGGTGCCGCTGAAGATGCGGGCCCCGTCGCGGTGGAGCAGGTACTCCGAGCGCAGGCCGCGGGCGTAGGCGGTGAGGTCGTCGCGCCAGCCGGCGCCGGACGGGACCGCGGCGAAGGCTCCGGTCACGCGGCGCATGACCTCGGTGGCCATCTCGTCGAGCAGCTCCTGCTTGTTGCGCACGTGCCAGTAGAGGGCGGGGGCGCGGACGTCCAGCCGGGAGGCGAGCGCGCGGACGGTGAGGCCGTCCATGCCCTTGTCGTCGAGGAGTTCGAGCGCCGCCGTGACGATCCGCTCCCTGGTGATGCCCTTGGCCATGGTTGACACCTTAACGGTGTTCAGGAACACTGACCATATCGTTGAACTTAGTTAAGGAGAACCTGATGCGCGCTGCGGTCATCACCGCCCCCGATGTGTCACCCGCCTGCTCCGACTTCCCCGAGCCGTCGGTCCCGCCCGGTCACGAGCCACTGCACCTCGTCGGAGCCGGCCTGCACAACATCGTCCGCGGACTGGCCTCCGGCCAGCACTACGGCCGCGGCCGGATGACGTATCCGCTGGTGCCGGGCATCGACGCGGTCGCACGCACCGGTGACGGGCGCCTGGTCTACACCGGATACGCGCGTCCGCCCTTCGGGACGATGGCCGAGCGGCTGGTCGCTCCGTTCCAGGCGGAGGTTCCGGCGGGGGCGGATCCGCTCGCGATCGCCGCGGGCATGAACCCCGGCCTGTCGGGCTGGATGGTGCTCGCCGCGCGGCGCAAGGAGATGGGGACCTTGGGCACCGTGCTGGTGCTGGGCGCGACCGGGATGTCGGGCAGCCTGGCGGTGCAGGGCGCGCTGGCCCTCGGAGCGGAGCGGGTCATCGCCGCCGGGCGTGATCCGGAGGCGCTGGAGCGGCTGCGTGGTGCCGGGGCGACGACGGTGTCGCTGGCCCAGGACGGGCCCGACGGCCTGGAGGAGGCTCTGGCCGGTGCTGTTGCCGAGGCGCAGCCCGGTCTCGTGCTGGACTACCTCTGGGGGCCTGTCGCCGAGGCCGCATTCGCCGTGCTGGGGCGGAGCGGCGAGGACAGCGAAGCGGACACGGCCTACGCGCAGATCGGTTCGCTCGCGGGTCTGGAGGCGTCGCTGCCCGCGGACTTGCTGCGCAGTCGGCGGATCCGGATCACCGGGAGCGGCATCGGATCGGTGTCCCCGGAGGAGATGCTCGCCGAGGCGCCCGAGGTCATGGCCCGCTTCGCCGACGGGTCGCTGCGGGTGCCCTACACCGCGTTCCCGCTGAGCCGGGTCGGTGAGGCGTGGGCGCACACCGGGCGCGGCCGGGCCGTCGTCGTGCCGGACTGAGTTGTCCACCACCCGATCGTTGTCGCAGAGAGGAGGAGCCGTGCAGAAGAGGGCACTGGTGGTAGGGCTCGGGATCGCGGGGATGTCCGCGGCCATCGGGCTGCGCCGAGCCGGTTGGACACCGGTGATCGTCGAACGGGCGCCCGAGCGGCGTACCGGAGGCTATTTCATCTTCATGTTCCCGGAGGGTGTGCAGGCCGTGGCCGACCTGGGGATCGCCGACCACCTGCACACCCGCAACCCGGACTGGCGACCGGGCGGGAACTCGTGGTCGGTGGATCGCCAGGGCAAGCGGAAGCCGGTTCTGGGCTTGCTGGACGCGCCCAGCGGGCTGGCCGCGGTGCTGCGCGGCGACATCGAGGCCGCGTTGTGGCAGGGCATCATCGGCGACGGGTCCGAGGACGCGGTCGAGGTGCGGTTCGCGACCACTCCGGTCGAGATCACCGAAGGCGCCGGCGGGGTGCGGGTCCTGCTCGAGGACGCCGGCACCGGGAAGCAGTACCGCGAGGACTTCGACCTCGTGGTCGGCGCGGACGGGATGCGGTCGAGCGTGCGCCGGATGGTGTTCGGTCCGGACGAGGACTACCTGGCGAACTGGAAGGCGATGATCTGCGCGTTCCAGATGAAGGAGCAGGTGCCCACCTACGAGGCGAGCGACAGCATCATCGTCTCGCGCCCGAAGCGTGCGATGTGGGTGTTCGGACTGGCCGACCACGCGCCCTGCGCATGGCTGACCTACCGCACCAAGGACATCCCGGACCGGTTCGCCGGGCCGTCGATCGAACAGGTGCGCGCGGCCTTCTCCGGGATGGAGGACGACCCCGTGGTGCGCCACGTCCTGGACTCCCTGGAGCAGGCTCCTGAGCACGTGTTCGACTCGATCCACCAGGTGAGGATGCCCCGGTGGAGCAAGGGCCGGGTCGTGCTGGTGGGGGACGCGGCCTGGTGCATGAACACCTACTCGGCCATGGGCTCCTCGTCCTCGCTGCGCGGCGGCGCCGCACTGGGCGCGGCCCTGCGGGAGCACCCCGGCGACCTCGCCGCCGCCCTGGACGCCTGGGAGACCGGCCTGCGTCCCTACATCACCCGCCAGCGGCGCTCCGCACGGGTCAAGCAACAGCGGTTCGTCCCGTCCAGCCGCCCGGCCGAGGTGCTGGTTTCGAGCGTTCTCGATCTGATCCGCAGGGTCGTCCACCGCCGCCTGGCAGCGGAGCACACCGCGGCGAAGACCGCTGCCCCGTCCGAGGCGGCGCGGTGACGGCCATGCGGAAGAGGGCGTTGGTGGTCGGGCTCGGGATCGCGGGGATGTCCGCGGCGATCGGGCTGCGCCGGGCCGGTTGGACGCCGGTGATCGTCGAACGGGCGCCCGAGCGGCGTACCGGGGGCTACTTCGTCGGACTGTTCCCGGAGGGCAGGCGGGCCGCGGTCGACCTGGGCATCGCAGGCCACCTGCACACCCGCAACCCGGAACGGACGGCCGACCCGAATTCGTGGTCGGTGAATCGCCGGGGCAGGCGCAGGCCGGCCCTGGGATTCCTGGATCAGCCGGGGGAGCCGGCAGCGGTGCTGCGCGGCGACATCGAGGCCGCGCTGTGGCAGAGCATCACCGGCGTCGAGGTGCGGTTCGGGACCACTCCGGTCGGGATCACCGAAGGTCGTGCCGACGTGCAGGTCCTGCTCGAGGAGGCCGGCACCGGTGCGCAGTACCGCGAGAGCTTCGACCTCGTGGTCGGCGCGGACGGGATGCGGTCGAGCGTGCGCCGGATGGTGTTCGGTCCGGACGAGGACTACCTGACCAGGTGGAACGCGATGATCTGCGCGTTCCAGATGAAGGAGCAGGTGCCCTCCTACGAGGCGAGCGACAGCATCATCATCGCGCGCGCGAAGCGGGCGGTGTGGGTGTTCGGGCTCGCCGACCACGCGCCCACCGCGCTGCTGACGTACCGGACGGCAGACATCCAGGAGCAGTTCAGCGGGTCGCGGGTCCAGCGGCTGCGGTCGGTCTTCTCCGGAATGGACGATCCCGTGGTGCGGCACGTCCTGGACTCCCTGGAAGAGGCCCCTGACCACCTGTTCGACTCGGTGCACCAGGTGCGGATGCCGCGGTGGGGCAAGGGGCGGGTCGTGCTGGTGGGGGATGCCGCGTGGTGCATGAACCTCTACTCGGGCATGGGTGCCACGTCGTCGCTTCGCGGCGGCGCCGCGCTGAGCGCGGCCCTGCTGGAGCACCCCGGCGACCTGGCCGCCGCTCTGGACGCCTGGGAGGCCGGGCTGCGTCCGTTCATCACCAAGAACCAGCGCACCGCGCGGCTCAAGCAGCAGATGTTCGTCCCGTCCAGCCGTCGGGCCGAGGCGCTGCGGTCGGCCCTCCTCGGGCTGGCCCGCAGGGTCCGCGGCCGTCGGCAGGCGACGGAGGCGGGCGGTCAGCAAGCCCAGGTGCTGTCCGGCACGTCGCGGTGAGGACGATGTCCGCGTCGAGCACTCCAGGAGAGGCGATGCCACGGCTTCGCCTCTCCTGGAGTGGACCGATCACAGGTCGGGCACGAGCCGGTGAGTGGGAGACCACGACGCACGGGAGGATCCGGGCGCAGACCAGTGCCCGCACCGACCGGCCCGCGGTCTGCCGCAGGGCGCGCACCAGCCGCCGGTCGACCCGATCGACGTTCGGAATTGCGACTGTTTTTCGACCATACCTCTGGAGCGGGGAGCACGGTTCCGACCTGTCGTGGACGCTGACGACAGGAGTCGAACAGGTCCCGTGTCCACTCTCGACCGCGTGGGTGTCGAGCACGAGGAACCGCACGTGGTCGCGGGACCCGCAGCGACATCCCGACCGTCGTGGCGGTGCACTCCACCGCCCTCGATCGTCTCTGACGGCTTCGTCGTGCCTCAGGTGCGCGACTCCGGCCGGCCGAGCGCGGCGTAGGTGAGGTCGGTCAGGTAGTCGTTCAGGGCGAGCGCCGCGGCGACCGCGGCCGGTTCGTCGCCGTGGCTGATCGCTCGCAGCAGATCGCCGTGCAGCCGGGCCGCGGTTCGCAGATCCTCGGCGACGTCGGGCAGGTGAGCGAACCAGAAGCGTCGTGACAGCGACTGCAGGGGCGCCATCGCCAACTCCAGGTACTCGTTCTGCGTGGCTTCGACGATCAAGGAGTGCGAGCGTTTGAGCAACGTGGCGAACCGCCTGACGTCGCTGCCTTCGAACGCGTCCAGTTCGGCGACGAGCGCGAGCATCCGCTCCTTCTGCCGGGTGTGCGCGCGGTAGGTCGCGAACCGCGCCGCCATCTCTTCCAGGCCGCGGCGCAGTTCGAGGAGCCGGAAGTGCGCTTCGACGGAGACCGCCGCGACGAACACCCCGCGATGCGGGTGGATCTCGACCATGCGCTCCCGTGCGAGCCGTTGCAGCGCTTCTCGCACGGGAGTGCGGCCGAAGCCGGTGCGCGCCATCAACCCGGCCTCGGAGACGGCTTCACCCGGTGCGAGTTCCTGGAAGGTGATCATGTCCTCCAGCAGGGTGTAGGCCTGCTCGGCCTTGTTGACCTGTTCTGCCACTCCCCCATCATCGCTCATCCGGCAGCGGGGCTGGACAACGCCCTCCGTGCCCATGTACAACCAATATATGAGCGATATGTCAGGCGAGTTCCCGCACTGGCGGCTGGACGCCGCGGCATCGGGAGCGGCCGACCTCCCTGTGCTCGCCGAGGTCGACGTGGTGGTCGTGGGTGGTGGGGCCGCGGGAGTCGCCGCCGCGACCGTGTGCGCCGAAGGCGGGCTGTCCGTGGTGATCGTCGAGCGCTACGGCTTCTTCGGCGGCGCCGCGGTGGCCGGGATGTCGGGCACGATCTGCGGTCTCTACCTGGCCACGGAATCGGGCGGGCCGCGGCAGGTGGTGCACGGGTTCACCGAGCGCTTCCGCGAAGCGCTCGCCGCGCGCGGCGGCGTCACCGGCCCCCAGCGGTACGGGAAGACCTGGACGGTCGCGCACGATCCGCTGGTCTGGCGGGAGGTCGCCGACGACTTCCTCGAACGCGCGGGGGTCCGGATCCTCCTTCACACCGCGGTCACCGGGGTCCTCGTCGAGCACGGGCGGCACGCGGGCGTCGTGGTCGAGTCGAACGCCGGCCGATCGGTGATCCGCGCCGCGCGCACCATCGACGCGTCGGGGGACGCCGCGGTCGTCGCGCGTGCCGGGCACGCGACGCGGTTCGGGGACGGTGGCCGCGTCCAGAACCCGACCATGTTCTTCCGGCTCGGCAACGTCGACCTGCCGGCGTTCCGAGAGGCGTACGGGGAGGACACGATCTGCCCGCCGTGGGTCAGCTCCGCCATCGAGACCGCCCGTGCGGACGGGCTCGACCTCCCCCGGTCCCACGTGTGGCTGTTCCGGACGACCCGGCCCGGTGAGCTGCTCGTGAACGCGACCCGGCTGGTCGGGCGCGACGGGCGGGTGCTGAACGTGATCGACCCCGAGGACTTCACCGAGGCCGAGATCGACGGCCGCCGCCAGGTCCGGGACTACGCCCGTTTCCTGCGGCAGCGGGTGCCGGGCTGCGCCGGCTCCTTCGTCGTCGACACCGGTGTCGAAGCGGGCGTTCGCCAGACCCGCAGCATCGAAGCGGTCGAGGAGCTCACCAACGCCGACGTCCTCGCCTGCCGCAAGAGGGCCGACGGGGTCGTCCGGTCACCGTGGCCCATCGAACTGCACTCCGGCGATCGGCCGGAGCTGCGCTGGCTGATCGACGACTTCTACGAGGTCCCCTACCTCTCCCTGGTGCCGCGGACCGGGGAGAACATCATCGTGGCCGGGCGCTGCCTCGGGGCGGAGCACGAGGCCCTCGCGTCGGCCAGGGTCACCGCCCAGTGCTTCGAGTACGGCCACGCCGCCGCCACGGCGACCGTGCTGTCGCTGCGCGACGACCTGCCGTACCGGTCGGTGGCCGGCGCCGACGTCCGCGCGGCGATGCGCGCCGCCGGCAGCGGTCTCTGACCCGATCTCCGCGAAGGGACCACCTCCGTGACCGACTTGCCCGACTACGACCCCGTGCGTCCGGGCGCACTGCGCAGCGAGTTCACCCCCGGCAGCACCCGCTGGGCCGTCCGCCGCGCCCAGTGGACGGCGCTGGGCCTCGCCCCGGAAGACCAGGGACGACCCAAGATCGCGATCGTCAACACCTCCTCGAAACTCGGCATCTGCTTCTCCCACCTCGATGGGATCGCCGAAATCGTCGCCGAAGCGGTGTGGGAAGCGGGCGGGCTGCCGTTCGAGATCCGCACCACCGCGCCACTGGACTTCGTGACCAGTGCCGGCCGGAAGGCCCGCTACCTGATGCCCACCCGCGACCTCATCGTCAACGACGTCGAGGCCGCGGTGGAGGGTGCCGTCCTGGACGGCATGGTGTGCCTCTCGTCGTGCGACAAGACCACGCCCGCGCACCTGATGGCCTCGGCCCGGCTGGACCTGCCCTCGATCATCGTGCCCGGCGGCTTCCAGGGGGGTGGCCGCTACGGTGGCTGCTCGGTCGACATCGACACCGTCTACGAATCGGTCGGCGCCGTGCAAGCCGGCACCATGACGGTCGACGAACTCGGCGAGCTGGCCGACTCGGCGATCCAGGGCCCCGGTGTCTGCGCCGGGCTCGCGACCGCCAACACCATGCACGTCCTGGCCGAGGCGATGGGCATGACCCTGCCCGGAGCGGCGCCGATCCGCGCGGACTCCGACCGGATGCGCGCACTGGCGGCCGACGCCGGCCGCCGGATCGTCGACATGGTCGCCACGGGGCTGACCGCGCGGAAGATCATCACTGGAAAGGCCGTCGAGAACGGCGTCCGGGTGGCGATGGCGCTCGGCGGCTCGGTCAACTGCGTGCGCCACCTGGCGGCCGTGGCCGGCGAAGCGGACCTCGACCTCGACGTCGTGGCCCTGTTCGAGCGGCTCGGCGAGGACACGGCGCAGCTGGCCGCCATCCGCCCGAACGGAACCCACCAGGTGTGGGATCTCGAACGCGTCGGCGGGGTCAAGGCGGTGCTGCGGACCCTGCTGCCCAGGCTGCACGGTGACGCGCTGACGGTCAGCGGGCGAACCGTGGCCGAACTGTCCCGCGACGCCCCGGAAGCGGACGGAACCGTACTGCGCCGGCTCGACGACCCGGTGCGCCCGGAACCGGGACTGCTGATCCTGCGCGGCTCGCTGGCGCCCGACGGGTCGGTGGTCAAGGTCGCGGGCGCCGGCAACGCCCGGCGCCGGTTCACCGGCCCCGCCGAGGTGTTCGCGGGCGAGGACGACGCGATCGCCGCGCTGGGCACCGGGAACATCGCCGGGGGAAGCGTGATCGCGCTGCGCGGCATGGGACCGCGCGGCGGCCCCGGCACGGTCTTCGCGGCGAGCTTCGTCGCCGCCCTCAACGGCGCCGGCCTGGGCGGCAAGGTCGCGGTGGTGACCGACGGCGAGCTCTCCGGCCTGAACCACGGACTGGTCCTCGGCCAGGTCATGCCGGAAGCCGCCGACGGCGGCCCGCTCGCGGGCGTGCGATCCGGCGACACGATCACCATCGACCTGGACGACCGGACCGTCGACACCGTCCCGCTCCGGCACGGGGAACCGGTCACCTCCGGCCGCCCCGCCGAAGAACGGGGCTGGCTCGGGCAGTACGCCGCACTCGTCGGCCCGGTCCAGCAGGGAGCCGTCCTCCGCCGTCCCAAACCCGCCACACCTCCGTCCGGCCGCTGACGCGCCCTCCCCCGGACCGGAGCAGAACACCGTGTCCACGGCACCCGCCGGCACCGCGCCGGGACAGTCACGGAAGGCGTCGCTCGCCCTGGCGGCGTTCGCCACCTACGCCGTCGGCTTCCTCGGCCGGACCGCCCGGTCGCGAACGGTACGGAGGTAGCCCGATGACGGACGGCACGACGAGGATCCTGGCCGCCGGCGGCGGACCGCCGTGACGGGGCACCGGGCGGCGCCCATCGCCGGCCGTGCCACGAGGTGGTTACCGGGCGGCGGTGGAGCGGTCGGGCCGGGCCGGTCCACCGCCGCGGCCGGACCGCTCCGCCGCACTCGCCTGCCGCAACAGGGCCATGGCCGCCTCCGACGGTGACCCGGCGGGCGTCGTGCACACCACGACGGACTGCCCCGGCGACCGCGCGAGGACGAGGGTCTGCTGGGTGACGGTCACCGTGCCGACGACCGGATGCCGCAGCTCGTAGGTGGCGGCGTCGCACGGCGTCACCCGGTGGTCACCCCACAACGCCACGAACTCCGGGCTCCTCATCGTCAGCTCGCCGATCAGCTCGGCGAGCAGCCGGTCCTCCGGGTGACGGCCGACGGCGATCCTCAGATTGCCCACGACCGCGCGCACCTTGCGCCGCCAGTCCCCGTAGAGCTCCCGGCAGTGCGGGTCCAGGAACAGCATCCGGCTCATGTTCGGCCGGCGCGCGGGGTCCTCCGGGCTCAGCGGGTCGACGTGCCCGGCGAGCAGGGCGTGGCCGAGCGGGTTCCACGCCAGCACGTCCGTGCGCCTGCCGAGGACGAGCGCCGGGACGCCGTCGAAGGAGCGCAGCAGGTCCCGCGTCTCGTCGGCGAGCTTCTCGGGGCGGGGCCTGCGCGCCTGCGGTACCCGGCGGGAGGCCCCGGCGAGGCGTTCCAGGTGGTCCCGCTCGTGGTCGTCGAGCAGCAGGGCGCGGGCGATCGCGTCGAGCACCTCCGCCGACGCGCCACGGGACATGCCCTGTTCGAGCCGGGTGTAGTAGGACACGCTGACCCCTGCCAGCTGCGCCAGCTCCTCCCGGCGCAGCCCCGCCACCCGCCGGCGCGGCCCGAGGTCGCGGAGCCCCACGTCTTCCGGGCGCAGCCTGGCCCGCCGTGCCTGCAGGAAGTCGCCGAGCGGGCCTGGTCCGTCCATCACCCCACTATCCACGCCTGCGGCACCGCCCAGCCACACCCCGCCAGGGGTAGGACAAGGCGGGGCTGGTTGGCGCGCGCGGACGCGATCAGGCTCGACCTGGTCAGGGCAGCCGCCCGCGACTTACGAGGGAGTGACCATGGATCAGATCGAGCTGGGCGACGTGACCGTCACCCGCGTCAAGGAGTACTACGGCTCCGTCGAGATGGGCCCCGCGGACTTCTTCCCCGACAGCCCCGACGGCGCCTGGGACGAGCACCGGCACTGGCTCGCCCCGGACTTCCTGGACTCCGGCACCGGCGAATGCCGCTCGGCCATCCAGACCTGGCTGCTGCGCAGCGAAGGCCGCACCATCCTCGTCGACACCGGGGTCGGCAACCACAAGGACCGCCCCTACGCGCCCGTCTGGAACCGGCTGAACACGGACTACCTGGACAACCTCGCCGCCGCCGGAGTCCGGCCCGAGGACGTCGACGTCGTCATCAACACCCACCTGCACATCGACCACGTGGGCTGGAACACCTACCTCGACGGCCGGACCTGGGTGCCGACCTTCCCGAACGCCGAGTACCTGATGACGCGGCAGGACTTCGACTTCTGGAACCCGGCCAACAACCACGAACCGGTGCTGGGTCGCGGCAACCAGAACGTCTTCGAGGACAGCGTCGCCCCGGTGCACGAGGCCGGGCTGACCCACCTGTGGGACGGCTCGTACCGGATCGACCGGAACCTCCGGCTGGATCTCGCGCCCGGCCACACCCCTGGGTCGTCCGTGCTGACCCTGGAGTCGGGCGGCGACCGCGCGCTGTTCGTCGGCGATCTGGTGCACACGCCGCTGCAACTCGTGGAGCCGGAGACCAACTCCTGCTTCTGCGAGGACCCGGCCGAGGCCAGGGCGACCCGCCACAAGCTCCTCGGCCGCGCGGCCGAGGACAACGCGCTGGTCTTCCCCGCTCACCTCGCCGGCCAGGGCGGCGCCGAGGTCGAGCGCCACGGGTCGAAGTTCGCCATCAAGGAGTGGGCGGGCTTCTCCCGCATCGCCTGAGCCCGGTGGGGCAGGCCCCTGCCCCGCGGCAACCCGAGAGAGGAAGCGTTTCCCGTGCCCCAGCAGGCGAATCCGATCGTCGAGACCCCGGCGGGCGCCGTGCGCGGTGTTCGTGACCGCTTCGGCGAGCTCTACCGCGCCGTCCCGTACGCGGCGGCCCCCGCGGGTGCCGGCCGGTTCGCGCCACCGGCGTCCCACCCCGGCTGGTCCGGTGTCCGGGACGCCACCGCGCCGTCGCCGACCGCGCCGCAGCCGGCCCGGGACTTCGGGCGGCTCGACATGATCCCCTACTTCGGCCCCGGCTGGGTGCGCGGCGAGGAGTACCTGACCGTCGACGTCCGCACGCCCGGCACCGACGGCGGGAAGCGGCCGGTCATGGTCTTCGTGCACGGCGGCGGGTTCGTCACCGGCTCCACCCGCGCCGCGCTCTACGACGGCCGGGCGTTCGCCCGCGACGGCGTGGTGCTGGTGACGGTGAACTACCGCGTCGGCGTCCCCGGCTTCCTCGACCTGGAGGGCGCCCCCGCCAACCGCGGGCTGCTCGACGTCCTCGCCGCGCTCGGCTGGGTGCGGGACACGATCGCCGCGTTCGGTGGCGATCCCGGCAACGTCACGCTGTTCGGCCAGTCCGCGGGTGCCACCATCACCGGAGCCCTGCTGGCGACGCCGGAGGCCAAGGGGCTGTTCCGGCGCGCGATCGTCCAGAGCGGCAGCGGCACCGGCGCCTTCACCCCCGAGCAGGCGCACCGGGTCACCGCGGCGGCTGCACGGGCACTGGGCGTGCCGCCCACGGCGGAGGCGTTCGCCGGGATCCCGGACGAGAGGTTCCTCGAGATCCTGCCGGATCTCGCGGGGATCGACCTGCGGACCGAGACGGCCACGGACCCACTCGTCGAGCTGAGCCCGTTCTCCCTGGTCCTGCCCGTGCAGCCTGCCGACGCCCTGGCGGAGGGGCCTGCGGGAGAGGTCGACCTGCTCATCGGCACCAACACCGAGGAGGGCCACCTCTACCTGGTACCGCAGGGCAAGCTGGAACCGTCGACGGACGACGACGTGCTCGCCGTCGCGGCGAAGGTCAGCGCGGACCCCACCGCCGTCGTCGCGGCCCATCGGGCGGCCCGGCCGGGGGCGACCCCTGGCGAGTTGCGCTCCGCGGTGCTGGGCGAAGGCCTCTTCGGGGCCGGCACCGCGCGGCTGGCCGATGCCCACGCCCGGCTGTCCGGTGGCCGCACCCACGCCTACTCGTTCGGCTACCGCTCGACGGCACTGGACGGGCGGCTGGGCGCCACCCACACGGTCGAACTGCCCTTCGTGTTCGACATCGCCGATGAACCGTGGCTGCACGGCGACGCCGGCCTGCTCGGGCCCGACCCGGCGCCCGCCGGGCTCGCGGCCCGCGTGCACGGCGCCTGGGTCGCCTTCGCGACCCACGGCGACCCCGGCTGGGCCGCGTACGACCCGCGGCGGCCCCGGGCGGAGGCCCTGGGCGGCTGAAAGATCCACGGGTCCGGCGCAATCCGTTGCCGAGCGCGAGGGCAATCGATTGCGCCGGTAGACTCACCGACATGCCCACGCTCCAGGACGTCGCCGACGCGGCCGGGGTCTCCCGCTCCGTGGCGTCGCGGGTGCTCACCGGCGACTCGCGGGCCAGGGTCAGCGAGGCCACACGCACACGGGTCCGCGAAGCCGCCGAAGCTCTGCGGTACGTACCGAGCCACCGGGCCAGGGCCCTGCGCTTCCGGCGCTCCGGTGCCGTCGGCCTGATCGTCCCGGACGTCACCAACGCCGTCTTCGCGGACATGCTCGGGGGTGTGCAGGACAAGGCCGGGGAAGCCGGCATGTCGGTGCTGCTCGGTCAGGTCGACCCGCCGCCGTCCGGGCACGGGCGCCTGCGCGAGCTGGTCGCCGAGGGCCGGGTCGACGGCGTGCTGCTGCAACGTCGCGAGGACCTCGACGACTCCGCCCTCGCCAGGGTGCTCGGCGACGACGTCCCCGTCGTGCTGATCAACTCCCGGCTGCCGGGCCGGTCCGGCTCGGTGGTCCTCGACGACGTCGCAGGCGCCCGGCTGGCGACCCGTCACCTGGTCGAGCTCGGCCACGAGCGCATCGGCCACCTCGCAGGCGTACCGCACCACGACACCGCGGTCCGCCGACACCAGGGCTACGTCGAGACGATGGCCGAGGCCGGGCTGACGATCGCGCCGGAGTGGGTGGTGCGGGCGGGCTGGGAGGCGGCCGCCGGGGCGGAGGCCGCCCACCGGATCCTGGAGGCGCCGCGGCGGCCGACCGCCCTCGTCGTGTCCAGTGTGAACGCGGCGGTCGGCGCGGTTTCCGCGCTGGGCCGGGCCGGCGTCCGGGTGCCCGAGGACATGTCCGTCGTGACCGTGCTGGACACCTGGGTCGCGCAGGCCTGGAACCCGGCGCTGACCACGGTGCGGCTGCCGCTGCGGGAACTCGGTCGCGCGGCGTGCGGCGTGCTGATCGAGCACCTCGGCGGCACACCGCTGCGCGATCTCGTCGTGGCCGACCCGGCGCCGCGGCTGGTGCTGCGGGAGTCGACCCGCGCGCTCTGACCCCGCGGGAACGGCCGGTGATCTTGTGCGGCCGTGGCCGCGAACTCGTTGTGGTGCAGGCGGGATCGGTCGTGCCGATCCCGCCTGCTTCCGCACCTCGATCAGCGTCCGGTGAACCTCGGCGTGCGCTTCTCGACGAAGGCCGTGATGCCCTCGCGGCCGTCGGCGGACGCGAACAGCTCCCCCAGCGCCTCGCGTTCGCGGCGGAAGCCAGGGCCTGCGGATCCTTCGGGTCCACCGTGGACGGCCGCGACGACCGCGTCCCGGATCGCGGCCACGGCCAGCGGCGCCCGCCCGGCGAGTGACTCCGCGACCTCCAGCGCCCGCGGGACCAGCTCGTCCCCTGCGCACAGGTGGGTCACGATGCCCACCGCCTCGGCGGTCACGGCGCTCAGGCGGTCGCCGGACATCATGAGCCAGCGGGCCCGAGTGGGGCCGACGTGCCAGGTCAGCCGCTGGGTGCCGCCCCAGCCCGGCAGCAGCCCGAGGGTGACCTCGGGCAGGCCGAACGCGGCGCCACGCTCGGCGACGACCACGTCGCACGCCAGCACGAGCTCGAACCCCCCGCCGAGGGCCAGGCCGCGCACCGCCGCCACCACGGGTACGCGGCACCGCGCGATCCGGTCGCACAGGGCGTTGCAGCGCTCGGTGAAGGCAGCGAACTCCCCGTGGTCCGCGTCCGCGTAGAAGGCGATGTCCGCGCCCGCGGCGAACGCCTTGCCCGCACCGGTGAGCACCGCCGCCCGCACGTTCCGGTCGGCCTCGATCTCGTCGAGCGCGCCGGTCAGCGCGTCGACGGTGGCGTGGTCGATCGCGTTGTACTTCGCCTGCCGGTTCAGGGTGAGGACGGCGACGGCGCCGCGGCGCTCGACGAGCACCGGCACGGCGGTCCCGTCGACACCGCTCTCAGGACCGGGCACCGAACGCACCCCCCGCGACCAAGGCGTCGACCGCGGCCGGGCTGTAGCCGAGCTCCCCGAGCACCTCGCGGGTGTGCTCACCCAGTGCCGGTGGCACCCGGCGCAGCCCTGGGCGCTCCCCGCCGTAGCGGATCGGGTGGGCAGGCACCCGGACGTCGCCTGCCTGCGGGTGCGGGATGGTCAGGATCGTCTCGTTGTGCCGGACCTGCGGATCGGTTGCCACGTCGTCGAAGTCGTGGACCGGCGCGTGCCAGACCCGGAACTCGGTGAACCGCTCGATCCAGTACGCCGTCGGGCGCTCGGCGAGCAGTGCGGCGACCCGCTCGTTGACCTCCTCGCGGCGCGCGTACTCGTCGGCGGGGGCGACACCGGTGAACCACGGCTCGTCGAGCACCTTCGCCAGCACGTCGGTGCCCGTGAGGGAGATCGTCAGGTGCCCGTCAGCAGTGGCGAAGACGCCGTACGGCGCCCTGTAGAACCGCGACGAGACGCCGGAGGGGCTTCGCTCGCCGCGAAACCCGTTGAGGTGGTAGGAAAAGGGCTCGACCTGCAGGTCCAAGGCCGCGCTCAGCAGGTTGCTCTCCACCCTGGTGCCCTCGCCGGTCCTCTCCCGCCCGTGCAGCGCGGCCAGGATCCCGAGCGCCCCGAGCGCCGCACCGTGCGCGTCGACCACGGAGGCGCCGACCGGGGTGGGCGGTCCGCCCTCGGCCCCGGTCGCCGCGGCGAGGCCGGACAGCGATTGGACCAGGACGTCCTGCCCCGGCCGGTCCCTGTAGGGGCCGTCGGACCCGTAGCCGGAGAGCGAGCAGTAGACCAGCCGCGGGTTGGTGGTCCGCAGCTCCTCGTAGCCGAGCCCGAGCCGGTCCATCACGCCCGGCCGGAAGCTTTCGATCAGGACGTCGGCGCCGTCCAGGAGCCGGCGCAGCACTCGGCGGCCCTCGTCGGCCTTGAGGTCGACGACCATGCTGCGCGCGTTGCGGTTCGCGAGCAGGAAGAACACCGAGACGCCGCCGACGAACGCGTCGGGGCCCGACCAGCCACGCTCGAAGGCGCCTTGCGGCGGCTCGATCTTGATCACGTCCGCGCCCAGGTCCCCGAGGACCTGGGTGGCGGAGGGGCCCTGCAGGAAGTGCGTGAAGCTCACGACTCTGGTTCCGGAAAGCATGTGTCGTCCCTGTCCGTACGTGCGGTGATCCACCGCGGCGGAGGGCGCCTGCGAGCGCCGGGTCCGGTCCGTTCCTGGTCTCGGGAACGAGTGGGTGCTCCGGGCACGCTACGTCCGCGGCGGTTCACCGGTCAAGATGCGCAATCGATTGTTCTTTGCTGAACAATCGGTTGCGCATCACGGCTCCGGCGTGCTTCGATCCTCCGCGAACGAGCGTCCCCGCAGCCGCGGGACGCGACGGCGGGCACCGCGAAGCACCAGTGCTCACCGCCGTGCCCCGGCGGGCGGAGTGCGCGACGGATCGTCCCGGTAGGACATCGACAGAGGAGTCGTCCACGATGCAGAGCACCGAATCCGCGGCCACACCCCCGTTGACCGGGCCCCGCAAGGTCGTGGCCGCGTCCATGGCGGGCACCGTCGCCGAGTGGTACGAGTTCCTGCTGTACTCCGCGTCGTCGGCCCTGGTCTTCGGCACCGTCTTCTTCCCGGACAACGGGAATCCGCTCGACGGTGTCATCAACGCCCTGCTGGTCTACGCGGTCGGCTTCGTCGCCCGCCCGGTCGGCGGGATCGTCTTCGGGCACTTCGGCGACCGGGTCGGCCGGAAGAAGCTCCTCCAGCTCAGCCTGCTGATGGTCGGCGCCGCCACCTTCCTGATCGGCTGCGTGCCCGGCTACTCCAGCATCGGCTTCTGGGCGCCGACGATCCTGGTGCTGCTGCGCTTCGTGCAGGGCTTCGCGGTCGGCGGCGAATGGGGCGGCGCGGTCCTGCTCGTCGGCGAGCACAGCCCGGACGCCCGGCGCGCCTACTGGTCGAGCTGGCCCCAGGCCGGCCTGCCGCTCGGCAACCTGCTCGCCACGATCGTCCTGCTGTCCCTGTCGTTCTTCCTCACCGAGAGCGCGTTCGCCGCATGGGGGTGGCGAACGGCGTTCTGGGCATCGGCGATCGTCGTGCTGGTCGGCTACTACATCCGGACCCAGGTGGAGGAAGCGCCGATCTTCCTCGACTCGCTGAAGCGGGCGAAGGAGCGCGAGCCAGAGCGCTCGTCCGTCATCGAGGTCCTGAAGCGCTACCCGCGCGGCGTGCTCGTCTCGATGGGGGCGCGGGTAGCCGAGAACATCCTCTACCAGGTCGTGGTGACCTTCTCGATCACCTACCTGGCGCTGCGCGTGGGCAGCAGCACCACCGACATCCTGCTGCTCCTGGTGGTCGCCCACGTCGTGCACCTGGCGATCGTGCCGTGGTTCGGTCACCTCGCGGACCGGTTCGGCCGCCGCCCGGTCTACCTCACCGGCTCGGTCCTGATGATCGGCTGGGGCTTCGTGGGATTCCCGTTGATGGACACCGGAAACCCGGGACTGATCGTGCTGGCGCTCGTCCTCGGCGTGGTCGTGCACGGCCTGATGTACGCGCCCCAACCGGCGATGATGGCCGAACTGTTCCCGACGCGGATGCGCTACGCCGGCGTCTCCCTCGCCTACCAGACGACGTCGATCTTCGCCGGGTCCCTCGCCCCGTTCATCACCGCCAGCCTGCTCAAGGCATACGGTTCCTCGGTCCCGATCGCGGTCTACCTGGCCGGTGCCGCGGTGATCTCGACGGTCGCGGTGCTGGCCGCCAAGGAGACCAGGGGTATCTCCCTGTCCGCGCTGGACGAGCTGGACGAGCGGTCACTCGGCCGCGTCTGATCGCGCGGCACGAGGCCATCGGTCGCCGGACGCACCCCGCCGTGCTCGTCAGCGTGAAGTCGGGCCAGCCGCACGGCCCCCGGCTTCCGCTTCCGTGAGGGCACCCGCCTCGGCGACCTGCGCCTGCGCGGTACGGCCACGGCGTGAGGGCGTGCGCTACGCGGCCGGGCCGGTGAGCAAGGCCCTCGGATTCAGCACTCGCATCCTGATCGCACTTCTGCGGGACATCTCGCTCGAACGCGAGGCGGCACTCGCACGAGAGACCACCACACGGAGCTGATCGACCAGCCAGCCCGCCATGGGAGGAGGTTCGAAGGCGGCCCGGTTGTTCGAGCGGAAGCCGGGCGAGTACGTGCCCCGGCTCCGGCTCCGGGACAGCGCGATCAACCTCCGCACGCCGAAACGCGTGGCCCGGCTGCTGGACGACGCCGGCCGAGCGACCGGAACGGTGATCCCGCCGACTGCGCTCGCGGCGTACCGAGCCGGCCTCGACCAGCCGTCGTCGATCAGCCGGCGGGCTCCAGGGGCATGAAATCGGGCAGGGCGAGGGCCGAATGGGCCGGTCGCGGCTCGGCGGGGGGCGTGGTGCCGAGCTTGCGCAGCCTGTCGTTGCGCTGTTCCAGGGCCTGGGCGGTGGTCGGGAAGAGCGTGGCACCGCTCTCGCCGACCAGCCCCTGGTTCGCGTCCACGAACCCACGCGTGCCGTCTTCATAGGCGGCGAGGCCGGTGGTGTGGTCCCGGTCGGCCACGGAACCGGCGAGCATGTACGCGCCGACGAGCGCGAGGCTGGAGCCCTGTCCGGTGAGGAACGAAGGCGCGTACGCTGCGTCGCCCGCGAGCGCGACCCTGCCGCGGTGCCAGCGGGGCATGCGGATCTGGCTGACACCGTCGAAGAACACGTCGTCCGCCTCGTGCATGGCGGCCAGCATTCCGGGGACCTCCCAACCCGCGTCGGCGAAGGCCGCGGCGACGAGATCCCGTTGTGCTTCCGGGTTCGCGAACACCTCGGACGGCGGTTCCGGGCGGGCGAAGTTCAGGAAGGCGTGCACCTCGTCGTCCTCCTCCACGGCGTAGAGCGCCGCGGCCCGGCCAGGGGTGTTCCACATGACGGTCTCGTGGGAAAGCCCGAAGGTGTTGCGCAGGGGGAACACGGCGAAGCAGTAGCCGAGGTACCGGTGGAACTGCTCTTCTGGGCCGAACACGAGCTCCCGGGTCCGGGAATGCGCACCGTCCGCACCGAACACCAGGTCGAACGTGCGTTGGCCGCCGCCGCGGAAAGTGACGGCGACCCCGTCGCCGGACTGGACGAGGGTGTCGACGGAGTCGTTGAACAGGAACTCCACGTCGTCGCGGACCGCCAGGTAGAGCGCGTCGGTCAGGTCCCCGCGCCGCACCTCCAGGTCCCTTCCACCGGCACCGCCGGTGACCGCGTGCGGGTGGACCGAGGCCACCTCACCGCCGTTCCCGTCGAGGAAGGTCAGCCGGCGCAGGTCGATGTGCGTGTCGCGCAGTCGTGGGAGGATCCCCATCCTCCGGACGACCTCCAGCGCGGTGCCGCGGATGTCGATGGGATAACCACCGCTGCGGACCGAGGCCGCCCGCTCCACCACCGTGACCGCGTATCCGTGGCGGGTCAGCCAGTACGCGAGCGTGGGACCGGCGATGCCGGCCCCGGAGACCAGCACCCTGCCCCTCGGGGTGCGGCGAACGTCCTTCAGGTGAGCTGTGCGGGTCATGCCTTGACTCCCTTGTGCGTGGTGCGGGTGACGAGCAGGGCCAGCGCCGTGACGACGCCGGCGATGACGAATCCGGTGGTGTACGACGATTCGGCCGCGACGTCCGACCCCGACGGGGTCCCGGCGGCGAGGAGCACACCGGCGAACATCCCGCCCGAGGCCATCCCGAGCACGCGGGACACCAGGATCAGGCTGGTGGCGACGCCGGTCTCGTTCGGCGCGGCGGAGGTCGCGATGCCGGTCGTCATCGCGGTGACGACCAGGCCGCTGGCCAGTGCGACCAGTGCCTTGCCGACGACGAGATGCCACGCCTCGGTGTGCACGACCGCCATGGCGACCAGGGCCAGGGTCATGACGACGACCCCGGCGGTGGCCACGGAACGTGAGCCGGAACGCCGCTCCCAGTTCCCGCCCACCGGTCCGGCCAGCGTCGCGACCACGGTGCCGGGCAACAGGAACAAGCCGATCTCGGTGGCGCTGGCCCCGAAACCATAACCGTCACCGGACGCGCTCCACAGCTGCGTGACGAGGAACATCCCCATCGAGGTGCCGACGCAGATCATGAACGTCAGCACACCCGACTTCCACATCACGGGCCGGGCCAGCAAGCGCAGGTCGATCAGCGGCGAGGCCGCGTGACGTTCGACGGCGATCCAGCCGGCCACCAGTGCGGCCAGGAGCACGACGAGGCCGCAGAGCACGAGCGGCCGCGAAGCGAGGTCGAGCGCGAAGTTGATCGTGAGCATGAACGTGACCAACACCCCGCTCAGCAGGACCAGCCCAGGCCAGTCGACCCCGGCGTCGTCCGACCGGTCCGCCGAATCCGCCGGCACCAACCGGGTCACGAGAAGGGTGGCCACGATGACGGCGATCGTCGGCAGCGCGAACATCCAGTGCCGGGACAGCTGTTCCGCCACGGGACCGGCCAGCAGCATGCCCGCCATCCCGCCTCCCACGAACAGTCCGCTGACCACCCCGATGGCCACCTTCGACTCCCCCGCGGACAGGTGCTTGCGCACGACGATGAACGACAGGGGCAGCGCGCCGACCATCGCGCCCTGCAGGACCTGGCCGACCAGCAGCACGGGCAGGCCCGGCGCGAGTGCGGACACCATGCCGCCGACGCACACCACGACCATCAGCCGGATCAGGACCCGTTTTCCGCCGTAGCGGTCGCCGAGCCTGCCCGCCAGCGGTGTGACGAGTGCGCCGGTGATCGGGAGCAGGATGCTGAGCAGTGCCCCTCCGGTGGGCCCCATGTCCAGTTCGCGTTGCAGGAGCGGGACCGTCGGCTGCACCACCGACTCCAGGGCACCGCTGGCGAGGGCCAGCAGGCCGAGAGCCCCGACCGCGGCCTTCCCTGCCCGCACCGGAGGTGTCAGGGTGATGGTCATGGAGTTCCTTTCTGTGACGGGAAAGTGAGTGAGGAATCTGCCGGGCTGCTCGACGGCGAGCGCTGCCCCGGCCGGTCGACCGCGCGTCGCCCGCCAGGCGGGCAGGAGCGTGGCTCCGAGCGTCAGCAGGACGGTCAGCGCGGCCGTCGACGCGGAGATCCACGGGGACCCGGCGGGCAGCACCTGCCCGAGGCGCTTGAGGCTGACCGGTACCAGGATCCCGAGCACGGCGACGGTGCCCAGCGCGATGCCGCCGGAGCCGGGATCGCTGCCTCCGAGCCGGCCATCCGCAGCACCTGGCCACGTGTCGAGCCCGCGAGCCGCTGCAGCCCGAACTCCCGCCGCCTCGCCGTCATGCTCGACACCAGCGTGTTGATCACCGTGATCGCCGCGTACCCCGCGATCACGACCACCATGAGGTAGACCGCGAAGTTGGCGGTCGTCTTCTGCTCGTCGAACTCCCGGAGCAGGGCGTCGCGGCCGGTTGCCGTCAGGCCGCCCTCGGCGGAGGTCACCTCGGTCAGGTCCGCCACCAACCGTCCGGGGTCGGTGCCCTCGTCGGCTTTGACCAGGATCCGCGTCGCGTGTGCCTCGGTGGTGTGAGCGGCTGGGCGAGGCCGACCCGGTCGAGGATCCGCGCGACCCGGTCCCGGTCGGGTGTGCGGCCGGCGAGCCGCAGCGGCGACGTCACGTTCTGCCGCACGGTCGAGACCGGAAGCAGGTTGAACGCCGGGAAGACGAACCCGATCCGGTCCCGCCGCAGTTCGGTCGACTCGGTCTCGGTCATCTCGCCGAGCTCGTGCTCCTCGATCAGCACCGAACCGGACGTCGGCTGATCGAGCCCGGCCGCGCACTGCAACAGGGTGCTCTTGGCGGAACCCGACGGCCTCGTGATCGCCGTGAACGTTCCCCGGTCGAACCGCGTCGTCACCTCCTCCAGCGCCACCACCTGGTTGTCGCGCCTCCCGTAGAGCTTGCGAACGGCCGTCAGCCGAATCGCGCCGGTGCCGTGTGCGGGGTTCATCGAACTTCTTCCTGCCGCTTCGCCGTCCGAGCCGGTGCCGGACGGTTCCGCCACCAACCCTGTCGCGCGCCGCGGTGCCGCACATCGTTTGCCGAGACCGTCCTCGCCTGGTGCGCGCGAACCGGTCCGGCCCGTTTCTGGTGCGAACGCACTACACGCGTGCGGGCGGCCGTCCCTGGACGTGGGTGTCGCCTGCTTCACCACCGATGGCGGACACACACCGCCGAACGCCGCCTGCCTTGAGCTGCGTCGGGCGAACCAGATCCCGGGGTCGGCGGCGTCCAACTCCAACTTCGCGGAATCAACCATTTAGGCTGAACACGTGCTGCGGTTGACGGACATCGATGACGAACCGGCGTAGTGCACCTCCGACGCAGGCCGGGTCGTGGTGGCGGGAGGGAGCGGTCGTCGCGGTGGCGTTCGCGCTCTGCCTGCTCGGTGGTGCGCTGCGGGTGGACGACACGGTGACGTCGCCGCCGGCGACGGCCTACGTCCTCGCCGCGGTGTCGTCCGGGTTGCTCGCCGTGCGACTGCGCGCACCGGTCGCCATCGTGATCGCCACCACCCTGTGCGGTGTCCTGGTCGCGCCGACGGGCCTGCTGTTGACCCCGCTCATGGTGGCCCCCACCGCCATCAGCGCCTACTCTCTCGCCGTCCGCACCGAGGGGCCGGTGACGCCCGCGGTCTTGCTCCCGGCGGCCGCGCTGCTGGTCGCCGGCCCCCCGTTCTTCGAAGCGGACTTCTCGTGGGCGGACACCGGCAGGCTGGCGACCGTGGCCGCGACACCGCTCGTGGCCGCCGTGCTCGGTCGCTCGACGCGGCACCGGAGGGCCTACCTGACGATCATGGAGGATCGAGCGCGCCGGGCCGAGGAAACCCTGGACGACGAGGCACGCCGGAGGGTGGCCGGGGAACGGCTTCGCATCGCCCGCGAGCTGCACGACCTGGTGGCCCACCAGATCACCCTGGCCAACGCGCAGGCCACCGTCGCCGCTCACCTGTTCGCGACCCGCCCGGAACAAGCCCGCACGAGCCTGGACGAACTGGTCAGGACCACCCGCCACGCCCTCGACGAACTGCGGGCCGCGGTCGGTCTGCTGCGCCAACCCGAAGACACCTCCGCACTCACCGAGCCCGCGCCGGGGCTGTCGCAGGTTCCCGAGCTGCTGAGCACCTTCCACCGTGCGGGCCTGGCGGTGTCGATGCACGAGGACGGCACGGCCAGACCGCTACCGCCTGCGGTGGACCTCACCGCCTACCGCGTCATCCAGGAGGCCCTGACCAACGTGACCAAGCACGCCGCCACCGGGAGCGCCGAGGTGCGCCTGGTCTGGAACCGCGACCACGTGATCATCACGGTCACCGACGACGGCGAGGGCTCCCGCAAGCCTCGGGGGCACCCGCCCGGCTACGGCCTGATCGGAATGCGTGAACGGGCCACCGCGGTCGGCGGAAGCCTCAGCGCCGACGTGCGCCCCCAAGGGGGTTTCCTGGTCTCCGCCCACCTGCCTCTTCCCGCCGCGGGCACCCCGGCGCGGAGGACCGACGGAGCGACCGATGGCGAGGGCCGATGACTCACGACGCACCAGGCGACGGACCGGACGCAGGCGAAGGGGCCGGGGATGTCGCTGTGCCGCTCCGGGTTCTCCTCGCCGACGATCAGGCGTTGCTGCGCGGCGCCTTCCGCACCCTCCTCGACAGCGCCGACGACATCACCGTGGTCGGCGAGGCGGGCGACGGCAGGGAGGCGGTGACCCTCACCCGCAAGTTGCGCCCGGACGTGGTGATCACGGACATCCGGATGCCCGGCACCGATGGCCTCGTCGCCACCGCGGAGATCTGCGCCGATCCGGATCTGCGTGCCACCCGCGTCCTGATCCTCACCACCTACGAGACCGACGAGTACATCGCACGAGCCCTGCGCGCCGGGGCCAGCGGCTTCATCGGCAAGGGGATCGAGGCGCAGGGCCTGCTCGACGCCGTGCGCACGATCGCCAACGGCGACACCCTCCTGTCCCCGGCGGCGACCCGCTCCCTGGTGGCCCGTTTCCTCGCCACGCCGGCCGACCCCTCGCCACGCCACCCCGAACGACTCACCGCACTCACGCCGCGCGAACGCGAGATGGTCATTCTCGTCGCGACCGGTCTGTCCAATGTGGAGATCGCCGATCGGATGCACCTCAGCCCCTTCACCGTTCGCGCCCACGTGCAGCGCGCCATGTCCAAACTGGACGCACGAGACCGGGCGCAACTCGTTGTCATCGCCTACCAGACCGGTCTGGTGACCGGAACGGAGAGTCCCGCCTAGACAGACGTCCCCCGAACGGGTCGGCACCGGCGGATCACGGCCGCGCCGCCGTCGTACCCCGGTGCTATTCGAGCTCGCGCAGGCAGCCGACGCGCCCATCAAGGTGCTGTTGCGGACGGCCTCTCGCCACAGCGCGGGAAAGTCCTGTGGGGTGTCAAACACCGTAACCCGCGTGGATGAGGTTCTCGGCAGGCACGGTCGTGTCACGGCGCGGCGACCGGCACCTGGTCCAGCCGCTCACGGATCGACGCGCTGTCGTCGTGCCCCAGGCGTTTGAGGATGGCGAGGGCCCGTGTCCACGCTGCCCGCGCCGATGGCTCCTCGCCTGCGGCTCGGTGGGCGTCGCCGACGAGGACCAGGCCTCCTGCTTCGCGGTACTGGTCGCCCAACGTGCGGAACAGCGTGATCGCCTTCCCGTGGTGGGTCACGGATTCGGCGTGGTCGCCCAGCTGGTGGTAGGCGCAGCCCATGATCTGGAAGCTGTGGGCCAGGCCGTCGCGGTCGTCCATGCACCTCGCCGCTTCATGGCAGTAGGCCAGGGCTTGGGTGTGGTCGCCGAGGCACGTCGAGTACCAGCCCAACGCGGTCAGGGCGAAACCCTGCCACGCCCGGTTTCCGGTGCGGATGTGGAGCCCGAGCGCCCACCGGGCGTGGGTCATCGCCCGGTGCAGGTCGTGGCGCTGTTCGTACTCCGAGGCCAGCGAGAAGCGGACTACCGCTTGGCCGACCTCGTCGCCGCGCGCCCGGTGCAGCTCCAGTGCGCGGTTGAGGTGGTCGAGTGCGTCAGCGCGCTCACCCAACGCGGTCGCCGTGCGGCCGAGCAGGTGATGGGTCACGGCCAGGGCGTCCTGGTCACCCAACCGCTCGGCCGCCTCCAGCGCGGTGCGCAGGGCGGCGGACTTCTCCCGCCACCGGCCCTGCCGGTGGAGGTAGGAGGTGAGGACCCAGGGGAGCTGCCAGGCGTGCGCGTCCCAGCCGTGGCGCACCGCGTCCTCGAGGACGGCGAGCACCGCGGTGTGCTCGACGGTGAACCACCCCATTGCCTCGTCGTAGCTGGTGATCTCCCGTGCCACCACACCGTCGCCCGGCGCCGGGAGGGTGAGAGGGGGCCAGTGCGGGGACAGCTGCCGCTCGGCGTGGTAGCCGGCGTGCAAGTAGTGGTCGACCAGCCGGAACCGGGCCGCGGTCAGCACTTCCCCGGTGTCGCACGCACGCGCCAGTTCCACGGCGTAGGCGCGCAGCAGGTCGTGCGTGCCGTACCGGTGCGGCGCACGCTCCTCGACGAGGTGCTGGCGCGTCAACTCGGCCAGCAGCACGCGCACCCGCGCCACTGGGAGACCCGCGGTGGAAGCCGCCGCGTGGACGTCCACATCGACACCGGGGTGACGGCCCAGCAGGCGGAACAACCGCCCGGCGTCCGGGCTCAGCACCCGGTAGGAGCAGGAGAACACCGCCCGCACGTCCAGCACGGCGTCCAGCACGTCGAGGCGCTCGTGCTCGTCGCGCAGCTCGTCGGCCAGTGCTCGCAGGGAGAAGCTCCGGTTCACCGCGGCGCGGGCGGCCACCACCGACAGCGCCAGCGGCAGCCGGGCTGAGCGCGCCACGAGTTCGGTGACCGCGTCGGGCTCGGCGTCGACCCGTCCGCGCCCCAGCCGCTCCCCCAGCAGCGCAACGGATTCAGGCTCGGTCAGCACGCCGACGCCGAGGTGGTCGGCGCCCTGCTTGGCGACCAGGGAACACATCCGATCCCGGCTGGTCACCAAGGTCAGGCAGTGCGCGCCACCGGGCAGCAGCGGCAGCACCTGCGCGGCGTCGGCGGCGTTGTCGAGCACGACCAGAGCGCGGCGGTCGGCGAGCACGCTGCGGAAGAGCGCGCCCGCCTCCTCCACACCGGACGGCACGCTGTGCACGGGTACGCCCAGCGCTTCCAAGAACCCGCGCACCACGATCTCCGGCGGTACGGGCTCGCTGGTGTGGTCGAACCCGCGCAGGTCGGCGTACAGCTGGCCGTCGGGGAAGCGATCGGCGTTGTCGTGCGCCCAGCGCAGCGCCAGCGCCGTCTTGCCCGCGCCGCCGGTACCGACGATCACCACCAGCGGGGTGTCGTGCCGGTCGAGCTCGGCGAGTTCGGCGGCACGGCCCACGAAGTGCGGCGCCACGGCGGGCAGCTGCCGCGGTACCGGCCGGTCGGACACGAGCAGCGGGTCCCCGGCGAGGATTCGCCGGTGCAGTTCGCGCAGCGGTGGACCGGGCTCGGTGCCCAGTTCCTCGGCGAGCCGGGCGCGGATGACCCGGTAGTGGGCCAGTGCGTCGGCTTGCCGACCGCGGCGGTACCACGCGAGCAGCACCTGGCCCGCCGCGCGCTCGTCGAGCGGGTACGCGGTGGCGGTGGCGTCGAGGTCGGTGAACCGGTCGGCGTGCAGCCCCAGGCGCAGCAGCAGGTCGTTGCGGTGCAGTTCCGCAGCGACGCGCTCCTGGTCCAGCCGCCGCGCCACCTCGGAGAACCACGGCGTGTCCAGTCCTTCGAACGCCCGACCACGCCACAGCGCCAGTGCTTGGTCGACCGCGTCGAGCTGGTGGCCGCCCGCGCGGGAGCGTGCGCACAGTTCACGGAACAGGTGCAGGTCCACCGAGGCCGGGTCGGCGGTCAGCAGGTAGCCCCCGGCCTGACGGGTGAGCGCCGCTCCCACTGGCGTGACGACGTGGCGCAGGCGGGAGAGATGGCTGTACAGGGCGTGCTTGGCGCGGGTGGGTGGCTGCTCGCCCCACACCCGGTCCACCAGTTCGTCGATCGGCACCACCTGGTTCACGTCGACGAGCAGCGCTGCCAGCACACTGCGCTGGCGGGGTTGTCCGACGTCGATCGCCTCGCCCGCGACCCGTGCCTGAACCACCCCCAGCACGCCGAAGGCAGGCGCGGGCTCTCCCCGTGTGATCCCCACCTGGTGTGTATCGGTCCCCGCGGGAGCTGCCCAGAGGGCTCGACAGGGTGACGCTGTGCCAGTGACCAGCTACGCAGGGTTCTCGCAGGGGTCGGACGGCACGGTGGTGACACCCGGCCACCCCGGCCGGGACACCGAGGAGGACAAGATGCGCAAGACGATCACCACCGGCGCGCTGGTGCTCGCCGCCATGGCTCCCGCCACGACCGCGAACGCGGCTGAGGACGCTGTCATCGACCGGTACCACAACGTCGCTACCGGGCGGGTTCTCGACGACAGCGAGTTCGGGCTTCGCGTCATGCCCGACTACCACAACGACCACCAGGCGTGGTTCGTGCGGTCGTGGGGTGACGGCTCGGTCCAGATCAGGAACAAGGCGACCGGCAACTGCCTGGACGACAGCTTCGAGGCCGGCCTGCGCAGCTTCCCGTGCAACGAGATGGCGTACCAGGACTGGTACGGGACAGTCTGGGGTGACAGCACCGTGACCCTGGTGAACAAGGCCACCGGCAGGGCCGTGGACGACAGCGTTGAATTCGGCCTGCGCGCCTTCGACCGCAACGACGGTCCCGCACAGCGCTGGTGACCCCGTGCCCGTCGTGCCCGTCGAGGGGTCGGGCACGACGGGGCGTCCTCCTCTCCTGCCGCGGCGTGCGCTTCTCGGCAGTTCAGCCGGTGGGTCTGCGCGCCGAATCAGTTCGGCGAATCCGATTCGAATGACGCCTGGTCGAGTGGTTGGAAGCTCAACGCCATGTCGATGATCGACCCACGCGCCGTGACCGGAAATCGTTTCGTCCCATGAACCATGATCAACGCACGGGTGCGGCGATGCTCCGCGTGCTCGGCGGAATCTTCCTGGCCGTTTGCCTCGGGATGTGCGTGTGGGCGCAGTTCGTCACGTTCGAGGGACCGCCCACCTGCGGCGGTGAGCCGATGCGGCCGGGGCACGTGTGCTTGGACTTGGGCGGCGACAGCCCGACCGTCACCTACGACCAGGCCTACGCGGCGCAAGAGGCCACCGTGGGCCTCAAGGTGCTGAACGGAGCGGCGGGTCCGGGCGCTGTTGGCGCGATCGCACTCATCCACGCGTGCCGGCGCATGATCAGCGCGCACCGGTTCACCGTTCGCGAGGCGATGCTGCACACCCTGCTGTTCGCCACAGCGCCGTTGCTCACGATCGTGGTGATCGTGCAGGTCCTGGCCTCGAACCTCGGCTTCGGATGGAGGTCGCCGATCGGCGTGCCGGGCCTCACCCACGGCGTGCTCCTCGCGATCGTCGCGGTCGCGGGCGCCGCGGTCACGGCCTACTCGCGGCACGAGCAGATCAGAGCGGCCGAGGTGCGGGCCGCGGCACGGCAGCGACTCGCGAACCCGGCACCGGCGGGCCGGAAGGCCGACGACCGGTGTTGAACCGATCCACCGTCTTCCCGGAGCGTCGAACTCGGTTGCGGGCACCGCCGGCGGCGGTCAGCGACAGCATCCTTGGTGGAGCTGTACGGGATCACCACCGCGCCGCCCGACGCCCTGGCCGGCGTGCGCACCCGCTCGCGGGTCGACGCGCCACCGATGCCCGACCGGGCGCCGCTCCCGGCGCACCCTGCCCGATGGGACGGCGGACACCGCGCGATCGCTTTCCCCGCCGCTCCCAAGAGGACGCACGACCGGCTGCGAGACCGGGTCAGTGTCGCAAGTGGACGGTCGGCGACTCCGACCGCGGCCATCCTTGACCCGCAGAGTGCGAAGACTTCCCGCAACGTCAACGAATCCGACCAGGAGATCGGTGCGAACAAGAAGATCAAGGGGCGCGAGCCGAGCACATCGCCACCGATGTGCTCGGCTCGCTGCTCGCGGTGATCGTGACCGCGCGCCGGTCTGATCGGTCTGCCAGGCACGCCCGGTCTCCGCAGGCACGGAGCCGCGCTCCCGTTCAGCTGATGACGAGCGTGAGCTTCCCGCCGGGGTGACCGTCCTCGCTGTCGATGTGCGCGGCGGCCGCGTCCTGGAGCGGGTAGCTCTTGCCCTGCGCGATCCGGACCCCGCGGTCGGTCACCCAGCAGGCGACCCTGGTCAGCACCTCTCGCGACTGCTCCGGACCCGAGTACGGGATCCCCAGTTCGAAGGCGGCCCCGTCGGCGATGGTGACGATCCGCTCCTTCGTACCCCGCAACTCGACCGACCCCGGCAGCACCCCGTGCCCGGCGGCGTCGAGCACGGCGTCCACCGGTCCCGGCGTGGCCCCGCGAACCCGCTCCTCCCAGCCGTCGCCGTAGAGGACGGGCACGACCCCCAGCGACTTCAGGTCGTCGAGGTTCCGGCCGCCGGCGGTGCCGATGACGGTAGCGCCCCGCGCGACGGCCACCTGCGCGGCGAAGCGCCCGACCGCGCCGCTGGCGCCGTGCACCAGCAGCGTCTCGCCTTCGCGGACCGCGAGCTGTCCGAGGACGCGAAGCGCGGTCTCGCCTGCGACCGGCAGCGCCGCCGCGTCTGCCCACGAGATGCCTGCCGGCTTGAGTGCGAGCGTCCTCGCCAGCGCGTACTCGGCGTAGCCGCCGGTGTCGGGCCAGCCGAACACCTCGTCGCCGACAGCGAACTCCGCGCCCTCGCCGGCGGCGTCGACGACGCCGGCCACTTCGAAACCGGGGGTGTGCGGGAAGGAGATCTGGAAGTTCTGCTGCTTGGAACCGTAGCGGACCTTCCAGTCGAGAGGGTTGATCCCGGCGGCCCGGACGGCCAGCCGCACCTGCCCCGTGCCGGGTTCCGGCACGGGGATGTCGGACAGCCGCAGGACTTCCGGCCCGCCGTAGGCGGAGAAGGTGATCGCTCGCATGGTTCTCTGCGTTCCTCGGGTCATGACGTCGAACGTCGACGGATGCGCTGACGTGCCCGGAGCGCCGAGACCGCGGGCACGATCGCGGGGCGTTCACCGCGGCCGGAGGCTCAGGAAACAGCCGCGTTCGTGGGCACGGTCCAGCCGGTGGATCGGATCCACTCGGCCAGGTCCAGGGTGGCCGGCTCGATCGCCCGCACCACCGCGAGGTCCGACGGGTGTTCCGCCGCCTTCGCGAACTGGCGGAACATCGCCCTGTCGAGGTCGCTGGGAAGCACGCTCAACGGGAGGGCCTCGTAACGTGCCGGGAGCCCGGCGCGCGCGCCGAACGCTGCGGCGATCCGAGGGCCTGTCAGCTCGTCGGCGACGAGATCGACGGCTCCGCCGGGTGCCTCCGCGGTGTCGAGCAGGATCGCGGAGGCGATCCTGCCGATGTCCCTGACCGAGATCATCTTCAGGGCGACGTCCTCCGGCAGCGGCAGCCTCAGCACGATCTTTCCGTGCTCCAGGCTCGGCGCCATCTCCTCCATGAAGGGGGCAGGGCGAACCATCGTGGCCCTGAGGCCGGACTTCCTCAGGTGCTCCTCGATCCAGTGCTTCGAGTCGTGGTGCGGCACACCCGCCTCCCGGTCCGCGCCGATGACCGAGTTGAACACGACGTGCGGGACGCGTGCCGCGACCGCCGCGTCGACGAGTGCGGTGCCGATGCGGATCTCCGTCTCGACCCCTTCGAGGCTGTTCGCCTCCGGGGTCATGAAGGAGAACGCCTCGACCGCCGTCAGCGCGGCGGCCAACGACGCCGGGTCGTCGGTCCGGATGGCCGCCAGCTCGACGCCGCGGGCGGCCAGCGCCCGAGCCCGCCCGGACTCGGGGTCGCGGACCAGAGCCCGCACCCGCGCCCCGCGGTGCAGTAGCGCGTCGACCACCGCTCCACCCTGTCGCCCCGTCGCACCGAAGACCGCGATCGTGCCGGTCGTCCGTGTGCTCATCGCTGCCACCCTTCACCAGCGGCCTCGACCTTGATCTGTTGTGACATGTCTCCAGGGTGCGGTCTGCGGCGCCAGGCGCGCCACTGGTATCACGCCAGGTTCTTCCGAAAACCCGCCAGTGGTGGGTAGCCTCGACGGCGTGTCCGACCCCAGCGGCGAGCCGAGCTTCTGCACCGACGATGCGCCGCTGTCGGCGTCGCTGCCCCACGGCGCCGACGTGGCCGCGCACTTCCACGACTACGGCCAGCTCCGCTACGCCGCGCGTGGGGCCCTGGTCACAGCGACCCGGGTGGGCACCTGGGTGGCGCCTGCCAGCCGGATCATGTGGGTGCCGCCCTTCGCGGTGCACAGCAGCAAGGCGTACGGCGAGACGGACATCCGGGTGCTGTCGCTGCCCGTGACGCTGACCGGACAGCTTCCGGCCGAGCCGTCGGTCTTCGTGGCGAGCGCGTTGCTGCGCGAGGCCTACCTGGCGCTGATGACCGAGGGCGAGCCGCTGGAGAGCCCCCGTGCGCGGCTGCTGATCGACGTCGTACTCGCCGAGCTCGCCCGCGCCGCACAGGAGCCGCTGCGCCTCCCGGAGCCGAGCGACCGGCGTCTCAAGGCGGTCACCGACCTGCTCCACGCGGACCCGGCAAGCTCGGCGACCCTGGCCGAGCTTGGCCGCCGCGCCGGCGCCGGCGAACGCACCCTGAGCCGACTGTTCGGCAGCGAGCTGTCGATGAGCTTCCACCAGTGGCGCACCCTGCTGCGCATCCAACGGGCGCTGATCGAGCTCAGCGACGGTGCCTCGGTCACCGCCACGGCGATCCGGCTGGGCTGGTCGAACCCCAGCAGCTTCATCGACGCCTTCACCGGGCTGGTCGGTCAGACACCGGGGAGCTATCGCTCGTCGGCTCGGTCCTACCGCAGCTCCCCTGGGTGAGAGGTCGGCGGAGCGACCGTGGTTCCTGGCGGAACACCGGTGGCAGCCCAATGGTGCGGGAGCTCACGCTGGGAGGGTGACTCCCTCCTCCACCACCCAGAGCGCCTCGCCAGCATCGACGGCCTCGGCCGGTGCGACGCTGAGCGACCTCATCGTCCAGTCGCTGACGCGGCACAGCTCGTCGGAGGCGTTCGTTCTGCCGCACCGCACACGACCACAGTCCAGCGATGAGGCGTGCCCCTGGTGCCGGTCGACGGCGGTGCCCACGCGGTCCTGAAGCAGGAGTCCGAGTTCGCGTTCCATGATCCGTCCAGTGGTGAGCAGCGTCCGCCGCTGACCGAGTCACGACCTGACGGTCAGCCGACGGTGGGACGCCCGCGCCCGCGACTGGGGCCGTCCGACCACTCAATGGGTCGCAGCGGAAAACGGGAGGCCAGGTGCTCCTGGAGGATGAGGTGCCGGAACTGGAGGACCGCGCCAGACTGGCGGAACACGCCGCGTCGGTGCGCGTCCTCCAGGAACGGCACCAGCCGCCACGGTAGGCGGTCCTGCGCCGCCAGCACGAGCCGTGCTGCGGCGTAGTACGGCCATACCGAGAACTGCACGGCCACCAGCAGGCCCAGCACGCACCCGGCCGCCAGCGCGAACTCGATTTCGCGCAGCGCCGTCACCGCCGGAGTCGCGACCGTCGACGCTACGGCCCACGTGCCCAGGAACTCCACCCTGGCCCGCCGCACGGCCGCTCTGGGGTCGGGTTCGCGCAAGAAGTCCGAGTCGCGCTCGCCGTCGATGCCGTTGTAGGAGCGGAACGAGTCCTGATCGTCATCGAAGAAGGAGCGGGTGTTGACCGGGGCGTGCGTCAGCCACAGCTTGAACACCGTCAACGCCGCGAACGACGCGACCAGCCCGACACCGATCGCGATATCGGCGCTGAACCACGCCTCGGGCAGGACGAACTTCGCGAACATCGCGACCGTCCCGCCGTACATCAGCACGAACGCCGCCATGAACGGGGCAATGGTCAATGACCCGACGACGTTGCGCAGCACCTTGGGCACGACGGCCACGCTCGCCGCGGCGAGCATCGTTCCCGCCGCGGCGCCGGTACCACGACCACCCCACCACGACAGTGCGGCCATCAAACCGATCACGAGCCCGATGCGCGACGGGCGGACGGTCGCGTGCAGATCCAGACAACGCAAGTGCGGACCCGCCCTGAGCACCCGCAGGTGTCCCGCGAGATGTCCGAGCCACGTCGCGGCCCGTGCCGGGTCGTAACGGCGGTCGCCCATCGCGTGCTCGCCGTAGACAGCGGGCAGGTAGCCGTCCAGCAACTGCTGCCGCAACGCAGCCTCGTCGGGCTGTGCGGCCAGCGTCGCCGGGTCGGAACGCGTGGTGCTGTACTGAGTACGGGCCAGCCACGCCATCAACGGCGAGGACAAGACCGCCGCCAGCGGGCCGTCCGCTCGCAGGCCGTCCACGACAGGGTCCCAACGCCTGTCGCCGGGAGGGCGTCCGGCGGTGAGGTAGCGGACCAGGGCGTCGACCGTGACCGGCTGGATCTCCACGACCGGCGTGTCGGCCACGATGACCCCAGCGTCCGCGACGGCCCGCTCGTACACGTCCGAACGGCACGACACCACGAACCCAGGCAACTCCACGACAGCCTTGTTCAACTCCCGCACGACATCCGGCCCCATGCCGTCCGGCATCTCGTCCAAGCCGTCGAGCACCGGCAGCACCCGCCCGCTCTCCACCAACCGCGCACACAGTGCCTCGTGCTCGTCCTGGTGGCCGGGTAGAGGTGGATAGAGAGTGGCCATGCGCCGCGCGCACCACTCGGCCAGCGACAAGTTCGGGTCGGGCACCCATCGCGACACGTCCAGCGGCACGGGCACCGGTCCCTCGCCGTCGAGCAGGCGCACGACCATCAGGAGCATCGCCACGCTCTTGCCCGCCCCTGCTTCTCCCAGCACGACGAGCCGCGGCGCGGCCCGCAACACGTCCGGCAGCTCCCACACCTCACCTTCCAGGGCGCCGGGCTCGGCGACGTCGCGCCGCGTACTCGCCCAGCGGACTTCCAGCGCGTGCGGCCCCAACTCCCGGACACCGACTTCGCGCCGAACTCGGCGCCCCACCTCGGCCGCCAGGTGCTCGACGACCATGTCTGGCGACACACCGCCCGATCGGCGAGCGAGGAACACCCCGTGCACGGTGACCAGCAGGCCGATCAGCCCGACCAACAGCCCGCCCACGCTCGCCGCCTTGTCCAGGCGGTCCGCGAGTTCGCCCGACTGCGCGTACACCCAGGCGGCGCAGCCAACCGCTAGCGCGACCGACCCGCCGCCGACCGCAACCGATGCCCGCATCCTCTTCACCGCACGATCATCCCCGGTTCCGCGGCGATGGTTTGCCGTTGATCTTCGTTGTTCTGCACCAACCGTTCAAGTGCGCAGAGCCCGCCAGCAACCACAGGCGATTCGTTCACGCCTCACCACCGTGTCCATACCGTCGAACGCAGCCCATCACCCAATCGGCGTACACCACCGAATCCGCGAAGCAGGCCCGGACAACCGGGCTGCGATTCGTCCGGACCGACGTCGCGGACCTGACCGTTCCGCGCAGAGGTGGCGGAGTCCGGGTGTACCTGGCGGGGCGATGGCGGAGTCCAGGACCAGTGGGCGAGGGTTGGTGCGAGCGGGCCGTGCTCTACCGGGAAGGTGCCTCGGTGCGGAACCTGGACCTCGTGCCCGGCGGCGCCGGGCCGGCGACCCACGAGCTGTTCGACATCGCGTTCACCGACGAGGAGGACGAGCAGCGCCTGCCGTTGACCAAGGCGTGGCGGATCCCGTTCGAGTCCTGCCTGCCCGTGCGCGAGTTCCCCTCCTACAAGGGCCAACGGCGCTGCTCCGGCCACTGGTGGACCACCACGACGGGCACCCTGGTCGCGTACGAGTCCCGGGTCGAGCGTGACACGCTGATCCTGCTCGACTTCGACGCCGACGTCATGGACATCGCCTCCCAGCCGTTCTGGCTGTTCTGGACCACGGCCGAAGACAAGCCCCGTAGGTCAGTACGGCAGTACGTAGGCGTGGCTCATGTCGGAGTCGTGCGTGGTCGTCGAGCCCTGGGAGTCGGTGAGGTCAGCAGTGCCGTGGATTCCGGCGGTCTGGCCGCTCAGCCACTCGGCCTTGACGTAGGCGTTGAACCGGGGGATGCAGCCCGGCGCCGTGCTCACGGTGAAGTCCGATTTGTTGAGCGGCACGTACTTGTGGTGCATCCAGTACGGCACGTCGTGCGTGACCTGGATGCTGCTGTCGGCCTTGCAGAGTGCGCCGTCCGACTTCCACTGGTTGACGAAGAGCGTGAACTTCACCTGCGCAGACCCGTACGTGTCACACGGGGCGTCCGGATGGCAGACCTTCAGGTTGACGTCGCCGACGACGTTGAGGCCCTGCACTGCCGAGGGGAGGTCGAAGTGGTCGAGGGCGGGCAGCCGCAGTGTGCCGCCGTTGAGGGCGTGCGTCCCCGCGCTCACGCTGGACTGCGCCGGTTGCCCGTCGGCGGCGTTGACGACCGAGGTGTCGGCGAACGTGAGGTACCCGCTGACCAGCCGGTAGGTGGCGGCGCTGTCCCGGCTGAGCGAGTTGCCCCGCACGTTCGCGGTGCAGGTGACCCTGCCTGCGACGCCGGGGTGGACGAGGAACCGGGTGTAGAGCGTCACGTCCCGCAACGGGGAGCCCGAATCGATGTCGTAGACGTTCTGCCCGATCACCATGTTCTTGCTCCAGCCGCCCGGTCCCTGGCAGACGACCTCGTTGTCGAAGAGGCTGCGGATGGTGGCGTCGTTGACCCGCATCTTCGACACCACGTATGCGGTCTGCGTGGCGGTCATGTCCAGCGAGATGGTGCCTACGGGAGTGACGCTGTGCACGACAGGCCGGACCTGCTTGGGCACCGAGATCGTTTGCGGGGTGAAGGTAGCGAACGTCTCCGCCTGCGCGGGCGTGGCGGCAAGCATGCCCGCGGTCAGAGCGAGTACCGCCGTCGCGGCCAGGGAGCGGACGTTCAAGTCGGACCTCCTCATCGGCGCTGGCCACTGTGATTACGGTCTGGACCGTAATCACGGTAGCCGCGGTACTCCCGTCGTCGAATCCGCCAACCAGGTCCGAACAACTCGATCGATCGCAGTCAGGACCTACGGGGCGGACTGCTGGTCACCGGACTGGGCATCCGCCGTCTTCGAGCGGAACGGACAGGACCACAGGTCAATCGCGTTTCGGCCCGCAAGGTTCGCGTGTGCGCCGTTCCAGGGGCCCGAAAGGAAGGTGATGGCGATGCCGTTCTGGTTCTCGCCGCCCCGCAACCCCGACGATGCTGGTGTTCCCTCCGGGGGGGTGGCGCGCTCCCGCGCAGGTCGCGCTGGAGATGGGCAAGGTGCTGCTCGGTCAGCTGATCGCCTCGGCGTCGCGGTGTTGGCGGGAGTGACCTGTCTGCGCCGTTGGCGGAACAGGGCCCGCCCGCGACGTGGGCGGGCCCCTCGTCGAGGTGGCGCGCGCAGCGGCGGTGACGATGTGGGAGCCACCTGGCGAGTGACGGGACCCCGATAGTTGGGCCGGGTGATGCGGCCCCCTGTTGCTGAGCCGCCGTCATGGGAGTTGGGGGCTGCACTGGACCTCGTGCCAGAGCGCCTCATACTCGCTGGGGCTGATCTGGCCCAGGTAGCTGTGGCGCCGGTGGAGGTTGTAGAAGTTGTCGATGTAGTCGGCCATGGCCACGGTCAACTCCAGGGTCAAGGTGCACACGATCGTGTGACTCGCAATCTCCAGGCCTGGCCAGCGACGCCGCAGCCCCGCCGCGTCCGCAGAGCCGCTCAACGGCCCCAGGGCAACCAACACGAGCGGGAAGACGTTGCGCGGGAACCGCAGCCCGGAGTCCTTGGCGCGCGTGAACTCGTCGGTGCTGATCCCGATGGCCTGCTCGGCGCAGACCCCGCGCGGTACCCGTCGCGGATGCGGACATCCCAGTAGCTCCCGCGCGGCCTTCTTGAGCGGGGTGATCTTGTAGTCATCAGTGCTTATCCGCACCTCGACTGGCCGGGCGCGTTGGGGTGCTGCACCGTTGTCGCGGCTGCACGCCTCGGCCGAGTGCGCCGAGCGCAGCGACTCGGCCACGTGGCGCGCTGTTGACGTTGGCACACTGATCACATGACAGGTTTGACCGCTGAACTCGTGGTCGAGGGTCGCGTCCCGCAGACACCGGCTCTCGCTCCGAACGGGCATCTGCTCTGCTACGTTCTCGCCCCCATCAGCCGAATCGGTGACCACCTCGACACCGCGCTCTGGCTGGCCGACATCGACGGCGACGGTGTGTGGAGTCGGGTGACCGCCGACACCGCGACGGAGTCCCTGCCCCGCTGGTCCGCGGACTCGGGCACGTTGTACTTCCTGTCCGACCGCGCCGAGCGTGGCGCTCCGCAGCTGCACCGGCTCACCCCCGCCGACGACGTGGTGACCGCGGTGACCCACTGGCGCGCCGGCATCATCGACCACCGGCCGCTCGCCGATCCCAACCTGATCGCGCTGCTCGCCGAGGACGAGCCCACCGAGCAGGACGTGCGCCGCGCCCAGGACCGTGACGACGCCATTGTCGTCGGTGAGCGCGAACCGCGTGCTCGGCTGCGCCTGCTTGACCTGCGCACCGGCCAGGTCACCACCCCGGATGTGTTCGGCGACAGGCACGTCGTGGAACTGCGGCAACGACCCGACGGTGGCCCGCTCGCCGTGCTCACCCAGGCCAGCGCCGACAAGGACTACGGCCCCCGCACCGGCCGGCTGCACCTGTTCGACCCCGCCACGGGGACCGCGGAAGACCTCGGACCGGTCGAGGTCGACGCACAATCCCTGGCTTGGTGGCCGGCTGAAGACGGTTGGCACCTCGGTTACCTCGCCCTCACCCCACCGGTCCTCCACGCAGGCACCGCCGTGTTCGACCTGGCTATGAGCAGCCGCGTCCGCCGCAACCGCACCGCCGACCTGCCGATGTGCCCCACCGAACTGCGCCAGACCGACGCCGCCCCGCTGGTGGTCTTCGCCAACGGCCTGAACACGACCCTGGCCCGGCTCGACCCCGACGGTCCCACGCCGCTGTCGCAGCACCCCGGCCACCTCGACGCCCTCACCACCACCCCAGCGGGCAAGACGATCGCGGCACTGACCGGCACCCGTCACGAACCCACGAACGTTTGTGTCGGGCCACCGACCGGGCCGCTGCGGAAGATCACGGACACCCGCCCCGAACTGGACGGCATCGCACTCGGTACCCAGCGACCGCTGGCCTATCGAGCCGCCGACGGCCTCGATCTGGACGGTCTGCTCGTACTGCCGGCCGGGAAGTCCGCCTCGGACGGCCCGTTCCCACTCGTCACGATCGTGCACGGGGGCCCCGACGACCGGTACGCCGATCGCCTCCAGTTGTTCTCGTTCCACGGCGCACAGGCACAGTGGCTGGCCACCGCCGGGTACGCGGTGTTCCTGCCCAACCCGCGCGGCGGCCAGGGCCACGGCCACGCGTTCGCGGCCAGCGTCGCGGGCAGGGTCGGCCGGGAGGAGTGGTCCGACATCCTGACCGGCATCGACCTGCTCATCGCCGAGGGCATCGCCGACCCCGACCGACTGGGCATCGCCGGCGGCAGCCACGGCGGCTTCATGGCCGCCTGGGCGATCGGGCAGACGAACCGGTTTCGCGCCGCGCTGGTCAACGCGGGTATCACCGACTGGGGAATGCTCGCCGCGACCGGGGAGCACGGCCAGCTCGAGGGCGCACTCAGCGGCAGCATCGGGTGGGAGGGGATCGGCCCACACCCGCACGACGCGGTCAGCCCGATCTCCTTCGCCAGCCGCGTCCGCACGCCGGTGCTCATCCTGCACGGCGCCGAGGACACCAACGTCCCCCTCGGCCAAGCCGTGTACTTCCACCGGGCCCTGCGCCATTTCGGCGCCGAGCACGAATTCGTCATCTACCCCAGGGAGGGCCACTCGATCCGGGAACGCAACCACCAACTCGACGTCCTGCGTCGCACCCGCGCCTGGTTCGACCGCTGGCTCCAGCCCTGACCGGACGTGCCTGGTCCTGGCACCGTTGTTCCCACACTGACGACCGCAAGAAGCAAAGGCGATCTCGGCCAGACCGTGCTGCAAGTACCCGTTTCCGAGCTTGAGCGGGTGGAGGGCCTGTGGTGCGCGGACGAGGGAACTCCTGGTAGATCGGACGGTGTCTATGCGCCGTTCCACCAGGAGTTCCGTTGTCGTGCCCGATGCCCGCGGGCTGTTCCACCGAGGGTGCCCCGTGCTGCCGCCTGGCCGCCTCCCACCAGCCCACCCCACGGACGGCTCGGTAGCCCACCGACCTCACCGACGCCCAGTGGGGTGAACTGGATCCGCTGCTGCCCGATCCGGCGTGCCTGGCAGGCCGGGGCGGTCGGTGGGAGAAGCACTGCCGTCGGGTGATCGTGAACGCGATCCTCGACGTGGTCGACAACGGCATCAAGTGGCGCGCACTGCCCGCGGACTTCCCGCCCTGGCCCACGGTCTACGAGCGCTTCGCCCTGTGGGAGAAGGCCGGTGACAGCGTCTGCTCGACGCGTTGCGCGACCGCGTCCGCCTGGCGGAGGGCCGGGTGGCGGCTCCGTCGGCGGCGGCCATGGACTCGCAGTCGGTGCGCGCCGCCGAGACAGTCGGCCATGCCACCCGCGGCTACGACGCGGGCAAGAAGGTCCCCGGCCGCAAACGTCACATCGTCGTGGACACCATGGGGCTGCTGTTGGCCGTGGTGGTCACCCCGGCCTCGACGCAGGAACGAGTCGCCGCGCAGCCTGCTGCGGCGGATGCGCGACACCGCCGGCAAGCGAACCTCGTTGGTGTGGGCCGACGGCGGCCACACCGGCCCCCTGATCCACCGGGCCCACAAGACACTTCGTCTGGTGGTGGAGATCGTCCACCGTCCCGATCCGCCGTACTTCACCGTGCTGCCCAGAAGATCGGTGGTGGAACGAACCCTGGCCTGGATCACCGGCCACCGCCGCTGCGTCCGCGACTACGAACGACTACGACACAACCACGAGGCCATGATCCGCATCACCGTCCGCCGACTCAATCAACGGACGTAGCTCGGAAACGGACACCTACACCCTGCCGCAACTCGAAGTGTTAAGCGTGGCCGTGAGTAGGCGCCAGCAAGGTGGAAGAACTACTCAACTTGCGTAGTTCTTCCACTTCTTTCCGGGACGGTCTCATTCGCTTGCGAGGTCGACGTCAGCGGGCTCGGACCAGCCCTTGTTGGTAGGCGATGACAACGAGTTGCGCGCGATCGCGTGCCCCGACCTTCGACATCGCCCGGTGGATGTGCGTGCGCACGGTCAAAGGGCTCACGAACAACCGCTCACCGATCTCCTGGTTCGACAGGCCGTGCGCGGCCAAAGCGGTCATCTCGCGCTCGCGGTCGGTCAGGGCCGCGAGCAACCCCTGGGGCACATCGCTGATGTCGCCGTTACCGGACAGGAAGCGGTCGATCAGCGCGCGGGTGGCGGCGGGCGAGAGCAGCGCTTCCCCGGCCACGACGGTTCGAACCCCGTCCAGCAGACCCTCTGGCGTGACGTCCTTGCCGAGGAATCCGCTCGCCCCGGCCTTGAGCGCACGGGCCACGTGTTCGTCGGTTTCGAAGGTGGTCAGAATCAGCACGCGGGTACCCACGAGGTCATTGGCGGAGCAAATCTGCTGTGTCGCGGCCAAGCCGTCGCGGAGCGGCATCCGGATGTCCATCAGGACCACGTCAGGACGGTGGCGCCGGGCGAGATCGATCGCCTCCTCGCCGTTCGAAGCCTCGGCGACGACCGTCATGTCGTCGCAGGAGTCGATCAGCATGCGGAACGTCGAGCGGAGCAGCGCCTGGTCGTCGGCGAGGAGGATGCGGATCATCGGAGCACCTGGTGTTCCCGCGTCGCAGTTCACGGCGCGCGCTCGTCGGGCGAAGTCGTCCCCTGCCCCGGTTTCCCGATGAGGAGCTTGCTGCTGCGCCGGAACGCCCACACGACGACCACGGCCACCGCCAGCGACATCGGTGTGCCCATGGCGATGCGGGCGAAGCCCAGGCCGTTGGTGCTGTCGACGAGGTAGAGCCACTGCTGGACGCCGAACCGCGCGCCGAGGACCACGGCCGCCGCCAGCGTGGCGAAGAAATGCGCTCGCAGGACGCCGCGGTCCTCCCTCCAGGGGTTGTTCCGGCCGTGGGTGAAGTTCCAGATCACCCCGGTGACAGGACGGCGGATCAGGAGTGAGAGCGCGGCGATCAGGAAACCGACGAAATAGGCCCAGATCCCGACGACGAAGTAGTTCTTCGCCGAGCCGGTCACGGCGACGAGTGCCGCGGCGAACGCAATGCCGACCAGGCTTCCCAGCGCCGTCAGGGGACGCTCGCCTTTCAGCAGCCGGAACGCCACGAGCCCGAGCCCGACCACGACGGAGATGACGATCGTCGCGGTCAGCGGGAGGAGCGCGTTGGCCGTGACGAAGACGACGACCGGGATCGTCGCGTAGAGGAACCCCTTTCCCTTTGGTTTGCCGAACCGGTCGGTCGCCTTCTCGGGCACGACCGGATCGCCGTTCGGCGGAGAAGCACCGGGTATGGCTTCCCCTCGCTCGAACTGGTCGTTGATGGGCTCGGTCACGATCATTTCCTCCTACGATCAAGGCGGTGCCACAAGAGCACTGCTCATGTCACGACCTCGTAGTTGGATGGCGGTTGGCCATCGTTTGGGCGAGTGCGAGCGCTTCGTCGAAGTTCGCTCCTCGGGCGATCAGCCGCCGGCACCTCATGATGTGGCGCTGTCCGTCGAGGGTGAGTGCCCCGCTCAGCTCGTCACCGCGGCGGTAGAGGGCCACGAATCGCTCGCCCGCCGACTCCCCCGACACCACGACGTGTTCGTCGCCGTCCGCGACACCGGCGAACTGGATGCGCGAGCCGTACCAGTCGGACCAGAAGCAGGGTCCGGTACGGCTCGGCCACGGCTGGAAACAGGGCGTTCCGCGCCGCCCGTGCTCCCTGCTCGGCGGCGTTCGACCAGTGCTCCACCCGCATCGACGTGCCGAACCGGGGGCGTGCCACCGGGCGACGTCGCCCGCCGCGTAGACGTCGGCGCCGCCGGCTCGCAGGTGCTGGTCGCAGACGACCCCGTCATCGATGGGCAATCCGCTGCCGGCAAGCCACTCGGTGGCTGGGGCCGCCCCGATCCCCGCTACGACGAGGTCGGCCTCGATCGAGGTGCCGTCCGCCAGGTGGAAGCGTTCGACGCGCCCGCTCCCTTCGATCGCGGTGACCTCCTGCCCGCAGGCCATCGTGGTGCCGTTCCTCTCGTGCGGGGAGGCCAGCGCCTGCCCGATGGACCTGGCCATGGGCGCGGGCAGCGCTTCGCCGATCGTGGTCGGCAGACCACGCCCGCGAGCTGCCGACGTGACCTCCGAGCCGATGAAGCCCGCTCCGACGACGACCGCCTGAGCACCTTCGTCCAGGGCGCGGCGCACCGAACGGGCGTTGTCGAGGGGCGCAGGACGTGCACGCCCACCAGACCGCTCGCGCCCCGCGGCCCACGAGTGCGC
Organism: Umezawaea sp.; assembly: GCF_036375055.1. Lineage (GTDB taxonomy): Bacteria > Actinomycetota > Actinomycetes > Mycobacteriales > Pseudonocardiaceae > Umezawaea. The sequence goes on from NZ_DASUSQ010000046.1 coordinate 391,874, forward strand.
GCACCCGTCGCGATGATCAGTGCGCTGCAGGGGATCTGTCCTTCCCGCATGCGCACGACACGGGCATCGGGATCGAGACCTGTCGCGTGCTCGCCGTGCAGCACGTCGACGCCGTGGTCGTCGGCGAGCTCGGGGTGACCGCGGAGCGGGACGTGGTCGATCGGCGCCCCCGCGGACAGGAACTCCTTGCTCGGCGGAGACCGGTCGCGGAGAAGGCGGGCCTCCGCTCCGACCAGGGTGATCCGGTCGTCGAACCCGGCCTCGCGGGCGGACTCGACCGCCCGGAGGCCCGCGAGCGAGGCACCGGCCACGACGAGCGCGCCGCGGTCGGGTCTGTCCATTTGCGACGCCACCCCGGTCACGCCTCGAACTTCAGTGCCTGGGTCGGGCAGCCCTCGACAGCCGCGGCCACGTCGGCCTCGGCGGAGGAAGGCACCTCGACGCGCAGGACGGCCAGGTCGCCGTTGGCGTCCACTTCGAAAACCTCGGGCGCGAGGGACTCGCAGATCCCGATTCCGGTGCACTTGGCCCGGTCGAGCACGATCCTCACCACAGCGCCGCCTCCTGCGCCGCGGGGCTCAGGCGGACGTGCATCCGCTTGACGCCGGGCACCATGTTCGACCGCATGCGGACCACCTCGCCGTCGAGTTCCATGCCGGAGAACCGGGAGATCAACTCCTCGAAGAACACCCGCGCCTCCAACCTGGCCAGCGACAGACCCAGGCAGGCGTGCTCGCCCGTGCCGAACGCGAGGTGAGGGTTGGGTTTGCGGGTGACGATGAACTCCTCGGCATCGGCTCCGAAGACGTCCTCGTCGCGGTTCGCGGCGCCGTAGAGCAGGATGACCGTCTGTCCCTTCTTGATGACCTCGTCCCGGAGGGTGACGTCCTCGGTCGCGGTGCGGGTCATGTGGGTGACCGGGGTGGTCCAGCGCAACATCTCCTCCACCGCGCTGGGGATCAGGGCGGGGTCGTCCACGAGCTTCTGCCGTTGATCGGGGTGGTTGATCAGCGCCAACGTGCCCAGGGCGATCAGGTTGCGGGTGGTCTCGTTCCCGGCGAGCAGCAGCAGGCGGAGGAAGTTGACGATCTCGTCGTCGGCGAGCTTCTCACCGTCCACTTCGGCGTCCAGCAGGGTCGAGACGAGGTCGTTGGCGCGGCTCGACTTCCGAAGTTCGATCAGGTGCTGGAAGTAGTGGCTGACCGCGCCGAACGCCTCTTGGGGCGTCATGGCGATGTCCGGGTCAGCCGCACCGATCACCGCGTCGGACCAAGCGCGGAAGTCCTCCCAGTCCTGGTGCGGCGCGCCGATCATCTCGGCGATGATCCTGGTCGGTACCGGCGCGACGATCCCCTCGGCGAATTCGAGGCTGACGCCTGCCTCGACCCGATCGAGCGCACCGCGGACGATGTCGCGGATGCCGGGCTCCAGCAGGGCGATCTGGCGCGGCGTGAACCCCTTGGACACCAGCCTGCGCAGGGCGCCGTGCCGCGGCGGGTCAGTGGTGATCAGCATCTTGCTCACACCGCCGGACGGGCGGTTCGGGTCTTGCACGTTCACCCCCTGGGCCGAGGAGAACAGGTGTGGCCGCGCACCGATCCACTTGATGTCCTCGTAGCGCGTGATCGCCCAGGAACCGCCGTTGGCGTCGTTCCAGTGCACTGGTGACTGTTGGCGCAACGCCCGGTAGGCAGGCGCCGGATCCCCCAGGTAGAACTCGGGTGATCCCAGCTCGTAGTCCATGTCCGCTCCCTCCGAGAGGCACTCCCCCGACGCCTCGACATGTAGCACCGTACACGTAATTTATGCGACCCTCTACACCTAATCCGCGACGCTGGGTCGCGGTCGTCACACGGGAGTGCCGCTGTGGGCCAGACCTCTTCGCCGAAGTTTCTGGTGTCCGTACTCGCGCTCACCGGGATCACCGTGTCGTTGCAGCAGACCGTCGTCATCCCTCTCCTGCCGGCACTGCCGCGGCTCCTCGACGTCTCTGCGGCCGACGCCTCGTGGGCGGTCACGGTCACGCTCCTGGCGGGCGCGGTGGCGGCGCCGGTCAGCGGGCGACTCGCCGACATGTGGGGCAAGCGGCGCCTGCTCCTCATCTGCCTGGCATCGCTCGTCGCCGGTTCGGCGGTCGCGGCGCTGAGCGGTTCCCTGGCACCTCTGCTGGTCGGTCGCGCACTGCAAGGACTGGCCACCGGCGTCGTGCCGCTGGGTATCAGCCTCATGCGCGACCACCTGCCCCAGCCGCGCCTCGCGCCGGCCACCGCCATGATGAGCGCGTCACTGGGCGTTGGAGCGTCCCTGGGGTTGCCGCTGTCGGCGCTGCTCGTGCAGTACGCGAACTGGCGCTTGCTGTTCTGGGTGTCCGCGGGCTTGGCGGCACTGGCCGCGCTGCTCGTGTCGACTCTCGTCGCGGAGTCGCGACAGCGGACCGGCGGGCGTTTCGACGCCCTGGGGGCCGCGCTGCTCACGGCGGCTCTGGTCTGCCTGCTCCTGACGATCTCGAAGGGTGGCCTCTGGGGTTGGACGAGCTTCACCATCGGCCTGCCCGCCGGGTCGGCGGTCGTCCTGCTGGCGGCGTTCGGCGCCTGGGAGCTGCGCGCCCGTCAGCCCCTGATCGACCTGCGCGCCAGCCGGGTCCGGCAGGTGGCGCTCACCAACGCGTCCTCGGCGGTCTTCGCCGGCGCGATGCTCATGAGCCCTCTGGCCTTCACCCAGCTGTTGCAGATGCCGGTGGCCACCGGTTACGGACTCGGGCAGACGATCTTCATCGCGGGGCTCCTCCAGGCGCCAGGCGGATTGTGCATGATGGCGATGTCCCCGTTGTCGGCGCTCATCACCCGGACCGCGGGCCCCCGGCGCACACTGATGATCGGCACCCTCGTCGTCGCAGCCGGTTACGGCTTCGCGGCGCTGGCCCACTCACACCTCTGGCAGGTGCTGCTCTGCACGATGGTGGTCGGCGCCGGGATCGGCCTGGGGTACGGCGCCGTCCCCTCGCTGATCATGGCGGCCGTCCCGGTCACGCAGACCGCGGCCGCCAACAGCCTCAACAACCTCTGCCGCGCGCTGGGCACCTCCAGCGCGAGCGCGGTCACCGGTCTGCTGCTGGTCGCCTCGACCACGTCCGTGGGCACCCTGACCGTCCCGTCGGAGACCGCGATCGTCGCCATCCTCCTGCTCGGCGCGGGCGCGGCCCTGATCGCACTGCTGATCTCCGCCTTCATCCCGAGGCGCGCCGTCGAACGGAGTCCCGCGGTGGCCGCGACGACGCCGACCTGATGGACGGGCTAGTCGCGGAACTCCTCGGCGCCACGGCGGGCGAACCTGATCAGCATCTCCCCGAACATCTCCCGCTCCTGCGGGGTCCAGTCGGCGAAGACCCGCCGGATCCGTTGCCGGTTTTTGGTGCGCATGGCGTTGAGGTGATCCGCGGCCATCGGTGTGAGGCTCACCACGAGCGCGCGACGGTCGCGCTCATCCGGCTGACGGTCGATGAGACCGCGCTGCGCCAGCTCGTCGAGGTGGCGCGTCACGGTCGTGCGGTCCAGGCCCAAGGAGGCCGCGAGAGCCGAAACCCGCTGCGGCCCGTCGCGGTGCAACACCATCAGCGGCTGGATCGTACCCCGGCCCAGGTGCTCGGAGAAGCTGGCGGCCAGGTCCTCGAAGTAGGTGTTCGAGGCGCGCGTCAGCAAGGTGATCGCCTCGATGACCCGGTCTTCCAGCCGTTGTCGTTGCGCCATCGCTCCATCCTGGACTTGCCGCGCCCGCATCGGGCTCGGCGTGAGTCTACTGCCGTTCCCTACTGCGATCCCCGTACGCGGTGCCCGCATCCGAACGACGACGGGGGCGGGGTCCGGACGGGAAGCTTCGAGCCACGTTCGAAGGAAGTGGAGTGTCTTGTCATGGCTGGATTGCTGAGTCGTCTTGGCCGGTTCTCGTTTCGCCATCGGTGGCTGGTCGTCGTCGTGTGGTTGGTGGCGCTGAGTGGTTCCGTGCTGCTGGCCGTCAAGTCGGAGGGGCCCGTCACCACCAGGCCGACCATGCCGGGAATCGAGTCCCAGCAGGCGTTCGACCTCATCAAGGAGCGGTTCCCCGGTGTGGCCGCGGACGGTGCGTCGGCCACCATCGTGTTCGTCGCCCCGCCGTGGAGGTCGGTGACGGACGCGGAGAGCCAGCGGACCATCGAGGCGGCGCTGGCGTCGGTCTCCGGCGGTCCTCAGGTGTCACGGGTCACGCCGCCGTCGGCGGGCGGGAGCATCAGCGCGGACGGTTCCACCGGCTTCGCGTCGGTGACCTACGCGGTGCCGTCGCCCGACGTGACCGACGAGTCGCGTGCCGCGCTGGGCAAGGCGGTGGAACTGGCCCGAGCCGGGGGGCTGACCGCGGAGGTGTCCGGCTCGGCGCTCAAGACCGGCACCAAGATGAGCGCCGTGGAACTCATCGGGGTCGCGATCGCGGCGCTGGTGCTGCTGATGACGTTCGGTTCGCTGGTGGCGGCAGGCCTGTCGCTGATGACGGCGATCATCGGGGTGGCCATCTCGTTCCTGTGCGTCTGGGCGGCAGCCGGACCGATGGGGATGATGATCACCAGCGGGATGCTCGCGCTGATGCTGGGGCTGGCGGTCGGCATCGACTACGCGATGTTCGTCGTCTCGCGCTACCGGGAGGAACGCCACGGCCCGGACGACGCCGAACGGGCGGCCGGTCGCGCGGTCGGAACGGCGGGCTCGGCGGTGGTGTTCGCCGGGATGACCGTGGTGATCGCACTGGCCGGCCTGTCGGTCGTGGGCATCCCGATGCTGGCGAAGATGGGCGTGGCCGCCGCGGGCGCTGTACTGGTGGCCGTCCTGGTGGCGCTCACCCTCGTGCCCGCCCTGCTGGGTTTCGCCCCGAACCGGGTCCTGGGACGGGCGCGGCACCACATCGGCGTGCCCACTCCCGAGCGCTGGTCGCCCGCCCAGGCGTGGATGGGCTTGGTCCTGCGCAGGCCGCTCCTCATCACCCTGGCCGGTGTCGGCGTGCTGGCCGTGATCGCGGTTCCCGCACTGTCCCTGCAACTCGGCACGCCGGGGGACGCGGCGCTGCCCGCCACGGCCACCCAACGCCAAGCGCACGACCTGCGGGCCTCAGCGTTCGGGGCCGGGTTCAACGGCCCGTTGACGGTCGTGGTCGACGCACGCGACGCCGATGACCCGAAAGCCGCGGTGACGCTCGTCGCGGAAAGCGTCAAGGCGACCAGCGGCGTGGTGTCGGTCTCGAAGGTGACCTTCAACCAGGCGGGTGACACGGCCATCTTCAGCGCCGTGCCGTCGACCGGCCCGACCGACGAGCGCACCGAGGACCTGGTGGAGTCGCTGCGCGCCGATCGCCCCCTCGTGGAGGCGGCCAACCTGGTGACCTACGAGATCACCGGCACCACCGCGCTGGACATCGACATGGCGCAGAAGACGCAGGCGGCCCTGCTGCCGTACATCGCGATCGTGGTGGGCCTGGCCCTGTTGCTCCTGCTCGTCGTGTTCCGGTCGGTTTGGGTGCCGGTCAAGGCCGCGCTCGGCTTCCTGCTGTCGCTGTTCGCCTCGCTCGGGGTGATCGTCGCGGTGTTCCAGTGGGGTTGGGCGGCGGATCTGCTCGGCGTCGAGCAGGTCGGACCGGTCATGAGCCTGATGCCGATCCTGCTGGTGGGCATCGTGTTCGGGCTGGCCATGGACTACGAGGTCTTCCTGGTCTCGCGGATGCGCGAGGCGCACACGCACGGCAAGCCCGCTCACGAGGCGATCGTCACCGGCTTCCGGCAGAGCTCCAAGGTCGTGGTCGCCGCCGCGGTGATCATGGTCGCGGTCTTCGGCGGGTTCGCGGCCGCCCACGAACCGCTGATCAAGATGGTCGGCCTCGGGCTCGCGACCGCGGTCTTCTTCGACGCCTTCGTGGTCCGGCTCACGCTAGTCCCAGCCGTGCTGCGACTGTTGGGCGAGCGGGCCTGGTGGCTGCCCCGGTGGCTCGACCGGGTGCTGCCCCACGTCGACGTCGAGGGCGAGGCGCTGAACGACGAACAGCCCGGACCCGAGCCCGACCGAACGCCCGTCCACGCGCTGAGCGGGCGTTGACCGTCCGGGTGGAGTCGAACCGATGAACGTGGTGACCGCGCTGGTCGCGTTCCTGTTCGCCGCCCTCGGTGCCAGCCTCGGCACCGAGGGCATCTTCCGGCCGGCAGAGGTCCTGCCCGGCGCCATGCTCAGCCTGGCCGCGAGCGTCGCCCTGTTCGCCGCCGCCCGACATCCGCGCGTGGCGACCGTGATCGCCGTCGGCTGCGAGGCCGCCGCCTGTGCGGCGGACTACCTGCCGACGCCGTTGCTGCTGGCCCCGCTGATCGGGTGCCTGTACCGGCTGACGGTGTCGGCCGGCCCAAGGGCGACCGCCTGGTGGACCGGGTTCGCCGTCGGCGCGGTGATCCTGGGCGGAATGGCGGGCGACACCACACCCACGGGCGGGTCGTTGATCCTGCGGACCGCCGGTGTCGCCCTGTGGCTGCTGCCCGCGGTGTTCGCCGGACGCATGACCCATGCCCAACGGGCGTACCTGCGGATGGTCCAAGCCCGCGCCGAGGACGCCGAGCGGGGCCGCGACGACGAGATCCGCCACCGGATCAGCGAGGAACGCCTGCGCATCGCCCGTGAGCTGCACGACGTCGTCGCGCACCACCTCACCGTTGCCAACGCGCAGGTCGGGACCGCGTCCCATCTGATGGCCGAGCGTCCCGAGCAGGCCCGCCAGCTGCTCACCGGGCTGAACCGCTCCACGTCGGCGGCGCTGCGGGAACTGAAGGCGACCGTCGGGCTGCTTCGCGACTCCGACGACGATCCTCCCGCGTGCACCACGCCCGCGCCGGGCCTCGACCAGCTCCCCGAGTTGGTCGAAGCCTGTCGGTCAGCCGGGATCGACGTCACCGTGCGCGTCGACGGCCCACCCCGGCCGCTGCCTCCGCTGGTCGAGCTGACCGCGTTCCGCATCGTCCAGGAAGCCCTGACCAACGTCACCAAGCACGCGTTCGGCCCGGTCGTCACGATCACCCTGACCTACGCCGAGGACACCTTCTTCGCCCGCGTGGTGAACACCGGCGCCCGTCCCGGCCCGGCGGGATCGGCGGGATACGGGTTGATCGGCATGCGGGAACGCGCGCACGCGGTCGGCGGATGGGTGTCCGCAGGCCCGGCCGACCACGATCTGTACGCTGTCTTCCTCACCATCCCACTGGCCACGTGGCAGGAGCACCAGGTGCCCTGGTGATCCACTGCTACTCCTGGACCGACGCCGTGCCCACCCGGCGGCAGATGGTGGAGGAGGCCGCGTGCGCAGGCGACGTGGACGGCGGCGGTGTGGTTGTGATCGTCGAATGGACTCGCACTGGGTGCATGGGCATGCCGGTTACCGGTGTCGTCATGGTCATTCGAGCAGCCGGACCCGCACAGCGGACACTCCCCTGCCGTTGTACTTTCGCGAGGAATTACTGATCACCAGGATCGGCACCCGCCTCGCCGGAAACGATCACGAGGATCGACCGAGTCCTGCGGAGGTTGCTACGTTCCTGCACGTCAACGCGATGACGGTCACCTGCTACACCGACCGTATCGCCATCGGGAGCCAGCCCTGAAAATACGAAAATCCGGACCGCAAAAGTGCGATCCGGATCCGTGGGGTAAAACGTGACCGAGGGGGGACTTGCGCCCCCACAGCTGCGCAATTTCGCAATATCTGCGAAATTCACCATGCAAGAGAAATTAGCAGGACGTTCCGTAGATCATCAACGGAGCCCGCGGACAGTCTGCGCCAAGGGATGCGGTTCCTTGGTCAGCGCCGACACCGCAGTGGCGACCTCCTCGACAGACGCCCGGACGTACGTGGTGGTAGTTCCCGCGTCCCGCGCACTGGAGTGCCCCGCGAACGCACGTGCCACCGCGTAGCCGAAGTTGCGTTCCACCCACGTCAACGTGGTGTACCGCAACCAGTGCGCACTCACCTGCTGCGCCCGCACCCACGCCAGATGCTTGCCCAGCCGCTGCCACAGGTAGCCGTATCGGCTCTTCGTGATGGGCTTTCCGTTGGCGTACCGGAGAATCGGCCCACTGTGATCACCTCCACGATGGGCGGCATGGGCGAGGAGATGGGCGATGAGTGTCGGCGACACCGGTTGCCACCGTTGGGTCTCTCCTTTCTCCCGCAACAACACCAGGCACTGCTGCTCGTCGACATCGACCAGGCGCAAGCCGAGCGCGCCTCCGCGCCTGCAAGCGGTCTCGATGTGCAGGCGCAGCAGCAGCGCGTCCAGTGCGGGATCGTTCCCGGTGGTGGAGGCGATGTGCATCAGTTCCTCGACTCGCGTGTCGGGCAGGCCTCGCCGAGTGGACGGTTGTCGTCGGGGTTTGGCCACTTTGGCGGCGGGATTGGTTGTGTCGCTGATGATGCCGTCGGCGAGGGCATGCTGGTAGAGGCAGCGCAGTGCGCCGATCAGGTGTTCGGCGGCGGAGTTTCCACCGCGGGCGTTGCGGCGCGGCACCGCCGTGCGCTTGACGTGTTCGGCGAGCGCGGCGATGTCGGAGGGTGTGATGTCGTCGAGTCTCCGTTCGCCCCAGTGGGCCAACACTCTGTTCCAGTAAGGGGTGTAGACCTTGCGTGATCCGGCCGGTACCGCGTCGATCACGGTCGGCAGGTAGTCGCTGAACGTTGGCGCGTGAGGCTTCGGTGTCGGGTCTTCCAGCAGGTCGGCTACCGAGACGCCGAGTCGTGCCAGCACCATCCGTGCTGTTTCGAGATCGACCGGACCGTCCGCCGCGAGGTTCACGACTGCGCGTTTTCTGCGAGTTCGGTGTTGTGCCGGACCACCATGCGGTCCAGAGCGGCCATCGTGTGGATGAGCAGCACTCCCTGCTCGGGCGCGGCCGCCAGCAGCACGCGGTCGCCGGGTGACAGCCCGCACCAATGCCTCATGGCGGCGGGTATAGTGACCAACGTGTTGCCAGGGACGCGGAAGGCACCAGAGGGATGGCGTCGGGCCACGATGACATCCGCTACTCGCGCGAAGTCCAGGCTCTGACCCGGCTGCCATCCCAGTAGCCGCGTGATCAAGCGTTCACTCGCGCGTCCTCCTCCATCCAGTGTGGCGATGCCGTAGACCATGGATCCATCTCGAGACAGCGCACCAAGATCGAGCAGCGGCAGCGCGGCGATGTTCCGCGCTTCGTCTGCCGAGAAGGTCGGGACGACGGCATTGATCACCAGTTCGGCGATCGTACGATCGTACGAACTGTCATCCATCAGGGCGCGTCCGCTAGTGTGATGCACCTCGACGGGCAGAGCAACGCGACATCATTCGCTTCGCCACCGACCCAACTCACTCTTCCCGCATAGGACGACACAGCCACTCCTCCGCCCTCCCCCAACCCATGCCGTACAGACTGCACCCCACCGAGGACATCACCTTTTCCACTTACCGGAAACTGATCCAACTGACACCTCGGGCGTACATCACTTCATATCACATCAAACTGACGTATGCGTGTAACAGTGAAACACATGGAATTCAGGAGACTGTAGAGGAGGATGAGGATCCTGGAGAACATTTCAGTAGAATGAGTCGCAGTGATATCCGTATTTGGTTGCGCCACGGGATATGGCATTACCCATCCGACTTGAGTCGGCTGTACTCACCGTCTTGCTCACCACCCCTCGTCCATCACCGAAGGCGGCTCGGGTGACCCCTGCATCGTAAGCGCGGCACGAGGCGTACTCATAGGCTTGGTATTGACCTTGCTGCGCCGTCGGTGCACCGTCGGGCATCACCCGGCTGGACAACGCCTGACGCGACCATCGTCATGCTCGTCAACGTCCTGAGCCGTCGGTCAAACAGTTCTAATGCGACCCGCGGACAAACTCAGCGCGAAGGCCTCACTGCTGCGTGCCCCTGGGTGCCAAAGCCGACCGCCGACCCCAGGTCCCGGAACTCGGCGCCGTGGTCAGGAGCGGCTCGATGCTGGCGCCTGTAACGGCAGCCGGGTCTACTACTCGAAGTGCCCTGCGCGGCGAGTGCCGAGTCGGACATGTTCACGATGTTGCGATTCCTCGCCAGTCCCGAAGGGCTGGCGCTGCATGGGCGGGATCACGTCATCGACGTCCGCCTTCTGGTTGCGATCCTCGCCAGTCCCGAAGGGCTGACGCTGCCCCCGACCGCGTCGAGATCGTCCTCATGGCACTAATGTTGCGATCCTCGCCAGTCCCGAAGGGCTGGCGGTGCCTTGATAATCCCGCCCGAGTCCGCTCCGTTGAGGAAGTTGCGATCCTCGTCAGTCACGACGGAATGACGCTGCTGTTCCTGCTCACCGCGCAGACCACGGGCAGCAGTAACTGGCAGGCGTGGAACGCCGCGTACAACGCGATGTTGCGATCCTCGCCAGCCCAAAAGGGCTGACGCTGTTCGTGACCGCGGGGCAGTCCCACCACAGGCGTCCGTTGCGATCCTCGCCAGTCCCGAAGGGCTGACGCTGCCAGCAGCGAACTCACCCAGCAGCGCGACATCTACGAGTTGTGATCCTCGCCAGTCCCGAAGGGCTGGCGCTGCACGTGCGGGTTCAGCAATACAGATGGATGGATCCGTTGCGATCCTCGTCAGTCCCAAGGAACTGGCGCTTCATCAAGCAAGGGGTTCGCAATCCCCGGCGATCTTCCGGTTCCGTGCGAGTTCCGCTTCGCTGAGCGCGGAGCCCCATCCGCTCCTCATCTCTTGGATGGAACCCACCTGATGTCTGCGGCGGCACGCAGTCCGCACCGCGACCGGCTCTTGGCCGCCATCGAGCAGATCTGCGGCACGCTGCGCGCCGGTGCCGATGACAGCGAGGACCAGCGGCGATCGATCCCACGATCCTGGCCCCATTGCGCGACGCGGGGTTGCTGGCGGCGCTGGTTCCCGCTGAGACCGGGGCTTGCAGGTGGATTCGCTCACCGAGTTGGAGCTGATCGAGGCGGCGAGTTTCCTTGACGGCTCCACCGGGTGGACCTACTGGGCGTTAGCGAGCAGTACTGCGCAAGCGACGTCGATGCTGCCACCGAAGGCTGGCGCTGCGATGGCCAGGTAAGAAGACCGGCCGCCCATCTCGATGTTGCGATCCTCGCCAGTCCCGAAGGGCCGACGCTGCCCACCTTCCGGAGGCCCTGCCCAACTATGCGCTGGTTGCGATCCTCGCCAGGCCCCAGGGGCTGACGCTGCTCGCTCAGCACGCCACCGATGGCGGCCTCGAACACCATGTTGCGATCCTCGCCAGTCCCAGGGGCTGACGCTGCACGCCTCCTGCGCCTCGTTGGCGATCGAGCGGTTGTTGCGATCCTCGCCAGTCCCGAAGGGCTGAGGCTGCTGGATGGTGTCGGCGGTGTGGGGACCGTCGCTGGGGTTGCGATCCCCGCCAGTCCCGAAGGGCTGGCGCTACGCCCACCGCAGTCTGCACGTAGATCAGACCCGGCACGGTGTTGCGATCCTCGCCAGACCCGAGGGCTGACGCTG
>NZ_DASUSQ010000047.1:0-20112 GCF_036375055.1 Umezawaea sp.
GCGGGACACCCAGGAGGAGCTGGACCGCACCGAGTTCACCCAGCCCGCGATCTTCGCGCTGGAAGTGGCGCTGTACCGGCTGGTGGAGTCGTGGGGCATCCGCCCCGACCACCTCGCGGGCCACTCCATCGGTGAGATCGCGGCGGCCCACGTGGCCGGAGTCCTCTCCCTGGCCGACGCCGCGAAGCTGGTCAACGCCCGCGCCAAGCTCATGCAGGCCCTCCCGGCGGGCGGTGCGATGGTCGCGCTCCAGGCCACCGAGGACGAGGTCGCGCCGCACCTCACCGACACCGTCTCCATCGCGGCCGTCAACGGCCCGAGGGCCATCGTGCTCGCGGGCGAGGAGGCCGCTGTCGCGCAGGTGGTGGAGAAGTTCGCCGACCGCAAGTCCAAGCGCCTCGCGGTCTCGCACGCGTTCCACTCGCCGCTGATGGACCCGGTGCTGGACGACTTCCGCGAGGTCGTCACCACCCTGACCTTCCAGCAGCCCCGCATCGACCTGCTCGGCGACGTGACCGACCCGGAGTACTGGGTCACCCACGTCCGCGACACGGTCCGCTTCCACGAGGCCGTCCAGACCCTTGAGCAGCGCGGTGTGACCAAGTTCCTGGAGCTGGGCCCGGACGGCGTGCTCGCCGCGATGGCCGAGGTCCCCGTGACCCCGCTGCTGCGCAAGGACCGCTCCGAGGTCGAGTCCGTCGCCACGGCGATCGGCGCGCTGCACGTCAGCGGTGTCACGATCGACTGGACCGCGTTCTTCGGCGGGGGCACGAAGGTCCCGCTGCCCACCTACGCGTTCCAGCGCGACCGCTTCTGGCTCGACGTCGTCCCCGGCGGCGTCCGGCTCGGCGCGTCCGACCACCCGCTGCTCGGCTCCACGCTCTCGCTCGCCGACTCCGACGGCCTGGTCCTGAGCGGCCACCTCGCCCTCGACACGCACGCCTGGCTCGCCGACCACGCCGTCTCCGGCACGGTCCTGCTGCCCGGCACCGCGTTCGTCGAGCTGGCGGTCCACGCCGCCGACCAGGTCGACTGCGACCTCCTCGAAGAACTCACCCTCGAAGCCCCGCTGGTCGTGCCCGAGCACGGCGGCGTGCAGGTCCAGGTCGGCGTCAGCGGCCCGGACGGGGCGGGCCGCCGCGCCCTGACCGTCCACTCGCGGCTCGACGGCCCGTGGACCCGGCACGCCACCGGCACCCTGCTCCCGACCGCCCCCGCGACCGCGTTCGACCTGTCCGAGTGGCCGCCCGCCGGCGCCCAGCCGGTCGCCGTCGACGCCCTCTACGACAACCTCGCGTCCGTCGGCCTCGCCTACGGCCCGGTGTTCCAGGGCGCGCGGGCGGTGTGGCGGCGCGGTGACGAGGTGTTCGCCGACATCACCGTCGCCGACGACGTCACCGGCTTCGGCATCCACCCGGCCCTGCTCGACGCCACGCTGCACGCGCTCGGCGCCGTGGAGTCCGGCGGCCAGGCCAAGCTCCCCTTCGCCTGGCGCGACGTCGCCCTGCACGCCGTGGGCGCCTCGGCCGTGCGCGTCCGGCTCGCCCCGACCGGCACCGACGGCGTCTCGCTCCAGGTCGCCGACACCACCGGCGCACCGGTCGCGTCGGTCGGCTCGCTGGTGCTGCGCGAGGTCCGCGCCGCCGAACTGGCCGCCGGCTACACCGAGTCCCTGTTCCACGTCGACTGGACCGTCCTCCCGGTCGCCGACGGCACCGCCCGGATCGTCGAGGCGGCGCTGGACGCCGACCTCGCGGCGGTCGAACCCGCCGACGCCGTCCTGGTCCGCCTGACCGCCGAGACCGACGGCGCGGACGAGGTGCACGAGGCCGTGCACGCCGCCCTGCGCCTGGTGTGCGCGTGGCTGGCCGACGAGCGGTTCGCCGCGTCCCGCCTGGTGCTCGCCACCAGCGGTGTCGTCTCGGTCGACGGCGAGGACGTCACCGACGTCCCCCACAGCGCCGTGTGGGGCCTGGTCCGCTCCGCGCAGACCGAGCACCCCGACCGGTTCGTCCTGCTCGACTCCGACGGTTCCGCGGCCTCCGAGCGGGTGCTCCCCGCCGCCGTCGCCACCGGCGAGCCGCAGCTCGCCCTGCGCGACGGCGTGGTCCGCGTCGCCCGCCTGGCCCGCGGCTCCGACGTCCGCGCCGAGGTCCCCGCGCTGGACGGCACCGTGCTCATCACCGGCGCGACCGGCGGCCTCGGCGGCGTGTTCGCCAAGCACCTCGTCACGAAGTACGGCGTCCGCGACCTGCTGCTCACCTCCCGCCGCGGTCTGGACGCGCCCGGCGCGACCGACCTCGTCACCGAGCTGGAGACCCTGGGCGCGGCGGTCACGGTCGCCGCGTGCGACGCCGCCGACCGCGACGCCCTCGCCGCGCTGCTGGCCGAGCACCCGGTGTCCGCCGTGGTGCACACCGCCGGTGTGCTGGACGACGGCGTGGTCGAGGCGCTGACCCCCGAGCAGATCACCAACGTGCTGCGGCCCAAGGTCGACGGCGCGCTCAACCTGCACGAGCTGACCGCCGACCTCAAGGCGTTCATCGTCTTCTCCTCGTCGGCCTGCACGTTCGGCAACGCGGGCCAGGCCAACTACGCCGCCGCGAACGCCGTGCTGGACAACCTGGCCCGCCACCGCCGCGCGACCGGCCAGCACGGCCTCTCGCTCGCGTGGGGCCTGTGGGCCGGCACCGGCGGCATGGGCGCGACCCTCACCGACGCCGCGGTCGACCGCATGACCCGCACGGGCGTCCGCCCGCTGACCCGCGACGAGGGCCTGGCGCTGTTCGACGCGGCGTTCGCCTCCGACCAGCCGGTGCAGGTGCCCGCGCACCTGGACACGGCCGTCCTCGGTGGCCAGCCGGTCGTCCCGCCGCTGCTGCGCGGCCTGGTCCGCCCGACCCGCCGCTCCGCCCGCACCGCACCGGTCCCGGTCGCCGCGACGCTGTCCGGTGTCTCCGGCGCGGAGCTGGTCTCCATCGTCCGCCACCACGTCGCCGAGGTCCTCGGCTACGGCTCCGGCGACGACGTGGAGCCGGGCCTGGCGTTCAAGGAGCTGGGCTTCGACTCGCTCACCGCCGTGGAGCTGCGCAACCGCCTCAACGGCCACACCGGCCTGCGCCTGCCCGCCACGCTGGTCTTCGACTACCCGACGCCCGCCGCGCTCGCCGAGCACCTGCGCACCGAACTCGGCGGGGGAGCGGCCACGCCGACCACCACCGAGACCATCGTGCTCGCCGACGACGAACCCATCGCGATCGTCGGCATGGCCTGCCGCTACCCCGGCGGCATCTCCACGCCGGAAGACCTGTGGCGCCTGGTGGAGGAGGGCGCGGACGCCGTCACCGGCTTCCCGACCAACCGCGGCTGGGACCTGGCGAACCTCTACGACGCCGACCCCGACCACCCCGGCACCAGCTACGTCCGCGACGGCGGCTTCCTGCACGACGCCGCCGAGTTCGACCCGGCGTTCTTCGGCATCAGCCCGAAGGAGGCCATCGCGCTCGACCCGCAGCACCGCCTGCTGCTGGAGACCACGTGGGAGGCGTTCGAACGCGCGGGCGTCGACCCGACGTCGGTGCGCGGCAGCCGGACCGGCGTGTTCGCCGGGATCATGTACCACGACTACTCCTCCGTGGTGGAGCGCGGCACCGACGAGGTCGAGGGCTACCTCGGCACCGGCGGCAGCCTCGCGTCCGGCCGCGTGTCCTACACGTTCGGCCTGGAGGGCCCGGCCGTCACGGTCGACACCGCGTGCTCGTCGTCGCTGGTGGCGCTGCACCTCGCGGTGCAGGCGCTGCGCAACGGCGAGTGCACGCTCGCCCTCGCGGGCGGCGTCACGGTCATGGCGACCCCGGCCACGTTCGTCGGCTTCTCCCGCCAGCGCGGCCTCGCGGTCGACGGCCGCTGCAAGTCCTTCGCGGGTGCGGCGGACGGCACCGGCTGGGCCGAGGGCGCGGGCATGCTGCTCGTCGAGCGCCTGTCGGACGCCGAGCGCAACGGCCACCCGGTCCTCGCCATCGTGCGCGGGTCCGCGATCAACCAGGACGGCGCGTCCAACGGCCTCACCGCCCCCAACGGCCCGGCCCAGCGCAAGGTGATCCAGCAGGCCCTCGCCAGCGCGCGGCTGTCCACCTCGGACGTCGACGTGGTCGAGGCGCACGGCACCGGTACGAGGCTCGGTGACCCGATCGAGGCCCAGGCCCTCCTCGCCACCTACGGCCAGGGCCGGGAAACCCCGCTGCTGCTGGGTTCCATCAAGTCCAACATCGGCCACTCGCAGGCCGCCGCCGGTGTCGCGGGCATCATCAAGGTCGTCGAGGCCATGCGCCACGGCGTCGTCCCGAAGACGCTGCACGTCGACGCCCCCACCTCCGAGGTCGACTGGACCGCCGGTTCGGTCGAGCTGACCACCGAGGCCCGCCCGTGGCCGACGGTCGACCGCCCCCGCCGCGCGGGTGTCTCCTCGTTCGGCATCAGCGGCACCAACGCCCACGTGATCATCGAACAACCACCGGCCGTGGTGATCGAGGCTCAGCAGGTGGAGGACTCCCCCCGTCCGCTGGTCCTCTCCGCTCGCACACCCGCAGCCCTGCGCGGCCAGGCCCTCGCGCTCGCCGCGCACGTCGAGGCGCACCCGGAGCTGGACCTCCTCGACATCGGCCACTCCCTGCTCACCCGCTCGCGCCACGAGCACCGCGCGGTCGTCGTCGCCCACGACCGCGAGCAGGTCCTCCGCGACCTGGCCGCGCTCGGCCGCGGCGAGTCGACCACGACGACCGGCAGGACCGCGTTCCTGTTCACCGGCCAGGGCTCCCAGCGCCTCGGCATGGGCCGCGAGCTGTACGACTCGGTGCCCGTGTTCGCACGCGCGTTCGACGAGGTCCGCGCCCACTTCGACCTCCCGCTGAGGGACGTCGTGTTCGGCACCGACGCCGACGCGCTCGACCAGACCGCCGTCACGCAGCCCGCGCTGTTCGCCCTGGAAGTCGCCCTGTTCCGCACCCTGGAGCACTGGGGGATGACCCCGGACGTCGTCGCGGGCCACTCCGTCGGCGAGATCGCCGCCGCCCACGTGGCCGGTGTGCTGTCCCTGGAGGACGCCGCCGTGCTGGTGGAGTCCCGCGGCAGGCTCATGCAGGCCCTGCCGACCGGCGGCGCGATGGTCGCGTTGCAGGCCACCGAGGACGAGGTCACGCCGCACCTCACCGACCTCGTCTCACTGGCCGCCATCAACGGTCCGAACTCCGTGGTCGTCGCGGGCGACGAGAACGCCGTCGCCGCGGTGGTCGAGCGGTTCGCCGACCGCAAGTCCAAGCGCCTCGGCGTCTCGCACGCGTTCCACTCGCCGCTGATGGACCCGATGCTGGACGACTTCCGCGCCGTGGTCGCGAAGCTGACCTTCCACGAGCCGAAGATCGCCCTCCTCGGCGAGGTGACCGACCCGGAGCACTGGGTGCGGCACGTCCGGGAGGCTGTCCGTTTCGCCGACACCATGACGACCCTCGAAGCCCGGGGCGTCACGACGTTCGTGGAACTGGGCCCGGACGGCGTGCTGGCCGCGATGGCCGACGCGCCCGTCATCCCGGTGCTGCGCAAGGACCGCCCCGAACTCGCCACGCTGCTCTCCGCCGTCGGCAACGCCTACGCGGCCGGTGCCGACGCGGACTGGGCGCGGCTGCTCACGGGTGGCCGCCTGGTCGACCTGCCCACCTACGCCTTCCAGCGCAAGAACTACTGGCCCACCGCCGGGTTCGCCTTCGGCGACGTCACGTCCGTCGGCCAGGGCGACGCGGACCACCCGCTGCTCGGCGCGGCCGTCGCGCTGCCCGAGGGCCAGCTCTTCACCGCCCGGCTGTCCGCCACCACGCACGCCTGGCTCGCGGACCACGTCGTCGCGGGCACGGTCCTGGTGCCCGGCACCGCGTTCGTCGAGATGGCGCTCCGCGCGGGCGCCGAGGTCGG
The DNA here is from genome assembly GCF_036375055.1 of Umezawaea sp. GTDB lineage: Bacteria > Actinomycetota > Actinomycetes > Mycobacteriales > Pseudonocardiaceae > Umezawaea. Next base: position 5,965 of record NZ_DASUSQ010000047.1, read on the forward strand.
CTGCGACCTCCTCGAAGAACTCACCCTCGAAGCGCCGCTCGCCCTGCACGACGCCGTTCAGCTGCGGTTGGCGCTGGAGGAGCCCGCCGCCGACGGCCGCCGCGCGCTCACCGTGCACTCGCGGCCCGAGGGCGACGACGAGCCGTGGGTCCGCCACGCCACCGGAACCCTGCTCCCGCAGGCCCCGTCCGCCGCGTTCAGCCTGGCCGAGTGGCCGCCGTCCGGTGCCGAAGCCGTCGCGGTGGACGACGTCTACTCCTCCCTGGCCGCCGCCGGTCTGGAGTACGGCCCGGCGTTCCAGGGCCTGAAGGCCGCGTGGCGCAGGGGCGACGACGTCTACGCCGAGGTCGCGCTCGACGCCGCCGCGGACCGCTTCGGCCTGCACCCGGCCCTGTTCGACTCCGTCCTGCACTCGTTGTCGCTGGGCGCGACCAGCGGCAGGACCCGGCTCCCGTTCGCGTGGCGCGGCATCGCGCTGCACGCCGTCGGCGCCACCGCCCTGCGCGTCCACGTCTCCCCGACGGGCACCGACGGTGTCGCGCTGGAGATCGCCGACGGCACCGGCGCACCCGTCGCCACGGTGGACTCGCTGGTGCTGCGGGAGTTCACGCCCGACCAGCTCGGCTCCACCGTCGCCCGCTCGCTCTACCAGGTCGACTGGATCCCGGTCACCGGCGGCGGGCACGCGGACGCCGTGGTCGCCGAGATCACCGCCGACTCCGTCTCCGGCTCGGTGCACCAGGCCCTCGCCTCGATCCGCACCTGGCTCGCCGAGGACCACGGCACCGACCGCCTGGTGTTCCTGACGAAGAACGCCGTGGCCGTCGACCGCGAGGACGTGACCGACCTGGCCGGTGCCGCCGTGCGCGGCCTGGTCCGGTCGGCGCAGACCGAGAACCCCGACCGCTTCGTGCTGGTCGACCACGACGGCGCGGTCGACGTGGCCGCCGCCGTCGCGACCGGCGAACCCGAGGTCGCTGTTCGCGGCGGCGCGCTGTTCGCGCCCCGCCTCGCCCGCGCCACCGCCAACCCCGACAAGCGCCTCAACCTCCACGGCACCGTCCTGGTCACGGGCGCGACCGGCAGCCTCGGCGCGGTCTTCGCCAGGCACCTGGTGACCTCCTACGGCGTCCGCGACCTGCTGCTCACCTCCCGCCGCGGCCCGGACGCCCCCGGTGCCGCCGAACTGCGGGACGAGCTGGTCGCGCTCGGCGCGTCGGTGGAGATCGTCGCCTGCGACGTGGCCGACCGCGCCGCGGTGAAGAACCTGCTGGACGACCGCGCGGTCACCGCCGTCGTGCACACCGCCGGTGTGCTGGACGACGCCACGATCGCCTCGCTCACCCCCGAGCAGGTCGACAGCGTCCTGCGCCCCAAGGTCGACGCGGTCCGCAACCTGCACGAGCTGACCGCCGACCTGTCCGCGTTCGTCGTCTTCTCCTCGGCCGCGGGCACGTTCGGCAACGCGGGCCAGGGCAACTACGCCGCCGCCAACGCCTACCTGGACGCGCTGGTCCAGCACCGGGTCGCCCTGGGCGAGCCCGCGCTGTCGCTGGCGTGGGGCCTGTGGGAGGACACCGGCGGCATGACCGGCGACACCGAGCGGCTCAGCCGCGGCGGCGTCACGGCCCTGACGACCGCCGAGGGCCTGGAGCTGTTCGACCTCGCCGCGTCGACCGGCACCCCGGTCGTCGTCCCGATGCACCTCAACACCGCCGCCCTCGCGGGCACGACCGTCAGCCCGCTGCTGCGCGGCCTGGTCCGCACGCCCCGGCGCGCGGCCTCCGCCGCCACGGGTGACGCCGGTCTGCTGACCAGGCTGGCCGGTCTGACCGCCGACGCCCGGGCCGACCTGCTGCTGGACCTGGTCCGCGGCCAGGCCGCCGACGTGCTCGGCTACGACGGCGCGTCCGACGTCGACGCCGACCGCTCGTTCCGCGAGCTGGGCTTCGACTCGCTGACCGCCGTCGAGCTGCGCAACCGGATCACCGCCGCGACCGGCCTGCGGCTGTCCGCGACGCTGGTGTTCGACTACCCGTCCCCGACCGCGCTGGTCGAGCACCTGCGCGCCGAACTGGGCGGCACGGCCGCCGCCGTCACCGGGCCGGTCCGCACCAACGCCACGGACGACGAGCCGATCGCGATCGTCGGCATCGGCTGCCGCTTCCCCGGTGGCGTCACCAGCCCCGAGGACCTGTGGACGCTGCTGGCCGACGGCCGCGACGCCGTGGGCGGCTTCCCGACCGACCGCGGCTGGGACGTCGAGAACCTGTACCACCCGGACCCCGACCACCAGGGCACGTCGTACTCCCGCGAGGGCGGGTTCCTCTACGGCGCGGCCGAGTTCGACCCGGCGTTCTTCGGCATCAACCCGAAGGAAGCCCTCGCGATGGACCCGCAGCAGCGGCTGCTGCTGAAGACCTCGTGGGAGGCGTTCGAGCGCGCGGGCATCGACCCGACCACCCTGCGCGGCAGCCGGACCGGCGTGTTCGCCGGCGTGATGTACCACGACTACGCGTCGCGGCTGCGGTCCGTGCCGGACGGCATCGAGGGCTACCTCGGCACCGGCAGCTCGGGCAGCGTCATCTCCGGCCGCGTGTCCTACACGTTCGGCCTGGAGGGCCCGGCGGTCACGGTCGACACGGCGTGCTCGTCGTCGTTGGTGGCCCTGCACCTGGCGGTGCAGGCGCTGCGGTCCGGTGAGTGCTCGCTGGCGCTGGCCGGTGGCGTCACGGTGATGGCCACGCCCGGCACGTTCATCGGCTTCAGCCGCCAGCGCGGTCTCGCCGCCGACGGCCGCTGCAAGGCGTTCTCCGCCGACGCCGACGGCACGGGCTGGGGCGAGGGCGCGGGCATGCTGCTCGTCGAACGCCTCTCCGACGCCCGCGCCAACGGCCACCCGGTCCTCGCGATCGTGCGCGGCTCGGCCGTCAACCAGGACGGTGCGTCCAACGGCCTCACCGCCCCGAACGGGCCGTCGCAGCAGCGGGTCATCCGCCAGGCCCTCTCCAACGCCGGTCTGTCCACGACGGACGTCGACGCGGTGGAGGCGCACGGCACCGGCACCTCGCTGGGAGACCCGATCGAGGCCCAGGCGCTCCTCGCCACCTACGGCCAGGACCGCGAGACCCCGCTGCTGCTGGGGTCCATCAAGTCCAACCTCGGCCACACGCAGGCCGCGGCGGGTGTCGCGGGCATCATCAAGATGGTCATGGCCCTGCGCCACGGCGTGCTGCCGAAGACGCTGCACGTCGGCGAGCCGTCGCCGCACGTCGACTGGACCGCGGGCGCGGTCGAGCTGCTGACCGAGCCGACCCCGTGGCCGTCGGGCGACCGCCCGCGCCGCGCCGCCGTCTCCTCGTTCGGCATTTCCGGCACCAACGCCCACACGATCGTCGAACAAGCGCCAGAAGAGGTTCCGACGCAGGTCGGTGACGACGTCACGATGCCGTGGGTGGTGTCGGCGAAGACCGCCGCGGCGCTCCAGGCGCAGACCGAGAAGCTGCGCGACCACGTGGCCGACCACCCCGAGCGCTCGCTGGACGTGGCGTTCTCGCTGGCCACCAGCCGGGCGGCGTTCGAGCACCGCGCGGTGCTGGTCGACGGCGAAGTCGTCGCCACCGGCTCCGCCGGAGGCAAGCTGGCCGTCCTGTTCACCGGCCAGGGTTCGCAGCGGCTCGGCATGGGCCGTGAGCTGTACGACCGGTTCCCGGTGTTCGCCGCCGCCTTCGACGCGGTCTGCGCCGAGCTGGACGTGCCGGTGCAGGAGGTCGTGTTCGGCATCGACGCGAAGGCGCTCAACGAGACCGGCACCACCCAGCCCGCCCTGTTCGCGCTGGAAGTGGCGCTGTACCGGCTCTTCGAGCACTGGGGCGTCAAGCCCGACTTCCTGGCGGGCCACTCCATCGGCGAGATCGCCGCCGCCCACGTGGCCGGTGTGCTGTCGCTGGAGGACGCGGCCAAGCTCGTCTCCGCGCGCGGCCGTCTGATGCAGGCCCTTCCGGCCGGTGGCGCGATGGTCGCGTTGCAGGCCACCGAGGACGAGGTCACGCCCCACCTGACCGAGCTGGTCTCCATCGCCGCCGTCAACGGCCCGGACGCCGTCGTCATCGCGGGCGACGAGGACGCGGTGCGGGAGGTCGTGGACGGCTTCCCCGACCGGAAGTCCAAGCGCCTGGCCGTGTCGCACGCGTTCCACTCGCCGCTGATGGACCCGATGCTGGACGACTTCCGCGCGGTGGTCGAAACCCTGACCTTCAACGACCCGACGATCGCGCTGCTGGGCGAGGTCACCGACCCGGAGCACTGGGTCCGCCACGTCCGCGAGGCGGTCCGGTTCGCCGAGACCGTCACGACCCTGGAGGCCAGGGGCGTGAGGACGTTCCTGGAGCTGGGCCCGGACGGCACGCTCTCCGCGATGGGCGCCGAGTCCGTCACGAACGCGGTGCTGGTCCCGGCGCTCCGCAAGGACCGCCCGGAGACCAAGACCCTGTTCCACGCCCTCGGCACGGCCTACAGCCGTGGCGCGAGGGTCGACTGGACCGCGTTCTTCGCGGGCACCGACGCCCGCCGCGTCGAGCTGCCGACCTACGCCTTCACCGACGAGCGCTACTGGCTCGACGAGGGCTCGGCCCCCGTCGGCGCGGGCCTCACGCCCAGCGGCCACCCGCTGCTCGGCGGCGGCATCGACCTGCCCGACTCCGACAGCCACCTCTACACCTCCCTCCTCACCAGGGACGGCCTGCCGTGGCTGGTCGACCACGCGGTCGGCGGCACGGTCCTGCTGCCCGGCACGGCGTTCGTCGAACTCGCGGTCCGCGCGGGCGAGGAGGTCGGCTGCCCGGTCGTGGAGGAGCTGACCCTGGCCGCACCGCTGGTCCTGCCGGAGCACGGCGGCGTGCGGGTGCAGGTCGTCGTCGGCGGCCCCGACGCCGACGAGCGGCGGACGTTCACCGTCCACTCGCGACTCGACGACGAGCCGTGGACCCGGCACGCGACCGGGGTGCTCGCCACGACCGGCGCTCCCGCCGACGGCGGCCTGGACGTGTGGCCCCCGGTCGACGCCCTGCCGGTCGACGTCAGCGGCCTCTACGACGGCTTCGCCGCCATCGGCCTGGAGTACGGCCCGGCGTTCCAGGGCGTCCGGGCCGCGTGGCGCACGGACGGCGAGGTCTACGCCGAGATCGCCGTCGACGAGGACGTGTCCTCCTACGCCCTCCACCCCGCGCTGCTGGACGCGTGCCTGCACGCGGTCGGCGTCGGCGACTTCTTCGAGAACACCGGCCAGGCCCGCCTCCCGTTCGCCTGGGAGGGCGTCCGGGTGCACGCCGTCGGCGCGTCCGCGCTGCGGATCCGGATGGCGGGGGCGGGCACCGACGCGGTGACGCTGGAGATCGCCGACCAGACCGGCGCACCGGTCGCGTCGGTCGCGTCGCTGGTGCTGCGGCCGATGGCCACCGACCAGCTCGGCGGCGGCTTCACCCGCTCGCTGTTCCGGGTCGACCAGACCGCCATCCCGACCCCGGCCACGGCCGTCGCGAAGCTCGCGGTGCTCGGTTCGGACGACCTGAAGCTGGCCCAGGCGCTGGACATCCCGGTGCACGCCGCGCTCGCCGAGGTCGGCGACGTGGACGCGCTGCTCGTGTCGTGGGTGCCCGACCTGAGCGTCGGCGGCGGTCTCGCCGGAGCCACCAGGACCGGTGTCCAGGAGGCGCTCGACCTGGCGCGGGCGTGGATCACCGCCGACCGCGACGCCCGACTGGTGTTCGTCACCAGGGCGGACGACTTCGCGGGCGCCGCGGTGCAGGGCCTCATCCGCTCGGCGCAGGCCGAGAACCCGGACCGCTTCGCCCTGGTGGACATCGACGACCACGAGGACTCGGTCCGCGCGCTCGGCGCCGCCCTCGCCACCGGCGAGCCGCAGGTGTCGATCCGCGAGGGAGCCCTCCGGGCTCCGCGCCTGGCCCGCGTGGCCGCCGTCGAAGCCCCGAAGCCGGAGTTCCGCGAAGGTGGCACGGTCCTGATGACCGGCGCGACCGGCGCGCTCGGCGCGGTGTTCGCGAAGCACCTGGTGACGGAGTACGGCGTCACCAAGCTCCTGCTCACCAGCAGGCGCGGCCCGGACGCGCCCGGCGCGCTGGACCTGCGCGACGAGCTGCGGACGCTCGGCGCGGCCGTGGACGTCGTCGCCTGCGACGTGGCCGACCGCGACGCGCTGGCCCCGCTGCTGGCCGAGCACCAGGTCACGGCCGTGGTGCACGCGGCGGGCGTGCTGGACGACGGCATCCTCACCTCGCTCACCCCCGAGCGGCTGGAGAAGGTGCTGCGCCCCAAGGTGGACGCCGCGCTGAACCTGCACGAGCTGACCGGAGACCTGGACGCGTTCGTCCTGTTCTCCTCCGCCGCGGGCACGTTCGGCAACCCCGGCCAGGCCAACTACGCCGCCGCCAACGCCTTCCTCGACGCGCTGGCCCAGCACCGACGTGCACGGGGCGAGCCCGCCCTGTCGCTCGGCTGGGGCCTGTGGGAGGACACCGGCGGCATGACCGCCGACTCCGCGCGGCTCGGCACGGCACTGTCCGAAGAGGAGGGTGTGGCGCTGTTCGACACCGCGCTCGCGGGCCCGGACGCCGCGCTCGTGCCCATGCACCTCGACACCTCCGCCCTCGGCGACCGGGTGCCCGCGCTGCTCAGCGGACTCGTCCGCAAGCCGGTGCGCCGCGCCACCGCCGCCGAGGCCGCTCCGGGGGAGTCGCTCGGCAAGAAGATCGCCGGACTCTCCGACGGAGACCGGGACCAGGTGCTGCTCGACGTCGTCCGCTCGCACGTGGCGAGCGCGCTCGGCCTGCCCGGACCCGACTCCGTCGACGAGCACCGCACGTTCCAGGAGATGGGCTTCGACTCGCTCAGCGCCGTGGAACTGCGCAACGGACTGAACGCCGCGACCGGGCTGAAGCTGCCCGCGACGCTGGTGTTCGACTACCCGACCCCGGCCGCGCTGGTGGACCAGCTGCGGATCGAGGTCGTGCCCGACACACCCGCCGGAGCGCCGCTCTCGCTGGGTGATCTCGATCGACTGTCCGCCGAACTCATCGAACTGGGCCGGGACGAGGCCGCGCGTGCGCGGATCACCGAACGGTTGCAAGCGGTTTTGGCCGGACTGGCGGCGCCGGAATCCGAGAACGCGGATCTGGACGCGGCCACCGACGACGAACTCTTCGACCTGCTCGACCAGGAGCTGATGTGACGATGGACAACGAGGAGAAGCTGAGGGATTACCTCAAGCGCGCGACCGCGGACCTGCGCACGGTCCGGAAGCGCTTGAAGGAGGTCGAGGAGGCTGACCACGAGCCCATCGCCATCATCGGCATGGGCTGCCGGTACCCCGGCGGCGTCACGAGCCCGGAAGACCTGTGGGACCTGGTGACCGGTCAGCGGGACGCGATCTCCCCGCTGCCGACCGACCGCGGCTGGGACATCGACGGCCTGTTCGGCGACGACCCCGAGGCCACGAACCAGAGCTACGTGGCCAAGGGCGGGTTCCTCTACGACGCCGCCGAGTTCGACCCGGCGTTCTTCGGCATCTCGCCCCGCGAGGCCCTGGCGATGGACCCCCAGCAGCGCCTGCTGCTGGAGACCTCGTGGGAGGCGTTCGAGCGCGCGGGCATCGACCCGGCCACGGTCAAGGGCAGCAAGACCGGCGTCTACGCCGGGGTGATGTACCACGACTACTCCACCGGGCTGACCGAGATCCCGGAGGAGATCGGCGGCTACCTGAGCACCGGCACCGCGGGCAGCGTCGCGTCCGGCCGCGTCGCCTACACGCTCGGCCTGGAGGGCCCGGCCGTCACGATCGACACGGCGTGCTCCTCCTCGCTGGTCGCCCTGCACTGGGCGATCCAGGCCCTGCGCTCCGGCGAGTGCACCCTGGCGCTGGCCGGTGGCGTCACGATCATGGCCACGCCCGGCACGTTCATCGAGTTCTCCCGCCAGAAGGGCCTCGCGGGCGACGGGCGCTGCAAGGCGTTCGCCGCCGCCGCCGACGGCACGGGCTGGGGCGAGGGCGCCGGGATGCTGCTCGTGGAGCGGCTGTCCGAGGCCCAGCGCCTCGGACACCCGATCCTCGCGGTCATCAAGGGCTCCGCGATCAACCAGGACGGCGCGTCCAACGGCCTCACCGCCCCCAACGGCCCGTCGCAGCGCCGCGTCATCCAGTCCGCGCTCGCCGACGCCGGTCTCACCACCCGCCAGGTCGACCTGGTCGAGGCGCACGGCACCGGCACCAAGCTGGGCGACCCCATCGAGGCGCAGGCCCTGCTGGCCACCTACGGCCAGGACCGCCAGGAACCGCTGCGGCTCGGGTCGATCAAGTCGAACTTCGGCCACACGCAGGCCGCCGCCGGTGTCGCCGGTGTCATCAAGATGGTCATGGCCGTCCGCAACGGCGTCATGCCGAAGACGCTGCACGTCGACGAGCCGTCCCCGCACATCGACTGGTCCGCGGGCGCCGTCGAGCTGCTGACCGAGGAGCGCGCCTGGCCGGAGACCGGCGAACCGCGCCGCGCGGCCGTGTCCTCCTTCGGCTTCAGCGGCACCAACGCCCACACGATCATCGAGCAGGCGCCAGTGGCCGAGGAGGCCGCCGAGCGGACCCCCAAGTCCGGTGTCCTGCCGTGGGTGCTGTCGGCTCGCGGTGAGACGGCGCTGCGTGCCCGGGCCGCCCAGCTCCGCGACCACCTGGCCGACAACGCGGACGTGCCGGTCGCCGACCTCGGCTACTCGCTGGCCACGACCCGGTCCCGCTTCCCGCACCGCGCCGTCCTGATCGGCCGCGAGCGCGCCGACTTCGCGCTCGACGCGCTCGCCGACGGCGAGGTCAGCGCGGACGTGGTCGAGGGCGTCGCGGACGTGCGCGGCAAGGTCGCCTTCGTCTTCCCCGGCCAGGGCTCGCAGTGGGTCGGCATGGCCCTCGAACTCCTCGACGACAACGAGGTCTTCCGCAGCCGCATGGCCGAGTGCGAGGCGGCCCTGTCGTCCTACGTGGACTGGTCGCTCATCGCCGTGCTGCGCGAGGAGGACGGCGCTCCCGGCTTCGACCGGGTCGACGTCGTCCAGCCCGCGCTGTGGGCCGTGATGGTGTCGCTGGCCCAGGTCTGGCGCTCCTACGGCGTCACGCCCGCCGCCGTCGTCGGCAGCTCGCAGGGCGAGATCGCCGCCGCGTGCGTCGCGGGCGCGCTGTCGCTGGACGACGCCGCGCGCGTCGTCGCGCTGCGCAGCCAGGCCCTCGGCGCGCTGTCCGGCCTCGGCGGCATGGTGTCCGTCGCTCTCCCGTCGGCGAAGACCCGCGAGCTGCTGGTCCGCTGGGACGGCAAGCTCTCCGTCGCCACGGTCAACGGCCCGCGCGCCACCGTCGTCTCCGGAGACAACGACGCCCTGGACGAGCTGGTCGCCGCGTGCGACGCCGACGGCGTGCGCGCCAAGCGGATCGCCGTGGACTACGCCTCGCACTCCGCCCACGTCGAGATCATCCGCGAGCGCCTTGCCGAGCTGCTCGGGCCGGTCGCGCCGATGGCGGGCGAGATCCCGTTCTACTCCACCGTCACCGGCAGGCCGATCGACGGCACCGAGCTGGGCTCGGAGTACTGGTACACCAACCTCCGCCAGACCGCCGAGTTCGAGCTGGGCGTGCGCGCCCTGGTCGAGCGCGGCCACCGGTTCTTCCTGGAGATGAGCCCGCACCCCGTCCTCGCGATGGGCGTGCAGGACATCGTCGACGACCTCGGCACCGAGGCCGTCGTCATCGGCTCGCTGCGCCGCGGTGAAGGCGGCCCGACCCGGCTGCTCACCTCGCTGGCGCAGGCCCACGTGCGCGGTCTGCCGCTCGACTGGGACGCCGTGTTCGCCGGGTACGGCGCCCGCGCGGTCGAACTGCCCACCTACCCGTTCCAGCGCCAGCCGTTCTGGCTCGACACCAGCGGTTCCGGCTACGGCGACGTCACGTCGGCCGGTCTCGGCGTCACCGACCACGCCCTGCTCGGCGCGGCCGTCGCGCTGCCCGACTCCGCCGGTTACCTGTTCACCGGCAGGCTCTCCCAGCGCACGCACCCGTGGCTCGCCGACCACCGCGTGTCCGACGCGGTCCTGCTGCCCGGCACGGCGTTCGTGGAGCTCGCGATCCGCGCGGGCGACCAGGTCGGCTGCGGTGTCGTGGACGAGCTGACCCTGGAAGCCCCGCTGGTGCTGGGCGACACCGACGCCGTCGTGGTGCGGGTCGTCCTGGAGGCCCCGGACGAGACCGGCCTGCGCGGCGTCGCCGTGTACTCCCGGATCGAGTTCGCGGACGACGACGAGCCGTGGACCCGGCACGCCACCGGCACCCTGGCCGCCGACGGGGGAGCGGCCCCCGCCGACCTCACCGCGTGGCCGCCGTCCGGCGCCGAGGTGATCGACACCAGCGGCCTGTACGACGGGCTCGCCGGGATCGGTCTCGGCTACGGACCCACGTTCCGCGGCCTGCGCGCCGCGTGGCGCTCCGGCGACGAGGTGTTCGCCGAGGTCGCCCTGCCCGAGAGCGCGAAGGTCGTCGGCTTCGGCCTGCACCCCGCGCTGCTGGACGCCGCCCTGCACGCCGTCGGCCTCGGCTCGTTCATCGAGGTCACGGACATGCCGTGGCTCCCGTTCACCTGGACCGGCACGCGGCTCGACGCCGCGGGCGCGACCGCGCTGCGGGTCCGGATCTCCCCGGTCGGCACCGGTTCGGTGTCGGTCGTCGTGGCCGACGAGACCGGCAGGCCCGTCGCGTCGGTCGAGGAACTGGTGCTGCGGCCCGTGTCCCAGCAGGCCACCGCCGGACCCACCACGGGCCGGTCGCTGTTCCGGGTCGACTGGCAGGTCCTGCCGCTCGACGCCGTCGAGACCCCACTGGAAGAGGTGCCCGATGTTGATGTGGTTCCCGTTGCGCTCCCAGCGTCTGACGCAGGCGCCGTTCACGCAGCCGTTCACGCCGTCCTCGCGCAGGCGCAGGACCGCCTTGCCGGTGAATCCCGTGCTGTCCTCCTCACGGGCGGCGGTGACCCCCTCGCGGCCGCGGCTGTCCGAGGCCTGATCCGCTCCGCCCAGACCGAGAACCCCGACCGGTTCGTCCTCGTCGACTCCGACGGCACGGAGGCGTCCACCCGGATGCTGACCGCCGCCGTCGAGTCGGGCGAGCCCGAACTGGAGCTGCGCGACGGCGTCGTGCGGGTGCCCCGCCTGACCCGCGCGGCCGTGTCCACCGCGGACGGGCCCGCGTTCCGCGCCGACGGCCGGGTCCTGCTGACCGGTGCGACCGGCGTGCTGGGCGCGCTGCTGGCCCGCCACCTCGTGACCGAGCACGGCGTCCGCGACCTGCTGCTCACCTCCCGCCGGGGCCTGGACGCGCCCGGTGCCGCCGAGCTGCGGGACGAGCTGGTCGGACTCGGGGCCGCGGTCACCGTGGCCGCGTGCGACGCCGCCGACCGCGACGCCCTGGCCGCACTGCTGGCCGAGCACCCGGTCACGTCCGTCGTGCACACGGCCGGGGTGCTGGACGACGGCGTGCTGTCGTCGCTCACGCCCGAGCGGCTGGACACCGTGCTGCGGCCCAAGGTCGACGCGGTGCTCAACCTGGACGAGCTGGCCGGGGAGGTGGAGAACTTCATCCTGTTCTCCTCCGCGGCCGGTACGTTCGGCAACGCGGGCCAGGCCAACTACGCCGCCGCCAACTCGTTCGTCGACGCCTTCGCCCGCCACCGCCGCGACCGGGGCGAGCCCGCCCTGTCGCTCGCGTGGGGCCTGTGGGAGCAGGCCAGCGAGATGACCGGCGACATGGCCGACGCCGACCGCGGTCGGGTCTCCGGCGGTGTCGGCGGGCTGACCTCCGGCGAGGGCCTGGCGCTGTTCGACGCCACGCTCGCCTCCACCGAGCCCGTGCTCGTGGCCATGCACCTCGACACCGCCGCCCTGCGCGGCGCGGGCGCGTCCGTTCCGCCGCTGCTGCGCGGGTTCACCCGCGCGCCCGGCAGGCGCACCGCGTCCGCCGCCGACCAGGCCGCCGCGTCCGGGCTCGCGCAGAAGCTCGCCGCGCTGCCGGAGGCCGGGCGGACCGCACTGCTGGCCGACCTGGTCCGCACGCACGTCACGGCGGTGCTCGGCTTCGCGTCCACGGACACCGTCGACACCTCGAAGGCGTTCCGGGAGCTGGGTTTCGACTCGCTGACCGCCGTCGAGCTGCGCAACCGGATCAACGCCGCCACCGGGCTCAAGCTGCCCGCCACGCTGGTGTTCGACTACCCGACCACCGACGTCCTGGTCGAGCACCTGCGCGGCAAGCTCGTCGGTGACGGCGCGGGCGCGGTGGCCGTGCGCGCCGCGACCTCCGTCGACGACGACCAGATCGCCATCATCGCGATGAGCTGCCGCTTCCCCGGCGGCGTCACGACCCCGGAGGACCTGTGGGACCTCCTGGCGAACGGCCGCGACGCCATCGGCGGCTTCCCGACCGACCGCGGCTGGAACATCGACTACCTGACCCTGGCCAGCAACGCGGCCGAGGGCGGGTTCCTCTACGACGCCAGCGAGTTCGACCCGGCGTTCTTCGGCATCAACCCGCGTGAGGCCCTCGCCATGGACCCCCAGCAGCGCCTGCTGCTGGAGACCTCGTGGGAGGCGTTCGAGCGGGCCGGGATCGACCCCACCACGTTGCGCGGCAGCCAGACCGGCGTGTTCGCCGGGATGATGTACCACGACTACGGCACGCGCCTGACGTCGTTGCCCGAGGAGGTCGGCGGCTACTTCGGCACCGGCACCGCGGGCAGCGTCGCGTCCGGCCGCATCGCCTACACGCTGGGTCTCGAAGGCCCGGCCGTCACGGTCGACACCGCGTGCTCGTCGTCGCTGGTGGCGCTGCACCTGGCCGCCCAGGCGCTGCGCTCCGGCGAGTGCTCGCTGGCGGTGGCCGGTGGCGTCACGGTCATGGCGACCCCCGGCACGTTCGTCGAGTTCAGCACCCAGGGCGCGATGGCCCCCGACTCGCGCTGCAAGCCGTTCGCCGCCGCCGCCGACGGGTCGAGCTGGGGCGAGGGCGCGGGGATGCTCGTCATCGAGCGCCTCGCCGACGCCCGCGCCAACGGCCACCCGGTGCTCGCCATCCTGCGCGGCACGGCCGTGAACCAGGACGGCGCCTCGAACGGCCTCACCGCGCCGAACGGTCCGTCGCAGCAGCGGGTCATCCGCCAGGCGCTCGCCAACTCCGGTCTGTCCACCTCGGACGTCGACGCGGTCGAGGCGCACGGCACCGGCACGAAGCTGGGCGACCCCATCGAGGCGCAGGCGCTGCTGGAGACCTACGGGCAGAACCGCTCGACCCCCGTGCTGCTGGGCGCGGTCAAGTCCAACCTCGGCCACACGCAGGCCGCGGCAGGCGTGGCCGGTGTGATCAAGATGGTCATGGCGATGCGGCACGGCGTGATGCCGAAGACGCTGCACGTGGACGCGCCCTCCCCGCACGTCGACTGGACGTCCGGCTCGGTCGAGCTGGTCACCGAACCGACGCCGTGGCCGGAGAGCGGTCGCGTCCGCCGGTCGGCCGTGTCGTCGTTCGGCATCAGCGGCACCAACGCCCACGTGGTGCTGGAGCACGTCGCTCCGGTCGAGGTCGAGGCCGCCGCCGAGTGGTCGACGCTGCCGTGGCTGCTGTCGGGCAAGACGCCGGAGGCGGTGTCGGCCCAGGCCGACAAGCTCAAGGCGCACCTGGTCGCGAACCCCGGCGTGCGGCCGGTCGACGTGGCGTTCTCGCTGGCCACCAGCCGCACGCTGCTCGACCACCGCGCCGCCGTCGTCGCCGCTGACCGCGACGAGCTGCTGACCGCGCTGGACGCGCCCGCGTCCGGCACCGCGGTGGCCGGGAAGCTCGCCTTCCTGTTCACCGGTCAGGGTTCGCAGCGCGCGGGCATGGGTCGTGAGCTGTACGCGGCCTACCCGGTGTTCGCGAAGGCGTTCGACGAGGTCGCCGCGCTGGTGGACGTGCGGGACACCCAGGAGGAGCTGGACCGCACCGAGTTCACCCAGCCCGCGATCTTCGCGCTGGAAGTGGCGCTGTACCGGCTGGTGGAGTCGTGGGGCATCCGCCCC
>NZ_DASUSQ010000048.1:0-16931 GCF_036375055.1 Umezawaea sp.
GCCACGGAGGTCACCACCGATCTGCGCACCACGAGGATGATCGCGGCACTGGTCAACCGCCTCACGGCCGAGGTGACCAGCATGCCCTCCGCGTCGCTGTTCACCGCGACCACGACGCACAACGCCACATCGATGTCGGCACACCGCAGCACCGCATCACCGCGGCCGTCACCGTGCACGACGTGAGCCCCGTCGTAACCCGCGATGGCGGCACGATCGGAGTCGACCTCCACGACGACGACACTCGTGGCGGTCGCGAGTTCCACCAGGGTCAACGCGGCACGACGTCCCGTCGCGCCGTACCCGATGACCACGACATGGCCGAACATCACTGCTCCTCGCGATGATGGGCGAGAACACGACTCGCCACTTGGTCCCACAACCCTCGCATCGCACTGACCGAGGTGAACCTGACGATCTGCTTGCGCTTTCCCCAGGTCGATCCGCACGTCGCCGATCGAAGTGGGGGAGCAGAACATCATGGAGCGAGGCGGAACAGCGGCGACACCCGTGCGGCATCCGAAGTCCGACCTCGACCGGACGACCCGTGCTCATCGTGACAGCGGGGAACGGGAACTAGCGGGCTCGGCCTCGGCGGAGGTTGAGGAGGTTCCACACGAACAGCACCGGGGCGCCGAAGGCGATCACCACGATGACGCTGATCGTGTCCCCGCTGGTGGCCCGGTTGTGGGCTGCTGCTGCACCACCGGTTTCACCAGCGCCTGCGGCTGCACCTGCGCGGGCAGGTTCTTCACGGCCGCCGGAGCAGCGAGCGCGGGCAGCGGAATGGCCTCGGTGTCGTCGAAGTCGACCATGCCGGTGGCCTCGATGACCTGGATGTGGTCGAGCACCACCTCCATGCGGCGTTCGGCGAACGCGCGGATCTCGGTGTTGCGGGTGCTGCTGAGGATCTGGGCCAGGAACGTGAAGACGCCACCGCGAGCGGCCCGCAACCGGTTGGCGAAGACCTGGTCGAACTCCGCGCTCCCCGTCGGTGCGGCACGTTGCACGCACCCGGCACCGCCACGGTCGTGCGGGTGTCCGGCGGTCGCGTGCTGACCACCGGCGGCCCGTTCGTGGAGTCCGGGGAGCGCCTGGGCGGGTTCTACGTCATCGAGGCCGAGGACCTCGACGCCGCGCTCGGCTGGGCGTCCAAGGTGACCGAGATCATCGCGACGCCGATCGAGGTCCGCCCGTCGCCGGGTTCGCGACCGAGCCGGGAGGCTGGCCCCGTGCTCGGCAACGTCGAGCTCGGCCGGATCTTCCGCGAGGAGTTCGGCCGCTCGGTGGCGGCGCTGATCCGCTTCACCGGCGACATCGACGTCGCCGAGGACGTGGTGCAGGACGCCTTCGCCACGGCGTTGCGCAGGTGGCCGGTCGACGGCCTGCCACCCTATCCCGGTGGCTGGATCATCACGACCGCCCGCAACGCCGCCGTCGACCGGCTGCGCCGCGAGGCGCGGGGTCGAAGCCCGCTCGGCGAGGTGGCCGTGCTCGCGCCGAGCGAGGACGTGCCCGTGCAGGACGCCCTGGGGGACGACCGGCTCCGGCTGATCTTCACCTGCTGCCACCCCGCCCTGTCGACCGACGCCAGGGTGGCGCTCACCTTGCGGCTGCTCGGCCGGTTGTCCACCGCCGAGGTGGCCCGGTCGTTCCTGGTCGCCGAGCCGACGATGGCCCAACGACTCGTCCGGGCCAAGCGCAAGATCAAGGCCGCCCGCATCCCCCACCGGGTTCCCGCGGCCCATGAGCTGCCCGACCGGCTGTCCTCGGTGCTGGCCGTCCTCTACCTCCTCTGCACCGCGGGCCTGAACAGCCCCGACCTCGGTTCGGAGGCGATCCGACTCGCCCGGACCGTGGCCGTGCTCCTGCCCGGCCAACCCGAGGCCGTGGGCCTGCTGGCCTTGGTGCTCCTGACCGAATCACGCCGACCCGCGCGCGCCCGCCCGCCCCGGCGGCGCGCTCGTCCTGCTCGGCGACCAGGACCGCGCCCTCTGGGACCGCGACCTGATCGCCGAGGGACAGGACCTCGTGCGCTGGTGCCTACGACGCGACCGGCCCGGCCCCCACCAACTCCGGGCCGCCCTCAACGCCGTGCACGCCGACGCCAAGACCTCGCGGGACACCGACTGGCCGCAGGTCTTCGCGCTCCACGACCACCTGCTGTCCCTCTCCCCACCCCGGTCATCGCGCTCAACCGAGCCGTCGCCATCGGCGAGGTCCGGGGTCCGCGCGCCGCACTCGACCTCGTGGACGCGCTCGACCTGGACGACCACCACCCGTTCCACGCCACACGGGCCGACCTGCTCCGAAGGCTCGGCCGCCACGACGAGGCGCCGGTGGCGTACCACCACGCCACGACCCTGGCGCCCACCGCGGCCGAACGGGACTTCCTCAGACGCGGAGGTCGAGGAGCACGCTGACGGCCGTATCCGCCCCCCTTGCGCCCGCGCTCCTCGGCCGACGCGGCCGGTTCGCCAACGCCGACTACCGCCGGTGGTGCCGCCTGCCGGACGCGCGGCACCACCGGACCGGTCACTCCTCGCAGGTCCGGTCGTGGTTGACGCACCGGACGACGCGGTTCATCAACCGCTGGGACATCACGGTGGCGAAGTCGTCGTGGTCGGTCGCCGGGTCGTGGTCCTCCTGGGGGAAGGAGTCCACCTCGTACTGCCCAGCCTGCTGGACCGCGCGGGGATGTCGTCGACCAACGTCACCCGGAGTTGCGGCACCGGCTTGAACCCCCGCTTGCAGGAACCGTTGGCGTTGGGGGAGACGATGTGGTCGCGGTGGTTCTTGCTGTCGGTGTTCTTGCCGTCCCAGCAACTCGGGAAGTCGTGGACGCGCAGCACCTTGCCGCCCTCGGGGCAGGACGGGTACTTGTCGATCACGACCTCGCCCTCGAACCCGCTGCAACTCCACGACGCGCGGGCGTTCTGGGTGCCATTGACCGACTCGTTCTTGTCGTCGACGTCCTCGGGCGGGTTGTCCTTGGTGTTGTGGCAGATGTTCTGGGCAGATGCCGGGCGCACCCCTCGGTGGCGATCCCGCCACGACTCACCACTGGTGGGCGACATCCACGACAATGCGGTCGGGCAGCGTGAACACCCGGAACGGCAAGCGGGCGCGGACACCCAGCCCGAGGTCCGTGGTGCCCTCCCAGGACCCGGCCCAGGCGACCTGCCGGAACGTCCGGTAGCCGGTCACGTCCACGACCTCGGCCGGGTCCGCCGGCTCGTAGGTAGGGTCGAAGTCCTCGTCGTAGGACGGCGAGTACGCCATCACGAACAACTTCGCACCGCCGCGCAGCGGAACCGGCTCACCCGACCCGACGTAGGTCACCTCGTCGGCGTAGCGCACGTGGTAGCCGCCGTCGGCCAGGTGGGTGTCGATCACCAGCCGGTCGAAGTGCTCGTGCCGCCCGGAACGAATGCCGGTCACCGCACCGCTGGTACCGGTGATCACGGTCTTGGGCCCCGATCCCCAGTGCGCCGGCGCACAGGCAGTGGCACCGGCACTTGCCGACACCACCGTCATGGCTACCGGTACGGAGGCGACCGCCAACGCCAACCTGCGCATGATCTCCCTCTCCCTCACGTGGGCTTCCCACCCGGCGAACACGAGGCGCCCGGCCAGCCACCCGGATTGTCCGATCGGTTGTGGCTGTTGTGCGTCAGCACATCACGACACCCGTCACGTTCGGCGACGCGCATCGCGCCGGTACTGGTAGGTCGCCGCCGCACTGAACCCGGCCGTGACCACGACGATGAATCCCATGGCCATATGGTGGCCCACCACGGTCGGAGCATCCGTGCCCTCGTTGTAGCCGAGCACGAACGGCGCGATGATCAACCACGCACCCAGCACCACACAGGCGAGGCTGAGCAGCGGTGTGGCGTCGAGGACCACTGTCCGAACCACCGCCAACAACACGAGGACCACGCCGACCACCACGGAGTTCCAGCGGCCGTCAAAACCTCGACCCGTGGCCGTGTAGTCCAACGCGAAGGGCGAGACGGCCAGCCAGAAACCGGCGAGCATGGTCAGCGCACTGACTGCCCTCGCGGCAAGAGGATTGTGTGCGGTTCGGTCAAGGGCCGCACCTGTGGGCTGTTCGGTGATTAGCACGTCATCGCTTCGAGACGACGTTCTCGGTTGATGGTTCATTCTCGCTCCCTTCGCTCTCGGCTTGATTCCTCCTGATCGGGTCGTGAGCCGTGACGCTCTCCCGAGACGCGGCTGCTCACACCCGGCGTTGTCCGGTCCTGGTTCAACGGGTCCCACCTTTCAACGGGGTCCCACCTTGAGGAACGGTCTGACAAGCCACGCGGCCGGCAAGCGAGGTGGTCGACCGCCGTGACGAGTGTCCGTTGGTGTTCATGTCGTTCGGGTACCCGGACGACCGCCTCGGAGACAGCACGACGAACGACGTCAGGCAACCGCAAGGTTCACCTCCGGCGCTGTGTCGGCCACCGGTACTGACGGCTCAGCAACCAGCGGATGCGCTGCCGTAAAACTCCAGGGGGGTGGTCGTCGGGCGAAGGCCGGCACCCGTGGGCCGAACGGGAGCGGATCGCGGCGGATCTCGTTGAGGTGAACGGGGCGCAGTGCCAGCACCAGGTCGTCGGCCCGAACGGCGGCGTCGACGAACGACCTCACAGGTCAGCGCGGAAGACCGGTCACCTCGCCGCTCCGTCGCGCAGTTCTCCGGAGATCACCACGCGGGTGGTGCCGAGGCGGGCGGCCACGGAGCTTGCGTGCGGCTTGCGCACGACGACGACAACGGCCGACTTCGTCAGGCGCCTCACGACCGCGGCAGGCTCGATCGAGCAGGGTGCGCGGCGCGAAATCCGAGCTGAAGCAGCGCAGCAGGAAGTTGGCGGTCACGCCGTGCTCGGGGAGGGCAACGTGATGGTGGAGCGCAGGGCTTGAGCGGGCACCACAACCGCATCGAGACCGCCCGACCAAAGCCGCGGTGTGGGTCGAGGACCGGCCGGACGGCGGCTCCCGATTAGTCGTCGAGATCGCGGAGGCAAGCCGGTGAGGCGCTCGACCATGCTGGTGGTGCGTCGTGGCGCTGACCGGGTGCGGGGTGATCACCCTGGGCGAACCGAAACCACTCGTGACGTCGTCGACCACCCCCCAACCCTTACCCACCCTCAGGCAACGACCGGATCCGCCGTCATCCTCACCGTCGGAGCCGACCAGTTCGTCGGCGGTACCCGATTCGACCACGTTGGTCGAATGAGGCACAGGCCGACCTGAGTCGCTCAGTCGGTTCAGCGGAAGCAGAAGTGCGGTCCGACCGCCCGATCACGACCGCTCCAGCCCGCTCCGGTCGCCCGCAGCCACAGCTCGTCCCACGACACCGGTGCTTGATCGCCGTTGTCGTGGATACGCCCGCAGTGATCGCAGATCAAGATCAATTCGATATCGAGTTCATCGGGACTCGCGGTCACGGTGCGGTTTTCGCCTCTCACAGCAAGGGAACGTGTTCCGTGCAGATGTCTGCCGCCCCGTGCGGCAGGCACCTGGTCGTGCACCTGGAGTGTCATAGCGACCTACCCCGCTGTCGCCCACGACGCGGGAAATGAACCTTGCGATCACACCTCTGGACGACCAGGCACTGGAGCGAGACCACCACCAGCTACACCGGGGTCCTGCGCGTGCTGGGGATGTGCGCGGACCGCTGCTCCATCACGGTGGGCCTGGTCGGAGGTGCCGGGATGCCCGCGGTTCGAGTCGACGACTGGCTGGACCGGGCGCTGGACCCACTCGCGACAGCCGTCGCCGAGGAGACGTCACGAACTCTCGATCGAAGTCGCTTGGTCGCCGGGGATTGAGCCGGAAATCCGACGTCGACGGCGCGTGAATCGAATACCCGGCACAATGGCCAAAATCCAGCATCTCGATTGATTCTCGACATCAGCCGAGTCTCGTAAGGAACACGTAAGGCATCCTTGGTCAACTTGGCGGTCACCCCGTCCGGCCATTCCCCGTGAAGATAGGAGTCGCCCCACACCGGAACCGAAAGGACTCCTCGCATGGAGAGCCCGCTGGCGCGCCGACTGCTCGCCGAACTCGCCGGAACCACCACCCTGTGCCTCTTCGGCATCGGCGCCGCCGCGGCCGTGGCCAGAGTCGAGGCGGGCGGACCGGGACTGCTCGTGGTGGCACTCGCCCACGGGCTCGCCCTCGCCGTCGCCATCTACGCGTTCGGCTCGGTCTCCGGCGGCCACTTCAACCCCACCGTCACCATCGCCCTGGCCGCCAGGGCCCGGTTCCCCTGGCGCGAGGTGCCCGCCTACGTCCTCGCGCAACTACTCGGCGGCACGCTCGGCGCGACCGTCATCCACCTCGCCTACACCGGCTCAGGCACCACAGGCGGACTCGGCGCGACCACCCTCGCCGAGGGCGTGAACGTCGGCCAAGGCCTGCTCGCCGAGGCATTCGGCGCGTTCCTGCTGGTCACCGCCGTCTACGCGCTGGCCGTGACCTCATCGGCCCCCAAGGGCGTGGCCGGCTTCGGCATCGGCCTGGCGCTGGCCGTCCAGATCATGGCGATCGGTCCGCTCACCGGCGCCTCGGTCAACTTCGCCCGCACCATCGGCCCCGACCTGGTGCTCGCCGTCACCGGCGGCCAGGTCGCCTGGTCACACCTGGTCGTCTACCTCGTCGGCCCGATCGCGGGCGGCCTGGCGGCCGCGCTGCTGCACGAGGCCGTCAGCGGCCTCAAGACCGCACGGCCGACCGTTGAACGGGTCTGAGCCGACCGAGCCGATGCCTGCCGACGTCGCCAGACACCTGGCCTGCCTGGCAGGCAGTTCGGCGATCACCGAAGGCTGGACGGTCGACAGCGTTTCCCACAACTCGCGGTCCTGCACGATCGACGTTCGCACGCAGGTAAAGCCCCAATTTTCCCCGGAGAAGGAAGTGGAACTCGGACCATAGCAGTCCTGCACTGATCCCCTAGAGAACCGAATCGGACTCCGCAACCGATTCGGCACGGTTTCGCGCGTTTGATTCGCGATTTACGGTCAGGTCCACAGCATTCGCTGTGGACCTGACCGTCGTGTACTGCTGGGCCCGATCCACGGAGGCCGATTTGCGTACGGGCTGCTTGTGCGGCATCTTTGCGCACGGAGCGCCGGGAAGTCTGGTCGGCAACGCCTGCCCCGCACGGGGTGGGTGGTTCGACGTTGACGGGAAACCAGATGGCGCTCGTGTTGGCATTCGGTGTGGTTCTGCTCATCAGCGTGTCCCTGTCGGGCGTGGCGGCACGCACCGTGCTCTCGACAGCCCTGCTGTTCCTGGTGGCCGGAGCGCTGATCGGCCAAGGCGGGTTCGGGCTGGTCGACATCCCGTCGGACGGGGCGTTCGTCACCGGTCTGGCGGACTTGGCCCTGTTCACCGTGCTGTTCACCGACGGCCAACGCGCGGGCCTGCCCGCGTTGCGCGACGGGTGGCGGCTCTCCGGCCGTGCACTGGGACTGGCGATGCCGTTGACCATGATCGGCATCGCGCTGCCCGCGCACTTCCTGGCCGGTCTGGACTGGACGACCTCGCTGCTCATCGGCGCGATCCTCTCCCCCACCGACCCGGTGTTCGCCGCGGCCATCGTGGGCCGCACCGACGTGCCGCTGCGGCTGCGGCGACTGCTCAACGTCGAGTCCGGGCTCAACGACGGGCTGGCACTGCCGTTCGTCCTGATCTTCCTGGCCACCGCCGCCGGCAGCGACACCGATCTGGGCACCATCACCGGCGAACTGGTCGCGGGCCTGGCACTGGGCGTCGCGATCGCGACGGTCATCACCCTGGCGTGGAAACTGCGCATCCTGACCGCCGAACCCCGCCTGCAGGCGCTGGGGCCGCTGTCGATCGGCGTGATCGTCTACGCGGCCTGCCACCTCACCCACGCCAACCCCTACCTCGCCGCGTTCGCCGCCGGATCGGTGCTGGCCACCCTGGACCACGGGACCGCGGAGAACTTCGAGCACTTCGGCGACCTGCTCTCCGAGGTCACGAAGTTCGCCGCGCTGCTGGTGTTCGGCGCGCTGATCACCCCGGAACGCCTCTCCCACCTGACCGCCGGCGACTGGGCCGTCGCGGTCATCGCGATCCTGCTCATCCGACCCGCCGCGATGCTGCTCTCACTGCTGCGAACACCACTGCCCGCGCGGGAACGATCAGTCGCGGCGTGGTTCGGTCCCAAGGGATTCGCCTCCGTGGTCTACGGACTGCTGGTACTGCAAGCGGGCATCCCCGCCGGGGAGCACGTGTTCGACCTCGTCGCGGTCACCATCGCGTTGTCGATCGTGCTGCACTCCTCCACCGACGTGCCGATCGCCAAAGCGCTCAGCGTGGAGCCACCCGGCAACCTGCCCACCGGTCGGCCCGTCGAGAAGACCGACCGGCGGCGAGGACTGTGAGCGCCGGAACGGTGTTCGCGGTGCTGTTCATGGTCACGTTGGCACTCATCCACCGACGCCAGTCGTGGATTCGACTGGCGTCGGTGCTGGGATGGGCGCTGGTGTGGGTGGACGGCGAATGGGCCAACCACTGGACGGACTCGATCGGACTGGCCGTCACGGGCTGCTGCCCGCTGTGGCTGTGGTTGCGTTGGAACGACGACGAACGACGTCCCGACGAACACGGATCGAACGGTTCACCGGTGGTCACCGCTGAACTCGCTGTCGATGAAGTCGAGCACCTCCCCCAGCGACGCCGCCGAGAGGTCGAGGCCGGAGGGCTCGTCGGCGTCCGGGGACCGGCGGTCGGTCCACAGCCGCAGCAGCCGGGAGAGCCGGTCGGCGACCTCGTCGTGCGGTTCGGGAACGGCCGCGGTCAGCGCTGCCTCCAGGTCGTCGAGCGCGGTGGTCAGGGGCGCGGTCGGTGGTGGGGTGAGCAGGGTGGTGAGGTGGTCGGCCAGCGCGTTCGGGGTGGGGTGGTCGAAGACGACGGTGGCGGGCAGGCGGAGACCCGTGTCGCGGTCGAGGCGGTTGCGCAGTTCGACGGCGGTCAGCGAGTCGAGGCCCAGGTCGAGGAAGCCGCGGTCCGCGTCGACCAGTTCCGCGGCGGTGTGGCCGAGCACCTTCGCGGTGTGGGTGCGGACCAACGCCCTCACCGCGTTCGGGTCCGAAGTGGACACCTGGCTCGGTTCGGGTTCCGGTCGGCCGCCCGCGAGGTCGCGCAGCAGGAACGGGGCCGAACGCGAGGCGCGCAGGCCCGCGAGGTCCAGTCGGGCCTGCACCAGGGACTCGGTCCCGCCCGCGGTGCGGTCGAACAGGGCCAGTCCGTCGGCGGCGTCCAGCGGCAGCATCCCGTTGGCGGCCATGCGGGCGAGGTCGGTGCCGCTGAGCCTGCCGCCCAGCCCGTCGGGCTGCGACCACAGCCCCCAGGCCTGCGACACGGCGTGGCCGCCGCGACGGCGGACCTCGTGGGCGACCGCGTCGAGGAAGGCGTTCGCCGCCGCGTAGTTGCCCTGGCCCGGTCCGCCGAGCACACCGCTCGCCGAGGAGAAGAACACCAGCAGGCGGAGGCCGGGCAGGTCCTTGAAGTGCAGTGCGGCCTCGGTCTTGGCGCGGAGCACGGGGTCCACCCTGTCGCGGTCCAGCGACAGGACGGCCCCGTCGTCGGTGACACCGGCGGCGTGCACGACGGCGGTCACCGGGCGGTCGACGGTCGCCAGCAGGTCGGCGAGCGCCGCGCGGTCGGCGACGTCGCACGCCAGGACGCTGACCTCGGCGCCCAGCGCCGTCAGCTCCTCGTGCAGCGCAGGCGCGCCGGGGGCGGCGGGGCCGCGCCTGCTGACCAGCACCAGGTGCCGCACACCGCGTTCGGCCACCAGGTGGCGGGCGAGCAGGGCGCCGAGCCCTCCCGTGCCGCCGGTGATCAAGACGGTGTCGTGGTCGCCGAGGTCCACCGGCTCCGCGGTCGGTTCGGCGCGCACGAGCGACGGCGCGAACAGCTTTCCCGCCCGCAGCGCGAGCTGCGGTGCGCCGGTGCCGACCGCGCGGCCGATCTCGTCGTCGGACGGCGGTCCGTCGGTGTCGAGCACGGTGAACCGGTCGGGGTGCTCGGTCTGGGCGGACCGCACCAGGCCCCACAGCGCCGCCTGGTCCGGGTCGACCTCCTCGGCGGGGTCGACGGCCACGCCGTGCCGGGTGAGCAGGACCAGTCGGGTCCGGTCGTCCGACCGACCGGTGAGCCAGCCGCGCAGCAGGGCGACGGTCTCCACGACGGCGTCGGCCGCACGGCCTCCGGGCGCGGGGTGGACCACCAGGTCCGGCGCCGGGTGGGCCGCGGGGCGCAGCGGCGCCCAGTCGAGGCGGAAGAGCGCCTCACCGGTGACGTCGCGGTCGGCCGTCAGCCGCGCGCGGTCGGCGGGGGCGAACTCGACCGAGGCGATGGACGCCACGGGGGTTCCCGTCGCGTCCGCGGCCTCGAACGAGATCCCGTCCGCGGCGCGCGTCACGCGGACGCGGGACACCGGTCCGCCGTGCGCTCGCAGTCCCCGCAGGGCGGTGACGAGCGGGCCCGCGAGTCCGGGCACGGCGTGCCAGGCCGAGTCCCAGCGGCCGACCGGGACGGAGTCCAGTTCGACGAGGACCTCGTCACCACGCGACCACGCCGCCACGGGGCGGAACGCCGGGCCCAGCCGCAGCCCGCCGGCGGGTGCCGGGTCGATCCGCTCGGCGTCGGCGGGCGGCCACTGGTCGAGCGGCGCCACCGGTGCGTGCTCCGCGGTGCCGAGCGTGCCCGCCGCGAAGCGGGTCCACCCCCGCGGGCCGCGCCGGTGGAAGAGGACCTCCCTGGCGCCGTCCTCCTCGGGGTGGATCCGCACCTGCAACTCGACCTCACCGGCCTCGGGAAGCACCAGCGGCACCTCGACGCGCAGTTCGTCCACCACCGGGCACCCCACGACCGAGGCCGCGTGCAGGGCGAGGTCCGCGAGCAGGCCACCTCCCGCCACGACCTCGCCGAACAGGACGTGGTCGGCGGCCCACGGCAGCGTGGTGGCGGACAGGACACCGGTCAGCACCGTCTCACCGGTGCCCGCCAGCTCGATCTCCGAGGTCAGCACCGGATGACCGGACCGGGCCAGGCCGACCGGTCGGGTGGTGGCCTCCTCCAGCCAGAACCTCTGGTGCTGGAAGGGGTAGGTGGGCAGGTCGACCGGCGCGGCCTCGGGGACGACCGCGGTCCAGTCCACCGGCACGCCCGCGCAGGACAGGGCGCCCACGGCGGTGAGGAGGGCGACGTCCTCCGGCTGTCCGGACCGCAGGGCGGGCACGGCGAGGCCTTCGGTGACGAGCGGGGTCAGCACGCTGCCCGGACCGACCTCCAGGTGCACGCGGGTGCCGAGAGCGGTCAGCACGTCCCCGAAGCGGACCGGTTCACGGGCCTGCCGCAGCCAGTACTCGGCGTCGAAGGCCTCGTCCGCCTTCCCCGTCACCGAGGACACGATCGGCAGGCGTGCGGGGGCGAAGCTCAGTCCGGCCAGCACCTCGGCGAACTGCGGCAGCAGCGCGTCCACGTGCCCGGAGTGGAAGGCGCGGTCGACCCGCAGCCGCCGCGTGCTGAAACCCAGCGCGGCGGACTCGGCGGCGAGGGCGAGCACCGCCTCCTCGTCACCGGAGACCACCACCGACGACGGTCCGTTCACCGCCGCGATCCAGGTCCCCGGCCTCAGCAGCGCGACGACATCGGACTCCGGCGCGCGGACCGACACCATGGCGCCGTCGGGCATCCGCTGCATCAGGCGGCCTCGCGCGGACACCAGCGTGCCCGCGTCCTCCAGCGACAGCACCCCCGCGACGTGCGCCGCGGCGATCTCGCCGATGGAGTGGCCCGCCACGACGTCCGGTCGGACGCCGAGCGACTCCAGCAGCCGGAACAGCGCCACCTCCACGGCGAACAGCGCGGGCTGGGTGTGCTCGGTGCGGTCGAGCGCCCCCTCGTCCTCGCCCCACATCACGTCGGTGAGCGCCGCCGCGGTCTCGTCGAGCGCCCGGCGGAAGACCGGGAAGGCGTCCGCGAGACCGCGTCCCATGCCCAGCCGCTGGGAACCCTGGCCGGAGAACAGGAACGACAGCCCGCCCGCGGCCGTGCCGGTCCCCACGGCCAGGTTCGGCGCGTCGTCCCCGGCCGCCAGCGCGTGCAGCGCCTGGTCGATCTCCGCCCGGTCGCGGCCGACGACGACCGCGCGGTGCGGGAGCGCGGCACGTCCGGTCACCAGAGAGCGGGCCACCCCGGCCGGTGTCCCCGCGGTCTCCGCCAGGCGTGCGGCCTGGGCGCGCAGCGCGTCCGCCGTGCGGGCGGAGAAGACCCACGGCACCACGCGGTCGGGCTCGTCCACCCGGTCCGCCTCGGGTTCCCTGGCCTGCTCCAGGATCACGTGGGCATTGGTCCCGCTGATCCCGAACGACGACACCCCGGCGCGGCGGGGCCGGTCCACCGCGGGCCAGTCGCACGCCTCGGAGGCCACCGCCACGGCGCCGGAGGACCAGTCCACGTGCGGGCTGGGCTCGTCGGCGTTGAGGGTGCCCGGCACGACCCCGTGGCGCAGCGCCAGAACCGCCTTGATCACCCCCGCGACCCCGGCCGCGGCCTGGGTGTGGCCGATGTTGGACTTCACCGATCCCAGCAGCAGCGGGACGTCCCGCTCCTGCCCGTAGGTGGCCAGCAGCGCCTGCACCTCGATCGGGTCGCCGAGCCTCGTCCCGGTGCCGTGCCCCTCGACCACGTCGACATCGGCCGACGACAGGCCCGCCGAGGCCAGCGCGGCTCGGATCACCCGCTGCTGCGCGGATCCGTTGGGGGCGGTGAGGCCGTTGGACGCCCCGTCCTGGTTGACCGCGCTCGCCCGCACGACGGCCAGCACGCGGTGGTCTTCGCGCCGGGCGTCCGACAGGCGTTCCAGCACCAGCACGCCGACGCCCTCGCCCCACGCGGTGCCGTCGGCGCCCGCGCCGAAGGACTTGCACAGGCCGTCCGGCGCCAGCCCGCGCTGCCTGCTGAAGTCCACGAACGGCTCGGGCGTGGCCATCACGCTCACGCCGCCCGCCAACGCCAGCGAGCACTCCCCCCGTCGCAGCGACTGCGCGGCGAGGTCGATGGTCACCAGCGAGGAGGAGCAGGCGGTGTCGACGGTCAGCGCGGGCCCCTCCAACCCGAAGGCGTAGGACACCCGGCCGGACACGACGCTGCCGGAGTTGCCGGTGCCCAGGTAGCCCTCGACGTCCTCCGGGACGCTCGACAGCCGTGACGCGTAGTGGCCGCCGTTGATGCCCGCGAACACGCCCGTGCGGGAGCCGCGCAGCGAGGTGGGGTCGATGCCCGCGCGTTCGAGCACCTCCCAGGAGACCTCCAGGAACAGCCGCTGCTGCGGGTCCATCGCGAGCGCCTCGCGCGGGGAGATGCCGAAGAAGTCGGCGTCGAACCCGCCCACGTCGTCGAGGAAGCCGCCCACCCGCACGTAGCTGCTGCCCGGACGCTCCCCCGACTCGTCGTAGGGGACGTCCCAGCCGCGGTCCGCCGGGAAGGGGACGATCCCGTCCCCCCTGGACACCACCAGGTCCCAGAGGTCCTCCGGCGAGGTCACGCCGCCGGGCAGCCTGCACGCCATCCCGACGATGACGACCGGGTCGTCGTCGTCGACCGCGACGACCTCCTCGGCCACCTCGGACTCCCCGCCCGACAGCTCGGTCCTGAGCATCCGGGCCAGCATGGCCGCGGTGGGGTGGTCGAACACGACGGTCGTCGGCAGGACCAGACCGGTGGCGGCGGCGAGCCGGTTGCGCAGCTCCACCGAGGTGAGCGAGTCAAAACCCAGCTCCCGCAGCGGTTTGTGCGGCTCGACCAGCGAGGGGTCCGACAGGCCGAGGACGCGGCCGATCTCCGTGCGGACCAGGTCGTCCAGGTCGAGGGGGACGGCGGCGGCTTGGACGACCGGTTCGACGACCGGCTCGACGAGTTCGGCGAACAGGGGCCCGGACCGGGTCGCGGCGAACACGTCCCAGTCGGCCGAGACGACGACGGTGGCCGCCACACCGGACGTGACGCTGCGGTCGAGGGCGGCCAGCGCGTCGTCGGCCCTGATCGGCGTGACACCGGTCCGCTCCATCCGCGCGGCGACCGCGTCGTCGGCGGCCATGCCGCCACCCGCCCAAGGCCCCCACGCCACGGCGGTCGCGGGCAGCCCGCGTGCCCTGCGGTGTTCGGCGAGGGCGTCGAGGTGGGCGTTGGCCGCGGCGTAGTTGGCCTGCCCCGCCGCGCCGACGGAGCCGGCGAACGACGAGAAGAGGATGAACGCGCGCAGGTCGAAGCCCTCGGTCAGCTCGTGCAGCGCTGCCGCCGCCCGCGCCTTGGGGCCCAGCACGCCCGCGAACCGCTCCGGCGTGAGAGCGCCGAGCACTCCGTCGTCCAGGACTCCCGCCGCGTGCACGACGGCGGTCAACGGGTGCTCCTCCGGCACCACGGCGATGGCGGCGGCCAACTGGTCGCGGTCGGC
Source organism: Umezawaea sp. (assembly GCF_036375055.1). Classification (GTDB taxonomy): domain Bacteria; phylum Actinomycetota; class Actinomycetes; order Mycobacteriales; family Pseudonocardiaceae; genus Umezawaea. The sequence continues at coordinate 14,513 of NZ_DASUSQ010000048.1, forward strand.
GACGTCGCACGCGACGACGGAGACACCGACGCCGAGCCCGCGCAGTTCGTCGACCAGGTCCGCGACTCCCGGCGCGTCGGTGCCGCGCCTGCCCAGCAGCAGGAGGTGCTCGGCGCCGCGGTTCGCCAGCCACCTGGCGACGTGGCCGCCCAGCGCTCCGGTGCCACCGGTGACCAGCGCGGTTCCCGCGAGGACGAGGGGTTCGGCCGCGACCTCGGCGGCGGGCACCAGTCGTCGGGCCAGCGCGCCGGACGCGCGCACCGCGACCTGGTCCTCCCCCGTGGTCAGAACGGAGGCCAGCCGGTCGAGCGCACCGTCGTCCGGCGCTTCGGGGAGGTCCACCAGACCTCCCCAGACCGCCGGGTGCTCCTCGGCCACGACCCGCCCAAGGCCCCACACCACCGCCTGCACCGGATTGGCGACCGGCTCACCGTCCCAGGTGGACAGGGCGGAGGACGTGGCGCACCAGAGCCGTGCCGCCGAGCCGGAGCCCACCAGGACGTCCACCAGCGCCTTGGTGGCGAGCAGTCCGTCCGGCACGGGCCGCGGGGCGAGACCGACGTCCCCCAGCGCGAGCAGGGACAGCACACCGCGCACCGGTTCCGCGTCGAGCACCGGCCCCAGTTCCTCGGGCGCGGCGATCACCGTGACGTCCGCACCGAGGCCGACCAGAGCGCGTTCCGCCCGGTCCGCGATCGCGCCGCCACCCGTGACGAGGACCCAGCGGCCGGTCAGCCCACCGCCGGACGGCAGCGGACGCCAGGCGTTGTGGTGGCGCAGGGAGTCGGTGGGCTCCTCGTCCGCGGGCCACCAGAAGCGCTCCGGCTGGAAGGCGTAGGTGGGCAGGTCGACCACGCGGGCGCGTTCGGCGCCCGCGACGGCCGTCGCGTCCCACCCGACGCCGCGGACGTGCAGTTCCGCAGCGGCCGCGACCACGGACTCCGCTTCCGAGCGCCCGTCACGCACCGCCGCGACGGCGTGCCCGGCCACCAGCGGGGTGAGCGCGGCACTCGGCCCGACCTCCAGGTGGTGGCGGACGCCGAGGTCGGCCAGCGCGTCCAGGACCTGGCCGAACCGCACGGGTTCACGGGCCTGGCGCAGCCAGTAGGCCGCGTCGAACGCGACCTCGACCCGACCGGTCACCGACGAGACCACCGGCACGCGGGGCGCCGCGAAGGACAGGCCCGCGAGGACGTCCGCGAACTCGGGCAGCACCGCGTCGACGTGACCCGAGTGGAAGGCGCGGGCCACCCGCAGCCTGCGCCACCTGATCCCGCGGTCGGCCAGCGCGCCGACCACCCGCAGGGTCGGCTCCTCGTCCCCGGACAGCACCAGGGACTCCGGGCCGTTCACCGCGGCGATCCACACACCGGGCTCCAGCACGACGTCCTGCTCCGACGCGCGCACCGAGACCATCACGCCGTCGGGCATCTCCCGCATCAGCCTGCCCCTGGCCACGACGAGCGCGGCGGCGTCGGCCAGCGACAGCACCCCGGCGGCGTGCACCGCGGCGATCTCGCCGATGGAATGGCCTGCCAGGTGGTCCGCGGTCACCCCCCAGGACAGCAGCAGTCGGTGCAGCGCGACCTCGAAGGCGAACAGGCCGGGCTGGGTGAACTCGGTGCTGTCCGGCAACTCCGGGTCGGTCCCCCACACGACGTCGCGCAGGGAGCGGCCCAGGTGTTGGTCGACTGCGGCGCACGCCTCGTCGAAGGCGGACCGGAACACCGGGAACGCCTCGGCGAGATCACGCCCCATGCCGAGGCGCTGCGCCCCCTGGCCGGAGAACAGGAACGCGGTCCGACCGGTCACCGACGTCTCGCCGACGACCAGGTTCGGTGCCGTGCCACCGCCCTCCAGCGCCCGGAGGCCGTCGACGAGCTGCTCCCGGTCGCGGCCGAACACCACGGCGCGGTGCGGCATGAGCGATCGGGTGGCGACCAGCGACCGGGCCACCTCCGCGGGTGTCCCCGGCGCGTCGACCAGCCTGCTCGCCTGCGCCCGCAGCGCGGCGGCGGTGCGGGCGGACAGCACCCAGGGCGTGAGCCCGTTCCCGCCGTCCTCGCTCGGGGGCACGTCCTCGTGGGGTGCTTGTTCGAGGATGAGGTGGGCGTTGGTGCCGCTGATGCCGAAGGAGGACACCGCGGCCCGACGGGGTCGGTCGTTCTCGGGCCAGGGTTGGGTTGTGGTGGTCAGGCGGATGGTGTCGGTGGTCCAGTCGACGTGCGGGGTGGGGGTGTCGACGTGCAGGGTCGGCGGCACGATCCCGTTGCGCAGGGCCAGGATCGATTTGATGACTCCGGCGACGCCTGCGGCGGCTTGGGTGTGGCCGATGTTGGACTTGACCGAGCCCAGTAGGAGGGGCTGGTCGCGTTGTTGTCCGTAGGTGGCGAGCAGGGCTTGGGCTTCGATGGGGTCG
>NZ_DASUSQ010000049.1:0-17857 GCF_036375055.1 Umezawaea sp.
TTCAAGCACCCCAGCCGCCGATCACCCCCCTACATCGGCGACATCACCTATCTACCGATCACCGACGGCACCTTCGCCTGTCTCGCGATCGTGATGGACCTGCGCTCACGCCGCCTGGTCGGCTGGGCCATCCCCGAGCACATGCGCACTGAACTGGTCCTAAACGCCCCTGACCGCCGCCCGGCGCACGCGGGGCCTGGTCAGGGCGGTGTTCCACAACGCCCACGGGGTCTCAGCACAGCTCCTGGCGTCCGCCGACGCCTGCCAGGCCGCCGGGGTGGCCCGATCCATGGACGCGATCGGCAGCTTCGCGGCCAACGCCGCCGTCGAAAGCCTCAACGCACGACTGGCTGTGTTCGGCTGCTACACCACTCCTACCTCGGAAGGATGTGTCCGATCGACAACGAGAAATGCCTGGCTCCACCACCGGCTACACGTGACTCACGCCGCACAACCCGTGGTAGCTGTCAAGCCGCAGCAGCGTCATGCCAGGCAGATCAGAGCGGCGACCGCGCCCAGGAAGAACACACGTTTCAGCTTGCGGTTGCCGGTCCGAGCGGGGTGCTGGTGCTGCGGGTGACCGGGGCGATTCCGACGTAGGCGGCCAGGTGTCCGGATGAGGCGAATTCGGAGGCGTTGCCGATCTCCAGCAGGACCCTGGCAAGAGGGTGTGCATCAAGGATCTCGGCGATGACGAACGGTTGCGGGCGTCGATTTTGGCCTGACCGGAGTAGAAGTCGGCGCACGGCCTGGCCGGGCAGGTAGGCCACCCGGTGACCGGCCGCGCGGGCGACCGGTCACCACCACCAGTAGTGGCCCGTGCGCGGCGAGTATGTCGAACAATGCTCGCAGCGTGGCTCGTCGTGCGGCCGTTTCCCAATGGGGTCCAAGCCTGCGGCGTGGTGTTCGACCTTGCCGACGTCCAGGCCGAGGAACACGCCATCATCGCCGGTCAGCCGTTATGCCGTTCGTTCATCGCGGTGGGCGTCGACGGCCGGCACCCACGCTACGACGAGACCTGCCCGTTGGTGGCCGTGTCCCTGTTCAGCGGTCCGACGATGCCACCAGGTCCGACGGACACCACTCCCGGATCATGCGTGCGACCGGGGGCGTCAGTCATGCCGGACCCGAGCCCTCAAACCCTGCCCGGCCGACCCGGCGTGCGATCCAGTCACGGCGGCCCTGCCGAAACCAGCCGCCCCACTACGACACCGGCTAACCACCACGACACCGGACCCCCGCAGGAGGCCCAGATGACCGGCCCTACCGCTCCCCGTCCCCCACGGCTTCCTCACGGAGCCGTCGCTCCCGCTTCCCCCGCGCCAGCTCCGTCCCGAGCGCGTCCAACCGCTGCCCCCAGAACCGCCGGAAGTGGTCCAGCCACACGTCGACCTCCCGCAGCGGCTCGGCGTCGACGGTGTAGAGCCGTCGCGTGCCCTCGGCGCGGACGGTGGCGAAGCCGTTCTCGCGGAGCACCCGCAGGTGCTGGGAGACGGCGGGCTGGGAGATGCCGAACTCCTGCTGGATGACGGCGACGACGGCGCCGGAGGTCTGCTCGCCGGTGGCGAGCAGTTCCAGGATGCGGCGGCGGACGGGGTCGCCCAGGACGTCGAACGCGTGCACAGGGCGACTGTCCATCCTCCGCTTATATAAGTCAATGCCGGTGCCTGGCCGTGCGTACCCACGGCCAGGGCTGCTCACCGAATCGGTTACTCGGCGGCCTTCGCGGCACGGGCGCGGCGGCGTTCGCGCATTTCGACGAACTTGTTCGCCTTGCCGTTGAGCACGGTCAGGAACTCGGCCAGTTCGTCGCGGGCCTTCTCGCCCTCGCCGCCGAGGTTGGTGCGTTCGAACACCTTCCAGAAGCGGAGGATGGGCATGATGACCTCGTCGTGGTGGAGGCGGAGGTCGTAGATGCCCGCGTTGGCGATGGTGGCCGAGCTGCGGAGGAAGTCCGAGATCCCGGCACCGGGCATCTGGAAGTTGATGACCTCGTCGCGGACCGCCTGCATGGTGTGGTCCGGCTGGACCTCGAACGCGGCGGTGACCAGGTTGCGGTAGAAGACCATGTGCAGGTTCTCGTCCGTGGCGATGCGGGCGAGGAGCTGGTCGGCCAGCGGGCAGTTGGTCGCGCGGCCCGTGTTGCGGTGGGAGATGCGGGTCGCGAGCTCCTGGAACGACACGTACACGATGTTGCGGATCGCGGACTCGGTCTGGCCCTCGAAGCCGACCGACATGTGTTCCATGCGCTTGCGCTCGAGCTCGACGGGGTCGACGCCGCGGGTGACGACCAGGTAGTCGCGCAGCGCGATGCCGTGCCGGGCCTCCTCCGCGGTCCAGCGGTGCATCCAGGTCGCCCAGGCGCCGTCCTTGCCGAACGACGACGAGATGACGCGGTGGTAGGAGGGCAGGTTGTCCTCGGTCAGGAGGTTGATGATCATCGCCGTCTTGGCGGTGGGGTCGAGCCGGGAGTCCTCCGGGTGCCAGTCCTCGCCCCCGAGGAACGCGAAGTCGCGGCCCTCGCTCCACGGGACGTAGTCGTGCGGCATCCACTCCTTGGCGATCGACAAGTGGCGGTCGAGGTTGACCTCCACGATCGGTTCCAGCTCGCGCAGCAGATCCGTATCGCGGCGGTGGCTATCGCCAACCGTCACACCGATCACCCCGTTCTCAGTTCTGGTGGTGGGTCAAGTCGTTTTCCTCTCTGAGCCTACGTGGCCTAGTGGAGGAAGCCGATTGCCGAGGTGTGACTTTCCAGCGGCGCCACACGGGGTAGGCGGTGACGACCAGGAGTGACAGTGCCGGTATGCCCCGGAAGAGGAGGTGGTCGACCAGTGGAATCGTCACGCAGATGCCTGTCACCCATCCGGGTGCGGCCGGGAACTTGCCTGGTGGGGTCCATGGTGTGCGCTTGCCGGGCTTGGCGACGGACAGCCACGCCTGCACCGCCAGCGCGCTCGCCATCAGCAGCGATCCGACGCGCGTCAGGGTCGGATTCCCGTTCTCGCCCAGGTCGAGGTTGGGGCTCAGGACGAAGATGCCCGCGTAGAGCTGGGTCAGGGTGATCACGAATTTGAACAGAACCCACCAGTGTCGGAAATAGCCCCAGGGGGTCAGCGCCGCGAGCATGAATCCGGTGAACGCGGATGTCGTCGCCATGAAGCGGAGCACGTCCGTGTCGATCACCTTGGCCACTTCGAACGCGCCCGTCCGGGATGTCCCGTTCGTCTCGAGCGCGTAGGTGGTCAACGCGAACAGGGCGAGCGCCTGGCTCATCCACCCGACCGAGCTGAGGACGTGCAGCCACACGAGCAGCTTCCGCTGTGCCACGGGGACCTCCATAGGTAGGCGTGCGACATATAGTACGCCTACCTATGGCCCGGCGGGGCCGCCGAGGGGGGCGCGGTTTCGGTGCCGCGTTTCGCGAACGGCCCTGGAACGGTCCAGGAATCGCCCGTAAATGCTCGCCGAATTCCCCCTCCGGCCGGATGTTCGGCCCAATTCCACGCACCGGTGCGACATTGGGTCGTTTCGGTCGCCGCCCCGGTCCGCCCGCCAGGGCCGTTCGAGGCGTCGTTCGGTCTCCCGAACGCACGGTGGATCGCGGTGCGAAAGTGCGGTCCCCGGCGCCGATGCGGGCCAACGGGCCTGCACAGGGGCGGTTCGGCGCGCACTTCGGCCTGCGGCATAACGTCGTCGGGTTAACCCTTGGTACACGTGGTCACCACGAGGAATTCGCCTTGTCATTCGAATTGGTATCAGTACGCGCGGCGAGCTTGACAAGGCTGCTCAATGTGACCAATCCTCGCGCCAACTGACACGTTTCGGGGTATCGGACTCGCGGGCGAGCACCGCACGCGGGCACTCCCGACGAGGAAGGTTCGATTCGTTGACTCCCACCCCAGTTCTGCGCTTGCTCGGCGTCGGAGCGTTGGCCATCGCGCTCGCCGCCTGCGGGGCACCGCCCGCCAAGGAAAGCTCGTCGAGCGGCACCGCCGCGGCGACGGCCAAGTCCGCCGCCGACTTCGGCGGACTGGACAAGCTCGTGGAGGCGGCCAAGAAGGAGGGCACGCTGAACGTCATCGCGCTGCCCCCGGACTGGGCGAACTACGGCGTGATGCTCAAGACGTTCGAGGAGAAGTACGGCATCAAGATCGACTCGGCGCAGCCGGACGGCTCCAGCGCCGACGAGATCAAGGCCGCCCAGCAGCTCAAGGGCGGTGACCGCGCGCCGGACGTGTTCGACCTCGGGCTGAACGTGGCCGTGGCGAACAAGACCATGTTCGCGCCGTACAAGGTGGCCACGTGGGAGGAGATCCCGGCCGAGCTGAAGGACGGCGAGGGCCTGTACTACGGCGACTACGGCGGCTTCATGTCGATCGGCTACGACGCGGGCAAGGTGCCCGCGCCGACCAAGGTCGAGGACCTGCTCAAACCCGAGTACGCGGGCAAGGTCGCGCTGAACGGCGACCCGACGCAGGCGGGCGCCGCGTTCTCCGGCGTCATGATGGCGGCCCTGGGCAGCGGAGGCTCCGCCGACGACATCGCGCCCGGCGTGGAGTTCTTCAAGAAGCTCAAGGCCGCGGGCAACTTCCTGCCGGTCGACCCGTCGCCCGCGACGATCGAGTCCGGCCAGACGCCCGTCGTCATCGACTGGGACTACACGAACGCCGCGCAGACCGCGAAGCTCGCGGGCAAGGTCGACTGGAAGACCGTCGTCCCGACCGGCGCGCAGATCGGCGCCTACTACAACCAGGCCATCAACGTCGACGCCCCGCACCCGGCCGCCGCGCGCCTGTGGCAGGAGTTCCTGTACTCCGACGAGGGCCAGAACATCTACCTCCAGGGCCTGTCGCGCCCGGTCCGCCTGGAGGCCATGACGAAGTCGGGCAAGGCCGACTCCGCCGCGGCCGCCAAGCTGCCCAAGACCGAGGGCGAGCAGGTGTTCCAGACCCAGGAGCAGGCCGACAAGGCCAAGCAGGTCCTGACCGCCACGTGGGCGCAGGCGGTGGGCTGACCCTTGGTCGCACCCGTCACCACCTCGGCCGGGGGAGGCTCGGCGGAAGCCGCCGCCCCCGGCCGGGGGCCGACCAGGGGCAACGTCCTGGCGTGGCTCGTCGTCGTGCCGTTCCTGGCGTACGTCGGCGTGTTCCTGGTGTACCCGACCGTCCTCGTGCTGGCAGGCGCGTTCCAGGACTCGAACGGTGCCTTCACCCTGGCCAACCTGACCGATCTGATGAAGGGCGTCTACCTCCAGGCGTTCTGGCGCAGCATCGAGCTGTCGGCGCTCACCGCGCTGCTGGGCGCGATCTTCGGCGCGCTGCTGTCGTGGGCCGTCGCGAGCGGCAAGACCGACGGCCTGCTGCGGCGGGTCGTCGTGGCCGCCGCGGGCGTGCTCGCCCAGTTCGGCGGCGTGCCGCTGGCGTTCGCGTTCCTCGCGACCGTCGGCTTCCAGGGCTTCGTCACCCGGTTCCTCCAGGACTCGTTCGGCGTCAACCTGTTCTCCGGCAGCGCGTGGATCTTCGAACTGCCCGGCCTGACGCTCGTGTACACGTTCTTCCAGATCCCGCTGATGGTCATCGTGTTCCTCCCCGCGCTGGACGGCCTCCGTCCCCAGTGGAGGGAGGCCTCGGAGAGCCTCGGCGGCAGCACGTGGACCTACTGGCGCTACGTGGGCGGCCCGATCCTGTTCTCGCCGTTCCTCGGCGCACTGCTGCTGCTGTTCGCGAACGCGTTCTCCGCGTACGCCACGGCCGCCGCGCTGGTGTCGCAGGGCAGCCCGATCGTCCCGCTCCAGATCCGCGGCTTCCTGACCGGCGAGGTCCTGCTGGGCCAGGAGAACCTGGGGAAGGCGCTCGGGCTCGGCATGGTGATCGTGGTCGGCGTCGCGATGGGCCTTTACGCGCTGATCCAGCGGAGGGTGTCGAAGTGGCAGTGACCGCGAAATCCCCGAGGAAGGTCGCGGGCACCGTCCTGCGGGTCCTCGTGCTCGTCGTGCTGGGGTTCTACTTCGTCCTGCCGCTCGTGGCGATGGGGGAGTTCTCCACGCGGGGCGTCAACGACACCCGCAGCCTGGACTCGTGGACCGGCATCTTCGAAGACCCCGACCTGGTCGACTCCATCATCACGTCGGTCGAACTCGCCGTGCTCAGCTCCGTGCTGATGCTCGTGCTGCTCGTCCCGACGATGGCGTGGATCCGGCTGCGGCTGCCGAAGCTGCGCCGCGTGGTCGAGTTCCTGTGCCTGCTGCCGCTGACGATCCCGGCGATCGTGCTGGTGGTCGGCATGGCACCGCTCTACGCGTGGGTGAACTACTTCCTCGGCGACTCGCCGCTGACGCTCACCTTCGTGTACGCGGTGCTGGTGCTGCCGTTCGCCTACCGCGCCATCGACGCGGGCCTCGCGTCGATCGACCTCAAGACCCTCGCGGAGGCCGCGCGCAGCCTCGGCGCGTCCTGGGGCACGGTGCTGTGGCGGATCGTCGTGCCGAACATCCGCACCGCGCTCATCGGCGCGTCGCTGCTGTCCGTGGCACTGGTGCTCGGCGAGTTCACCATCGCCTCGCTGCTGAACTTCGAGACCCTCCAGGTCCAGGTCAACCTGATCGGCAAGCGCAACGCGGGTCTGTCGATCGCCGTGTCGCTGGCCTGCCTGGTGTTCGCGTTCGTGCTGCTGTTCCTGCTCTCCTACGTCGGTCAACGGCGTCGGGTCACCGTCGTCGAGGACTAGAGAAAGACCGGGTTTCATGGGTTACCTAGAGCTCAAGGGCCTCCGGAAGTCCTTCGGGGGTTCGCCCGCGCTCGACGGGCTCGACCTCGACCTGTCCGAGGGCGAACTGGTCAGCCTGCTCGGCCCCAGCGGGTGCGGCAAGACGACCGCGCTGCGCATCGTGGCCGGGTTCGAGACGGCCGACAAGGGGCACGTCGTGGTGGCGGGCAAGGACATCACGTCCGTCCCGGCGAACCGCCGGGACATGGGCATGGTGTTCCAGGCCTACAGCCTGTTCCCGAACATGACGGCGGCGCAGAACATCGAGTTCGGCCTCCGGCTCCGCAAGGCCGGGGCGGGCCGGCGGGCCAAGCGCGTCGACGAGCTGCTGCAACTGGTCGGTCTCGGCGAGTTCGGCGGCCGGTACCCGCACCAGATGTCCGGCGGCCAGCAGCAGCGCGTGGCGCTGGCCCGCGCGCTGGCGATCCAGCCGCGCGTGCTGCTCCTGGACGAGCCGCTGTCGGCGCTGGACGCGAAGGTGCGCGTCCAGCTCCGCGACGAGATCCGCCGCATCCAGACGGAACTCGGCATGACCACCCTGTTCGTGACGCACGACCAGGAGGAGGCGCTCGCCGTCTCCGACCGGGTCGGCGTGATGTCCCAGGGCAGGCTGGAACAGCTCGACACGCCCGCGGTCGTCTACCGGGAGCCCGCGTCCGCGTTCGTCGCGCAGTTCGTCGGCGTGACGAACACCGTGCTGGGCAAGTCGGAGTCCGGCGCGGTGCGGCTGGGCGCGTTCACGCTCCCGACCGACGCCGCGGCCCACCTGTCCGACGGCAGCGACGTCAAGGTCATCGTCCGCCCCGAGGACATCGGGATCGTCGAGCACGGGGGCGAGTCGAACGGTGCCCTGCTGGGCAGCGTGCTCACCCAGAGCTTCCTCGGGCCGGTCACCCGCCTGGTGATCCGGCTCGACGGGGACGAGCAGACCATCCGCGTCGACCAGCCGTCGAACATCGCCGCGGCCTACCCGCCCGGCACCGCCGTGGCGCTGGACCTCACCGCGTCGAGGTTCATGGTGGTGGCCGTGTAGAACGGCCGCCGCTCCGCGGACTCCGGCCCGGCCGCCCTGAGTCGGCACGTCGGCCCCCGGTTCCTCCCGAGTTGGGCCGGGACGAACTCCCCGCCCAACTCGGGAGAAGTGGGAACCGACCTACGGCCACGGCCTCGCGTGGTGGCCGGGGGAGCGGTGATGCATGATCCACCCATGACCGTGCCCTACCGGCGGATGGCCGCTCGTCGGCCTGATGAGGCGCATCGCGCCGCCACTCCGCTCGAACTGCTCTTCGACCTCAGCTTCGTGGTCGCGGTGGCGTCGGCGGCGGCGATGCTGCACCACTCGCTGACCGAGAACCACATCGGCCACGGTCTCGTCGGCTACCTCGCGGTGTTCTTCGCGATCTGGTGGGCCTGGCTGAACTTCACCTGGTTCGCGTCGTCCTACGACACGGACGACGTCGTGTACCGGGTGACGACGCTGGTGCAGATCACCGGCGTGCTCGTGCTGGCCGCGGGTGTGCCGGGGGCGTTCGAGGACGGCGACTTCACCGTCGTCACGATCGGCTACGTCGTCATGCGCCTGGCGATGGTGGGCCAGTGGCTGCGCGCCCGGCACGGCGACCCCGAGCGCCGCGCGACCGCGACCCGCTACGCCATCGGCATCACGGTCGTCCAGCTCGGCTGGGTCGGGCGCCTGTTCCTGCCCGACGGCCTGCTGCCCGCGGCGTTCGTCGTGCTCGCCGTCTGCGAGATGCTGGTGCCCGCTATCGCCGAACGCGCCGCCGGTACCACCTTCCACGTCGGCCACATCGTCGAGCGCTACGGCCTGTTCACCCTCATCGTGCTCGGCGAGTCGATCCTGGCCGCCAGCAACGCGATCCGCGCGGGCCTGGACGCGGGCACCGACGTGCCCGCGCTGGTGTCGCTGGCGTTCGCCGGGCTCGTCATCGTGTTCGGCCTGTGGTGGCTGTACTTCGACCACCCGGCCGAGGACCTGCTGACCTCGCTGCGCAAGTCGCTGACCTGGGGCTACGGCCACTACCTCGTCTTCGCCTCCGCGGCGGCCGTCGGGGCGGGGCTGGAGGTGTCGGTCGACCACGACACCCACGTCACCCACCTGTCCTCGCACGCGGCGGCCATGACGACCACCGTGCCCGTCGCCGTCTACCTGCTCGTGGTGTGGTTCCTCCAGGTCTTCGAGACCTCCCGCGGCACCGCGAAGTGGGCCTTCCCGGTCGGCGCGGCCCTCGTGCTCGCCGCCTCCTTCGGGCCCGCGCCGATCCACGTCACCGCGGTCCTCGTCGCCGTACTGGTGACCGTGGTCGTGACGAGCGAACGGGGACAGCGGCGTGGTGCGTGAACTGAGGCTCGTGGTGACCGCGACCGACTACGAGGAGGCGCTGGCGTTCTACCGGGACGTGCTGGGGCTGCCGCAGCGGGCCGCGTTCAGCTCACCCGGCGGGCGCGTCACGATCCTGGAGGCGGGCCGCGCGACCCTGGAGATCGCCGACCCGCCGCACGCGGCGTACATCGACGACGTCGAGGTGGGGGAGCGGGTCGCCGGGCACGTGCGGGTCGCGTTCCAGGTGGACGACGTCACCGTGGCGACCGGCGACCTGGTCGACGGCGGCGCGACGCTCATCGCCGAACCCACCCGAACGCCGTGGAACTCCCTCAACTCCCGCCTCTCCGCCCCGGCGGGCCTCCAGCTCACGCTGTTCGAGGAGCTGGGCGAGTAGTCGGCCCTGGCGGGCGGCCATCGACTCGGCGCGCCTGGTGCCCACCTCCAGGTCGTGGACCACGCCGCGGTGGACGAGGTCGGCCCGGACCGCCGCCACGCCCGAGCCGGAACCACCGTTCGGGAAGCCCACCCGTGCCGCCACCGCCCCGCGGTACGACTCGGGGCCCGCGTCCGACGTGGACACGGGCCCCGAGCAGGTCATCGCGGTCTCAGGTCACCACTCGCGGTAGGAACCCTGGGTCTGCACGTTGAGCTGGCCGATCCGGACGAACTTCGCGGAGAAGGTCCGCGGGTCCCGGACGTCCAGGACGTCGAGGCCCTTCGCCATGTCCGACGAGTAGATGAACCCGTTGTAGTAGTACGCCGACCAGCTGCCGCCGCCCGAACCGTTGGGCAGCGGGCCGCGCTCGAAGAAGCCGATCTCCTTCGGCTTCGAGGAGTCGGTGAAGTCCCAGATCGACACGCCGCCCTGGTACCAGGACTGCACCATGATGTCGCGGCCCTGGACCGGGATCAGCGAACCGTTGTGGGCCACGCAGTTCTCGGTGTCGCCCTGCATGCGCGGGATCTTGTAGTAGCTCTTGAACTCCAGCGTGCGGTTGTCGCCACGACCCTTGACGTCGTAGATGCCGTTCGCGCCGCGCTTCTGGCCGATCGCCTCGTTGCACGTCGCCGCGCCGCCACCACCGAGCTCGTCGGTGAAGATCACCTTGGTGCCCTCGTTGTTGAAGGTCGCCGAGTGCCAGAACGCGAAGTTCACGTTGTCCTGGACCGTCGTGATCACGCGGGGCTTCTCGCGGTCGGAGATGTCGAACAGCACGCCGTCACCCATGCAGGCACCGGCGGCGAGGTCCTTCGACGGGTAGACCGTGATGTCGTGGCAGCCGCTGGTGGCCGAGACGTAGCCGTCCGCGACCGTGCCGGAGCGGCCGGGGTTGCCGCCGTCCGGGAAGATGAGCGGGGCGGACAGCAGGGAGGCCTTCGCCGGGTCCTTCAGCGGCACCTTCACGATGGAGATCTTGTCGTGGGGCGGCTGGCAGTCCGGGAACGTCGCGTTGGGGGCGTACGACGAGACGTACAGGTAGGCGTTGCGGCCCTTCTTGTCCGGCACCAGCGTGTGGGTGTGCGAGCCGCACGCGGTCTCGACGGCGGCGACGTACTTCGGGTTGCGCTTGTCGCTGATGTCGAAGACCTTGACGCCCTCCCACGAGTCCTTGTTCGTGGCGGACTGGGACACGCTGCTGCACGAGTTGTCCGAGCGCGACGAGTCGGTCGACAGGAACAGCAGGTCGCCCTGGACCGAGATGTCGTTCTGCGAACCGGGGCAGAGGACCTCGCTGACGACCTTCGGCTTCTGAGGGTTGCGGATGTCGTAGATCGTGAAGCCGTTGTAGTTGCCGACGAACGCGTGGTTGTCCTGGAACGCCAGGTCCGTGTAGGTCGACGACGTGAACGGCGTGCCCTTGGGCAGGTTCGCCACGTGCTTGACGTTGCGGCTGCGCACGATCTCGTCGACGGCGGGGATGCCCGCGGCCGGGTTCGCGGGAGCCGAGAGCTGAGTCTCGGACAGGCCGTCCACGTTGTCCTGGTCCGGTTGGGCCAGCGCTTGGGGACCGAACGCCAAGGAGGACACCGCCAGCGCGAATGCCCCCGCGGCCGCGAGCGACGCCCGGCGTCGTCCGGCCGATACGGATGCTGTGAACACAGGTCTCCCCTTCTCAACCTGAAGCAGGGGGGTCAGTATCACCTGTTCGCACCGCTAAAGACCACGTCCGATCGGCGGGTATGGCAAGTTTCCGCGGACTGGGATGGTCGGTAGGTTGGGGGCGGGACGAGGGAGGGCGCATGCGGATGAGGGTCGGGTTGCTGGCGGTCGCACTGGTGCTCGCGGGGTGCACCTCCACGCCCTCCGACGACGCCACGCCCATCATCGCGCCTGGTGCGCCGGGCGAGCAGGCGAAGACGATCTCGCCGGACGACCTCGGCACCGACCGCCTCGTCGCCCCGAACGAGCGCGACCTGACCTACGTCGTGAGCATGATCGGCCACCACCGGCAGGCGCTGGAGATGACGGCGCTGGCTCCGGAACGGGCGTCGAACGAGACGGTGCGCGGCCTCGCCTCCCGCATCCACGACACCCAGGGCCCCGAGATCGGCGCCATGGAGCAGTGGCAGAAGCAGTTCGCCGTGGACGCCGAGCGGCACGGCCACTCCACCGCGCTGCCCCACGTCGACCACGCCACCATGCCCGGCACGGCGAGCGCCGCCGACATGGCCGCGCTGGCCGCGTCGACCGGTCCCGAGTTCGACAGGCTGTTCGCGCGCCTGATGATCGAGCACCACAAGGGCGCCCTGCGCATGGCCCAGGAGGTGCTCGCGGACGGCGTCGACGTCCGCGTCGAGGAGATGGCGTCCGACGTGATCGCCACGCAGACCGACGAGATCACCAGGCTTCAGAACCTCGACCTCCCCTAGGAGGCCTTGAGCACCAGGTCCTCCGAGTGCTCGAACGTCTCCACCGCGTTGCCGGTCACGTGCCGCGCGATGCCCTTGTTGCGCGCGTGCGCCTCCCGGAACGAGTCCGACGCCACCCAGGCCCGGAAATCGGCCTCGCTGTCGAACTCGTTCAGCGACACGTAGGGCTGCTCCGGCGTCGTGGGCCGCAACAACGTGCTCCGCCGCAACCCCGGCACACCGGGCAGGTAGGTCCGCATGTTGGCCCGGAACCTCTCCTCGAACTCCTCCGCGCGCTCCACGGGGACGAACAAGCGGTTGGTGGCGATGAACATGCCGCACCTCCAAGTTCCCGACGCTACGTAGGCAACTATCCCAACGCGGCGTAGGGAAAACAAGAGGGATACCATTCGTTCCGTGCCAAGGATCAGCGCGGACACGGTCGCGGAACACCGCGCCAACCGCTTGCGCGCCCTCCTGGACGCAGGCCGCGACCTGGTGGCGGAAGCAGGCCCGGACGCCCTCACGCTCGCCGCGCTGGCCAGACGGGTAGGCCTCTCCCGCCCCAGCCTCTACGAGTACTTCAAGTCGCGAGAAGAACTGGTGGCGGCCATCGTCACCGACGAACTACCGGAATGGGCCCGCCACCTGGACCGCGCGGTAGCCGCCGCACACGGCACAGCGGCCAAGATCGAGGCCTACCTCCGCACGGAACTGGAAATCATCACCGACGGTCGCCACAGCGCGGTAGTGGCCCTCTCGGCCCACGCACTGCCGGACAACAGCAGAGAACAAATCCGCGCGGAACACGAGCGCCTGCTAACCCCACTGGTGGAAGTCCTGCGAAAAGCGGGAGTGGAAAGCCCGGAACTACAGGCCCTCCTGGTGCACGGCATGGTGGAGGCAGCCTCCCGCACCGTCGCACCAGGACGACCAGCGCACAACGAACACGTGATCACCACCCTCCTCAACCAGGTACTGCACGGCGTACTACCGCAACACCAGCACCAGCAGCAGGCAAAGCAGGCACCACCAAACCCAACCTGACCGGCAACAGCACGCTGGAACCGGCAGCCACCCGGTGACCACGCCCGAACCGGCAGCCACCCCCGGAGACCGAACCGACCCGCAACCGGACCCAACCCCGTCCCACCCTGATCTCAAATCAGACATAACGGTTGACCAGCGCCACCCCGCTTGCGACTGTCACCACCCCGTACCCACCCGGCAGAACTGCGAGTCGACCATGAACTCGGTGCTCGGTTCCGTGCTCCTCCCCGTAGCCCTGGCAGTGGTCATGTTCGGCCTGGGCCTCTCCCTCACCACCGCCGACTTCATCCGGGTGAAGAACCACCCCGGCGCCGTCGTCATCGCCCTCGTCTGCCAGTTGGCCCTCCTCCCGGCCGTCTGCTTCGGCCTGGTCCTCCTCTTCGACCTCCCACCCCTCCTGGCCGTCGGCATGATGCTCCTGGCCGCGTCACCCGGCGGCACCACGGCCAACCTCTTCAGCCACGTCTTCCGCGGCGACGTGGCCCTCAACATCACCCTCACCGCCGTCAACTCGATCCTGGCCGTGGTCACCCTCCCCCTGGTCACCAACCTCGCCATCGACCACTTCGCCCCGCGCGGCGAAGGCCTGGACCTCCAGTTCGACAAGGTCCTCCAGGTGTTCGCCATCGTGCTGATCCCGGTGGTGCTGGGAATGCTGGTGCGCCGCCGGTCACCGGGGTTCGCCGACCGCATGGACCGCCCCGTCCGGATCTTCTCCGTGGTCGTCCTGGCCTCCGTCATCGTCGCGACCGTCGTGTCCGAACGGGAGAACCTCAGCACCTACCTCGCGGCCACGGGCCTGATCGCCCTGGTGTTCTGCGTGATCAGCCTGTCCCTCGGGTACTTCGCCCCGCGCCTGTTCGGGATCGGCCACCGGCAGGCCATCGCCAGCGCGTTCGAGATCGGCGTGCACAACAGCACCCTCGCCATCACGATCGCCATCAGCGTCCTCGACAGCACCGACATCGCCGTCCCGGCGGCCGTCTACGGCGTCGTCATGTTCCCGGTCGCCGCCCTGTTCGGCTGGGTGCTCACCCGGACCCGGTCAGGGGATGCCCCGGAGACCCATCAACCGATCGGTTGACCGCCGGTGTGGCCCGCCGGTCGATTCGCCGGGGGCGCGAGCAGAGCAACCTCAAGGCATGGCGATCATCGAGGTGGTGGACCTCGGCAAGCGGTACGGGCCGACGGTGGCGGTGGACGAGGTGTCGTTCACCGTGGACGAGGGCGAGATCTTCGGGATCCTCGGGCCCAACGGGGCGGGCAAGACGACGACGGTCGAGTGCGTCGAGGGCCTGCGGGTCCCCGATCGCGGCACGATCCGGGTCGACGGTCTCGACCCGCGTCGGGACCGGACCGAACTCCGGCAGCGGATGGGCGTCCAGCTCCAGGAGAGCCAGCTGCCCGAGCGGATCAAGGTCCGGGAAGCCCTCGACCTGTACAGCTCCTTCTACCCCGACCCCGCCGACTGGCGGGAGCTGGTGGTCCGGCTCGGCCTGGAGGACCGGCGCGACGCCGAGTTCGGCACGCTGTCCGGCGGGCAGAAGCAGCGCCTCTCGGTGGCGCTGGCCCTGGTCGGTCGCCCGCGGATCGCGGTGCTGGACGAGCTGACCACGGGCCTCGACCCGCAGGCGCGGCGGGACACCTGGGACCTCATCGAGGGCATCCGCGACTCCGGCGTCACGGTCCTGCTGGTCACCCACTTCATGGAGGAGGCCGAACGCCTCTGCGACCGGCTGGCCGTGATCGACGCGGGCAGGGTCGTCGCGATCGACACGCCCGCCGGGCTGGTGTCACGGGTGGACAGCGAGCAGCGGGTGCGGTTCCGGCCGTCCCGCCCGGTGGACGAGGCGCTGTTCCGCGAACTCGACGAGGTGACGGACGTCCGCCTGCACGGCGGGCGGTTCGTCATCACCGGTCGGGGGAACCTGCTGCACGCCGTCACCTCGGTGCTGGCCCGCAACCAGGTCGTCGCCGCCGAGCTGCGCGTCGACCAAGCCAGCCTGGACGACGCGTTCGTCTCGCTCACCAAGCCGAAGAAGTGACGGGGGAGTCGTGCTCAAACTCGTTCGGGTAGAAGCGAAGCTGTTCCTCCGCGAAGGCGCCTCGGTCATCTTCGCGATCCTGTTCCCGACCGTGCTGCTGCTGGTGCTGGGCGCGATCCCGGCGCTGCGCACCCCCGACCCGATGTTCGGCGGGACCCGGTTCATCGACGGGTACGCGGGCACCCTGGTCGTGATCACGCTGGCCTTCCTCGGCCTCCAGCGCGTCCCCACCACCGTCGCCACCTACCGCGAACGCGGTGTGCTCCGCAGGCTGAGCACCACACCGCTGCACCCCGGCAAGCTCCTGGCCGCACAACTGCTGGTCAACCTCATCGCCGCCGTCGTCGCCGTGCTCCTGGTGGTCGCGGTCGGCAGGCTGGTGTTCGACATCGGCCTGCCGCACCACCTCGTCGGCTTCACGCTGACCGTGCTCCTCGGAGCCGCGTCGCTGTTCTCGTTCGGGCTGGTCATCGCCGCGCTCGCGTCGACGGCCAAGGCCGCGGCGGGCTGGGCGACGGTGGCCTTCATGCTCGTCATGTTCTTCGGCGGCGCGTACCTCCCGCGCTTCCTGCTGCCGGACGCGGTCAACACCGTCGGCCAGTACCTGCCCCCCGGCGTGGCCGCGCTCCAGGACTCGTGGGTCGGCACCGCGCCGTCACCGCCGCACCTGGCGGTCATGGCCGTGATCGCGCTGCTCGCGGGTACCGTCGCGGCCAGGACCTTCCGTTGGGAGTGAGGATGGCCGAGTCCACCCTGGACACGTGGGAGACCAGGCTGGAACGCGTCGGCCACGTCATCCCGTACTTCGTGCTCACGGTGACGACCACCCTGTACCTCCTGCTGTCACCCCACGACACCGGCGCCAAGCTGATCAGCCTCGCGATCGTGGCGGTCTTGTACGCGTGGATGTTCTTCTGGTTCAGCGCGCATCCCGCGTGGCGGTCGCGGCAGGACCTGATGGCCGTGTTCATCGTCGGCCTGCTGGTCCTCTACGGCGTGCTCGGCGTGCGCGAGACGTGGTTCGGCTCGGTGTCGTTCGCGCTCTACGTGTACGCCAGCGAGGTGCTGCGGGTGAAGTGGATGTTCGCCGCCGTCGCGGCCACCGCCGTGCTGGCCACGGTGTCGCTCTTCGGCGGCATCCCGTCCGGCCCCGAGTTCATCGCCTTCCTCATGTTCCTCGCGCTGTTCGTGACCATCGCGTGCACGTTCACCTTCGTCGGGCACGTGACCACCGAGCAGAGCCGCAAGCGCAAGGAGATGGTGTCCCAGCTCGCCGCCACGATGGAGGAGAACGCCGGGCTGCACGCCCAGCTGCTGATCCAGGCCCGCGAGGCCGGGGTGCTCGACGAGCGGCAGCGGATGGCGCGGGAGATCCACGACACCCTGGCCCAGGGGTTCACCGGCATCATCACGCAACTGGAGGCCGCCGAGCAGACCGGCGAGTGGCGGGACCGCGTGGCCACCTCCGTCCGGCTGGCGCGCGAGAACCTCACCGAGGCCCGCCGCTCCGTGCACGCCCTGCGCCCGGCGCAGCTGGTGGACTCGGCGCTGCCCGAGGCGCTGGCCGAGGTCGTGGGCGGGTGGGGCGCCGCGTCCGGGGTCGCCGTCGAGGTGACCACCACCGGCACCGCGCGCCCCATGCACCCCGAGGTGGAGGTGGCGCTGCTGCGCACCGCCCAGGAGGCGCTGGCGAACGTCGCCAAGCACGCCGGGGCGTCACGGGTGGGCCTCACGCTCTCGTACATGGAGGACGTGGTGACGTTGGACGTGAGGGACGACGGGGTCGGGTTCGACCCGGCCGTGGTGGACGGGGAGGGGTTCGGGTTGCTGACCATGAGGCAGCGGGTGTGCCGGTTGGCCGGGGCGTTCGAGGTGGAGTCCGAGGTCGGGGGAGGCACCGCGGTGTCCGCCAGCGTCCCGGCGATCCCGGTGGGGGTCGAGCCGTGATCCGGGTGGTGGTCGTGGACGACCACCCCGTCGTCAGGGACGGGCTGCGCGGGATGTTCTCCGGCGACCCGGACTTCGAGGTGGTCGGGGAGGCCGCCGACGGGGCCGAGGCGGTGACCGTGGTGGAGGCGGTGCGGCCCGACGTGGTGCTGATGGACCTGCGGATGCCGAGGGTGGACGGGGTCACGGCGATCACGCGGCTGCGGGAGGGCGGCAACCCCGCCCGCGTCCTCGTGCTGACCACCTACGACACCGAGAGCGACGTGCTGCCCGCGGTCAGGGCCGGGGCCACTGGCTACCTGCTGAAGGACACGCCCCGCGACGACCTGTTCCGCGCGGTCCGGTCGGCCGCCCGCGGCGAGGCCGTGCTGTCGCCCTCGGTCGCCACGACGTTGCTCGGGCAGGTCAGGGCCCCGGCCACCGACCAGCTGAGCCAGCGGGAGCTGGAGGTGCTCGGCCTGGTGGCGCGGGGGTCCACCAACAAGGAGGCCGCGAAGAAGCTGTTCATCAGCGAGGCGACCGTGAAGACGCACCTGCTCCACGTGTACGCGAAGCTCGGGGTCAAGGACCGGGCCGCCGCGGTCGCCGTGGCCTTCGAGCGGGGGCTCTTCTAGGGCGTTCGCGGGTTGGGTACCCCCCGATTTGTCCCCCGGATCATGAGGGTGTAACTTTCTCCTTGTCACCGCGACACGGACCGGAAACGGGCCGGAGCGGGGCCACAATCTTCAGAACTGAATGCCTCGCAGGCCGATTTGACAGTCAGAAAAATCGCTTGCTAAGCTTCAAACACAAGCCCCGGATTGCACCGCGGTAAGACGCGGGACGAGATGGTGTGCGCGTGTTCTTTGAGAAC
>NZ_DASUSQ010000050.1:0-15106 GCF_036375055.1 Umezawaea sp.
GGCGGCGCCCGCGACGTGCGGGGTGGCCATCGAGGTGCCGGACATGGACACGTAGCCGTCGGCCACGGGGGTGCCGATCACACCGGTGGAGGATTTGGCCGCGACGATGTCCACGCCGGGGGCGGTGACGTCGGGTTTGACGGCGCTGTCGCCGACCCTGGGCCCGCGGCTGGAGAACGACGCGATCCCGTCGGAGCGGTCGACCGCCCCGACGGTGAGGGCGGCGTCCGCGCTACCGGGCGAGCCGACGGTCTCCGGGCGGCCCGAGTTCCCCGCCGCGACGACGAAGAGCGTGCCGTGCCGGGCGGAGAGCGTGTTGACGGCTTCTTCGAGCGGGTCGATCTCCGGGCTGTCCCCACCGCCCAGGCTGAGGTTCACGATGTCGGCGCCCTGCTCGGCCGCCCACGTCATGCCGCCGAGGATCCACGACTCGGCGCACCCGCCGCCCACGCACACCTTGCCGTCGAGGATGCGCGAGTCCGGCGCCACGCCGCGGTACTTCTCGCCCGCGCTGGCGATGGTGGCCGCGACGTGCGTGCCGTGGCCGACCAGGTCCTGGTTGTCGGCGTCCTCGGTGAAGTTCTTCTCGGCGAGTTCCCGGCCCTTGAGGTCGGGGTGTTCGGCGTCGACGCCGGTGTCCAGCACGGCGACCTTCACCCCCGTGCCGGTGTACCCGGCCTGCCACGCCTCGGGCGCGCCGATCTGCGCCGCGCTGCGGTCCAGGCTCGGCTGCCGCAGGCCGTCGAGCCTGATCTTGCTGTAGGAGTCGTCGGCGAGGAGGGTCCGCCACGTGTCCGCGGCCCGCGCCTTGGCGGTGCGGGCCGCGAACGACCGCACCGCCGGCAGCGCGGCGGTGATGGTCGTCCCGACCGGGGCGCCCGTCGCCCGAAGGTCCGCACCGGTCGTGAGGATGAGCGGCACGGAGTCGCGGTGGGCGTCGTCGTAGCGCGACTCGATCAGCTCGGTGACGTCGAACAGCCGCTTGTCCACCCGGCCCGACGCCACCGCCCGCCGCGCGTCGGCGGGGACGACGTGGACGTGCCCCTGCTCGGTGGACGTGGTGAAGACGACCGCGTCCCGGCCCGCCGCCGGGACGACCGAGCCTCCTCCGGTCCCGTCGAGCACCACGCGGTCACCCGTGATCAGCGTGACGGAGCCCGCTCTCCCCGCGGGGAACCCCGTCGGCGACGGCTCCTCGGCCGCCGACGCGCCCGCCGGTCCGGCCACGAGCCCGACCGCGAGCGCGGCGACTCCCAGCAGAGCGCCGTGTCGTCGTGTTGATCGCAACAGCCACCTCCCGGTTCGGTGAATCCGTGCGGGAACGCACGACCGGGGCGCCGATCGGCCGGTGGCGGCGGTGTACCGAAAGTGACGAGAGATCCCGGTACTTCTGAACATATCGACG
This sequence comes from Umezawaea sp., assembly GCF_036375055.1. Taxonomy (GTDB): domain Bacteria; phylum Actinomycetota; class Actinomycetes; order Mycobacteriales; family Pseudonocardiaceae; genus Umezawaea. The sequence continues at coordinate 1,406 of NZ_DASUSQ010000050.1, forward strand.
TCCGGGAGGCGTGCCTTCCGCACGACGGGCGAAGTTTCCGCCTCACCTTGTGTGACGATCCGTGAGCAGGGTGGGCGTGAGCAGGGGAGTGGCAGAGGTGTGCCACGGCCGTCGCGTATCAACTCGTGGCGACCACGCGGACCGGGGCTGTCAGGCCTGGTTCCTGCGCCACCAGCGCTTCGGCTTCACCGGGGGCAGGGCTCCGCGGGCCCGCGCCCAGTCCGTGAAGGCCGCCGCGTCCTCCCGCGCCCTGCTGCCCGACGTCCTCGGGTGGGACAGGGCGTACTCGTCGAACAGCGGGCGGAAGCGGTCGGCCAGCTCGTCGACGGCGTCGGGCGCCAGCACCGCCACGACGCCGCGCCGCTTCGCCAGCAGCGACCGGGCCTCCACGCGCAGCAGGCGCTCGTCGAACCCGGTGGGGGAGGGGCCGCCCGCCAGCAGCGCGGTCAGCAGCTCCGACTGGGCCTCGGCGAGCCGCTCCCGCGCCCCGTCGGTCATCCGTGCCCCGCCAGCACCGCGCGGATCGCCGCCATCTCGGCCGCCAGCTCGCTGTCGGACGGGTAGTTGTCGTCGCGCTCCAGCAGCACGCCCGGCGGGTCGACGCGCGACCGCAGCTCGCCCAGCAGGTCCAGCACCTCGGGGTGCACGGCGTGGGCGTGGGTGTCGTGGTAGACGCCGTCGGTCTCCACCCCGCCCGCCACGTGCACGTAGGCCAGGCGCTCCAGCGGGATCTCGTCCAGGAACCGGTTCGGGTCCGTGCCGAGGTTGCGGGCGTTCGCGTGCAGGTTGGCCACGTCGATGAGCAGGAAGCAGTCCGTGCGCTCCACCAGCTCCGCCAGGAACTGCCCCTCGGTCAGCTCGCCGTCCGGCCACTCCAGGAGCGCGGCGATGTTCTCCAGCGCCAGCGGCACCGGGAGGTTCGCCTGCGCCGTCCGCACGTTGGCCACCAGCACGTCCAGCGCGTCACGGGTGCGCGGCACCGGCATCAGGTGCCCGGAGTCGAGCCCGCCCGCCCGGACGAAGCACACGTGGTCGCTCACCAGCGGCGCGCCCAGCGCCTCCGCGACCGCGCCCAGGTGCTCGACCCGGTGCGCGTCGACGGGGTCCGCGCTGCCCAGCGACAGCGACACCGCGTGCGGCAGCACCGGCACGCCCCGTTCGCGCAGCAGCACGATCGACTCCGGCAGGTGCTCGACGTGCAGGTTCTCCGCGACCACCTCGACGAAGTCGACGTCGGGCAGCCGTTCCACGGTCAGGTCGATCTCCGCGCGCCAGCCGATGCCGACGCCGAGCCTGTCGACGGCCCCCATCAGTCCCCACCCCCGCCGCCACCGCACGACGAGCCGCCGCACGACGACGACGAGCCGCTGTCGCTGCTGGACCCGCAGCTGCTGTTCGACCCGCAGCCGCTGGAACAGCTGGAGCAGCTGCTCGCGGACGTCGAGCCGTCGTTGGACCGCCTGCCGGGCTTGCCCCTGCGCAGCGTCGCCCCCGCGCTCGGCGCGATCCCGAGCATCTCCCACACGCGGTGCGTGTTCGGGAAATTCCCGATGCGCCCCGCCAGGCCGTGCTGGGCGACGATGCCGACCCGGTCGTTCGACATGACCGTGACCGCGTTCACCTCCCGACGGCCCGCCCGGCGGACCGGGCGGCGCATCCGGTTGGTGGACCACCGGACGGCCAGCGCGAGCACGACCAGCACGATCGCGATGCCGACGTTCAGGTCCGCCACGCCCACGGCCACGACGGCACCGACCCCGACGAGGGTCGCGATGAAGCTGACCAGCCCCCACGCCCTGCGGCGACCGGGGGAGACCAGGAAGCCCCGGTCGACCAGGTGCTGCTTCACCGCGTCCAGCGCGCCGCTGCCCGCCGTCGCCTTGATGAGGGAGCCCAGCGCGCGTCCGCCGCGGGCGGCGCCCAGCGCGTACGCCTCCAGCGGCGTCGCGGCGCCGTGCGCGGTCGTGGACACCGCGCTCACCACCCCCTCGCGGGAGATCCGCAGGAGCCCGGCCTCCAGCAGGCGGACGATCGCGACCTCCGCGGCGCGGCCGGGCCCGCCGGACAGGTAGCCGAACTCCTCGACCGACATGCCCGATCTGCCCGTTGTTCTCGTTCCCGATGTCATGACCGCCGCCTTTCGCACCAAGCCGATGGCCATCCGACTCCGCGGCGGGCCCGTCAGTTCCGCTCCACGAGGCCAAGGCCACCACGGGCACGTCGTGTCGCCCGCGATGGCCTTGGCACCCCCCTTGTTCGGCTAGCTGCCGCCTCCCCCGCCGCAGCCGCCTCCCCCGCCGCAGCCGCTGCTCCCGCTACCGCAGCCGCTGCCGCTCGAACTCGAACAACTGCTCCCGCTCACCACGTACCCGCCGCTGCTCCCGCCGCTGGCCGCGGTGCCGTAGGACGGAGCCACCAGCGCCGTGCGCAGCGTCAGGTCGGGGTGCGCGGCGAGCCCGCCGAGGGCGACGAGCCCCACCGCGCCGCCCAGGCTCATGCCGACCGCGTCCCGCCGGTCGCTCGACCGGGCGGCCTCCAGTGCGCGGTCACCCTCGGCCGTGCGCTGGATCTTGCCCGAACGGGTGACCAGCACGGCCAGCACGCCCGTGATGACGAGCTGGAGCGTCAGCCAGCCCACCGGAGCGCCGATCGCGATGCCGTTGACCCAGCGCACGACCCCGATCACGAACAGCACCAGCATCGGCATGACCCCCACCCGCAGGGTCCGCTTCGCCGTGGCCGGGTCGACGAGCATCCCCGCGCCGCCGAGCCTGGTCGCGATCGACGCCACCGCCCCCGACTGCGCCACGGCGGGCACCAGCAGGTTCAGCGTGCGACGGCTGTAGCGCGCCGCGTCGGCCAGCACCGCGCGGTCGACCTCGTTGGTCGACGTGGCCTTGCCGATCAGCCCGACCGTGCCGCGCCGCGTCGAGCGCAGCGCCTCCGCCTCGATCAGCCTGGCGATGGACGCCTCCACCACGCGGCGGGGTCCGCCCGCGAGGTACGCCAGTTCATCGATGTCCAGGCCCCGTGCGGGCGCGCCTCCCCGGCCCGCCCGCATCCGGATCCGGACACCGATCGCGAACAGCGTTGAAACGCCCAACGCGACCCAGTAGATCTTCAGGAATTCCGGGCCCGAAAGCCCCCAAGGCTGCTCCACGGTCCACCCCCTGCCGCTCTCGGCGAAACTGGTCCGCCGATCGAGATGCAAGCGTGTGCTCTGCGACACACCCCGACAAGGGGCTTGAGCGAAATTTAGGCTTTTGCTGGGTAATGCTTAGGAGGACGACGATCCGTCGACTCCGCCAGAACCCTCGCCGTCCGTTCCCTTCAGCAAGAACATGCTTCCTCCCAGGTAGGAGACCGATCCGGACGACGTCACCCGATGACGTCATCCGGGGCAACCGCACCAGTCTGCTTCACCGCGAGCCGATTGTCGCCTGTTGCGCTGCGTACCGGGACGACTCCGGAGCGGTGCAATTCCGCATTAAGGCGCGGATTCGTCCACCAATCGCAAGCTGATGCTGTTGATGCAGTAGCGCTGATCGGTAGGAGTGTCGTAACCCTCCCCCTCGAAAACGTGTCCGAGGTGGCTGTGGCAGTTCGCGCACAGCACTTCCGTGCGCACCATGCCCATGGCGCGGTCCTCGCGCAGGATCACGCGGTCCGCCGCCAGGGGCGAGAAGAACGACGGCCAGCCGCAGTGCGAGTCGAACTTGGTCTCGCTGCGGAACAGCTCGGTGCCGCACGCGCGGCAGTCGTAGACCCCGACCGTCTTCGTGTCCGTGTACTCACCGACCCACGCGGGTTCGGTGCCGCCCTCGCGCAGCACGCGGTACTCGCTGGGGGTCAGGCTCTCCCGCCACTCCTGCTCCGAGCGGACGACCTTCGGCGTGGCGCCGACAACAGGTTCCATGCCACCACGCTAATGCGATCTCGGCCCGAGGGTGGATCGCAGGTGTCTTACGGAACAGTGATGACCGGGGTGGGTGATCCGGGGCGGGATCAGGCGAACAGGACGCCGATGATCTCGCCGAGCCCGAACCACACGCTGATCAGCACGCCGAGCAGGATCAGCGTGACCACCAGCACCGCGAAGAAGCGCTGTTCACCGCTGGCGCGGTTCGCCGAGTCGGCGAAGTCCGCGACGCCCGCGAGGTAGCCCTCGACGGTGTAGCCGGGGCGTTCGCGCTCCATCCGGTCCAGGTGCTCCGCGAAGGCCTTCGCCTCGGGATCCGCCGGGTCGAGCCCGATGAGGTCGTCGGAGAACCGCCTTGCAGGTCCTTCGTCCGGTCTTTCCGCGCCTGGAAAGGTGGCCATGCTTCGAGAATAGAGGGTCTTCAGCCCGCGAGGGCCAGGGCGGGCCGGACGGCGCCCACCTGGTGGCCGTGCCCGAGCACGGGAACGGTCGCCAGCCCCGCCAGCGCCGCCACGTCCACCCCGAGCAGCCGCAGCGCCTCGACGACGACCACGGCCCGCGCCCGGCTGGACCCGTCCGCGATCTTCAACGCCACCGCCGACCCGTCCGGGAGCCCGATCGCGTACACGCCCTCCGCACCGTCCTTGGCCAGCGCGCCCGGCAGCGCGCGCATCAGCTCGGTGACGTCGCGACCCGTGCCGCCGACCCACTCGGGGTGGCGGTTCATCGCGGAGGCGATCCGGTGCTCCGGCGTCCCGCCCGGCGCGCCCGCGATCGTGCCGAACGCGCGGGCCAGCCCGGTCAGGCTGATCCCGAACAGCGGCGCCCCGCACCCGTCGACCCCGATCGCGCCGACGGGTTCGCCCGCCAGTTCCTCGAGGGTGTTCCGCACCGCCACCTGGAGCGGGTGGTCGAGCGAGAGGTAGTCGTCGGTCGACCAGCCGTTGCGCACGCAGGTCAGCAGCATCGCGGCGTGCTTGCCCGAGCAGTTCATGTACTCCGGCGCCTTCCCGCGCCCCGCGGCCAGGTGCGCGGCCAGCGCCGCGTCGCCGATGGGCAGGTCGGGGGTGCACTGGAGGGCGGTGAAGTCCAGACCGGCCATCGCCAGGATCCGCCGGGTGCCCTCGACGTGGAAGTCCTCGCCGGAGTGGCTGGCGCAGGCCAGCGCGAGCAGCTCGCCGTCCAGGTCGAGGCCGTTGCGGAGCATCGCGAGGCCCTGCACCGGCTTGTTGGAGGAGCGCGGGAACGCCACGCGCTCCGGACGGCCCCTGCGGAGGACCTCGGCGCCCGTCGCGTCCAGCGCGACGACCGAGCCGTGGTGCACCGATTCCAGGAACTCGCCCCGCCAGACCTCGGCTACGACCTCGTGCACCACGCGTCCTCCTTTACACTGCCAACTGTCGACAGTTAACAACACGGTCGATTGGTTTCGCCAGGTTGGGAGACGCACGTGACACCACCGCTGCACCTGAGCCTCGCCGGGCAGACCGTTGACGTGCTGCGCGAGCTGGTGCTCACCGGGGAGATACCACCGGGGGAGCGGGTCAACGAGGTCGAGCTGGCGCAGCGGCTGGGGATCAGCCGGGGGCCGCTGCGGGAGGCGATCCGGCACCTGTCCAGCGAAGGGCTGCTGGTGCTGGTGCCGAACAAGGGGGCGCACGTGCCCCAGGCCGACGCCGACGACGTTCGGGCGCTGTTCGAGTTGAGGACCGCGCTGGAGTGCGCCGCCGCCGAGTTGGCCGCGAGTCGGCGGACTGACGCGGACGTGGCTCGGTTGCGGGAGGTGTGCGCCGAGTCGCGGCGGGACTACCAGGGCGGGGTGCGGTTCCCGTACCGGCTGGACCTGGCGTTCCACCAGGCGTTGTTGGATGCGGCTCGAAGCCCTCGGATCGCTGAGCAGGTGCGGCTGGTGCAGCAGAGGGTGGTGTTGTTGCGGAGCGGGTTGAAGGATGACCCGCCGCATCAGAACGCGTCCCTGGACGACCACGACGCTCTGGTCGAGGCTGTGGCCGCTGGGGACAGCCACGGGGCCAACCGGGTCATGCGGAGGCACTTGTCGCGGGTTCGGGCGCAGATGTCGGCCGGGTTGGGGTTGGTGCCGTGAGGGGTTTCGGTGTGTCGGGTTTGGGTGGCTGCCGGTTTCAGTGGATCGGGTAGCCGCTGATCCCAGCGGGGGTGGCCGATGTGACTCGGGGGCCCCTCGATCGGGGCGGTGGCCTGCCCGATCTACCAGGGTGAGGGGCAAATCCCCCGAGTAAGATCGGCCACTGCTCCAGGGAAGGCAGCGCGTCGTCGTGCGTCGTGTTGCCCTGCGTCGTGGTTGGGTGTTCTGCTCATCGAGTGCCCCTTGTTCTAGTGCGCCCCCAGGTGTTCCAGCAGTAGTGCTGAGGTGCGTTCTGCTGCTTCTTCCGGGATGAAGTGGCCTACTCCGTCCAGTACTTCGAACCTGTAGGCGCCTTGTGCCCAGTCGCTGGTGTTCTGTGCTGCTTCCGGGCCCACTGCGTCGTCCTCGGTGCCCCAGAGGTACATCGTGGGGACCGTGACGGGCTTGTAGTCGCCGTCGAAGTTGTTCGCGCGGTACCAGTTGAGCGCTGCGGTGAGGGCGCCCGGTTCTGACAGCTGTCGTACGTACTGCTCCACTCGCTGGCGTGGGATGACCGCCGGCCAGCCCTGGCGGAGTTTGGCGGAGCCGTTGGCCAGCATTTCTCGTTCGGGTACTTCTGGCTGGCGGAGGTAGTCGAGCAGGGCGGCGCGGGCGCGCTGGTCCGGGTCTTCGCGCATCGCCGCCGCCAGTGCGGCCGGGTGGGGGGCGGAGACGGCGGTGAGGGTGCGGACCCGCAGCGGGTTCCGGGCTGCCGCGAGCCAGCCGACCACGCCGCCCCAGTCGTGGCCGACCAGGTCGAACCGGCGCCAGCCCAGCTGGTCGGCGATGGCCGTGACGTCGTCCACGGCGTGGTCGAGGCCGTAGTCCTCCACGCGCTTCGGGCGGACGCCGGGGGAGTAGCCGCGCTGGTTGGGTGCGACCGCTCGGTAGCCGTCCGCGGCCAGGGCGCGCAGCTGGTGGCGCCACTCGATGCCGCACTGCGGGACCCCGTGCAGCAGGAGGACCTTGCGGCCGTCCAACGGACCCGCGGCCACCGCGTCGAACGTGCCCGCGGCGGTCGGGATCCGCAGCCTGGTGAGCGCGGTGGCGTCGGTGGCGGTGCTGAGCTGGAAGACGTCACTTCGTGATCGCATGACTACAGCCTGGAACATCGGCCACGGGTGATCGATGGTGTGGGCACCCAACTAGGAACGGGGGGTAGCCCTACCGTCGGCGATCACCGTCGTGTGGTTGACGGACGTGCGGAACCGGACCTCCCCGGCCTCGTGCCAGGCGCTGACCAGCAGTTCGTCGCCGGGGAACACGGGGTTGGCGAAGCGGGCCGCCACGGCCAGGACGTCCAGTTCCTCGGCCAGGAGGCGGGCGGTGATGCCGTAGGTGGCCAGGCCGTGCAGGATCGGGCGGGGGAAGCCGCCGCGCTCGGCGAACGCCGGGTCCCAGTGCAGGGGGTTGTCGTCGCCGGTCAGGCGGTACCGCTCGGCCTGGTCCGGGGTCGTGGTGAAGCTGAGCCGCACGTCGGGTGCGCGGTCGGGCACCAGCACGCGGGTCGTGGTGCCGCGCGGGCCGCCGAAGCCGCCCGCGCCGCGGATGAACAGGGACGCGCGGGTGGTGAAGTCGGCGTCGCCGGTCGCACGCCACTCGCGCACGACCAGCGCGCCGGAGCCCTTGTCGAACACGTCGGTGACCTCGCGGGTCACCTCGACGGTGCCCGAGAGCGGCAGGTCGCCCGACAGGGAGAGGGACTGCTCGGCGTGCAGCACCTGCGTCATGTCCGCGTCCAGGTCCACCTGCGGGCCGCCGAACTGCGCGACCGCGACGGCGAAGCCGGGCTGCATGCCCGTTCCGCCGACCGCGGCCGCGTAGCGCTCGACGTCGTCCTCGGTCCAGGACCGGACGACCGTGCTCACCCCAGGGATCCGCTGACCTTGGCGTGGCCCTTGAGCAGGTTGCGGGCGATCGTGCGGCGCTGGATCTCGTCGGTGCCCTCGTAGATGCGCAGCAGGCGCAGCTCGCGGTACCAGCGCTCGATCGGCAGCTCACGGGTGTAGCCCATGCCGCCGTGGATCTGGAGCACCCGGTCCACGATCTCGTTCGCCTTCACGCCGCCGTACAGCTTCGCCATCGACTGGGCCTGGCGGGAGTCCTTGCCCTGGTCGACGAGCCACGCGGCGTGCAGGACGAGCCAGCGCAGCGCCTCGATCTCGACGGCGGAGTCGGCGATCATCCACTGGATGGCCTGGTACTCGGCGATCGGCTGGCCGAACGTGACGCGGGTGTTGGCCTGCTCGATGGCCATCTCCACCAGGCGTTCCACCGAGCCGATGGCCCGCGCGGGCAGCAGGTACCGGCCCGCGCCGATCCACTGCATCGCCAGGGTGAAGCCGTGGCCGATCTCGCCGAGGACGTTCTCCTCGGGCACGCGCACGTTGTCGAACACCAGCGCCGCCGGACCCCACTGGCCCATGGTCGGGATGGGTTCGGACTTCCAGCCCATGTCGCGGTCGACGAGGAAGCACGTGACGCCGCCGTTGGCGCCCTTCTCCTTGTCGGTGACCGCGAACACCATCACGAAGTCGGCCTCGTTGCCGCCGGTGATGAACGTCTTCTCGCCGTTGATCACCCACTCGTCGCCGTCCTTGCGGGCGGACGTGCGGATGGCCTTGGCGTCCGACCCGGCGCCGGGCTCGGTGATCGCGAAGCACGACTTGCGCTCGCCGGAGATCGTCGGCAGCAGGTAGCGCTGCTTCTGCTCGGAGTTGCCGTGGTAGAGGATGTTGTCCGCGTAGCCGCCGAAGCGGAACTGCACGAACGAGCGGCCCAGCTCGGCCTCGATCAGGGCCGTCATCACCGCGCCGAGGCCCATGCCGCCGTACTCGGTCGGCGTCTGCACGCCCCAGAAGCCCGCCGACTTCGCCTTCTGCTGGAGGGCTTCCAGCTCCTCGTACGTCAGGCCGGGCTGGTTGGCGCGCTCGCGCCGGAGCACCTCCGGCTCCAGCGGGATGATCTCCTTGCGCACGAAGGTCCGCACCCAGTCGCGGATCTCCCGCTGCTCCTCGTCGAGCGTGAAGTCCATGCTGTTCCCCGTTTCAGAAGGCGTTGACGCCGGTCAGCGCGCGGCCTATGAGCAGTTTCTGGATCTGGCTGGTGCCCTCGTAGAGGGTGGTCACCCTGGTGTCCCGCAGGAACTTCCCGACGGGGTACTCGTCGATGTAGCCGTACCCGCCGAAGACCTGGATGGCGTTGTTCGCGACCCGCACGGCCGCCTCGCTGGCGTAGAGCTTCGCCATGGACGCCTCGGTGCGGAACGGCTCACCGCGGTCGGCCAGGTCGGCGACCCGCCACGTGAGCAGGCGGGCCGCGTCGGTCTCGACGGCCATGTCCGCCAGCAGTTCCTGCACGAGCTGGAACCCGGCGATGGGCTTGCCGAACTGCTCGCGCTCCGCCGCGTACCCGAGGCTCGCCTCCAGCGCGCCGCGCGCGGCTCCGACGCAGCCTGCCGCGACGGACATGCGGCCCCGGTCCAGCGCCGCCATCGCGAGCCCGAAACCGGTGCCCTCGTCGCCGAGCCGTGCGCTGTCCGGGACGCGCACGTGGTCCAGCACGAGTTCCGCGGTCGCCTGGCCGCGCATGCCGAGCTTGCCGTGGATCTCGGTGGCGGTGAAGCCGTCCGAGTCGGTCGGCACCAGGAACGCGGTGATGCCCTTCGGCCCCGGTCCGCCGGTGCGGGCGAAGACCAGCGCGACGTCGGCCCAGGTGCCGTTGGTGATGAACACCTTCGTGCCGGTGAGCAGCCAGTCGTCGCCGTCGCGCTCGGCCTTGGTCGCGAGCGACCCCGCGTCGGACCCGGTTCCCGGCTCGGTGAGCCCGAAGCAGCCGAGTAGCGCCCCCGCGCACAGGCCGGGCAGCCACCGCTCCTTCTGCTCGTCGGTGCCGTGCTTGAAGATCGTCTTGCCGACCAGGCCGAGCGACACCGAGATGATCCCGCGCACGGCCGAGTCGCCGCGCGCGATCTCCTCCAGGACCAGGCAGTACGCCAGGTTGTCGCCGCCGGACCCGCCGTGCTCCTCGTCGATGCCCAGCCCGAGGAACCCCACCTCGCCCAGCCGGGGCACGAGAGCGCGGTCGATCGCCTCGTCGCGGTCCCACTGCCGGGCGAACGGGACGATCCGCTCCTCCGTGAAGCGGTGGGCCAGTTCTTTGAGCTGCTGGTGCTCGTCGGACAGGCGTAGATCCACGCCACGACCTCCTAAACCGAACGGCGTTAGGTATAACGTAGGCGCGTCGGAGAACCCAGTGCAAGGGGTCGATATGCCTCGACCGAGCATCCCCATCCTCAGCGGGGCCCGCATCCGCGAGGTCGCCCTCGACATCATCGACCGCGACGGCCTCGACGGCCTGTCGATGCGCAAGCTCGCGGCCGAGCTGGGCGTGCGCGCGCCGTCGCTGTACGGGCACGTGGCGACCAAGGACGACCTGCTGCACGAGATCGCCAGCGAGGTGCTCGAACAGGTCGACGTGTCCGGTTTCGAGGCGGGCGACTGGCGGCGCGGGCTGGTCGAGAGCGCGCGCTCCTACCGGGCCGCGCTGTCGCGGCACCCGAACGTGGTCCCGTTCCTCGCCTACGGGCCCGCCGGTCGCGGGGCCTCGCTGCGGCGGCTCGACGTCATGCACGGCGCCCTGGTCGACGCCGGCTGGCCGCGCAGGCACGCCACGATGATCGCGGCGTCGCTGATGTACCTGGTGTTCGGGGCCGCGCTGAGCACGTTCTCCAGCGGGTTCTCCACGGACGCGTCGGTCTACCAGGGGCGCTACCCGCACCTGGACAAGGCGCACCTGCTGCCGTCGGTCGCGGAGGAGCTGGACCGGGACAGCTTCGAGCTGGCGCTGACCGCGTTCGTGGAGGGCCTGGAGCTACTTCGCGCGACCGCGGACCTCCAGGTGCGCGAGTAGTTCCCCGGTCGCCTTCGCGATGACGTCGACGGCGTGGTTGAACGCCTCGGCGTTGTGCGCGGCGGGCGTCCGGAACCCGGACACCTTCCGCACGTACTGGAGGGCGGCGGCGCGCACGTCGCCCTCCGTGACCTCGTCCTCGAACGGCGGGCGGAGCGTCTTGATGCTTCGGCACATGCCGCCATTGTCGTTTACGCTGCCCGTCGTGGCCCAGAAGGCGTTGGAGCTGATCGTTCCCGGACCCCGCGGCGACCGCGCCGTGCGGCTGTCCAACCCGGACAAGGTGTACTTCCCCGAGCGCGGCATCACCAAGCGCCAGGTCGTCGAGTACTACCTCTCCGTGGCCGAGCCGCTGCTGGGTGTGCTGCGCGACCGCCCCACCACGTTGAAGCGGTACGTCGACGGCGTGGCGGGCGAGGCGTTCTACCAGAAGCGCCTGCCGAAGAACGCCCCCTCCTACGTCGAGACCGCCACCATCACGTTCCCCTCCGGCCGCCCGGCCGACGAGGTCTGCCCCACCGAGCCCGCGGTCATCGCCTGGGCGGCCAACCTCGGCACGTTCGACTTCCACCCGTGGCCCGTCCGCAGGCCGCTGGTCGACAACCCGGACGAGCTCCGCGTCGACCTCGACCCGCAGCCCGGCACCGACTTCGGCGACGCGGTGCGGGTCGCCCTCGTCCTGAACGAGGTCCTGACCGAACTCGGCATGACCGGCTACCCGAAGACCTCCGGCGGTCGCGGCGTCCACGTCGCCGTCCGCATCAGGCCGGAGTGGGACTTCGTCGAGGTCCGCCACGCCGTCATCGCCCTGGCCCGCGAGGTCGAGCGGCGCATGCCCGCGCAGGCCACCACGGCGTGGTGGAAGGAGGAGCGCGGCGAGAAGGTCTTCCTCGACTTCAACCAGGCCGCCAGGGACCGCACCATCGCCTCCGCCTGGTCGGTCAGGGGCACACCGCGCGCCACCGTGTCCACACCGGTCACCTGGGACCAGTTGTCCACGGTGGACCCGGACGACTTCGACGTGCTGACCGTGCCGGGGTACTACGCCGAGCACGGCGACCCGCACGCCTCGCTGGACTCGGAGGCGTTCGGCCTGGAGACGCTGCTGGAGTGGTACGAGAAGGACGACAGGGGCGAAATGCCGTACCCGCCGGACTACCCGAAGATGCCCGGCGAACCGATGCGCGTGCAGCCGTCGAAGGCCCGCAAGCCCACTGAGGACTAGCGGTCTCTGCAATTTTGCGGATAGTCCGCTAACTCTTGGGGTGAACTTTGAGGTTGCCCGAGCCAAGTCGGTCTCATAGGATGTTGATCACGCCGAAGGTATCGGTGGGACAGGGCGATGACCCGACTGGGGCGGCTCCTGTCCGAATGAAGGAGCTCACTCCGGTCTGGTAGGCGCAGCAATGAGACCATTGCCGATCGGTGTGCGTGCTGTCTTGTTCCGCGAACCCAGCAGGGAAGCCCGTTCGCTCGTGCGGTGACCGTCCTGGTGCGAATCCAGGGAGAGTTCATGAGCGTGCACACGAATCAGGGCGGCGTCGGCGGCGAGTCGGGGGACAAGTAGGGAATTCGCCGTGGTGTGCCCGCTCCTCGGTGGGCACACTTCATCCGGAATCGGCATGAAAACCCGGTCCGTGTTACCGCTTGGACCAACTGAATCCTTGAAGTCCGCATTCGTGCGGATTCTTCGGCGCGTCATTCCATGCATCGACTGAATGGTCCGCGGGCAGTTCCTCTGATTCAGTGAATGAGGGCGCGGAAGGGGTTGCGCGCACCCGGCCGGGAGGGGGCGGGCGATGCTCAAGGGGTTCATCTCCTTCCTGGACGACTACCTGGCCGAGGCCGGTCTCATCGGACTCGCCAAGGCCTCGTTGGGCATCCTCGCCTTCGGGAGCGTGCTCAGCGCGGCGTTCGGTTCGGGCGCCTTCAAGGCCGCGGCGCTGCTGATCACCGTGCTGTGCGCGCTGGGGTTGCTCGCCGTCCTGATCAGGAGGTGCACCGGCCTGAAGCGCCGGGTGGACCGGTCCCACGAACTGCTCACGCACTACTGCGACCTGATCTACGGCCGGTCCGACCACCTCTGGCGCGTCGACCGCTGGCAGGAATCGATCAAAGTCGCCAAGAACGGCGACGTCACCGGGGCGATCATCGTGCACGCCATGACGGAGAGCGATGAACTCCACTTCTACAGGCTGCGCATAGGCGCGAACTGGCCGCAGCCGGAGGACCAGCGTCGTCGGGTTCGGGTGACCGCGAGCACGGTCGAGGTCGACGGTTCCGGTGGCACCCGCTGGGACAGGACGCTCAACTGGCTGCCCGACGGGCGGTTGGAGGTGTTGGCCCACTTCGAGTCCGCGCCACCGAAGAAGGGCGATGAGCTGACGCTGCGCGTCGAGTTCGAATGGCCGGGCAAGGCCGCTCCGCTGATGCGGTTCGGTGAACCCGACGACTTCGTCGTGCTGATGGGCAGACCGCTCGCCCATTTCGGCTACCGGGTCGAACTGCCCGCGGGCACGGCGGTCCGGTACGACCCCGTCGGCCTCAAGCGAGGGGTTGACGACTTCACGTTGAACAGGGTCGATGGCAAGCCGCACGTCGTGGAACTGGTCGCGCGGGACATCGCCGCGGACCACCGGGTCGGCCTGCGGCTCGATCTCCGCTGACCGCCGTACCGGGGCAGGAGGTCTTCGGCGGCCAGGGTGTTCCTCAGGCTCCCGCGCCCGTG
>NZ_DASUSQ010000051.1:0-20668 GCF_036375055.1 Umezawaea sp.
GGGGCTCGACCCCGAACCTGCCTCGGGGTCGAGCCCCGACCCCGAGGCAGGCCGCTCCAGGCGGGCGGGGCACGGTCACCGCGTCAGGAGTCCAGGTGCGCCAGGGCGTCGAAGCCGCGGTCCACGAGGGACGGCAGGTCCTCGACGCCGTCGCCCTCCACCCACGTCGTGAGCGCGGTGGACAGCGCGCCGAGCACGGCCGAGGCGAGCACGCGGAGCGCGAAGGTGACCTCGCCGTCCGCGCGGGCGGCGAGGGCGTCGGCGAACAGCCGCTGGGTGGCGTCGCCGTTGCGCCACTGGCGCCCGCGCAGCGCCGGGGTCGTGAGGACGAGCCTGGTGCGGGCCAGCAGGGCTTCCCGGTCGGTGGCGCAGACCTCGCGGATGCCGTCGACGACGGCGGTGCGCAGCACGGCGAGGGGGCCCAGCGACGCCGGTTGGGCGGCGATGAGGTCGACCAGCAGGGGGTCGTACTCGTCGTTCTCCACGACCGCTTCCTTGCTGGGGAAGTAGCGGAAGAACGTCATGTGCGAGACCCCGGCGGCCGACGCGATCTGGTCGACCGTGGTGGCGTCGTAGCCGTTGGCCAGGAACAGCCGCAGCGCGTGCTCCTGGATGGCCTTCCTGGTGCGGGCCTTCCGCTGTTCGCGCAGCCCTGGCGCTGGTGAGCTCACGCACCAAGGATGCCGGTCAGCCGGGAACCGAGCGCGTCGGGTCCCCCGCGGCCCCGCCACGCGAGGTGGCCGTCGGGGCGGACGAGCGCGGGGCCGCCGTCGGCGCGCAGGACGGTGACGCGCTCCCGTCCCAGTCGCTCGCGGGCCACGCGGGCGTGGTCCTCGCCGCCGAGCAGCACCCAGCGGGAGCCGAGTTCGGCGTGCAGGCGGGTGGCCGTGCCGTCGGCGCGGACGCACGGGCGGTCGGGGACGCGGTCGCCGGGGCGGGGGCCGCGGCCGAGCCGGTGGCCGCCGAGCGGGCCGCCGCGGTAGGTGATCCGCAGCTGGGAGGACCTCTCCCAGATCGCCCTCTGCACGAACCGGCGGTTCACCATCGGCACCACCACCCGGTCGCGCAGCAGCCTGGCCCTCGGTGATCCGCCGACGATCAGCCTCGTCGCCCCGCTGGTGGTGGACAGCACCCCTTCGGCGACCGGGCGCCGCTCGGCCTCGTAGGTGTCGAGCAGCGCGGCTCCGGCGTGGCCGGACGCGACGAGGGCGAGCTTCCACGCCAGGTTCTCCGCGTCACCGAGGCCGGTGTTCAGGCCCTGGCCGCCGAACGGGCTGTGGATGTGGGCGGCGTCGCCCGCGAGCAGCACCCGGCCCGCGCGGTAGGTGTCGGCGAGCCTGCGGTGGAAGCGGAAGCTGGACGTCCACGCCGTCGAGGTGATCTCGGCGTCCGGCAGCGCCGCCCGGTCGCGCAGCAGCCCGGCCATGGTGGCCGTGACGTCGCCGTCGTCGGCGAACCCCGACGGGGCGGGTGCCATGAGCCGCCACACGCCGCCGGGCAGCGGGAACGCGGCCAGCAGGTCCTCGCCGCTCAGCCAGACCGCGACCGAGTCGCGCTCCAGCGGCAGGTCCGCGCGCACGTCGGCGAGCAGGAAGCGCTCGGCCAGCGGCGCGCCGGGGAACCCGATGCCCGCGGCCTTGCGGACGGCGCTGTGCGCGCCGTCGCAGCCGACCAGCCAGTCCGTGCGCGCCTCCCGGCCGCCGGTCGTGCCCACCAGGACCCCGTGCTCGTCCTGGTCGACGGCGACCACCGACGTCCCCCACTCGACGGCGCCGCCGAGTTCGGCCAGCCGACGGCGGAGCCGCGCCTCGACCTCGGCCTGCGAGACCAGCAGGCCGCGCCGCCGGACCAGCTTGGTCTCCTGCCCGACCTCCAGCTCCCCCAGCGGTGCCCCGTCGACGCGGATGGCGATCCGGCGGACCCCGATCGACCGCTCCGGGAGGTCGCCCAGCGCGCCGAGCCGGTCGAGCACCTCGACGCCCCTGGGTTGGAGGCCGAGCGCGCGGGACGTGACGGCCGGGCCGTCGGCCCCGTCGACCACCCGCACCCGCGATCCCGCTCCGAGCAGCCCGCACGCCAGCGCCAGTCCAGTTGGTCCCGCTCCCACCACGGTGATGTCCATGGACAAAGTGTTACTGACTAACAGTTGATAGTCAATAACAGTTCGAGGGTGGTTGACTGCGCCCATGACGGGAGCACTGGTGACGGGCGGCGCGCGGGGGATCGGAGCGGCCGTGGCGAGGGCGTTGGCGGAGGCGGGGATGACCGTCGCGGTGCACGCGAGGGCGGACCTGGCGGCGGCGAAGGCGGTCGCCGCGGCGCTGCCGGGCGACGGGCACGCGGTCGTCGGCGGCGACCTCGCCGACCCCGAGGAGGTCGCGGCCTTCGTCGCCGACGCCGTGGCGCGGCTCGGCGAGATCGACGTGCTGGTCAACAACGCGGGTGTCTACACCGAGCACCCGCTGCCCACCACGTCCTACGACGAGTGGACCGCGGAGTGGCGGCGGACCACCGACGTCAACGTGCTGGGCACGGCCTGCACCACGTGGTGCTTCGTCGACCACCTGCGCACCCGGCCGCGGGGCCCGGAGGGCGCGCGGATCATCACCGTCGGGTCGCGCGGCGCCTACCGCGGCGAGCCGGACGCGCCCGCCTACGGCGCCTCGAAGGCCGCCGTGCACTCGCTGACGCAGTCGCTCGCGGTGTCACTGGCCCCGCTGGGCGTCGCCGTCACCGCCGTGGCGCCGGGGTTCGTCGACACCGACATGGCCGCCGACGTCCTGGTGGGCGAGCGCGGCGCCGCGATCCGCGCGCAGAGCCCGTTCGGCCGGGTCGCCACCCCCGACGACGTGGCCTCGGCCGTGGCCTGGCTCGCCACACCCGGCGCGGGCTGGGCGAGCGGCGCGGTCATCGACCTGAACGGGGCGTCCCACCTGAGGTAGCCGCGACCCGCCACCGCTGCGCCCGCTTCGCGACCGCGTAGGTGTAGCCGATGGTCGCGAACAGCAGCGGCATCACCGCGAGCGCCAGCGGAACGCCCACCGCGAACAGCTCGGCCGACGCCGGGCGGGCGTGGAACGCCCACAGCGGAACACCGACCATGCCCACGGCCAGCCCGCCCCACAGCAGCACCACGACCGCGAGCCACAAACCCTTGGACAGCAGCAGATCGACCGGTCCACGTCGCGGCGGCGGCGCGTCGGCGGGAACCTCGATCGCCGACGGCAGACCGGACGCCTGCCCGAACCAGACCGGCCACTGGTCGACCACGTGGACCAGCACATCCCGAGGGGGCGCGGACTCCTTCACCATGGGCGGCAACCTAGCGTGAAAGGTCTCGCGGACGAAGCGCCGTTCCCGTTCAGCCCCGTTCGTCCGACAGGCGGTCCAGCCGCGCGGAGA
Source organism: Umezawaea sp. (assembly GCF_036375055.1). Classification (GTDB taxonomy): domain Bacteria; phylum Actinomycetota; class Actinomycetes; order Mycobacteriales; family Pseudonocardiaceae; genus Umezawaea. The sequence goes on from NZ_DASUSQ010000051.1 coordinate 3,403, forward strand.
TCGGAGTCCTGGAGCGCTTCGACGATCGCCTGCGCTTCCCGCCACGTCGAGGCAGGAGCGGCCGAGACCGAGGTCGCTCAACACGATGCCCCGCAACCGCCGGTTCCCGGTCTCGCGGAAGCCTTCGAGCGCTCGCACGCCGTGCGCCACGGCCGAGGGGAGGCGGGCGCGCGGGCGAGAGCGCGGTGCACCGGCGCCGCACCCGTGGTGTCGTCGGCCTGCCGGCGTGCGTGCACGCGCAGGAGGTCGTGGAGCCGGTGGCGACCGCGCTCGACGCGCCCGGTGAAGTCCTTGCACTGGACCACGTCGACCCGGTCGCTCACCTAGGACGTCCCGGCGCCCCCGGAGTCACCCGGAGGTGGAAGCGCAGCGCCGCCAGGGCTTCCAGCCCGGCCCCGGCGAGCGGCGGACCGCCCCGTCGCGGGTGGTCGACGCCCGGACTACGGTCGGGGGCATGAGCACCGAGACGAGCTCCGCCCTGCTGGTCGACGCGCTGGAACGGGTGCGGGAGGTGGTCCACCAGGTCGCCGACGGCCTGACCGCCGACCAGCTCGCCCACCGCGTCGGCGGTACCGCCAACTCGATCGCCTGGCTGCTGTGGCACCTCACCCGCGTGCAGGACGACCACGTCGCGGCGGTCGCGGGCACCGAGCAGGTGTGGACCGCGCAGGGGTGGGCGCGCAAGTTCGACCTGCCCCTCGACGACGCGGACATCGGCTACGGCCACGGCTCCGACGAGGTCGCGTCGGTGCGCGTGGGGTCGGCCGAGCTGCTGCTGGGCTACCACGACGCGGTGCACCGGGTGTCCGCGGACTACGTGCGCGGGCTCGCCGACGCCGACTTCGCGCGCGTCGTGGACGAGCGCTGGGACCCGCCGGTGACGCTGGCGGTGCGGCTGGTCAGCGTCGTGTCCGACGACCTCCAGCACGCGGGCCAGGCGGCGTTCGTGCGCGGCCTGCTGGGCACCGACGCGGAGTGACCGCGCGCGGGGACGAGGACGAGCTGTTCACCGGCGCGGACGAGGCCGCCGAGCCGGTGCGCCGAAGGGAAGTCTCCGCGCGGGAGCCGACCGAGCCGCGACCGGCGCGCGTGGACGCGGTGAACCCGGCGGTGGGGCCGTCGGTCCGCCGCACGGCGTGCCGATGACCGTGCAGCAGCGCCTCGACGTCGCGGGGATGCGGACGACGTGGGCCACCCGGCGTTCTCCGACCTCGTCGCCACCGCGGCGCGCAGGCTGATCAGGACCGGCGCGACGGTGTTCGGCAGGACCGACTGCACGAGGTGCAGGCCGACGACGGCCGACGACGTGCACGGGCGCACCAGCGACCCGTGGGACGTCACGCCCGCCCGCCCGTCCTCCCCGGAGCACGGCACGGACCTGGCGGGCTCGATCCGCGTCCCCGCCCCGTTCCGCGGCGTCCACGGCCTGCGCCCGAGCGTGGACACCGTGCCGCCCACCGGGTTCGGCGGACCCGGCTCCCCGGACACCACCAGCGACCACCGCTCCCCGTCCACGATCGGCCCGCCCGCCCGGTCGGCGGCCGACCCGCGCACGGCGCTGCGCGTCGTGGGCGGCCCCGAGGGGCAGCGGGCGGCTCGCCGACCTCGCGGGCGGGTACGAGCGCCCGCCCCTCCGAGCGGGTTCAGCGGCGCTTCTCCAGCCAGTCCGCCCACCGCTCCAACCCCTCCTCCGGCGCGAACCGCCCGACCCCCACGCGGAACCGGTCGGTCGGCGTCGGCGTCAGCTCGGAGCGGTAGATGCTCGCGGGCAGCAGCAGAACCCCTTCCCGCTCCACGAGGTCCGCGCACATCGCCTCGACGCCGTCCGCCCCGAGGTAGCGCGGGTACGCCACGCACCCGCCCTGCGGCGGCGCCCACTCGAACAGCTCCGGGAACCGCGCGAAGAACGCGTCGAACACCGGCAGGTTCTCCGCGACGATCGCCCGGTTGCGCCCCAGCACCCGGTCCCGTGCCCGCAGCGCGATCAGCGCCAGCACCTCGCTGGGCGCGGAGTTGCAGATGGACGTGTAGTGCTTGGCACCGTCCAACCTGGACAGCAGGGTCCGGTCGCGGCAGGCGATCCAGCCGATCCGCAGCCCCGGCAGCCCGTAGGCCTTGGACATCACGTTCAGCGACAGCGCGCGCGGCGACAGGTCGGCGGCCTGCGGCAGCGAGGGGCCGCTCTCCAGACCTCGGTAGACCTCGTCGCTGAACAACCACAGCCCGCGCTCGTCGCACAGCCGCACGAGCCGCGTCCACGTGTCGAGGTCCGGCACGGCACCGGTGGGGTTGTTGGGGAAGTTGACCGACACCATCCGGGTGTTCGGCCGCAGCGCGGCCTCGACGGCGTCCACGTCGAGCGCCCAGCCCTCGTCCGCGCGCAGCGCGACGCCGGACACCTCGCACACCGACAGCGGGACCGTCTCGGCCGCCTGGTAGCCGGGCGTGACCACCACGACGTGGTCACCCGCGTCGAGCAGCGTCGTCATCGCCAGGTACAGCGCCTCCTCGGCGCCCGCGAAGCACAGGACGTCCTCGGCGGCCACGTGCTCGTAGGTGTCCGCGACGGCCTCGCGCAGCGCGCGCAGCCCGAAGGTCTCGCCGTAGCCCAGGTGCAGCGACTCCCACCGCTCGCGGCCGTCGTCGTCGGCCAGTGCCAGGAGTTCCGCCAGCGACAGCGTCTGCGCGTCGGAGGCGGTCAGGTGGTACCGGGCGGCGAACTCCCAGCGGGTGAAGTGCTTCTCCAGCCGGAACTCGGGAAGGGGCGGCATGGACTGGACAGTACTTCTCGATTGGACAAAATGTCCAGACTCGAACACGCGTTCGACCTGGGTTACGCTGCCCGGCATGTCGGTACCCGTGCAGGCGTCGCTGTTCGACGACGCGGAGGCCATCGGTCTCCGCGAGCTGACCGTGCGGCGGACCGAACTGGACGCCGGAGCGTGGGTCGACGTGCGGCCGGGGTGGCTCACCGGGGCCACCGAGCTGTTCACCGCGCTGGCCGACACCGTGCCGTGGGTCGCCGAGCGGCGGCAGATGTACGACCGGGTCGTGGACGTGCCGCGCCTGCTGTGCTTCTACGACGAGCGCGCGCCGCTGCCGCACCCCGTGCTGGCCGCCGCCCGCGCCGCGCTGAGCGAGCACTACGCGGCCGAGTTGGGCGAACCGTTCCGCACCGCGGGCCTCTGCTACTACCGCGACGGGCGGGACAGCGTGGCGTGGCACGGGGACACGATCGGTCGAGGGGCCACAGAGGACACGATGGTCGCGATCGTCTCGATCGGAGCACCGCGCGCCCTGCTGCTGCGACCACGCGGCGGCGGCGGGACCGTGCGGCACGCGCTGGGCCACGGCGACCTGATCGTCATGGGCGGGTCGTGCCAGCGCACGTGGGAGCACGCCGTCCCGAAGACCGCCAAGCCCGTCGGGCCGCGCGTCAGCATCCAGTTCCGGCCGCGCGGCGTGCGCTGAGGCCCGCTCGTCCCGGAGGGGCGGAACCGGGGCACCGACCTCACCCCAGGACGGAGGCCCGTCCGCGGACCGCAACCCCTACATTCTTCGCGGCCGGACGGTGAAAATCCAACCCCACCATTCGAAGCGTGGACGCCGACGACCTTTTGCTGCCGTTAAGTAAACTGTCTGAAAATTTTACTCCATCCAGCCTGATGCTCGCAGAACCGCCTTGCGCTACCGTTCCAATCCTGCGCCGCCATCAGGTCGAGGTATCGGAAAGGGTATCCCCATGCTCACTGCGATGGCTGCTGCCGTCATGGCTTTATCGACGGTCGTGCCGCCTGCCGAAGCCACCGATTCACCGCCGGACGACCGCATCACGGTCACCGTCGTCACGGTCAACGGCTCCGGGTGCCCGGCGGGCACCGCGGCCGTGGCACCCGCCGCGGACAACACGGCGTTCACCGTGACCTACAGCGACTTCCTCGCCCAGATCGGCGTGGGGGCCGCCCCGACCGACTTCCGGAAGAACTGCCAGCTCAGCTTGCGGGTCAACTACCCGCAGGGCTTCACCTACGGCATCGCCCAAGCCGACTACCGCGGCTTCGCCCACCTCGCGGCGGGCGCGAAGGGCACGGAGAAGGCGAACTACTACTTCTCCGGTTCCCCGTCCACGGGGTCGACCCACCCGTTCAGCGGTCCGCTCAGCGACTACTGGCAGGCCACCGACAGGACGGAGGTCGCGTCGATCGTCTTCGCACCCTGCGGCGAGCAGCGCATCTTGAACGTCAACACCGAATTGCGCGTCAGCGCGGGCACGTCGGACATCTCGAAAACGACGAGCTTCATGGCGATGGATTCCACCGACGGGAGCGTCAAGACCACATTCCACTTCGCGTGGAAGCGATGCCCCTGAAATTGTTTTCGGTCGACTAGGAACGTTTTCATCACCCCTAGAACGTTGTCATCCCGCGCCGCCAATCACGGTTGACCGCAGTAGAAAGGTGCACCCATGCTCAGTGCGACCACGGCCGCCCTCATGGCCCTTGCCATCACGTTCCCCCCCGGCGGCGCACCGGGCACCACTCCCCCTCCGGACCACATCACGATCGACGTCGTGACCGTGAACGGGTCGGGGTGTCCAGCGGGCACGGCGGCCGTCGCCGTCTCACCCGACAACAAGGCGTTCACGGTGACCTACAGCGACTTCCTCGCCCAGGTGGGCATCGGCGCGCTGCCCACCGACTTCCGGAAGAACTGCCAGCTCAACCTGCGCGTCAACGTGCCGCAGGGCTTCACCTACGGCATCGCGCAGGCCGACTACCGCGGCTTCGCCCACCTGGAGAGAGGGGCGAGCGGCACCGAACGGGCGAACTACTACTTCCAGGGCATGTCGCCCACCGCCTACAAGTCCCACACCTACAACGGGCCGTTCAGCGACGACTGGCAGGCCACCGACACCACCGAGGTGGCCGCGATCGTCTACTCGCCGTGCGGCGAGCGGCGCAACTTCAACATCAACACCGAACTGCGGGTCAACGCGGGGACGTCGGACCCCACGAAGACGACCAGCTTCATGGCCATGGACTCCACGGACGGCACGATCGAGACGACGTACCACTTCGCCTGGAAGCCCTGCCCCTGATCCGGCGGTAGCCGGAGCCCTCGCACGCCTCCGGGCGGGCGGGGGTTCCGCGCTGCCCGGAGACCGCCCGCAGTGGACGGTGGGGGATGAAACCCCGCACCGGCGGCACGTCGTCGTGCCACCGGTGCGGGCTCGCCAGAACGTCTACGCGCGGCGCCGCCGGAACAGGGCGGCCCCGACCAGGAGCACGACCACCGCGACGCCCGCGGGGATCAGCAGGGCGCGGTCGGAGGCGATCGACGCGAGCCGGTCGACCTCCGGTGTGGCGGCGGCCTGGGCGGCGTCGGGGTTCGGCGCGCCGGGCCTGGGGGTGCCGGGATCGGCCGCGGCCTCGGCGGCGGGCTGGTTGCCGGGGGCGGCCTTGGCGACCAGGGTCACGTCGGAGCAGGAGTAGTAGGTGTCCGGGGTGTCGGAGTTCTGCCAGATCGTGTAGATCACCCGCCTGCCGGTCTTGCCCTCCGGCAGCTTCCCGGCCAGCACGTAGGAGTCCTTCACCAGCGGCGGGTCGGTGACCGTCAGGAACGGCTGCTCCTCGACGTCGGCCCAGCGCAGCGGTGCCTCGGGGCGGTAGCCGTCCTTGCTCAGGTACAGCCGGAAGGTGCCCTTGTGCGGGATGGTCGCCCGGTAGGTGATCCGCGCGGGGGCGGAGACGTCGAGGGTGCTGGTGGGCCAGTCGGCGCGGGCGAGGTCGAGGCCCGCGTACTCGCGCAGACCGGCGCTGCACAGCTTGCCGTCGGGCACGACCTGGCGGTCGCGGCCCCGCACGTTGGCGATGCGGATGTTGTCCCACTCCGCGGAGGCCTTGGGGCCGCTGGCCGACAGGGCCGCCTTGCACGCGGCGGGAGGGGGTTGGGCGCCGTCGGCGCCGCACGCCGCGGCCCGGCTCACCGGGGCCACGACCGAACCGTGCGCGGCCGCGGTCCCGACGGCGAGAACCGTGCACAGGACCGCGACCGCGAACGCACACCATGCCCGAGTCCGCACTAGCCCACCTCCACGGGGGGATACGGACCAGGCCCGGCGAACGTTCAAGCGAAGTTCCTACTTGCCCGCCGCGGGCAGCCAGGCCTTGACCTTCTCGGCGTTGTCGCCGACCCACTTCTCGGCCGCCGCGTCGGGGGACATCTTGTCCTCGGCGATGTACTTCGCGACCAGGTTCTGGTCGTCGTTGGTCCAGGTGAAGTTCTTCACGAGCTGGAACGCGGGTCCGTTCGCGTCGGCGAACCGCTTGCTGACGATCTTGTCGAGGTCGTAGTCCGGGTAGTCGCAGGCGATGGCCTCGGCGACGGCGTCGCAGCCCGCCGTGTACGGCGGCAGCGCCACCTTGACCAGCTTGACCTGCGACAGCAGCCACTGCGGCGAGTAGAAGTAGCCGATGAGGGGCGTCTTCTTCTCCTCGGCCTGCTTGAACGCCTGGATGAGGGCGGTCTCGCTGCCGCCGTAGACGACCTTGAAGTTGAGGTTCAGGTTCTTGACCAGCGCCTCGTCGTTGGTGACGAACGAGGGGTCGCCGTCGAGGAGCTGGCCCTTGTCACCGGACTCCGAGGTCTTGAACAGGTCGGCGTACCTGTTGAGGTTGTTCCAGTCGGTGATGTCCGGGTGCTTCTCGGCGAGCCACGGCGGGACGTACCAGCCGATCTGCCCCTTGACGCCGGTCGAGCCCGCCGAGACGGCCGTCTTCTGCTCGTCGATGTACTTCTTCTTCAGGTCGTCGTGGCCCCAGTTCTCGACGACCGCGTCGACCTCGCCGGTGCCGAAGCCCTGCCAGGCGACCTCTTCCTTCAGGTCCTTCTTGGTGACCTCGCAGCCGAGTTCCTTCTCGGCCACCTCCGCGAGCACCGCGGCGTTGGCCTCGTAGCCCACCCACGGGTTGATCGCGATGGTGAAGGTCCCGCAGTCGCCGCCGCCCCCGGACCGGGCGCTGCCGGTGTCCCCGACCTTCGCGCCGCCGCACCCGGCCAGCGCGAGCGCGCAGGCGAGCACGGCACCCGCCGCGCGCACGCCGGTCTTCCCGTTCCGAACCACGTGATCGAACCTCCTCGTTCCGCCACCCCGAAGGTGGCGCGTCCACTGGGTCAGGCTCGCCCGGTCCTGGCGGCGGCGGCGCGCGTGAGGCGGTCCAGCAGCACCCCGAGCACGACGATGGCCAACCCCGCCGCGAGCCCCTTGCCGTAGAGCTGCCCCTGCGAGAACCCGGCCACGACGTCGTAGCCGAGCGCGCCCGCGCCGACGAGCCCGCCGACGACGACCATCGACAGCACGTAGATGAGCCCCTGGTTGGTCGCGAGGACCAGTGCCTGCCGCGCCATCGGCAGCTGCACACCGGTGATGGTCTGCCACGTGCTCGACCCGGAGGCGGTCGCGGCCTCGACGGTCGTCGGCGGCACCGCGCGGACGCCGTCGGCGACGATCTTGATCGCCACCGGGGCCGCGAACACGACGGCCGCGACGATGGCGGTGAACCGGCTCGCCGCGAACAGCGCGAGGAACGGCACCAGGTAGACGAAGGCGGGCATGGTCTGCGCCGCGTCGAGCACGGGCCGGACGAACCGGTCGGCGCGGGGGCTGCGGCCCATCCACACGCCGACGACGACGCCGAGCAGCACGACGGCGGCGGTCGCGACGAGCGTGGAGGCGAGCGTGGCCATGGCGTCCTGCCAGAGGCCGGTGGCGACCAGCAGGCCGAGGCACACCGCCGAGCCGATGGCGGTCCGGACCCCGCCCAGCACGACGGAGATCGCGACGACCGCGGCGGCGACGAGCCACCACGGCGAGCCGGTCAGCACCGACTGCAACGGGTCGACGAGGACCAGCGTCACGGCGTCCTTGATCCCGTTGGTGATGCCGGACAGGTTGCCCTGCACCCAGTCGGTCGCGGTGGCGACGCCCTTGGCGATGGTGCTGCCGATCTCCACGTCCGATGGGAACTCCGCGGCCCACACGTAGGTGTAGGACAGCCAGATCGCGACGACCGTGAGCGCTCCCCCGCCGATCAGCCCACCCGTGCGGGCCTTGGCCGCCCACGGGTCGCGGTTCCGCCGGGCGCGTTCGACCCTCGTGCCCGCCGCCGTCGTGACGCGGTCGAGCACGATCGCCAGCACGACGATCGCCAGGCCCGCGTTGAACGCCGTGCCGACGTCGAGCGTCTGGAGCGCCTTGATCACGGTCTTGCCCAGGCCGGGCGCGTCGATCAGGGCGGCGATGGTGACCATGGACAGCGCGGCCATCATCGTCTGGTTGACGCCCAGGATGATGGTGCGCTTCGCCGTGGGCAGCAGCACCTTGCCCACCGTCTGCGCGCGCGTGGCGCCGAGCGACTCGCTGGCCTCCACGGTGTCGCCGGGGACGGTGCGGATGCCGTGGGCGGTGAGCCGGATCGCGGGCGGGGCCGCGTAGATCAGCGTCGCGATCGTCGCCGACGCCGGGCCGATGAGGAAGAACAGCGTCAGCGGCGCGAGGTAGACGAACGTCGGCATGGTCTGCATGAAGTCCAGCACCGGCGTGACGACCCTGTTGACGCGGTCGGACAGCCCGGCCCAGATGCCGATCGGGATGCCGAACAGCAGCGCGACGACCACCGCCGCGAGGGTGAGCGCCAGCGTGTCCATGCTCTCCTGCCACAGGCCCTGCAAGCCCAGGAAGGTGAACCCGGCGGCGGCGAGCAGCGCGACGCGGACCCCGCCGGCGGCGTAGGAGACGAAGGCGGCCAGGGCGACGACGCCGAGCCAGCCGATCACCGGCAGCGGCCTGCCGAACGAGGGTTGGGCGATCAGCGACTGGAGGAGGACCACGAACTCGTCGACGACGAGCCGGATCTCGTTGAAGAAGTAGAGGAACAGCGGGTTGGTGTCGCGGCTCGCGCCGATGGCGTCGTTGAGGTCGTTGAGCGACTGGTGCAGGGGCGTCAGCTGGGCAGGGCCGAGCACGAGCGTGTGCAGTCCTCCGAGGACGGCCCACAACCCCAGCCACAGGGCCAGGATGAGCGCGACGACCACGCCGCGGCCCGGGCGGCGCAGGTCCACACCGGACACCGTGACGGTCGCCATCAGGCGTCCGCCTCCTGCCCCGCCACGACGGCGAGGATCTCCTCGTCGCCGACGATGCCGAGCAGCTCGCCGTCGCGCACCACCTTGACCGGCGCCGCCGCCGCGAGCACCGCGCGGGTGGCGTCGCGCACCACCACGTCCGGCCCGAGTTCGGGTCCGTCCAGGACGTCGTCGGGGCGGGGGTCGCGCATGATCCACTTGAGCGTCAGCACGTTGGCGCGCGGCACGTCCCGGACGAAGTCGCGCACGTAGTCGTCCACGGGCGCGCCGACCAGCTCGTCACCGGTGCCGACCTGCACGACCGCGCCGTCGCGCATGATCAGGATCCGGTCGCCGAGCTTGAGCGCCTCGGACAGGTCGTGGGTGATGAACAGCATCGTCTTGCCGACCTCGCGGTGCAGCCGGACGACCTCGTTCTGCATGTCCCGGCGGATCAGCGGGTCGAGCGCGGAGAACGGCTCGTCGAACAGCAGCACGTCGGGGTCTCCCGCGAGCGCCCTGGCCAGTCCGACGCGCTGCTGCATGCCGCCGGAGAGCTGGTCCGGGTAGGACTTCTCGTAGCCGCCGAGCCCGACCAGGTCGACGACCTCCATGGCCCGCTCCGCGCGTTCGGCCCTGCCGACGCCGCGGATCTCCAGGCCGTAGGAGATGTTGTCCAGCACCCGCCGGTGCGGCAGCAGGCCGAAGTGCTGGAACACCATGGAGAACTTGTTGCGGCGCAGCTCGCGCAGCCGCTTCGCGTCGGCGGCGAGGATGTCCTCGCCCTCGAACAGGACCTGGCCCGACGTCGGCTCGACGAGCCGCGTGAGGCACCGCACGAGGGTGGACTTGCCCGATCCGGACAGCCCCATCACCACGAACACCTCGCCGGGTGCCACGTCGAACCCGACGTCGCGCACCGCGGCCGTGCACCCGGTGCGGTCCATCAGCTCCCGACGCGACAGCGCGCACAGCTCGGGCGACCCCGGCACCTCCGCCGCCTTCGGGCCGAACACCTTCCACACATCGCGAACAGAGATCACCGGGTCGGGTTGCTCCACCCCGACCGGACCGGTCTGGACGTCTTGGGCCGCCACGTACGCCTCTCCAAACCGTGCGCCTGTTGCGGATCGCGCACATCGTTTCTGGATCCGCGACAGCATTGACCCTGGTAGCAGCCTCGTCAAGGTCAAGTCGGGCCGATCGCACGACTTTTACGTGACGACCACCGTCCCGACACACCGCGTGAGCGCCCGGTTCCCCGAAGATCAGTCCACTGTGGAGCGTGAGTGAGCCTGTTGAGACGCCCACCGGTCCGCTCGTCCCACCTCTGCCCCGCCCGCGGAGGGCCGGGCTCCTCGGCGGTGGAGCGGCCTTGACCCGGCTCCGCCAGGGCGGTAAGGATTTTGAACCACCAGGTGCGCGGGAGGTGCTGTGATCGAGTCCGCTGTCGAGGTCGCCGGGGTGGCGCGGGAGTTCGCACGGGAGACCGAGGCCCGACGAGCGCTGGCGCCCGAGGTGTTGGCGGCCCTGGGCGAGAGCGGTCTGCTCCGGGCCGGGGTGCCGAAGGAGCTCGGTGGGCCGGAGCTGCCGCCCGAGGCGATCCTGCGCTCGGCCGAGGCCGTGGCGCGGGGTGACGCGTCCGCCGGGTGGTGCGTGTCGATCGCCGCCACCAGCAGCCTGCTGGCCGCGTACCTGCCCGACGAGGGCGCGCGGGAGGTGTTCGGGCCACCCGACGTCGTCGCGGCCGGGGTCTGGGCGCCCCGCGGCACGGCCGTGTCCGCGGCGGGTGGGGTCGTCGTGTCCGGGCGGTGGGCGTTCTGCAGCGGCATCCCGCACGCCGACTGGCTGTTCGCGGGCTGCGTGCTCGACGGCGCGACGCTGAAGGTCGTCGCCCTGCCGAAGGCCGAGATCGAGGTGCTCGACACCTGGCACACCGGCGGGCTGCGCGGGACCGGCAGCCACGACTGCGTGGCGCGGGAGGTGTTCGTGCCCGAGCACCGCGTGCTGTCGGTGCTCGACGGGCCGCTGCACGACGGGGCGCTCTACCGGTTCCCGGTCTTCGGGTTCTTCGCGCTGTCGGTCGCCGTCGCCGCGCTGGGCAACGCCCGCGGCGCGATCGACGACCTGCTGGAACTGGCCGTGCGCAAGAAGTCCCTCGGGTCGAGCAAGTCGTTGGCCGAGCGGACGCGGACGCAAGCCGTTGTGGCGCAGGCGGAAGCGTCCCTGCGGGCCGCGCGGCTGCTGGTGTTCGACGCCGTCGACCACGCCTGGCGCGAACCGGAGGACCGGACCGCCGCGCGGGTCGGGCTGCGGTTGGCCGCCACGCACGCGACCCGCACCTCCGCCGAGGTGGTCGCCGCGGTGTACGACCTGGGCGCGGGGTCGGCCATCTACGAGGACTCGCCGTTGCAGCGGCGGTTCCGCGACGCGCACACCGCGACCGCGCACTTCCAGGTCGACCCGGCCAGCTACGAGCTGCCGGGGCGGCTCCTGCTCGGCCTGCCCACGCGCACGGAGCAGCTGTGAGCGTCGGCGTGGTGCTGCCGTACTGGCTCGACAGGCCCGACGGCGAGGCGGTGGACATCGCCGTCGAGGCGGACCGGCTCGGGTTCGGCACGCTGTGGATCGGCGAGATGGCGACGTTCGACGCGTTCGCGCTGGCGACCGCGATCGGGTCGCGCACCACCGGCATCCGGCTGCGGGTGGGTCCGCTCGCCGCGGGCGTGCGCGGTCCGGTGGCGTTGGCGCTCGGGCTGTCGTCGGTGGCGGCGCTGACCGGCCGGCCCGCGGACCTCGCGCTGGGCGCGTCCAGCCCGGCGATCGTGGCCGGGTGGCACGACCGGCCGTGGGCGGGTGCCGCGGCGCGGATGCGCGAGACGGTGCGGGCGGTGCGCCCGCTGCTGGCCGGGCGGCGGATCGACGTCGACGGGGAGCACGTGCGGGCGCACGGGTTCCGCCTGCGGACACCGGTGCCGGAGGCGACCGTGTCGGTGGCCGCGTTCGGTCCGGCGATGCTGCGGGTCGCCGCCGAGGAGGCCGACGAGGTCGTGCTGAACCTGGTGACGCCCGAGCAGGTGACCCGCGTGCGGCGGGTCGTGGACGAGCACGCCGCCCGCGCCGACCGGCCGCCGCCGCGGCTGGCGGTCTGGGTGACCGCGGCGGTCGACCCCGGCCCGGACGCGCTGCGGCAGGTGTCCGAACAGCTCGCGCTCTACCTGCGCGCGCCCGGCTACGCGGAGGTGTTCGTCGAACTCGGTCACGGAACCCTGGTGGAACGGGCGAAGGCGGGCGTGCCGAGGCGGGAGCTGGCCGTGCCGCGGTCGCTGCTGGACGCGGTGTGCGCGCTCGGCTCGGCGGCGGCGCTGCGGGAGCGGATCGCGGACCACCACCGGGCGGGCGCCGACCACGTCGGTGTCGCGCCGTCGACCGCCGACGACCCCGCCGGGCGTCGGGCGCTGGCCGCGGTGGGGTGAGCCGTGCACGACCTGCCCCAGCGGTTCGAGGCCGATTCCGTCGGTCGGGCGCTCGCGCTGGTCGGCGAGCGCTGGACGCTGCTGATCCTGCGCGAGGCGTTCTTCGGCGTACGCCGGTTCGGCGAGCTGAGCCGCAACCTCGGCATCCCGAAGCCCACGCTGTCCGCGCGGCTGCGGACGCTCGTCGACGCGGGCCTGCTGGACCGCGTCCCGCACGGCGACCACCACGAGTACCGGCTCACCGACCGCGGCCGGGACCTGTTCCCCGCCGTCGTCGCGCTGATGCGGTGGGGGGACGAGCACCTGGGCGGTCCGTCGATCGCCCTGCGCCACCACGCCTGCGGGGAGGTCGTCCGCGCGCGGGTGGTCTGCGGGCACTGCACCGGGGAGATCACGACCGACTCGGTGACCCCTGAAGCCGTCGTAGGATCGACGGGTGGCGACTGACGACGACCTGATGGCGTGGGCGCCGAAACCGACGGCCCCGACCGGGATCGCGCTCGCGGGCTACAGCGACTTCCGGTTGGTGGCCCAGGGCGGTGAGGGCACCGTGTACCGGGCCCGCCAGGACGGGCTCGGGCGCGACGTCGCGGTGAAGGTGCTCGAAGCGCGGGACGACGCCACGCTCGCCCGGTTCCGCCGCGAACTGGAGATCACCGTCCGGCTGGGCAGGCAGCACCCGCACATCGTGACGGTGCTCGACACCGGCGTCGTGCGCGGCAGGCCGTGCATCGTCATGGAGTTCCACGACCTCGGCTCGCTGCACGACCGGCTCCGCGCGCGGGGACCGCTGCCGGTGGCCGAGGTGGTCGCCGCGGGCGTCGCGGTCGCCGACGCGCTGGCGTTCGCGCACGGCCAGGGCGTGCTGCACCGCGACGTGAAGCCGCAGAACGTGCTCGTGCTGCCGACGTCGTACGTGCTGGCCGACTTCGGCATCGCGCGGGCGGTCGACGCGGGCCACTCCGCGTCGCTGCACCTGGTCAGCTACCGCCACGCGGCCCCGCAGATGATCGACGGCGAGAAACCCGCCGCCACCGACGACGTCTGGTCGCTGGGCTCGACGCTGTTCACCCTGCTGGACGGCGCGCCGCCGTTCGCCTCGGACGACGCCGGGGCCGAGTCGATGCTGGGCTACCTCGGCCGGGTCCGCTCGGCCGCGCCCCGCGCGCTGACCCGCCCGGACGTGCCGCCCGCCCTGGCCGCGATCATCGAGCGCTGCCTGGCCAGGGCGCGCGAGGACCGCTTCCCCGACGCCGCCTCGCTGCGCGCCGCGCTGGCCGCCGTCGACACGGCCTGGGCCCCGACACCGTCCACCGTGGATCCGGACAGCACCAGGGCCGTGGCGCCGCTCGCCCCGCCCCAGGTGTTCCCCGAGGGCCCGACGTCGCTGCCGGACTTCGGGCCGCGCCCGGCGGCGGAGGCGCCCGCGCCGGAACCGGCGGCTCCCGAGGAGCCGAGGACGTGGGCCGACCAGTTGGCCGACCTGACCGTCCGCCACCACCCGGTGGAGCCGGAGGTCCCCGACTTCGGTCCCCGTCCGACAACCTCGGGCGGAGCACCTCTCCCGACGCCGCCCGCCGACCGGACCACATGGGCACAGCCGAGTCCCACCACCGACACCGACACCGCCACCACCGACACCGACACCCCCGCACCGCCCGCCGACCGGACGACGCGGGTGGCGCAGCCGAGTTCCCGGACCGACTTCGACTTCGACGAGCCCGCGCCGGTCCCTACCGTGCCGAACCGGGACGTGCCACCGGTCCAGGTCGCCGTCCTGCCGGGTGAGCCGAACACCGCGTCGACCTTCCTGGCACCCCTGGACGAGCGGGAGCCCGAGGCCCCGCGGCGGCACCGCCTCCGCTGGCTGGTCCCGCTCGCCGCGGTCGTGGTGGTCGGGGGCGCGGTGCTCGGCGTCGTGCTCACCGGCGGGCCGTCGGGCAGGCAGACGGCGGCACCCACGTCCTCGGAGCCGCCCACGTCGTCCACGACCTCGGAGCCGCCCGTCACCGCGAGCGTCCCGCCGGGCGGCGACCCGAGGTTCGCCCCCGCCCTCGACCGCGTCGAGGTGCTCGGCCCGACCAGCGTCGAGCTGGACTGGACCGACCCCAGCGACGGCCGGGCCCAGTTCGTCCTGGTCGACGTGACCGGCGCGAAGCCGCAACCGCTGGTCACGGTCGCGGCGGGCCTCACGACGCACGTGGTCGAAGGCCTCGACACGACCCGCCGCCACTGCTTCCAGGTCCTCGCGATCGGTCTGGACGACCCCGGCTCGCAGCGCGGCGCGTCCGCCCGCACGTGCACGCCGAGCGGCTGAGTCACGCCCCTCGGCCGGTCTCCTGCTGCAACCGGTCGATGAGCTGCGACGCCTGGGCCTTGGTCAGGCCCTCCGGCACGTCCTCCCCCGCTTCCCGCGCGAGGGTGTGCAGGTAGGACTCCTGCGGGCCGGTCATGGGCTCGTCCCCGGTCGTCCACTCGTCCAGGTCCTTCTCCGGCGTTCCGGTCATGGCCCTCTCCTTCCGCTCGAACACCTGTTCGCGGTACCCGAGGGCACCGCGCGGCAAACGCGGGGTGTGAACGGCACGCTCGCGGTGTACCCCGTCCGCATGACGGCTCCCCACACACCGGACCCCCGGCTCGGCGAGAACGAGGTCGCCGAACCCGACCAGCAGGCCGACGAGGACCGCGAGGACCAGCCGGAGGTGCTCAAGCCCCCGGTGGAGGACCCCGAGTAGCCGAGGTTTGTGCGGCGGCCGGAGCGGCTACCCGCGATCATGATCTTTCGGCGGAAGCCGCGCGGTTCGGTGTTCTTCGACCTGTTCAGCACGGCCGGGAACAACATCGCCACCAGCGTGGAGGTGTTGCGCGACTTCGTCTCGGCCCCGCCGTCGGAGCGAGCCGCCCTCGCCGTGCGGATGCACGAGGCCGAACACGCGGGTGACGACGCGACGCACGCGATCATCGAGCAGATCGACCGGTCGTTCATGACGCCGTTCGACCGCGAGGACCTCCTCCGGCTCGCGAGCAGGCTCGACGACGTGGTCGACCACATGGACGCCGCCGTCGCGCTGGCCAACCTGTACGCCATCGCCGAGTTCCCCGACGGCGTGCGGCAGCAGGTCGACCTGCTGTGCCGGGCGGCGCGGCTCACGGCCGACGCGATGCCGAAGCTCGCCGAGCCCAACGGCCTGACGGCGTACTGGGTCGAGATCAACGAGCTGGAGAACGAGGCCGACCAGGTCTACCGGCAGCTGCTGCCGCTGCTGTTCGGCGGCGGTTACGACCCGCTCGACGTGATGAAGCTCAAGGACGTCGTCGAGGAGCTGGAGTCGGCGGCCGACGCGTTCGAGGACGTCGCCGACGTGGTGCGCACGATCGCCGTCAAGGAGTCGTGACCGTGGAGTTCGCCGTCGTCGCGGTCGTGGTGATCGCCGTGGCGTTCGACTACACCAACGGCTTCCACGACGCGGCGAACGCCATCGCGAGCGCGGTGTCCACCAGGGCGCTGCCGCTGCGGCGGGCGCTCGCGATGGCCGCGGTGATGAACCTGCTCGGCGCGCTGGCGGGCACGGGCGTCGCCGTCACCGTGGCCAGCGGCGTGATCGCCGCGCCCACCGGCGACGGCGGGCTGCTGGTCGTGATCTCCGCGCTCGTCGGCGCGACCACCTGGAACCTGATCACCTGGTACTTCGGCCTGCCGTCGTCGTCCTCGCACGCGCTGATCGGCGGGCTGGTGGGCGCGGCCCTCGCGTCGGCGACCGACGTGCGGTGGACCGGTGTGCTGGAGAAGGTCGTCGTGCCGATGGTGGTGTCACCCGTGATCGGGTTCGTGCTGGGCCACCTGCTGATGCGGCTGGTGCAGCGGCTGTTCCGCGACGCCGACCCGCACGTGGCCGGGCGCGGTTTCCGCCGCGCGCAGGTCGTGTCGTCGGCGAGCCTCGCGTTCGGCCACGGCCTCCAGGACGCGCAGAAGAGCATGGGCGTCATCGTGCTGGCCCTCGTGGTGTCCGGTCACCAGCAGGACTTCCACGTGCCGCTGTGGGTGATCCTGTTGTGCGCCACGGCGTTGGCGGCGGGCACGTACTCCGGCGGCCTGCGCATCATGCGCACCGTCGGCAGGCGGATCTTCCACCTCACGCCGCCGCACGGGTTCTCCGCCGAACTGGCCGCGTCGTCCGTGCTGTACCTGACGGCGTTCGCCTTCCACGCGCCCATCTCCACCACGCACGTCATCACCTCCGCGGTGATGGGCGTCGGATCGACCCAGCGCCGGTCGGCCGTGCGGTGGGCCGTGGCGGGCGACATCGCCGTCGGCTGGGTCCTCACCCTGCCCGCCGCGGCGGCGGTCGCGGCGCTCGTGCACGGCGCGGCCCGGCTGGTGTTCTAGGGGCTGGGTGAAGTCCGGACCCTGGTCCGCTGCGGGTGATCAGCCGCGGGCCACGCAGGGTCCGGAGGACACGGGCACGTCTGCCGGTCAGGAGCGTGCCGATCCTCCGGCGCCGCCGTGAGGATCGCACGAAGGCGGCCGGTCTCGGTCGATCCCGCGCTCTCCCCACCACGCAACGCCGTCGAACGCCGCTTCCGGAGAACCAGGACGTGGCGAGGCCCGGCCACACGACAGGACGAGTCACCAGAGAGCTGCGAGGCCGGGTGACGCCCGCGCGCGG
>NZ_DASUSQ010000052.1:0-5689 GCF_036375055.1 Umezawaea sp.
CACGCGGCGTCGCTGCATCAGGCTTTCGCCCATTGTGCAATATTCCCCACTGCTGCCTCCCGTAGGAGTCTGGGCCGTGTCTCAGTCCCAGTGTGGCCGGTCGCCCTCTCAGGCCGGCTACCCGTCGTCGCCTTGGTAGGCCATTACCCCACCAACAAGCTGATAGGCCGCGGGTCCATCCTGTACCGCCGGAACTTTCCACACCCCACCATGCGATGAAGTGTCATATCCGGTATTAGACCTAGTTTCCCAGGCTTATCCCAGAGTACAGGGCAGGTTACCCACGTGTTACTCACCCGTTCGCCGCTCGTGTACCCCGAAGGGCCTTACCGCTCGACTTGCATGTGTTAAGCACGCCGCCAGCGTTCGTCCTGAGCCAGGATCAAACTCTCCAATAATGAATTGTTTGATCGCTCCGAACAATCACTGACATTACTGTCAGTTGTCCAGTTTGATCTCAAAGGAAACCCATTGACTGGGTTCATATAAGTTACTGGCTATTCGGCACGCTGTTGAGTTCTCAAAGAACACGCGCACACCATTTCGTTTCGCTTTGTGCGACCCGATCCGGGGCAGGTATTCGGTATTTCGTTTGTGTCTGAAGCTTAGCAACTCCGTTTTCGCCTTGTCAAATCGGCCGTTTCGGACCGTTTCGCTCAGCAGAAACCCGCTTCGCATTCAGTTTGCTATGTTCCAGAAGTTATCCGAACCGCATTTCCCCTGTCAAATCGGCCTCTTCGAGGAATCCGACCCAGCAAGGAACGCTGGTACTTCATGTAGTTCTGGGGGTTGTGCCCCGCTCCGTTCCGTTTCCGGCCCGTTCCGCGCTGGCAGGGAGAAACTTACACCCGTGTCGTCCGGGCTCCAAACCGGGGGTCCCCTTAGGCAGTCGCAGGGTCCTGACGTGCGCAATCACCCCCGATCGGGCGCGGCGCGACGCCGGGCGTCGGGATAACGTCGATCCGTGGACGTGATCGTGTTGGGCGGTGGGCCCGCGGGCCGGGCGTTGGCGGGCTCCTGCGCGGAGGCGGGACTGGAAACGACACTCGTGGACCCCCGCCCCGACAAGCCGTGGACGTCGACCTACGGCGCGTGGGCGGACGAGCTGCCGAAAGGCGCCCCGATCGCCGCGCACGCGCCGGTGACGCGCGCGGTCGGCACGGAGCACCACGTGCTGGACCGCGAGTACGTGGTCCTCGACAACGCGCGCCTCCAGGTCCTCTCCCCCTCGGTGCACGTCGAGGTCGGCAAGTCCACGAGCATCGCGCTCGGCCCTCACCGCTCGTCCGTGCGCCTGGCCGACGGGCGGACGCTGACGGCCGCGCTGGTGGTCGACGCCACCGGGGCTCCGCCGAGCCGGGGCAGGGTCGAGCAGACCGCGGCGGGTGTCGTCGTCCCCGCGGAGGAGGCGAAGGCCGTGCTGGGTGACGGCGAGGCGCTGGTCATGGACTGGCGGCAGCCGCCGGTGACGGGTGTGGAGTGGCCGACCTTCCTGTACGCCGTCCCCCTCGGCGGGGACCGGGTGCTGCTGGAGGAGACGTCCCTGGCGCGGCGGCCGGGTCTGCCCGTCGCCGAGCTGCGGACGCGGCTGGCCGCGCGGCTCGCGGAGCACGGCATCGTGCCGACGACGGTGGAGGAGCAGGTGCGCTTCCCCGTGGACCTGCACCGGACGGCGCGGTTGACGTTCGGTGCGGCGGCCGCGCTGGTGCACCCGGCGACCGGGTACAGCGTCGCCACGACGTTGACGCTGGCTCCGCTGGTGGCGGAGGCGGTCGCCGAGGCGCTGCCGAAGGGGCCTCGGGCGGCGCGGGCGGCGGCGAAGCAGGTCATCTGGTCGCCCGCGGCGAAGGTGGTGCACACGATGCGCCGCCACGGGCTGCGCGCGCTGCTGGCGATGCCGCCGGAGCAGGTGCCGGAGTTCTTCGACCTGTTCTTCCGGCTGCCGGAGGAGCTGCGGCGCTCCTACCTGTCCGACCGCGAGGACGTGGCGGGGGCGACGAGGGCGATGGCCGAGCTGTTCCGCCACGCGCCGTGGCGGTTGCGCCGAACGCTGGTGCTGGCGCCGCAGGATCGCTGACCCCGGTCGAAGAAGTCGTGAACACCTGGTGAACCACCTCGGCAGGCGGTGGGTCGACCAGGCACGATCGTCGGGTGCCCGCGTTGCTGGATGACGTCCGATTCGCGTTCCAGCCGCTGTTCAACCTCCACACCGGGGGTGTCGTCGCGGTCGAGGCGCTGGCCCGACCGCAGGACGGCGGCGTGCGGGACCTGCTGCGCACGGCCCACCGCGCGGGGTACCTGACGAACACCGACGTGGCTCTGGCCTGCCGTGCGGTCGGGTTCGCGGCGGACCACGACCTGACGCTGCCGCTGCACCTGAACCTGCTGGCGATGACGGTCGCCGACCGGCCGGAGTTCCTCGCGCCGCTCTACGGGGCGTTGCGCGACGCGGGCCGCGACCCGTCGAGCGTCGTGGTCGAGATCGGCACGCCGTACTCGCGTGCGCGGCGCGGGCTGCTGGTGCGCGGTCTGGAGCGGTTGCGCGCGGACGGGTTCCGCATCGGCCTGGACGGGGTCGGTGAGGGTGACGTGCCGCTGAGCCTGCTCACGGAGGCGCGGCCGGACGTGGTGAAGCTGGACCGCGAGGTCGTGGCCGGGCTGCCGGAGGACCCGTCGTCGACGGCGTTGGTGCAGGCGTTGCAGCACATCGCCGAGCACACCGACACGCAGGTCGTGGCCGAGGGCGTGGAGACGGAGCCGGAGCTGGTGGCGCTGCGCAGGCTCGGGGTTCGGCTGGCGCAGGGCGACCTGCTGGCGATGGCGTCGCGAAGACCGAAGGTCAACGCGACCATCTCGGCCGTGTTGAGCGAGGCGAACGACCCGGAGGCGGTGACGCACACCGGTCCGATCCGGCGGTTGGCGGGCCCTCGGGTGACGGACTTCCTGCACCCCGCGACCACGCTGCCGGAGGACGCGACGTCGGAGCAGGTGCGCGAGGTGCTGGCGGGCCAGCCGGGGTTGAGCGGTGTGGTCCTGGTCGATCCCGACGGGCGTCCGCGCTGGTCGGTGGACCGCAACCGGTTCCTGCTGTCGGTGACCGGGCCGTACGGGCACGCGCTGCACGCCAAGCGCGACGCGGCGCGGCTGGCGGACCGGCCGCACCTGGTGGGGACGGGCACGTCGGCGGTGGAGCTGCTGGAGGTCGTGGCGCACGCCGCGCGGGAGCGGACCAACGACGACCTGGTCGTGGTGGACGACGACGACCGGTGCCTGGGTGTGGTGCGGGTGGCGGACGTGGTGCGCGGGATCGCCGAGCTGAAGGTGGAGCAGGCGGCGGCGCTGAACCCGTTGACGCGGTTGCCGGGCAGCGAGGCGGTCGAGCGCGAGGTGGACCGGCGGATCATGTCGGGTGAGTTCTTCGCCGTGGGCTGGTTGGACGTGGACGGGTTCAAGCGGGTCAACGACGGGGTCGGGTTCGCCGCGGGTGACGAGCTGATCCGGGCGATCGGGCGGGGTCTGTCGGAGGCGGCGGCGGAGTGGTCGTCGGCGCAGGTGGGGCACGTCGGCGGGGACGACTTCCTGGTGGTGGCCGGGTTGGACGAGATCGTGCCGATGGCGACCGGGGTGCTGGACGCGGTGTTCGAGGTCGAGGGCATGGCGGTCACGCTGTCGTTCGCGACGCTGGTCTGCGGGGCGGGTTCGGTGCCGTCGTACCGCGAGGTGTCGCGGTTGTTGGCGCCGTTGAAGACACAGGCGAAGTCGTTGCGGGGCAGCAGTTGGGTGCTGGGCAGGCCGGGCGACGAGCGGGCGGACGTGCTGCGCGGCGAGCCGGTCGGGGAGAGCGGGTCCCCCCGACCGGCGGCGTGATCACCTGGTCGACGGCCGTGAGGCCGGGAGGCGGGCCCCGCGCTGGGCACCAGGGCGCCGCCGGTGGCCGTGCCGGCGGTGCGGGACGGGGAGCCGTGCCCGGACGCGTCGACGTCGTCGTGGAAGGAGGGGCAGATCGAGCGGGTCGAGCTGTCGCCCGCCGCCGTGGGCGGGCTGCTGGACCGGGCGCTCGACGACGCGCTCGACCAGGTGAGCCAGCGGTCGGGGAACTCGTTGCCGCCGCGGGAAACCCCGCGGTCCGGAGTGGACAGCGGATCGCTGCGGCACCGGCACGGGGTGTGGCGGTGGGCCGGTGTGGAGCGGCCGACGCGCAGTCCATCGCGTGGGCGGGCACCGAGGCAGGCGCGGCCGGTGTGCGGGACCGGGTCGCCAGCAGCGCGCTGACCAGGCGGGAACGCGACGTGGTCCGGCTGGCGGCGGAAGGCCGTTCGAGCCAGTGGATCGCCGAGCACCTCGCCGTGTCCCGGCGTACCGTCGACAACTACCGAGGTAGGGCGTGCGCGAAGCCGGGCGTCACCGGGTGTTCGGAGCCTGCTGCCGTCCTGGGCTCCGAAACTGACGCCATCCGCGCGCACAGTTCGCCAATACGCCGCATGTGCCCCGACTTCGTCACTCATAGCATTGATCGGACTACCCTGAGCACTGGGAGCCACTGTGAGCACGACCGAAGCCAGCCAACTGCCCCGTCCGCGGACACTCTTCGACAAGGCCCTCACCGTAGGCGTCGAGGAGGAGTTCCTGCTGGTGGACGCGGTGACGGGGGTCGTCGTACCACTGGCGCCCGACGTGCTGGCGGCCGATTCACCGCACGACCTCCAGGCTGAACTGACCCAGTTCCAGGTCGAGAGCGCCACACCGGTGTGCCGCTCGATGAGCGAGGTCCGCGCCTCGCTCACCACCACCCGATCGGTCCTGGGCACGATGGCGGCGGCGCACGGAACCCGCATCGTCGCCACCGGCACCCCGGTGCTGGGCGACGTGAAACCCGTTCCGCTCACGAACGACCCCCGCTACCGGCGGATGGAGGTCGAGTACGGGCGCCTGGTCCAGGACCTCACCATCTGCGGTTGCCACGTCCACGTGGGAATCCCGGACGACGACGCCGGTGTGCTGATCAGCAACCACCTGCGCCCGTGGCTACCGGTCCTGCTGGCGCTGAGCGCCAACTCCCCGTTCGCGGACGGCCGCGACACCGGCTACTCGTCCTGGCGCTACCTCTCCTGGAGCCCGTGGCCCTCGGCGGGAGCACCGCCGCACTTCAGCTCCGCCGAGGAATACCACGTGGCGAGGCGGAACCTGCTGGACAGCGGCGCCGCAATGGACCCGGCCACCGTCTACTGGGACGTGAGACTGTCCGCGAACCACCCGACGGTGGAACTGCGCGTCTGCGACGTGGCCGCCACGGTCGACGAAGCGGTCCTGATAGCCGCCCTCACCAGGGGCGTGGCGGTCATGGCGCTGAGCGCGCGGGCACCAGCGCTGGACGTGGCACCCCACGTCCTCCGAGCGGCGATGTGGCGAGCGGCACGGGACGGCGTGGAGGGAACGAACGTGGACCTCCGCACCGGCAGCCTCGTGCAAGCGTCCAAACAGGTCCAAGCCCTGGTCGAATGGGTCCGCCCAGCCCTGGAAGCAGCAGGCGACTACGACCTGGTGACAGACGCGGCGGACAGGATCCTCCTGGACGGCTCAGGCGCAGCCCGCCAAAGACGGGCCTTCCAACAACGAGGAAGCCTCAAGGACGTGGTCACACTGCTCATGCGGCAAACAGCGCACCCATGACAAGTAGCCCGACCAAGGG
>NZ_DASUSQ010000053.1:0-8244 GCF_036375055.1 Umezawaea sp.
CGTGGCCTCGGCCCTGCCGTCCTCACGTCGTGCCCGCATCCACGCGGCGCACGTCTTCGGCGTGATCTGACCAGGCGTGGTCACCTCCGGGTACGCCCGCCCCAGCCATCCGACGAACTGCCTGACGGCCCGGACGTACACCTCGACGGTCTTTTCCGATACCGTTCCGGCCCGCAATTCCAGAGCCCACTCGTCCACCCAGTCGACCAGCAGATTCACAGTGCTAGCGTACGGCGAAGTTCTCGTGGCAAGCAACGATGTGCGGAACGCCCGACGGCAAGGAGTCGATCGAGATGACCGACGTAACAGCAGGTGAAGTACCTTGCCTGCCACTGACCGGCGAGCGTACGCTTCCAGGAGTTAGCCACGAGAACTACTGGTTCCGCAGGCACGAGGCGGCCTACCTCGACCTGCTGCGCCACTGCGCGGACGCGGTCGTGCTGGAGGCGGGCTGCGGCGAGGGCTACGGCGCGAAGCTGATCGCCGAACGCGCCGCGCGGGTCGTCGCGCTGGACTACGACGCGTTCACCGCCGCGCACGTCGGCGCCGCCTACCCGGAGCTGGCCGTGGTGCGCGGCAACCTGGCGTCGCTGCCCCTGCGCACCGGGAGCGTGGACGTGGTGGCGAACCTCCAGGTGATCGAACACCTGTGGAACCAGGAGGAGTTCGTCGCCGAGTGCGTGCGGGTGCTGCGCCCCGGCGGCAGGCTGCTGATGACCACGCCGAACCGGCTGACGTTCTCGCCGGGGCTCGACAAGCCGCACAACCCGTTCCACACCAGGGAACTCGCGCCCGACGAGCTGCACGAGCTGCTGGACGTGCCCGGCCTGCGGGTCGAGGCGCTCACCGGGCTGCGGCACGGGCCGAGGCTGCTCGGCCTGGACGCCGCGCTCGGTGGCTCGATCATCCAGGCCCAGGTGGACGTGGTGCTGTCCGGCGGCGGGTGGTCGCCCGAGCTGCTGGCCGCCGTGACCTCCGTGCGCAGCGAGGACTTCGACCTCACCGCCGACGACCTGGACACCAGCCTGGACCTGGTGGCCGTGGCGGTCCGCGCATGACCGACGAGGGCACGTTCTGCCTCGTGCTGCACAGCCACCTGCCGTGGCTCGCGCACCAGGGCGGGTGGCCGGTCGGCGAGGAGTGGCTGTACCAGGCGTGGGCCCACTCCTACCTGCCCGTGGTGGACCTGCTGGAGCGGTTCGCCGCGGAGGGGCGCCGGGACGTGCTCACGCTCGGCGTCACGCCGGTGCTGGCCGCGCAGCTCGACGACCCGTACAGCCTGCGCGGCGTGCACGACTGGCTGGGCAACTGGCAGCTGAGGGCCCACTACGCGGGGCGGCGGCTGGCGGACCTCAGCTCGTACGAGCACCAGCGGTCAGCGTGGGCGCTGGAGAGGTTCGAGACGCGCTGGCGGCACGGGTTCTCGCCGGTGCTGCGCCCGCTGGTCGACTCCGGCGTGGTCGAGCTGCTCGGCGGTCCGGCGACGCACCCGTTCCAGCCGCTGCTCGACCCCCGGCTGCGCGCGTTCGCGCTGCGCACCGGGCTGGAGGACACGGCGCTGCGGATCGGCTCGACGCCCGAGGGGATCTGGGCCCCGGAGTGCGGCTACGCGCCCGGCATGGAGACCGGCTACGCGGCGGCGGGCGTGCGGCGGTTCGTGGTCGACGGCCCGTCGCTGAACGGCGACACCTCCGCCGCGCGGACCGTCGGCGACTCCGACGTCGTCTGCTTCGGCCGCGACCTGGAGGTGTCCTACCGGGTGTGGTCGCCGCAGGTGGGCTACCCCGGCGACCCGGCGTACCGCGACTTCCACACCTACGACCACCCGACCGGCCTCAAGCCGTCGCGGGTGACCGGCGTGGACGTCGCGCCCGAGGACAAGCGGCCCTACGAGCCCGCGGCGGCCGTCCCGGTGGTGCGGCGGCACGCCGAGGACTTCGTGGACGCGGTCGTGCGGCGGTTGCGGGACCTGAGGCAGCGGCACGGGCGGCCCGGCCTCGTCGTGGCCGCGTACGACACCGAGCTGTACGGGCACTGGTGGCACGAGGGTCCGGCGTGGCTGGAGGCCGTGCTGCGGGCGCTGCCGCTCGCGGGCGTGCGCGTGACGACGCTGCGCGGGGCGCTGGAGGCCGGGCACCTGGGCGGGCGGGTCGACCTGCCGCCGTCGTCGTGGGGCGCGGGCAAGGACTGGGGCACGTGGGCCGGGCCGCAGGTGTCCGACGTCGTGCACGGCAACTCCGAGGTGCAGCGCGAACTGCTGGCGCTGGACCTCGACGGCGCGGTGCGCGACCCGGTGCTGGACCAGGCCGTGCGGGAGGCGCTGCTGTCGCTGTCCAGCGACTGGGCTTTCATGATCACCAAGAACTCCGCGGCCGACTACGCCCGCTACCGGGCGAAGGTGCACGCGGAGCGGTTCCGCGAACTCGTGACCCGGCGCGGGGACACCGCCCGCGCGGCGGAACTGCGCCTGCTCGACGGTCCGTTCGGCCACCTCGACGCCAGGGGACTGACGACGGGCACGAAGTGCGAGGATGTCTCATGCGCGTGCTGATGTTGTCCTGGGAATACCCGCCGGTCGTCGTGGGCGGGCTCGGCAGGCACGTCCACGCGGTCGCGACGCAGCTCGGCGCGCAGGGCCACGACGTCGTGGTGCTGTGCCGCCAGCCGTCCGGCAGCGACGCGATCACCCACCCCACGACGGACGAGGTGTCCGAGGGCGTGCGGCTGATCCGGGTCGCCGAGGACCCCGCGCACCTGGTGTTCGAACGCGACCTGGTGGCGTGGACGCTGGGGATGGGGCACGCGATGACCCGCGCGGGCCTGGCGCTGCTGCGCGGGTGGCGGCCCGACGTCGTGCACGCGCACGACTGGCTGGTGACGCACCCGGCCGTCGCGCTGGCCGAGGCGGCGGAGGTGCCGCTGGTCGCGACCGTGCACGCCACGGAGGCCGGGCGGCACAGCGGGTGGCTGTCGCAGACGTTGAACCAGCAGGTGCACTCCGTCGAGTGGTGGCTGGCGAACCGGGCCGACTCGCTGATCACCTGCTCGGACGCCATGCGCACCGAGGTGGCGCACCTGTTCGACGTCGACCGGGGCGGGATCACCGTGCTGCACAACGGGATCGAGCCCCGCCGCTGGCGGGTCAAGCCCGCCGACGTCCTCGCGGCGCGGGAGAGGTACAGCCCGAACGGCGACCCGCTGCTGCTGTTCTTCGGCCGCCTGGAGTGGGAGAAGGGCGTGCAGGACCTGCTGGCCGCGCTCCCCCGCGTCCGCCGCGCCCACCGGGGGACCCGGCTCGTCGTCGCGGGCGAGGGCAGCCACGCCGACTGGCTCGTGGAGCAGGCGCGCAAGCACAAGGTGCGGCGGGCGGTGGACTTCGTGGGCCACCTGTCCGACCGGGAGCTGACGGCGGTGCTCGCCGCGGCCGACGCCGTGGTGCTGCCCAGCAGGTACGAGCCGTTCGGGATCGTGGCGCTGGAAGCCGCCGCCGCCGGGACGCCGCTGGTGGCGTCGACGGCGGGCGGGCTGGGCGAGGTCGTGCGGGACGGGGACACCGGTCTGTCGTTCGCGCCGGGCGACGTGGACGGGCTCGGGGTGGCGGTGCGGTCGGTGCTGGCGGACCGGCCCGGTGCGGTGCGCCGGGCTCGGGCGGCGAAGGCGCGGCTGGCGACGGACTTCGACTGGACGAAGATCGCGGCCGGGACGGTGGAGGTGTACCGGGCGGCCGAGGTGGGCGCTCCGGTCGTCCTGGGGCGGCCGAAGATCGCGACCGGCAACATGTTCGTCTGAACCCGGTACTCCACTCCGGTGCGAAACGTGGTCGTCGCGCGCCGCGGGTGTCCATGATGGCCCGGTGACCAAGTGGACCTGGATCGTCGCGGTGGGGTGCGCCGCGCTGTCCGGGCCCGTGCTCACCGGTCTGGTCGGCCCGTTCTGGGCCGTGGCGGCGGTGCTGCTGCCCACGGCCGTGGCGGCGCTGGCCCTGCGGGAGTCCGACCGCAGGGCCGCCGCGCTGGCGGGTGAGCTGGACGAGGTCCGCCGGACGGCCACCGCCCGCGCCGACCTGGTCGCGGCGGTGAGCCACGACGTCCGGACGCCGCTGGCGATGGTGAAGGTCGCCGCCGACCTGCTGCTCCAGGGCACCCCCGGCGAGGTCAACGAGCGGCAGCGGCGGTTCCTCACGACGATCTCCGACCAGACCGACCAGACCATCGCCATCGCCGAGGACCTGCTGGTGCAGGCCAGGATCGAGGCCGGGGTGTTCGCCGCGCGGCTCGCGGAGGTCGACCTGAACCGGGTCGTCGCGGACGCGGTCCGCGGGCTCCGGCCGCTGGCGGAGCAGCGCGACCAGCGCATCACCGTCGACCTGCCCCGGCTCCCGCCGGTGGTCACCGCGGACGAGCGGCTGATCACCCGCGCCATCGTCAACCTGAGCACGAACGCGATGCGGTTCACCGCGAACGGGGGCATGGTCGTGCTGCGGGTGATCAGCAACGACGACTCGGCGGTCATCAGCGTCACCGACGACGGGGCGGGCATGACACCGCGGGCGCGGGAGAAGCTGTTCCGGCCGTTCGTCTCCGGCTCGCCGCTGGCCGACGGGACCGGGCTTGGTCTGGTGCTGACCCGGCAGATCGCGCTGCTGCACGGCGGCAGGCTGCTGGTCGACACGTCGCCGCGCCGCGGCACCACCATCATGCTGCGGCTGCCGCACCGGAGGACACCGTGACCGACGACGCCCCGCTCGCCCTGCTCGCCGAGGACGAGCCGCAGATGGCCGACATGGTGGCGTTCATCCTGGAGACCGAGGGCCTGCGGGTCCGCACGGTCCACGACGGCCTGCGGGCCCGCGAGGCCTGGCTGGCGGGCGGGGTCGACATCGCGGTGCTCGACGTCGGGCTGCCCGGTCTGGACGGGATCTCGCTGTGCCGGGAGATCAGGGCGGCGGGGGCTCTGCCGGTCCTGGTGCTGACGGCCCGGTCCGACGACGACCAGGTGATCGAGGGCCTGGAGGCCGGGGCGGACGACTACGTGGCCAAGCCGTTCAAGCCGCGCGTGCTGGCGCTGCGGGTCAACGCGCTGCTGCGCCGGACCTCGCCGCGCGCCACCGGACCCGTGACCGTCGGCGAGCTGCGGATCGACGCGCGGACGCGGGTGGTCACGGCGGCGGGCCGGTCCGTGGCGCTGACCGACCGGGACTGGCGGCTGCTCGCCGCGCTGGCGGTCCGGCCCGGTGAGGTGGTGTCGTGGCGGAAGCTGCTCGCCGAGGTGTGGGAGGCCGAGGACTGGGTCGGCGGGCGGGACATGGTGAAGGCCGGGATCTACCGGCTGCGGCAGCGGCTGCACGACGACACCGCCCGCCCGCACTACATCGAGACCGTGCGCGGGGCGGGCTACCGGCTCCTGCCGTGAGGGCGTTGGTAACCGCACCATCACCGAGCATCACCTCGCGGTGACGCCACCGCCCTCCCCCGGTCCCTACCGTTCTCATCAGCCCCGACGACGCCGTCCGGGGAGATGATCCCGACAGGGGGAAGTCCGATGCGCAAGACGACAGCCGTGCTCGCGGCTCTAGCGCTCACCACCACCGCCACCGCGTGCTCCCAGCGCGCTCCCGAGGCGTCCGGTCCCGGCAAGGGGGTCGTCGTCGCGTGCGGCGCGGCCGAGGACTGGTGCCAGCGGATGACCGCGGGTTTCACCGCGAAGACCGGCATCCCCGCCAACCACGTCCGGCTGTCGAGCGGCGAGGCCGTCGCCCGGTTCGGCGCGTCGAAGGGCAGCCCCGAGTTCGACGTGTGGCACGGCGGCCCGGCGGACGGCTACGAGGCCGCGCGGGAACAGGGGCTGCTCCAGCCCTACACCTCCGCCGCCACCGGGAAGATCCCGGCGAGGTACCGCGACCCGGCGGGCTACTGGACCGGCGTGTACATCGGTGCCCTCGGCTTCTGCTCCAACCGCGACGTGCTCGCCAAGGCCGGCCTGGAGGCGCCGACGTCGTGGGACGACCTGCTGGCGCCGGGGTTCGCGAAGCAGGTCGCCATCGCGCACCCGGCGACGTCGGGCACCGCCTACACCGCGCTCTACACGCTGGTGCGGGTCAAGGGCGGCGAGGAGGCCGGGCTCCGGTACTTCCAGGAGTTCGGCAGGTCCGTGCTCCAGTACAGCAAGAGCGGCAGCGCGCCGGGGCAGATGGCCGGGCGCGGCGAGGTCGCGACCGGCGTGCTGTTCTCGCACGACTGCGTCAAGTACCAGGAGGAGGGCTCCACGTCGCTGGTCGTCACCTTCCCCGAGGAGGGCACGGGGTACGAGGTCGGCGCGGTCGGGATCCTCGCGGGCGCGCGGAACCCGGACGCGGCCAAGGCGTACGTGGACTACGCGGCGAGCGCCGCGGCGCAGGAGATCGGCCCGTCGGTGAAGTCCTACCAGCGCCCGACCTCGCCCGACGCCACCGCCGCGCCCCAGGCGTTCGACCCGATCGCGGTGAAGCTCGTCGACTACGACGTCGCCGCCGCGGGAGCGGCCAGGAACGGCCTGGTCGAGCGGTTCGAGGCGGGCGTCGCCGCGACGCCCGCGAACTAGGGCGGGGGGACGGCATGTCGGTGCTCCACCGCGTCCGCTCGAAGCCGGCGCTCGCGATCTCGCTCGTCGTCGTCACCACCGTGCTCGGTGTCGGCCTGCTCTTCCCGGTGTTCCAGGTGGTGCTCACCGCGTTCTCGCCCGAGGGCCTGGACGCCGCAGGGTCGCTGGTCGGCTCGTCGGCCAACCGCGGCGTCGTCGTCAACACCGTCGTGCTCGGCCTGTCCGTCGCGTCGGTCGGCACGGCGCTCGCGTTCCTGTTCGCGTTCGTCCGGACGCGGCTGGACGTGCCGTTCAAGCGGGTCCTGCACGTGATCGCCATCGTGCCGGTGGTGAGCCCGCCGTTCGCCCTCGCCACCGCGCTGGTCGTCCTGTTCGGCCGCAACGGCGTGATCAGCCAGGGCGTCTTCGGGGTGCCGTACGACATCTACGGCCTGGACGGGCTGACGGTCGCGCTGGCGCTGTCGTTCTTCCCCGTCGTGTACCTGACCCTGGTCGGGATGCTGGAGCGGCTCGACCCGTCGCTGGACGAGGCCGCGACCAGCCTCGGTGCGGGCCGCGCCACGGTGTTCCTCACCGTGACGCTGCCGATGCTGCTGCCGGGGCTCGCGGGCGGGTTCCTGCTGCTGTTCGTGGAGGCCACCGCCGACCTGGCCAACCCGCTGGTGCTCGGCGGCGACTTCACGGTGCTGTCGTCGCGGGCCTACATCGCCATCACCGGCGAGTACGACGTGGCGTCCGGCGCGGTGTTCTCGCTGTCGCTGATGGTCCCCGCCGTGCTGGTTTTCCTGCTCCAGCGGTACTGGATCGACCGGCGGAAGGTCTTCAGCGTCACCGGGAAACCCACCGGCAGGCCGCAGACCTACCGCGGCCCGGTCGCCCTCTGCGCCTACGGCGTGGCGGTCCTGGTGGCGCTGGTGATCGTGCTCGTCTACGCCACCATCCTGTTCGGGGCGTTCACCGCCGTGCCGGGCGTGAACAACGCGTTCACGCTGGCGCACTTCGACTTCGTGCTCTTCGGCATCGGCTCGGAGGCCATGGTCGACACGACCGTGATGGCGGTGGTCGCCGCTCCCCTGGCCGGGCTCCTCGGGGTGCTGATCGCCTACCTGGTCGTCCGGAAGCTGCCGCGGTTCGGGCCCGTGCTCGACTTCGTCGCGATGCTCGGCGTCGCCGTGCCCGGCACCGTGCTCGGGATCGGCTTCGTGCTGGCGTTCCGCTCGGAGAACCTGCTCGGCGGCGTCACGGTCGTCCCGTCGCTCGTCGGCGGCGCGGCGGTGCTCGGCGGCGCCGTCGGCATCGTGGTCGTGCTGGTCGTCCGCAGCCTGCCCGCGGCCGTCCGGGCGGGGGTGGGCTCCCTGCACCAGATCCACCCGTCGATCGACGAGGCGTCGGCCTCGTTGGGGGCGGACGACTCGACGACGTTCCGGCGGATCACGCTGCCGCTGATCCGGCCCGCGCTGCTGGCGGGGTTGACGTTCGCCATCGCGCGGTCGATGACGACGCTGTCGCCGATCGTGTTCCTGACGACGCCCGACACCAAGATCATGGCCGCGCAGATCCTCGCCGAGGTCGACGCGGGCCGGTTCGGCAACGCGTTCGCCTACTGCTGCGTGCTGATGGCCATCGTGCTCGCGCTGATCGGCCTGGTGCGCCTGGCCCTGCGCG